>CAXYYC010000004.1:0-106075 GCA_964293815.1 uncultured Burkholderiaceae bacterium
GGTTAGTTTAAAGGGTTCTACTTTTAGGTGCTGGCTTTTTTAGGGGGTATTACCGACCAATCGCCCGAAACGCAACACCAGCAGACACATTTCCCCAACACAACCTTTTTATGCTTGCATTTGCGTACAAATACGCAACCCCGCAAACACTCAGCCCGCATGACACCGCACACCCTCCTCCCTGCGCAATACCTATCGGTTGGAGCCTCGTGCACCAAGTGTTGTACTCCTTCGAAATCCTTGAAAACACTGGCCTGCACGCGTAATCTGAACGCAACAACACAGACGGTTTAAGCATCAAAAAACCGCCCTGTGTTGGCTCAGCACCGTCCCCAAAACCCTGCCGAGCAAAGCGCTTCATCCATGACAGAGGCAACCATAGATCCAGCGCCCTCCCTCTCACTTGCCTCATAGGAGATTCATTATGTTACGCACTAAAATCACCCTCATTACCGCCGCCATTCTCTGCACCGCAGTGGCTCATGCCGGCTCCATCACCCTTGGTAACGGTAGCGCCGGTTCCAGCTCGGCCTCTGTGTCAAACGGTACCGCAGGTGCATTCACTATCGGCACAGGCATTCACGGCGCAACCACCACCAATGCCAGCGCCGGTAACGCAATGTCAGGCGCCGTCGTGACACCCTCCAGCATCGTCACACAATCGACAACCACTTCAACATCTCAGAACACTGGCGTCTCAGCTGGCTTGGGCTTTGGTGCAGCAGGAGCAGTTGGCACCTCCGGCTCAACCACAGGCGCGGGCGCGGCCGGCAATATGAACACGTTGTTGTGGGTATTCCCATAATCCACGTCGATTCACTTAAAAGATCGTGTACTTAACACGAGTTAGATAGGGGAGAACGGCGTAACAGCCCAGTATCCCCTTTTTAGGAGCGTCACCATGAAAAACCTGTTAAAAATCATCGTACTGACCAGTCTGCTGACCTCTGCACCATGGACGTACGCACAAACCAGCACGACCACCGCCACATCGGACTCCAACGCCAATTCAACGGCCACCGGCAATGCCAATGGCACCAACACCAACATCATCAACTTCCCGAGTGCCCCAGCCAACAGCGCGCACAAAGAAACCGTGGAGTACAAAGGCAGCTACACCATGAAAAGCGTTCCCGCGCTGTACGCACCACCACTGGTCACCACCATGACGGACACCTGCATGGGCTCCACCAGTGTGGGCGCATCATTCTCAGGCTTCGGATTCAATGGTGGCAGCACTTGGACCGATCAAAACTGCGTTCGCCGCCTCGATGCACGCGAGTTTCGCGCCATGGGCATGAACGATGTTGCCGTCGCATTGCTGTGTCAAAATCCGGACAATCAACGCGCGATTGAATCCACAGGACGAACCTGTACCAATCAACCAATGCAGAGCGCTACCTTGGCTGAAGAACCTGTAGACACCACCATGGCTCCAGCGCCCGAGATGGACAAAAAACCCGCTCGCCTTCTGTCACGCGTACGTCATCAACCTTCGGCAGACCGTGAGCCGCGACGTTAATGAAAAGCGACAACCCGCATTAGCAACACCATCATTGACAAGCGCGTCATTCAACGCCGCGAACCCAAAAGTCAACGGCTAAAATAGCGCGCTTACCATGGAATTGGCGGATTTCCAACCACCGGCTGCAATCAAACCGCAACCTCCAAAACATCCAGATGACCTCAAGCCCAAATGCAAAAAACGCACCCGAAGGTGCGTTTTTAACAGCTCAAACGTGTGCGTCTGAATCAATTGATTGGAATGGGTTGGTTAAACCAATTAAACCTTGATTTCAACGTCCACGCCGGCAGGCAAGTCCAGCTTCATCAAAGCATCCACTGTTTTTTCGGTTGGATCAACGATGTCCATCAAACGTTGATGCGTGCGAATTTCGAATTGATCGCGTGAGGTTTTATTCACGTGCGGTGAGCGCAAAATATCAAAACGCTGAATGCGCGTTGGCAATGGAACCGGACCTTTAACGATCGCGCCGGTGCGCTTTGCTGTTTCCACGATTTCAGCCGCTGATTGATCGATCAAACGATAGTCGAATGCTTTCAAACGAATACGAATTTTTTGCTTAGCCATTTTTTGCTTTCCAAAGAACGAGGTGATTGCTCACCGATTAAATAAAGAACAATAAGTCGCATAAGGCGGCGCACCGCCTCATGCTGATACAACAATTACGCCGTGATCTTAGCCACAACACCAGCACCGACGGTACGGCCACCTTCGCGAATCGCGAAGCGCAAGCCTTCTTCCATCGCGATTGGCGCGATCAATTCTACGGACATAGACACGTTGTCACCTGGCATCACCATTTCTTTGTCTGCTGGCAAAGTCACGGCGCCGGTCACGTCGGTGGTACGGAAGTAGAATTGTGGACGGTAGTTGTTAAAGAATGGGGTGTGACGACCACCTTCTTCTTTGGACAATACGTACACTTCTGCGTCGAATTTGGTGTGCGGGTTGATTGAGCCAGGTTTGGCCAATACTTGACCGCGCTCTACGTCTTCACGTTTGGTACCGCGCAACAATACGCCGACGTTGTCACCCGCTTGACCTTGATCCAGCAATTTGCGGAACATTTCAACACCGGTACAGGTGGTTTTTTGGGTTGGTTTGATACCGACGATTTCGATCTCTTCGCCGACTTTGACGATGCCGCGTTCGATACGACCGGTTACGACCGTACCACGACCTGAGATAGAGAATACGTCTTCGATTGGCATCAAGAAGGTACCGTCAACCGCACGTTCTGGTGTTGGGATGTAGCTGTCCAACGCTTCACCCAAAGCCAAGATGGAGGGTTCGCCGATGTCAGATTGGTCGCCTTCGAGTGCCAACTTGGCAGAGCCTTTAACGATTGGCAGGTCGTCACCTGGGAAGTCGTACTTAGACAACAATTCACGCACTTCCATTTCAACCAATTCCAACAGTTCTTCGTCGTCAACCATGTCGCATTTGTTCAGGTAAACGATGATGTAGGGTACGCCGACTTGGCGCGCCAACAGGATGTGTTCGCGGGTTTGTGGCATTGGGCCGTCAGCGGCCGAGCACACGAGAATCGCGCCGTCCATTTGCGCCGCGCCGGTAATCATGTTTTTCACATAGTCGGCGTGACCTGGGCAGTCTACGTGGGCGTAGTGGCGACCTGCGGTTTCGTATTCAACGTGTGCGGTGTTGATGGTAATACCACGGGCTTTTTCTTCTGGTGCCGCGTCAATATCCGCGTAGCCTTTGGCTTCGCCACCGAACTTCTTGGTCAATACCGTGGTGATCGCCGCGGTCAATGTCGTTTTTCCGTGATCCACGTGACCAATCGTACCTACGTTCACGTGCGGTTTGGTACGTTCAAACTTGCCTTTTGCCATTTTAATTTCCTTTAATATCAATCAATTAAGTTATTAAATTGTGTCGAGCGTTGCGTTCTCACGCCGCTCGACCATTTTATCTATTACTTAGCGCGTGCGCTAACCACGGCTTCAGCCACATTACGCGGTGCTTCTGAGTAATGTTTGAATTCCATAGAGTAGGTTGCACGCCCTTGAGTTGCTGAACGCAGATCGGTTGAGTAGCCGAACATTTCAGACAACGGTACTTCGGCTTTGATGATTTTGCCGCCGCCGACCATATCGTCCATACCTTGAACAATACCACGACGTGATGACAAGTCGCCCATCACGGTACCGGTGTATTCTTCAGGGGTTTCTACTTCAACCGCCATCATCGGTTCGAGCAACACAGGATTCGCTTTGCGCATACCTTCTTTAAACGCCATCGAGCCGGCCATGCGGAACGCATTTTCGTTCGAGTCGACGTCGTGGTATGAACCGAAGTGAACCGTTACTTTCACGTCAACAACCGGATAACCTGCAACCACACCGGCTTTCAATGTTTCTTCCACACCTTTTTGAACCGCAGGGATGAATTCACGAGGAATCACACCGCCCTTAATTTCATCAACAAATTGGAAACCAACCCCCGGTTCTTGCGGTTCGAGTTTCAGTACCGCGTGACCGTATTGACCACGACCACCAGACTGTTTGACGAATTTCGCTTCGGCGTTTTCAACCACGTTGCGGATGGTTTCACGATAGGCTACTTGCGGTTTACCCACGTTGGCTTCTACGTTGAATTCACGCTTCATACGGTCAACAATAATTTCCAAGTGCAATTCGCCCATACCGCCGATAATCGTTTGACCGGATTCTTCGTCGGTTGATACACGGAAAGAAGGATCTTCTGCTGCCAAACGGTTCAAGGCCAAGCCCATTTTCTCTTGGTCGGCTTTGGTTTTCGGTTCAACGGCTTGCGAAATCACCGGCTCTGGGAACACCATGCGCTCCAAGATGATGGGCGCGTCCAATGCACACAGGGTTTCACCGGTCGTTACTTCTTTCAGGCCGATACATGCAGCGATGTCGCCTGCCAATACTTCCTCGATTGGCTCACGGCTGTTCGCGTGCATCTGTACGATACGACCCACGCGTTCTTTTTTGTCTTTCACCGAGTTCAACACGGTTTCGCCAGATTTCAAAATACCTGAGTACACACGCACGAAGGTCAATTGGCCTACGAATGGGTCGGTCATCAATTTGAACGCCAAAGCGGAGAATTTTTCGTTGTCGCTGGCTTTACGGGTCACGTGGTTACCACGGTCGTCTTCACCCTCGATCGCTTTCACGTCCACCGGCGATGGCATGTAGTCCAAAACCGCGTCCAGCATAGCTTGTACGCCTTTGTTTTTGAACGCAGTGCCACACATCATCGGCTGAATTTCGCACGCCAATGTGCGGGTGCGCAAACCAACTTTGATGTCTTCTTCGGACAAATCGCCTTCTTCGAGGTATTTGTTCATCAAGTCTTCTGACGCTTCCGCTGCAGACTCAACCATTTTTTCACGCCATTCTTGCGCAGTTGCTTCCAAATCAGCCGGAATATCGCGGTACTCAAATTTCGTCCCTTGAGACGCCTCATCCCAGAAAATGGCTTTCATTTTGACCAAATCCACCACACCTTGGAAATTTTCTTCCGCGCCGATTGGAATTTGAATCGGTACTGGATTGCCGCGCAAGCGGGTTTTCATACCGTCGTACACTTTGAAGAAGTTCGCGCCGGTACGGTCCATTTTATTGACGAATGCCAAACGGGGCACCGCGTATTTATTGGCCTGACGCCAAACGGTTTCTGATTGCGGTTGAACGCCACCCACAGCACAGTACACCATACACGCACCATCCAGCACACGCATCGAACGCTCTACCTCGATGGTAAAGTCAACGTGACCCGGGGTGTCAATGATGTTGATGCGGTGTTCTGGGTAATTGCCGCCCATACCTTTCCAGAACGTGGTGGTCGCAGCAGAGGTAATGGTAATACCGCGCTCTTGCTCTTGCTCCATCCAGTCCATAGTTGCCGCGCCGTCGTGAACTTCACCGATCTTGTGATTCACGCCCGTGTAAAACAATACGCGCTCAGTCGTCGTGGTTTTACCTGCATCAATGTGCGCAGAAATACCAATATTACGATAACGCTCAATAGGGGTCTTGCGAGCCATAATTATCCTTTTTGAAAAAAGTAAAAAGGCTTTACTCTCTTCGTTTGTTATTAATAGCGACTGCTTTTTCGTTACCAATCAAACACTTAAAACAGTCTAAATTCTTTGCTGCATTTGTGATTTTTACAAGTAATTGGGTGGAGAACAAGGCATCGCGCCCGACGCTGTACATCAAGTACAGCAAGGAAGCGATAACGCCGTTATCCGCCCAATTACGCCGTAAAAATTAGAAGCGGAAATGCGAGAACGCTTTATTCGCTTCAGCCATACGGTGAACTTCATCGCGTTTTTTCATCGCGCCGCCACGGCCTTCGGACGCGTCTAACAATTCACCTGCCAAGCGCAATGCCATGGTTTTTTCACCACGTTTTTTGGCTGCTTCGCGCAACCAACGCATCGACAATGCCATGCGACGCGACGGACGCACTTCAACCGGCACTTGATAGTTCGCGCCACCAACACGGCGACTTTTCACTTCAACCAATGGTTTTGCATTATTCAATGCGGTCATAAACACTTCTAATGGATCTTTACCGGTTTTGTTGGCAATTTGATCCAAGGCACCATAGGCAATGCCTTCTGCTACAGATTTTTTACCCGATAACATGATCACGTTCATGAACTTGGCCAATTCCACACTACCAAATTTTGGATCTGGCAAAATATCACGTTTAGGGACTTCACGACGACGAGGCATCTCATCTTCCTTTCTTCAGTTGGCCACAACGGCCTTGACAACCCATACATTAACCATCAATCTCGAGTCGTCACTTACTCGGTAGTCAAAACATTACTGACCCACCGTAGTTGTTAAACAAAAATTTCAAACTTAATTCAATCGCAGATTACGCTTTTTTAGGGCGTTTCGCGCCGTATTTAGAACGCGCTTGTTTACGATCTTTCACACCCTGCAAGTCCAAAGAACCGCGTACGATGTGGTAACGAACACCTGGCAAGTCTTTCACACGACCACCGCGAATCAACACGACGCTATGCTCTTGCAAATTATGGCCTTCACCACCGATGTACGAAATCACTTCAAAGCCGTTGGTCAAACGCACTTTGGCAACTTTACGCATCGCAGAGTTTGGTTTCTTAGGAGTGGTGGTGTATACACGGGTACACACACCGCGCTTTTGCGGGCAATTTTCCAAAGCAGGACTTTTGCTCACTTCACGCACTTGAGTACGCGGTTTGCGCACTAACTGGTTAATAGTTGGCATTGTTTTTAATCCAATAATAAACATTTCACTCATTTAATCACGGCGTATACGCCGACAGGCGGCGCAACACACTTTTCACCCGACCATTTACCATACCACACAGCCAAGTTACTGATTAAACACGTCTTTCGATCGAAATAGTCAAACACATACAGCTCGCCTATTTCAACGAACTTGCCATCATACGCCAACAAACCAATAAAATCAATGGCTTAATCTGAGGAAAAGGCGCAATTGCCGTGGTTTTATCGAAATTACAACAAGCCATCTGCGCACAGCATTCATTTTGCCTTCTCAAAAGGCGCGCGCGTGTTTGCAATTGCCGACAAATTCGGACACAATAGCCCAACGATCAATCACGCAAGGCAACACATGGTTAATGTCATCTGCATGAAATGGGGCACCAAGTACGGCCCCGAATACGTCAACACCTTACACAATATGGTCACGCGGCATTTGCGCCTGCCGCATCGCTTTGTTTGCCTGACCGACAGCACCGAAGGACTCAACTCCGGCATCGAAACCTTTCCCATCCCCCCAATGCCCATCGAATTAAGCGGCCCCGAACGCGGCTGGAAAAAGCTGCTGACGTTTGCACCGACTTTGTATGATTTGCACGGCGACACCCTGTTTCTGGATATCGACATCATCATCACCGGCAGCTTGGATGAGTTCTTCACCCAAAAAGGCGATGTTTTGATTATTCGTGAGTGGAAACCCCGCCACGGACTGGGTAATTCGTCGGTATATCGCTTCAAAATCGGCGCCCATTCGGATGTGTTGGACTACTTCGCACACAACTTCGAGCAAATCAAACAGAATTTTCGCCACGAACAAGCATTTTTATGCGACTACTTGAGCAAAAAAGGCGCGCTCGGCTTTTGGCCAGAAGGCTGGGTACGCAGCTTCAAACGCCACTGCATGCACTATTTCCCCAAATCGCTGTTCATCCCGCCGCAATTACCCAACAATACGCGCGTATTGATTTTCCACGGCAGGCCGAATCCTGATGAGGCGATTGTCGGCAAAACCGGAAAATGGTATCGATTTGCACGACCCGCCGCCTGGATTAAAGATTATTGGAAATAAGCGACCATAAAAAACGGGCGGAAAATCCGCCCGTGGTTTTTTAAAACTCAACTTCAGTCAAACACATCGCGCTGCTCCGACAATTTCGGTGCCAGCTGGTCTTTTTCAGACAACAACGGTTGCCCGTCAAACGCCGGCCATTCAATACCAATGCTCGGATCGTTCCAAATGATCGCCCGCTCACAGTCCTTTGCCCAGTAGTCTGTGGTTTTGTACAAAAATTCTGCGTGCTCGGACAGGGTTAAAAATCCATGCGCAAATCCGGGCGGAATCCACAGTTGGCGTTTGTTCTCGGCAGATAAATGCACGCCGAACCATTGCCCAAAGCTTGGCGAGCTTTTGCGAATATCCACCGCCACGTCAAACACCTCTCCCACCACGCAACGCACCAATTTGCCTTGCGGGTGCGGCGCTAATTGATAATGCAGACCGCGTAACACGCCTTTGGCTGAACGCGAGTGATTGTCCTGCACAAAGTCAACTTCATAGCCTACCGCTTGATTGAATTTCGCTTGATTGAAACTTTCAAAAAAGAAGCCGCGCTCATCACCAAACACCGTAGGTTCAATAATTTTCACACCGGCAAGCGCGGTATCGATGATATTCATACATGCTCCTTGGATATTTTAATGAGATATTGGCCGTAATCGCTTTTCAAAAAGGGGTGCGCCAATGTCACCAATTGTTCTTGAGTGATGTAACCCATACGATAGGCGATTTCTTCAACGCAGGCGATCTGTTGTCCTTGACGTTTTTGAATCATGGCAACAAAGGTTCCTGCATCACGCAGTGAGTCATGCGTGCCCGTGTCAAGCCATGCGTAGCCACGATCCATCGTCTGAACACGCAATGTACCGTTTTCTAAATAAATTTTATTCAAATCCGTGATTTCCAGCTCACCGCGAGCGGATGGCTGAATGGTTTTGGCATACTTGACCACCTCTGCATCATAAAAATACAAGCCGGTCACGGCAAAATTGGATTTAGGTTCAGTGGGTTTTTCTTCGATACTGACTGCTTTTTTATGCTCATCAAACGCCACCACGCCATAGCGTTCGGGATCATGGACGTGATAGGAGAACACGGTCGCGCCATGTTCTTGGCTATTGGCTTCTTGCAGCAAATGATGCAAATCATGTCCAAAGAAGATATTGTCACCCAAGACCAACGCCGCCGGATGCCCATCGAGAAATGCCTCACCCAGCAAAAATGCCTGCGCCAAGCCATCCGGCGATGGTTGGACTTGATAGGACAAAGACAAACCCCACTGCGAACCATCGCCGAGCAATTCTTCAAATCGACCAATATCCTGCGGTGTGCTAATAATCAGGATGTCTTGAATCCCCGCCAACATCAACACCGACAACGGATAGTAAATCATCGGTTTATCATACACCGGCAGCAGTTGTTTACTCACCGCCATGGTAATCGGGTACAAACGTGTCCCCGAACCACCGGCGAGAATAATGCCTTTGCGTTGATGCGGATTCAGTTGTGCCGTGTTTCTCATAACGCTCCCCCTTTGGTAATCAGTTCAAACGCATGGCGCACACCGTCCTGCCAATCGGGAAGACGCAGACCAAAGGTACTCTGCAGTTTTTCTGTATTCAAACGCGAATTCAGCGGCCGCTTGGCCGGCGTCGGATATGCGCTGCTCGCAATCGCACCAATGGTCTCGGGCGTAACTTTCAACGGCACACCCGCCGCTTGCGCCAGCTGCCCCACATATTGGGCATAGCCATGCCATGAAGTTTCCCCGCCAGCGACCAGATGATAGGTGCCATAATCAATCAACTCATTAAGCTGACGTTTTTGCCAAGTATCACGCACCACATGTGACGTCACGTCAGCCAGCAGCGCCGCCGAGGTCGGTGCGCCAATTTGATCGGCCACCACGTTCAACGTCTCACGCTCCTGCATCAAGCGCAGCATGGTTTTAAGAAAATTAGCGCCATGCGCGCCAAATACCCAACTGGTTCGGAAAATAAAATGCTCGAGCAAGACCGCACGTACCGCTTGCTCGCCCTTTTCCTTACTCGCGCCATAGACCGATTGCGGCGCAACCAAATCTTCTTCGACATACGGTGTTTCACCCAAACCGTCAAACACATAGTCGGTGGAGTAATGCACCATGAACGCACCATGCTCTGCCGTCCATTGTGCCATGACGGCAGGTGCGCGCTCGTTCACTGCATAGGCGGCTTCCACATCCGACTCAGCCTTATCCACCGCGGTATACGCCGCAGGATTCACAATGATGTCGGGATGCTCTGCATCCAGCAGAGCGCGCAACGCATCCTCATCACCCAAGTCTAAATCTGCACGCATCAGCGCTTTGATTACCCCCAAGGGTGCGAGCGTGCGCGTTAACTCAAAGCCGACTTGCCCATCCGTACCGGTAATTAATATTTTGGGTAAACGAGGTGCGCTCATGATTGCGCCCCACTGTGATCGTGACCGTATTGTTTATCCGTCCACTCACGATAGGCGCCGCTGGTAACGTTGTTCGTCCATTCATTGTTATCCAAATACCATTGAACAGTTTTGCGAATGCCGGTTTCAAAGGTCTCTGCCGGCTTCCAGCCCAATTCGCGCTCCAATTTACGCGCATCAATCGCGTAGCGACGATCATGCCCCGGACGATCGGTCACAAAGGTAATTTGCTCGGCATACGATTTGCCATCCGCGCGCGGCGACAACTCATCAAGCAAGGCACAAATGGTATGAACCACATCTAAATTGGCTTTTTCATTCCAGCCGCCCACGTTATACGTTTCACCCAGTTGCCCCGCATCCAACACCCGACGAATTGCACTGCAATGATCTTTGACATACAGCCAATCGCGTACCTGCTGACCATCACCATAAATCGGTAACGATTTACCCGCCAGCGCATTCAAAATCACCAGCGGAATCAATTTCTCAGGGAAATGATAAGGACCATAATTATTACTGCAATTGGTCGTCAACACCGGCAAACCATACGTGTGATGCCACGCGCGCACGAGGTGATCCGAGGCAGCCTTACTCGCAGAATACGGGCTATTTGGCTCATAGCGATTGGTCTCAGCAAACGGCGCATCCGTCGGCGCCAGCGTGCCATACACCTCATCGGTCGAAACGTGCAAAAAACGAAACTCGGATTTTTGCGGCTCGGGCAAATCCTGCCAATACGCACGCACCGCGTCGAGCAAATGAAACGTACCCAACACATTGGTTTGAATAAACGCCGCCGGCCCATGAATGGAACGATCCACGTGCGACTCCGCCGCAAAATTCACCACTGCACGCGGCTGATATTTCACCAGCAATTGCGCCACCAATGCGGTATCGCCAATATCACCTTGCACAAACACATGATTCGGATTGTCTTTCAGAGAAGCCAGCGTCTGCAAATTACCCGCATAGGTTAATTTATCCAGATTAAGCACCGGCTCATCCGTACCCGCCAACCAATCCAGCACAAAATTACCACCGATAAAACCTGCGCCGCCTGTAACTAAAATCATAAAAATCCTTCCACTTTCTAATCAATCATTATCAACCAGATAACCTACGATTCTTCAAAATAATGTTTTTTGACTATATCGCAATCCCTATCGCTTTTCTGGATGCGTCAATGTTTAGTAAAGCACTCAGCGAGATAGCTCACATCACCCGCAGACGGCGAATAAGAGCTGCCCACATCGGCAAAAAAGCGTTGTATTGAGCCGCCACCTTGATCAACGCCCACAAGCTGACTTGCTTCGCATACACCAGCGATATTATGCGATTATTTCTTTGCTCTTGCTCTAAAACACTAACTATGAGGTTATTATTTGCACAACGAGCATCCGCCAAACGCTGATTACAAATCGCCTCGCGCGTACGTAACCGCTTTAGCTCAAACGCCCGTCGCGCACTCCGGTTTTTAGGTTTAAATCGCCCTCCCTGAGATACCCCAGCAACATTGACACGATATTCAACCAGCGGGCATTCCGAATAGAGCAAAGCCCCCTCTCCACCCATCATACAGGCTCGCAAAGCCATCACTGCATCCTCATAAGCAGTCGCATAGACTAAGCGACCAAATTGCTGCCAAATTGAACGATGCCATGCACACGTTGCACCGATCACTAACGAATACTTTTGCGCCATCTTGACACAATCAAAGCGCTTACCAAAAACTGGAGCATGAACTAGACCCAAATGCACTCCCTGCTCATTGATTTCCTGTACACTTGAGTGAATTAATAAAGGCGAACGACCTGCACTTTCGAACATTTGCAACGTTTGAATTACACGATTCGGTAACGAAATATCATCTCCTGCTGCATACACAATCACATCCCCTGAACTCAACTCAACCACTTGATTGATATGCTCAATTAATCCCACGTTTCGAGTCGTCCGATTAAGCTGCACCCGATGAGAACCTTTGTATGCCCGAACAACATCTTGCATAATTTGAAACGTATCATCCGTAGAACAGTCATCTGATAAAATAATTTCAATAGGCTCACCCATCTGATTCAATGCAGCCTCACAAGCTTCCTTGATAAATGCCTCTTGATTATATGCAATTAAAACAAAACTAACGGAGTACGGATAATTCATTGGTTTGACTTTGAAATTAACACTTCAATTTTTTGTTTCACCCACAAACGCGCAATACGAATACGCTCTAGCGTATTCATTCGGTGCGGGGTACGCCACACAAAGAGCCTCTCCAACAGCTCCTTATCCATCTGAGTTTTTTCACGAATTTCATCAACTAACATCTCATGTCGCCAATTATTCTTCCTCCATAATAACTGTTTAACCATTTCAGAGGAATATCGTGAAAATAATTTTTTCTTGATCAGAGGTACTCCTGCACGAATAATATCAATACAGTGAGAATACATTGGATTGGTTTTATCTGCTTCAGGCATCTCGTAAAACCCCTGAATCGAAAAACCCTGCTCCTGCAACGTCCGGCTCAAACCCAACTCACCTTGCTCAATGACCTGCTCAAATGAACTATCATGCAAATCCAAGCTTTCTAAATAACGCACAACACTCGTCACCGCAGAAGACTTAACACACAAGAAAAAAGATTGTAAATGCCGATTTACATCATAGGACAAAGTCATACCTGTCACATCGGCTTGTGATTGCTGATGCCAATTAAAGTACGGCGCCAGAGAGTCAAAACAAACACAAGAATCATTGACCAAACACAACTCATCATATTCACCCTGCACATGATGACTCTGAAGCACATTTTGCCACATTCCAAAGTCATATCCACTATTGGCAACCTGTACAACATCATCCACATACAAGTCCAATCGCTCACGATCCTGCTCTGATAACACTTTATCATTGGTCGTAATGTAGATAATGCGCCCTGCATGAGGCTTTAGTCGCGACAAAAAATAGAAAATATATGCCGGTACTTCTATTGACTCAAAATAACTACTAAACAAAACCAAACGTCTAATAGACTGCCCCTTCATGATTTTCTCTCATTTCTCTTTGAAGTCATCGCATTGCATCACTAAAGCAAATCATTATAAACAGATAATAGCTGTTGTTTTTGTTCTGCGAAGGATTTTATATGATGCTTTTCTAAATTAATCTCCTGCTCTTTATCTCTTGCAAAATATACATTGCAGACATTTTTGATCGCTTCGCTTAGTTCATTCACCCCGCTGTTAAAAGGAATAATTGTTCCATTAACACCATTAATAATATCCTCAACAACGCCACCAGCATCCGTAGCAATAACCCATACATTGCGGGAAATAGCTTCACGTACGGTCAAACCAAAGCTTTCTTTCCATTGAGTAGGAAATAATAAAACATCTATACCATCAAAAAACTCGTCAATACTGTTTTGATCATATGCAGAAACAATCTCAACATTTTGAATACCCGCAATATCTTTATCAAAATATGATTTTTCACCAACATTAAGCATGTTATCGACTAAAATTAATTGAACATTTTGGAAGTTATTTTTTCTGAATGACTCCAAAATGAGATGTACGCCCTTAATGTTTGTATTGCCGCCGACATAACCAAAGCGCAGAATATCTCCTCTAAATTTACGAACACTGCGTTGAGGGAAGTGAACTCCGTTTTGATTCGTTAGTACTTGTCGACATAAATTTGCTTCGTATAAATCAGCAAAGTACCGGCTTGGCGCGAGTAAAACATCTGCGGACTGAATAGAGTGCTGCAATGCACGCTCTCTTGCCAAATATTCAGACTTGTTCCCAATACAATTCATACACTTATTCTTATCGAGTACGAATTGGTTACAAAATAGTCCATCCTTTTGTATCATAAACTGTCGAGGACAAATCCACCACGCATCATGCAGGGTGACTGCTGTTTTTACTTTGTGCTTTGCGCACATATCCAGAACGCCAACTCCTAGCCCCTGAATTGAATGAATATGCGCTATATCTGGTTTAATTAACTGAATAATCTCCTCCACCGTAGCATCTACATTCGGGTTATTATATAAGCCAAGCTCATGATCTGGCACACAAATTCCAAAAATAGTTGCCCCTTCCATCTCATATCTAATAACGCTATATGGACGAAGGAACCCCATATATGGCAAGGTAGTAACAACATAAACCTCTGCATCACCATCCTTTGTTAACAAATCATTGAGTTGCTCTGCAACAATAGTTGCTCCACCAAATGATCTCGGGCGATAATAGACATTAAAAGACAATATACGCAAAGATGGGCTCTGATCTTGACATTGCACTTGGAATATATCTACTAATCCTTCGGCGATTGCTTTAGGTTGATAATAATCTCTTACATTCTGATATGCTTCCTTGGCCATGCTTTCCCTAAGCTCACTACTATCGATTAGTGACATGAGCGCCGCATACCACTCATCATCATTGCCTGCTAAAAGACCATTAACACCGTGTGTTATCACAGATTTAAAAGCGCTCAGTGGCGAGCATACTGAAGCCACCTTCATAATTGATGCTTCCAAATATTTAATATTACTTTTAGACTCATTAAATATATACGTTTCAAGCGGCGCAATACTGATATCGCTTTCAGCTAAAAAATTCAAATATTCTGGATATTTACAAAAACCAATACGTTCAACTTTACCCTCTAAACCTTCAAAGCATTTAGGTAAATCCAAATATCCAACCACCCTAAAAATTACATCTTCTCGCTCTCTCAAAATTCGAGCTATAGAGGGCGCTGCCTCCTCAAAATCAACGTTGTGCGTAGTAGTCCCAGAACCATAAATGATTCGGACTTTATCAGTAGATCCACTCAGCTTAATTAATGGATTTTGATTGGCAATAGCGATCGTTTCACGATCCAAAGCATTCTCTAAAACATATACTTTAGACATTCCAGCATCTTTCATAGCCGCTGCCAACCCAGCCGTAGATGCCATACCCTCATCACACGCAAGCATTGCTTTACGATAAAGTTTTGCACCATTTATTAAAGGGACTCTATCCTTTTTTGCCAATGAGTTAATGGTAGAGCTTTCCTCCAAAACCCGTTGATCAAAAATAAGATCATCCACATCCCAAATACTTTTAACACCCAGCCTTTTACACTCATCAATCAAAGAAATAACACCATCAAAGCCTGGTACTCGATAAAAAATAACAAGACTACTCAGCGAAATCCATTTTTTTGCTTCTTCATGCTCATGCCAAGAAACAATTTTGCAATCAATACCCAACAAATCAAACATTTCTTTCTTTTGAGTAACACGATATTTTGTGCATTGGGGGATACTCAATTCAGCTATGATTAAAACTTTACGGGCAAAAATCTCAGACGGACTCTTACATACTTGAAACAGAAACTCCGTCTGGCTTGAGCGCAACAATGAGCTTAAAGCAACAGACGCTTCAGAATGGATATGTTTGGTTCGTGATCGTAATAGAGTTTTTACCTCTTTAGTGCCATACGCTCGTCGTGTCCTACGTAAAAATTGATAAGCCTTGCCAATACTACCCTTTTCTTTTATTAGGTTATAAAACCCCTTGCGATAGACATTCGCAGAGCTTATCCCCTGCTCAAGTTTGATCAACGGTTTTACTAGCTTGACAACCCATAGACTTTTATATTTTTGATAACGCTTCGCTTGCATATGACTAAATTGATGAGTAGCATTAAGTGAAGCCTCTATAGTACGGTTTTGCACTTCAAGATCCTGAGCTCGCGACTCTTGGATATGGGATAAATCCTCCAAACGTGCTTGATTCTTCTTAACAGCACTAAGGATAGAATCTAACTTTCTGGTTAAATTCTGTAATTGATCACTCAAAGATACCGTTAACGAACTTTTTTCTTCTAAGGCAAACGGCGATATATTCATATCGCTTTGAAAAATTCTGATCATTTGCTGTTGATTCAGTATCTCTGCCGATACGGCACTCAGCTCTTTCTTTAAGTTCTCAATGGTTACTGTTTGTGATATTTTATACGGCGAGGAATTTTGATCCGCAGGTTTATTTTTTTGTCTATCTGGGTAGCTATCTTTAGAAAAGATAAGACCTACTTCGCCGCTGACACAACGAGCGCCTAATTCATTGTCAGTAGGTGGTTGTTTTTTAATCACGCAGATAGAGTTGATAAACTCTACGGAGTGAATATGACTCAAATCTACTGAAAAATCACTACCGTAATATTGGTAAAACTCTCTCAATACCGCATGATTATCTAAAGCCAAGCCCCAATGTTCATAATGGATAACATCCACTAGGCTTTTTAAGAAAGTCATCGCTGAATACGGGTGATACAGTCCACCTCCAAACTCTTGCCAATAACTACAATGTAAATCTTCGATAATATACACGCCACCATCCCGAAGATTATTGAAATAAAGAGCAAAATTATGAATAATATCGCGCGATGTATGCGAACCATCATCAATGATGATATCAAAGCTCATGCTGGTTTCTAATATTGTTTGATGAGTTTTTTCTTGTGAGGCATCACCCACAAAAACTCGAATGCGTGAATCATCAAATACCAGATCGCCACATTGCGGATTAATATCGCATCCGATAATGTGTTGAGCATCTACGAAGTATTTTGACCAAACTTCTAAAGAACCTCCATTTTGCACACCAATTTCTAATAAATTGATTTTCTGGTTTTTATAAGGAGACAAAATCGCATCATAACTTGACAAATATTGCTGCCATTTGTCAGTTATTTTCCCTTTATGTATTTGATGTAACGTTTTAAAGTCGGAGGTCATTTGTTATCCAGTAGTTAGTTAAATAGTGGCAAAACAATATGTTCATTAATTAGAGAATTGTTTAAGATAGTCAGATGCTGTGTTGAGTGCGCTTTCTATACTCGCATCCATATCAAGGTAACGATATGTACCCAATCGCCCAATGAAAGTGACGCTTTTTTCTTTTTTTGTTAATTCAGCATATTCGTCCAATATTGTCATTTCATTGGCCAATCGAATGGGGTAGTACGGAATATCATGCTCACCGCATGCGCGCGAGAATTCTTTGAAATACACCGTACGCTCATGCGACTCCCACGGCGCAAAGTGTTTGTGCTCGGAAATACGCGTAAAAGGCACATCTTGATCGCCATAGTTCACCACCGCACCACCTTGATAATCACCTTCGGCCTCATGGCGTTCAAAATCCAGCGTGCGATAACCCAAACGCCCCTTAGCAAAATCAAACCATGCATCAATCGGACCGCTGTAGAACACATGCGCCACATCCGTGCGTGCGCATACCTCGTCACGCGACAACTTTTGACCCAACGTCACAGAAATATTCGGATGATCCAGCATCGCCTGCACAATGTGGGTGTAACCATGCTCCGGCATCCCCTGGAAACGGTGATTGAAATAGTTATCATCGTAGTTAAAACGCAAAGGCAGTCGTTGCAAAATACTGGCGGGTAAATTTTTCGGATCCGTACCCCATTGTTTCAGCGTATATCCTTTGAAAAACGCTTCGTATAGCTCTTTACCCACGAACTTCAAAGCCTGTTCTTCAAACGACTTTGGCTCCTCAATGCTGTTGTCCGCCTTCTCCTGAATCAGCGCGCGTGCCTCCTCGGGGCGCAAAGCCACATCGAAAAACTGATTGATGGTATGTAAGTTCACCGGCAAAGAATACACTTTACCTTTAACTACCGTTTTCACGCGATTCACATATAGCATGAAGCGATCAAAGCGCTGAACATAGTTCCAAACACGTTCATTATCCGTATGGAAAATATGCGGACCATACACATGCACCATCACGCCGGTTGACGCATCGCGCTCGGTATGGCAATTGCCCGCCACATGCGTGCGCGCATCGACCACCTCGACGAATAGCCCCGCTTCGGCCAGCTCACGCGCAATCACCGCCCCAGAAAACCCCGCGCCAATCACCAATATTTTTTTCATGAATATCCTGTGTGCGCTGATTAAGCATTCAATTGCGGCATGGTTCTCAGTTTGGCGTAATAACCTTCTGCCTGCATCAATTGCTGGTGCGTTCCTTGTTCAATGATATGGCCTTCATCCATCACGACAATCCGATCCGCCTGTTCAATTGTCGTCAGTCGATGCGCAACGATAATGCTGGTTCTACCATGCATGAGACGCTCTAAAGCTTGCTGCACCAAACGTTCTGACTCATTGTCCAGCGCGCTGGTGGCCTCATCCAGCAATAGGATCGGTGCATCTTTCAAAATGGCGCGGGCAATCGACACGCGTTGGCGTTGCCCACCTGATAGTTGATTACCATTCGCACCAATGCGTTGATGCCAACCTTCCGGAGCTTGCATCACAAACTCCCATAAATTAGCAGCTTTTAGGGCATTTTCGACATCTGCATCCGTTGCGTTTGGCCGACTATAAATCACATTTTGATACAAGGTATCATCAAATAAGAAAACATCCTGCGACACCAATGCAAACTGTCGTCGCAAGTTGTCCAATTTAACTTCTTGGATATTAATCCCATCGATCAATATGTACCCAGAAGTAGGGGAAACGAAGCGCGGAAGTAAGTTGACTGCTGTTGTTTTCCCACTACCCGAACGCCCCACCAACGCAATTTTTTCACCTGGACGAATATCGAGACTGAATTGATCCAATGGTTTTTTGGCTTGACCTTGATATTGCACCGTCACATGATCAAATTTCAGGGCGCCTTTTACCGAATCGATTTCGATAGTGCCTTGATCGTCCTCATTCGGTGTATCCAAAAATTCGCATACCGAGTCGGAGGCGATAAACATGGCTTGCATCGGAATACTGATATTGGACAAATTTTTAATCGGACTAACCATTTGCAGCATGGCCACGATAAAAGCCATAAATTCACCAATGGTCGTTTGCCCCGCTTGACTCTGCCACAAAGCAATGAAAATCACTATCGCCAATGCCAGTGAAGCAATGAGCTCACTGAATGGTGAGCGCGCAGACGATGCTTGGTTCATTTTTTTGGTAAAACGAACAATACGGTTGTTAACAAAAGTAAATCGTTCTAATGCATTGGCATAGCCGCCAAACAGCTTTACTACACGATGCCCTTGATGAACCTCATTGATTACATTGGTCATATCAGCCACACCAGCCTGAGCACCTGCCTGTATTTTTTTCAACCGATCTCGATAATACCGAGACAGCCACGACAATACGGGGAAAATCAGTAAAACCACCAAGCTTAGTTGCCAATTTAAATACAACAACACAAACACCAAACCAATAACAATCATGGTATCTCGCGTCAGTGTGATAAATACATTGCTGGCACTGTTCATAACCATATCTGCTTGCAGCAAAAACCGACTGGAAATAATGGCCGAAGGAACTTCCTGCTGATATTTTGAGGGTAGAAATAACATTTTATTAAACATATCGCTTCTTAAGCGACTCAGCGCAACTGCCCCAACCCAAGACAACAAATAGGAACTGATATAGCGACAAGAACCTCTAATCACCACCAGAAATATAAAAAACAAGGGAACAGCCCAAACTTTATTAGCAGTCCCCCAAATCATATAATTGAGCCGCTCTTTTAAATGCAATATCGTATCCAACACACCTTCCGCCCCCTCATGGGATGGTGCAGACTGCGGCGGCGCAAAACCGAAATTCACCAATGGCGCGATAAAAGCAGCCAAATAACTTTCTGTCGCGGCAACACCCACAATGGCAATGAGTGCGAAGATAATGCGCGACTTATAAGGGCGCACATACTCCATCAATCGCATAAAATTATGCGAATCTTCTTTGGAAAACAACCCAAATGTTAATTTTTCAATCATTGCACAAATACCTTTTTATCCATAATTATCCGGATTATTGCCAAACACTCCAGACGAGACGTTGTAATTCATTTTTAATACGAAAGCCATAAGTACCCAACCTCCGATACCACTTAAATTTTTGTGTCTTTGTTCCTACAATCGTCGATTCAGCTCCATCTCCCGCTTGTACAGGACTCGGCTTAACCACCCGAAGCTTCACATCGTACAGCCAAGGCTGCTCCAACGCATGATCAAATGGCAAGCTCATGGGCAGCATACATTCGATGAACTGCTGTGCGGCCTTACGGTTATATAACACAGCGGCCGTATTACAATGCCGAGTAGTCGGAACGCCAAACATATACTCTTTGACCAAATGATTTGAATGAATTAAATAGGGATTATGAAACCCAGACAACTTAACTACATCCCATTGTGATTTCGCCATCATTAATTGTTTTAATACACACTCAAAATCAGAGTTCAAATAAGCATCATCTTCAAAAACCAGCATATATTCTTTTTCTGAACTTAAAAATAATTTCATTGCTTGAACGTGTGATAAATAACAGCCAATTTCGGCGCGAGCCAAGGGTTTTCCGTGTTGCCTTTTATACTTTTCCTCATCAACATCCTCTGCGCAAATAACCGGAATCAATGCACCATCAATCGCAGGTAAGCGCTCCCATGTCAACGGCAATTGACTCAATCGTTCGGTCATTCTCGCCAAACGCTCAGGTGATCGATCCAAATTGATAACCAGAACCAATAAGTCATTTTGCAGCTTTGACGCATCCATTTATACCTCTCAGACCATTGGAGATATTTTCAACATGCCCATCACTCGTCCAGCCATACGCCCCGCCAATCTAAAGTTCAACGACACAACACGTACGACACACATTAAAAGACCTGAAACCAAGGTTTTATAACGAACTTTTCGTGCTGCCTGTTCCCCTTGATATTTACGAGCGATAATCACCTTCGACTGCGCGTGATGATATCCACGCCAAAACTCCTGTTTCACAACATTTTGGGTTTTTACAGATCCGCGAGAGCTATGTTGAATGTGTACTTGGGGATCAAGGATGATGCTCTTTTTGGCATAAAAATACTGATTACACAGATCATCATCTTCGTAATAGAGAAAAAAGGCCTCGTCAAAATAACCCAAGGATCGAGTATTTTCCATTAATAGAAACATCGCTGCGCCAGTCGCAAAACCAACACAGCACTCTCCTTCAGCCGCATCGCCTTTGGATTTCCACAAATGCTTAACCCAGCCATAATTAACCGATTTACGCCCCTTACTATCCAATAATTGCGGCACAACCATCGCGGCATCTGTATATTTTTGCGCACACATTCTTAATTGAGCAATCTGCTCTGCCCTGATCTCACAATCAGGGTTCAACAATAAAGCATAAGGAGTTTGAACCCGATCCAAACCTCTATTATTCGCAGCGCCAAAACCTTGGTTTTTCTGCTGCTCAATAATCATAGCTTGCGGTAAACACTGCTTTATCTGCGCCACCGTATCATCAGAACTGGCATTATCGACAAAAATAATCGCCTCATGCTGTTTCAAACCCTCACTCAAGCGCGCTATGCAATGCGCACTGTTGTAGGTCACTATAATAACGGTTACATCCGAATTAAGTCCCGCAGTCATAAATATAAGTCCTACACTCATGAAGGTTTATAAAAGCACTCGGTTTAAATGCTCAACCGCACCGCATTCGCTTTGTACAAAGCGACCCATTTTTTGGATGTACAGATCACCGCTCTCTTTAGCAGTGGACACCACTTTTTCGTCCATCAAGGCCAATCCTGCTGGTATATTAGGCGCTTGCCATAATACCCCTTTTTCCAGCGCATCCAAACCGATTTGCTCAAAATTATAGATGCTCTCGCCCACGATCACAGGTTTGCCCAGCGCCATCGGTTCGAGGAAATTTTGTCCGCCGTAGGGCAGCCACGTTCCGCCCATCAAGACTACGTCGGCAATGGCATAGTAGGTAAACATTTCGCCCATGGTGTCGCCGAGCACGATATCGGCCTGTTTGAGCGATGCCTCCGAAAGTTGCGCCGACCATTCGCTTGTACGCAGCACGCTTTTACCACTGTTTTGTAGCAACTGTGCCACTTCATTGAATCGCTGCGGGTGGCGTGGCACGACCCACCATTGGATCGTCGCCGCCTGTTGCAGATACGTTTGTTCATAGCGGCGAATGGCCTCCAGCCACAGTGTTTCTTCGCCTTCGCGACTGGAAGCGAGCATGACGATGCGTTTATCGGCCAGCAGGGCTTTGATGCGCTCGCCTTTCGCCACTTGCTCGGATGGGATGGTCATATCGAATTTGAGATTGCCTGTGACGTGCAGTTGCTCGCTTACCACACCGATCTGCCGATAGCGTTGTGCATCGGTTTCGGTCTGGGCGCACACGCGCGTGAAGCCCGCATACGCATTGCCCATGAGCTTTAGCCATTTTTGCGTCTGCCGCAGGGTTTTATCCGACAGGCGACCATTGATCAAGCTGATCGAGATATTGCGTCGCACGCATTGGGCAATCATATTCGGCCAAACTTCGGTCTCCATCACCCACACATCGGTCGGGGCAAAGGTGGCAAAAAAACGGTTCAGCAGCGGATTGAGGTCATACGGCACATACACCTGCGTCATACGACCATCGGATAAATACGGCTGAAACAACTCTTGCCCCGCCGCGCGTCCGGTGGGTGTGTGGCACGTGAGGATGATGTGCATATCATCGTGCTGCGCGAACAGGGCATCCACCAAAGGTTTCGTCGCACGGGTTTCGCCCAAGGAAACAGCGTGCAGCCAAATCCGCCGCATCTGCGGCGCAACACGTGCCGCGCCATAGCAGGCAAAACGCTCCGCCCAGTGGTCGCGGTACTCGGGTTGTTTGCGTGAACGCAGCAACAGATAAATTGGCAGCAGCGGAATCAGTACATACAACAACGCCGCGTACACACGCCGCGCCCACGGATAGGGCTGGTGCGGATGGTAGGGCTGATCAGGGGGCTGCTGTGCGGATTGAAAAACGTCTGAATTCATGGCGGCATTGTATCATGCACGCGGCACGCATCCAATTTGAGCGTGCTGCGCGCATAAAAAAACCCCACGCCACGAAGGCGAGGGGCAGAAAGGGGAGTGACCTCCCCACAGCAGTAAACAATGAAACCGACGGGACTCGTTCATCGCTGAACGCATTGCGGTGGTCTCAACATGGGTCAAGCATACGCGCTAAATCTGGATAGAATATGCAGGCATTGCTGTGGAAATGTGGTCTTAAGGAAGCATCAATTAGGACAAATCAGGCTTATGTTCACCAGCCTGAGCCTGAGCAGCCGTTGCTTGCGCAGCGATGTCGGCGCAATCAATACCCGCCGATTGCAAACGCTCCGCCAATGCTTTTTGCGTCTGTTCAGACTGCTCCAAACGCACCAAAACGGATTTGAGCGTCTGCGCAATCGGGTCTTCGTCATTGGCATTCACGCCATAAGCGGCAAATTCGGGCAATTTTTTCTCAGGTTTCGAGCCAACGATGTGCGCCGGATTACCGACGGCCGTTGCACCGGCGGGAACCGGTTTAATCACCACCGCATTCGAGCCGATCTTTGCGCCCGCGCCGACCGTGAAGCTGCCCAAAACCTTTGCACCACCGCCCACGATCACACCATTTTCCAGCGTCGGGTGGCGCTTCGCGCCGCGCTCAAGCGATGTGCCGCCGAGCGTCACGCCTTGATAAATCGTGCAATCATCGCCGACCTCGGCGGTTTCACCAATCACAATGCCCATGCCGTGATCAATGAACACACGGCGTCCCATTTTTGCACCCGGATGAATCTCAATGCCGGTCAACCAGCGTGAAATATGCGATAAAAACCGCGCCGGCCAGCGAAACTGATTGATCCACAGGCTGTGCGCCACACGGTGAATCGCCAGCGCATGCAAACCCGGGTAACACGTCAACACCTCCCAATTCGAGCGCGCCGCAGGGTCTTTGTGACGGATGGTTTGGATGTCTTCTTTCAAATGTGTGAACATAATCAGCCTCTTGGTTACAACAAAATATATAGACGAATCATAACGCAAATTACCCCGCCTGTCAGACCCCTATTCCCCAGCGCTCGGCTCATGGCGCGCTAAAACCGCACGCGCAATGCCGCGCAGAAAATTGACCTCATTATTCGTCAACTGCGTGCGGGCAAACATCGCGCGCAGACGCATCAAGGTTTCCGACGGAATTTGCGGATTGAGCAATTCGAGCGCCACCAACATCTGCTCCCAGTGCGCCAACATCCCTTCGACCTTATCCACATCCGCAGGCTGCTGTTGTACGGGCACTTCGGCACTCATTTTCGGCGTACTGAGTACATACGTCCCGCTCTGCGCCTCGCCGGCATTCTGTTCGTGTAACGCCGCCTGCCGCAGGCTATAGCTCATCACCTGCACCGCCTGCGCCAAATTGAGCGAGTTGTATGCCGGATTGGCCTCAATCTGACACAGCCGCTGGCACATCATCACCTCATCGTTGACCAGACCGCTGCGTTCCGCGCCAAACACAAAGGCGATTTTCGGTGCTGTTTCGCCTTGCGCAAAAGCCGCGTCCAACGATGCCATCACCTCAGCCGCTGCCTCGCCCGCCGTACGCAACGGCGGGGATAGGTCGCGCGGTCGCGCCGAGAACGCATACGCGCAGTTCACCCCCTGCAAAGCGGTCGCCAAGTCCGGCACAATCTGCGCCTGCGCCAACACATCGGTCGCACCACTGGCCAAGGCAATCGCCTCGGGCTGTGCGCACATATCGGGGAAGCGCGGCGAAGTAATCACCAACTCACGCAAACCCATATTGGCCATCGCGCGCGCGACTTGACCGACGTTGCCCGGATGCGAGGTGCGCACCAAGACCATGCGAATATTCGCCAATGCATGGACGCGCTGTTGTATTTTTTGGGGGAAATCACTGCTTAAATTCATAGAACGAACGCTAAACTTCAAGAAACCTCAAATATACAGTAAAATAGCGCCGTTGCCATCTTTAACCGCTCACGCGTAGCGGTTAAATGAACGACAGGGATGCAAACACGGATTTTGCGCCCTGCATGGCTTGCTCCTTGAAAATAATACAGATTGGAAAAACAATGCAACCGATGCTCAAAACCGCGGTAGACGCCGCACGCACCGCCGGACTGGTGATCAACCGCGCCGCGCTGAATTTGGATCAGATCAAAGTCAGCCAAAAAGGTCTGCAAGACTTGGTGACGGAAATCGACCAAGACGTGGAGCAAATCCTGCGCGAACGCCTGCTCGAAGCCTATCCGAAGCACGCTTTTGTCGGCGAAGAAGGCGGTTTTTTCGGCCCGGAAAAAACCACGGCACGCTGGATTGTGGATCCGATCGACGGCACGACCAACTTCATCCACGGTCTGCCGCATTACTGCATCTGTATCGCGCTGGAGTTGGAGGGCAAACTCGAACACGCCGTGATCTACAACCCCGCCACCAACGACATTTTCACCGCCTCGCGCGGCTCCGGCGCGTTTTTGAACAACCGCCGCATTCGCGTGTCCTCGCGCGTGCGCATCCCCGAAGCCTTGATGGCCAGCGCGATGCCTTCGCGCGTGTTGCGCGCACGCCCTGAGTTGCTCGCATTGCAAACCAAACTGCGCTTTGAGAGCGCGGGCTTTCGCCACACCGGCTCGGCGGCGTTGGATTTGGCCTACGTCGCAGCGGGCTATCTGGACGGCTTCATTGGTGCGGGCCTGAAAGAATGGGACTTGGCAGCCGGCGCATTACTGATTAAAGAAGCGGGCGGCCTGATCACCGACTTGCGTGGCGAAGGCGACTACATGAACGGCGACATCGTCGCGGCGACGCCGAAATTATTACCCGCCTTGTTGCGCGAAATCGATCCGGCGATCAATACCGCGCTGTAAGCTGTCTTGGTCTGAACTCAGCGACACAAAAACAGGGAAAACACAGGGAGCGAGCGCATGAGCCAGCCGGAGAACCACCCATCAAAACCCGCGCCCAAAGTCACGCCTATGATGGCACAATATTTGGCGATCAAGGCTGAATTTCCGCAGACTTTGCTGTTTTACCGCATGGGCGATTTTTACGAATTGTTCTTCGATGACGCGGTCAAGGCGGCGCGTCTGCTCGGCATCACACTGACCGCGCGCGGCACGGCCAATGGCGAGCCAATCAAAATGGCGGGCGTGCCCTACCACGCTGCTGAGCAGTATTTGGCGAAACTATTACAGCTCGGCGAATCGGTGGCGATTTGCGAACAGATCGGCGATCCCGCCACCAGCAAAGGGCCGGTTGAGCGCAAAGTCACGCGCATCCTCACACCCGGCACAGTGACCGACGCGGCACTGCTGGCGGAGAAATCCGACGCGTATCTGCTGTGTATTCAGCCCACAAACACCAAGCCACATGACAGCAGCGGCACCATCGGTCTGGCGTGGCTGAATATGGCGAACGGCGAGCTGTCCGCTGGCGAAATCAGCCGCCGCGATTTGGGTACGTGGCTGGAGCAAATCCGCCCATCAGAAATCATTGCCTCGGATAAATTTTTACCGTTGTTGCAAACACAGATTCAGGCGGTGGACAGTACCTTCAAACCCGTATTCACCCCGATTCCGAACAAATACTGTGACGTGGGCTACGGCACGGCGACCTTGCTCAAACAATTATCCGCACCGCATCTGGCCAATCTGGATGCCGAACATTTACACAGCGCGCTGGCCGCGCTCGGCGGGCTGTTGCACTACGCCCAACACACGCAAGGTCAAGCCCTGCGCCACGTCAAAACGCTGAACGTCGTGCGCAGCGAGCAGTACCTCACACTCGATGCCGCCACGCGGCGCAACCTCGAAATCACCGAAAATCTGCGCGGACACGCGGGCATGGATGCGCCGACTTTATTCGCCCTGCTCGATCACTGCGCGGGCAGCATGGGCTCGCGCCTGCTCAAACGCTGGCTGCACCACCCGCTGCGCGATCAAGCCAGCGTGCTGACACGGCAAAACGCGATTGGCGCATTGCTGCACACCCAAACCTTTGGCGCCTTGCGCCCGTATTTATCGGTGGTGAACGACATTGAGCGCATCGCCTCACGCATTGCGCTGTTGACCGTGCGCCCCAAAGAACTCGCCGCACTGCGCGACAGTTTAAGCCAATTAACTGCAATTTCGCAGATTTTAGAGGCTGTTGACGACAGTTTAATTCAAATTCTGCGCGAAGCATTGAATATACCCGAGGCAATGATTGCGCTGCTGCATGGCGCGATTTTAGAAGAACCGGCGACATTCGTGCGCGAAGGTGGCGTTTTTGCATACGGTTTTGACGCCGAATTGGACGAACTGCGCGCCATCCAAACCAACAGCGGTGAGTTTTTGCTTGCGCTCGAAGCCCGCGAACGCGCGCGTACCGGCGTGTCTGGATTGAAAGTCGAATACAACCGCGTACACGGCTACTACATCGAATTGACCCACGCGCAAGCCGCGCAACTGGGCGAACTGCCCGCCGAATACCAACGCCGCCAAACACTTAAAGGCGCGGAGCGCTACATCACGCCCGAACTCAAATCGTTTGAAGACAAAGCGTTATCGGCGAAAGAGCGCGCATTGGCACGCGAAAAATACCTGTACGAGCAACTACTGGCGCAATTACAACAGCACATTCAAACCCTGCAACGCATTGCCGCAGCGATTGCCCAAATTGACGTACTGAGCAATTTAGCCGAACGTCGCGTAGCCTTAATTGGCAAGCGCCGCGCTTCGTCGCCACGCCGTGTATCCATATTCAGCAAGGCCGCCACCCAGTCGTTGAACAGCAGGTCAACCCATTCATCGCCAACGACTGCCACCTCTCGCACGACGAACGCCTGTGGGTCATCACCGGCCCGAATATGGGCGGTAAATCCACCTTCATGCGTCAGGTTGCGCTGATCGCGCTGCTCGCCTATGTCGGCAGTTTCGTGCCCGCGCAGTCTGCGACGCTCGGACCGATGGACCGAATTTTCACCCGCATCGGCGCGTCCGACGACTTAGCAGGCGGGCGTTCCACCTTCATGGTCGAGATGACCGAAGCGGCGCAGATTTTGCAACACGCCACACCGAATAGCCTCGTGCTGATGGACGAAATCGGACGCGGCACATCCACCTTTGACGGCCTCGCCTTGGCGCTCGCCATTGCCCAGTCGCTGATTCGCCAGCAGCAAAGCCTGACTTTGTTCGCCACGCATTATTTTGAATTGACCGATCTCGCCAGCCAAATGCCGCAGGTCAAAAACGTGCATTTGTCCGCGATTGAAGAGCGCGACTCCATCGTATTCCTACATCAAGTCCAAGCGGGCGCGGCCAGCAAAAGCTACGGCCTGCAAGTCGCGCAACTCGCGGGCGTGCCGCGCGGCGTGGTCAATGCAGCGCGTAAATACCTGCACGAACTCGAAACCCAGCACGCGCAAGCCAACGCACCGCAATTGGATTTATTCAACGCAAGTGCGAATACGGACGACGACATATTTTTTGAACCCGCTGACACCGAACCCGAATACCTGCCGCATCCGGTAGTGACCGAGTTGAACGACATCAACCCCGACCAACTCACCCCGCGCGAGGCCTTGGATATTTTGTATCAACTCAAGGGTAAGTTATAAAAGACACGAGCGAGCATGATGCTCGCTCTTTGTTAATATCAGCCACTTAACCTCTGATTAATCCACGAAGTGGCGTTTATAGGGTTCAATAAGCGCGAGCGCATTGCACCGCATGTATTTAAGACCGCAGACTTTTTGATATGTCACTAATGGCTAAACCCTTACGCTCAAGCCGTAGCCTCGACAATCAATGCCGTTACCGCTTCAGGCTCAGATGCGAGCGACGCATGACTGGCATCCAGCGCAATCGTCTTGCGTGCATTCATACGCGCCGCCATCATTTTTTGATTCTCAGGATTAAGCATGCGATCCCCATTAGAAATTTGATACCAACACGGCTTATTCTTCCACGCCGGCACACTGATCGTATCACCAAACGTACTGCCCACCGGTGCTTTTTGGGTCACCGCCATCACCAAGGCCTCATCTGCGCTTAGGTCTTGGCAAAAGCTCTCATGAAATTTATCCTGAGCAACCCATAAATAGCCATCGCTATCGGCTTGAATATTGGCAAATGCCTGTGGCGGTATTGCTTGGCTAATACTGCCTGCGCTTTCACCTGAATCTGGCGCAAAGGCCGCAATGTACACAAGGCTACGCACATTTGGCAAATCCCCCATTTCTGTGATAACCGCGCCACCGTAAGAATGGCCAACCAAAACAACGGGTCCTTGAATTTGTTTAACCATCTTGCGAGTGCGTTCGGCATCATCAGCCAATGAAGAAAGCGGATTTTCAACAGCATGTACTACGAATCCTTGCTTATGAAGCAGTGGAATCACCTTACTCCAGTGAGCAGCACCACCCCAAAATCCGTGTACTAATACAATGGTTGGTTTTTCGTTCATTTGACTACCTTTCATAATGATGCTCATTTTAATGAGCGGTTGGAAAATCGAGGGTTCAAATCAATGGGCGCAAAATTTGGCCAACGGGGTCGGTACTCATGTACGATGTGTTTCTACAATCCTGCTGACTATTATTGATCAAGGCCGTTATAATTTCAACTCGTAAGGTGCAATAAGCGTCAGCGCATTGCACCGCATGTAATTTAAAGCCGTAGAAATGCTAAAACATACGGCAATGCCTTTCAGTTATTCTGCGCTACGCCACTGTCGCCACAATTAACCGAGCAATCACTTCCTGCATCGGCAATACATTCGGCGCTTGTTCGCTAAAATGGCGGTTCACTATGCTTTGCATATCGTAAAAACCAATTTGCGTTTGCCCTCGTGCATCTGTCCAGACCAATAGTCGCAGCGGCAATTCAATCCCCATCGTCGCATCTTTTTGCATCAGACCAGTTCCTGCCTTTGGATCGCCAAAGATAATGACCTGCATGTCACCCAGATCGAGACCCGCTTGCTTTGCGCCCAAAGCATGATCAATTTTGGCAAATACGGTGATGTTTTTGTCGATCAGATTTTTTTCCAGAACGCTGACGGTTTGTGCCACATTAGCCGACGTCGGCACGCTATAAATGCCGCCATTGTGCGGTGTCACTGTTAAATTGGCTTGTTTGAAAATAGTCTGGACGGATTGGGAAAGTGTCATTTGCGCGGCCTTATGATTCATGGGTTGCATCTTGGATGATTCGGATTGGACAGTGCTGGGTAACACCTCTTTGGGCTGCTGCGCATAAGTGCCGGTATGAATGCCAAGCGCCACAACCAACAGCGCCGTTGATGTCAATATGTGATGTTTCATCATTCCTCCCTTTAGTAAATCTCTCTCAAAATATACTAATTAAATATGCTTTTACTGAGGAGGGAGAATTGTTATGTTTATTTGGTATCAGCCTACGATACGGCTTTCAGCCATTATCACAATCTAACCCACGCCACATCCTAAACCACATCCGTAGCATACATACCCGGAACATACCGCTCCATCAGCGTCTCGGGATACAACGGCGCGGTGAAGCCATACTGCGCATACAAGCCATGCGCGTCTCCCGTTGCCAGCGTAAAGCGCCGCAGACCTTGTAAATGCGGATGCGCCATGATGACGTCCATCAGCGCTTTGCTATATCCTTGACCTCGGTATTCAGGCAATACAAACACATCAACCAGATTGGCAAATGTGGTGTAGTCGGAAATCACTCGTGCAAAGGCGATTTGCTTGCCGTTCAAAAATCCGCCAAAGCATAGGGAATGTGCAATGGATTGTTCCACCAGCGACTGTGAAATCCCTTTTGCCCAACTCGACTGAACGGATAAAAATTGATGAATGAGCGGAATATCCAGCTCAGAACGGTCGGTACTAATGTATAAATCACTCATTTTGATCTCATGGTGGATGTTTTAGGTGTTTTCTGTAATCGTATCTGTCATCATGAGCCAAGGCCGTTATAATTTCAACTATTTCACATATTCGCACCTTTTCCATCCGCCCCATGCTCATCGACTGGCTTCACTCCACCGCACGCGAACTCGGCTTTGCTGATTTGGTCATCAGCCAGCCGGAGTTATCCGAGGCGCGCAAACGTTATCCCCAGTGGGTTTCGGCAGGTTTTCACGGCGAAATGTCGTATATGGCGCGGCATGACGAACTGCGCTTTGAGCCGTCCGCGCTGGTGCCGGAAACGGTGTCGGTAATCACGGTGATCATGCCGTATTTGCCCGCGCCCTTGAGTGCTGATTGGCAAACGGTGTCGTGGCAAACCCTCAACGCGCCCGAAAAAGCCTACATTTCGCGCTATGCGCACGGGCGCGATTATCACAAAATCGTTCGCGCACGCCTGCAAAAATTGGCCGATGCGCTGGCAGCGAAAATCGCTCCGCAGCCGTTGGTCTACCGCGCGTTTTCGGACTCTGCGCCTGTGCCAGAAGTAGAAATCGCTCAACAAACACGGCTCGGCTGGCGTGGCAAACACACACTGCTGATTAATCGACAATTCGGCTCAATGTTTTTTCTCGGTGAGTTGTTCGTTAATCTGGATTTGCCTACCACACCCGCCGAGCAAAATCACTGCGGCTCATGCCGCGCCTGCATCGATATTTGCCCGACGCAGGCGATCATCGCGCCGTATCAGTTGGACGCGCGGCGCTGTATTTCCTACCTGACGATTGAGTACGCGGGCAGTATCCCGCTGGAATTTCGCGCGGCGATTGGCAATCGAATTTACGGTTGCGATGACTGTCAACTGGCCTGTCCGTGGAATCGCTTTGCGCAGGGCACGACGCTGGAGGATTTCGCGGTACGGCACTCGCTGGAGGATGTGTCGTTACTCGAATTATTGGCGTGGGATGAGGTGACGTTCAACGATAAAACCGCTGGTTCGGCGATTCGCCGCATCGGTCACGCGCAGTGGCAGCGCAATATTTTGCTCGCTTTGGGTAATGTACCGAGCCATGCGCCGAACAGCGACGACATCATTGCCGCGTTGCGCGCATTTACCACACACAGCAACCCGATTTTAGCCGAGCAAGCGCAGTGGTCATTGGCGCAACATTTATCTGCCTGACCGAGGCTTGACGAGTTTGTTACAATACACCTTCTGCCATCATTTTTTGGATCACCATGACTCAAGCTTACACCCGCGCACAAAACCTCCCTGATATTCTGAAACAACGCATCGTTATTCTGGACGGCGCGATGGGGACGATGATTCAACGCTACAAACTCACCGAGGCGGACTATCGCGGCACGCGCTTTACCGAGCATCATGTGGATGTGAAGGGCAACAATGAATTGTTGCTGCTCACGCGCCCCGATGTGATTCGCGAAATCCATGAGCAATACCTCGCCGCCGGTGCGGATTTGATCGAGACCAATACCTTTGGCGCGACCAGTGTGGCGCAGGAGGACTACGACATGGCCGAACTGGCGTATGAAATGAACGTGGTCGCGGCACAAATTACGAAAGAAGCCTGCGTCAAATACAGCACGCCCGATAAACCGCGCTTTGTCGCCGGTGCGTTCGGTCCGACGCCACGCACCGCCAGTATTTCACCGGACGTAAATGATCCGGGCGCGCGCAATATTGATTACGAGCAACTGCGCGCCTCATACTACGAGCAGGCCAAAGGTTTGCTCGAAGGCGGCGCGGATGTATTTTTGGTCGAAACGATTTTTGATACGCTGAATGCGAAAGCGGCGCTGTTCGCCATTGAGCAATTGTTCGAGGACACCGGCGAGCGTTTGCCCGTGTTGATCTCCGGTACAGTGACCGACGCATCGGGACGGATTTTGTCAGGGCAAACGGTGGAGGCATTTTGGTACAGCCTGCGCCACGCCAAGCCGCTGACTTTTGGTCTGAACTGCGCACTCGGTGGTGAATTGATGCGCCCGTACATCGCCGAATTGTCCAAGCTGTGCGACTGTGGCGTATCGTGCTACCCGAACGCAGGCTTGCCGAATCCGATGTCTGACACCGGTTTTGATGAAACGCCGGACATCACCTCGCACATTTTGCAGGGCTTTGCGCAGGACGGGTTGGTGAATTTGGTTGGCGGCTGTTGCGGTACCACGCCCGAACACATCGCCGCAATTGCGCAGGCAGTACAAAACTTCACGCCGCGCGCCACCCCAGAAACCCCGCGCCCGAGCAGTATGAGCTGATTCACGGTTATGACTTGATTCACTTTATGGAGAAGGCGATGAACTCACCCGAACGCGTTATCCTCGAACCCTTTTTAGTCGCAGGCATCAGCGCGCGCACGAACAATGCCGCCGAAATGAATGCGCAGACCGCGCAGATTCCCATGCTGTGGACGCTGTTTGTGGCCGATGCGATTGCCAACGACATTGTGAATCAAACGCCAAACTCGCCAACCTACGGCGTATACCATCGTTACGCATCGGATGTGAACGGTGACTACACGCTGACGGTTGGCGTGGGTGTTGCCAGCGCCGCATTGACCGTTGAGGAAGTGGGCGTTGAGACCGTCGCCATTGCCGGCGGCGATTATCTCATTTTTAAATCCGCCAGCGACGCACCCGAGCACATCATCCAAACGTGGCAAACGATTTGGGCGTATTTTGACCAGCACCCCGAGATCAAGCGCGCTTATCGCACTGATTTTGAAGCCTATCTCGGCGCAGGCCGTGCGAGCATTTACATCGGTCTCCAAAACCCTTAACCTTAATTGAACCATCCATGCCCACTCTATACATCGTGCGTCACGCACAAAGCCAAGCGAATGCGTTGAATCTATTGGCCGGACAGCAAAACTTTCCCTTGACCGAACAGGGTCAGGAAGATGCACTGACGATTGCCCAGCAGTTTTGTGCGCAATACCAACCCAGCCGCATCATCAGCTCGCCACTGTTGCGCGCGAGCCAAACCGCACAACCGTTTTCTGAATTATTGAACCTTGATATAGAGATTGACCCGCGCATCATAGAGCAAAACATGGGGCGATTTTCGGGCATGAGTTACCCTGAAGCAGAGGGTGATCCTGACTACGAAACCGATCGTTCGGCGCGTTGGCTCTGGATTCCGGCGGGCGGCGGCGAATCATATGAAATGATGGCCGAGCGCACGCGGGCATTTTTGACTGATTTATTGGATGTGCAAGGCGATATTTTGGTGGTCACGCACGCAGTGACCATGCGTCTGCTGCGCGCCAATCTGGAGCACACTTTACCGCGTTACCCCGAAAAAATCGCGGCCAACGGTGAAGTTTGGAAAGTGAATTTCACCAGCTTGGATCACGTCAATGTGATCGAATCACTGGATTTTGGGGCGCAACGCCAGCACCGAGCGTAGTTGACAGCGCAACAAGGAAGCCGAGTAATTCATATTCTATGATTTTCAATTACTCGACCATGCACTTTTTTGTTTAAATACCGCCGTGGCTGCTGCTGGTCGCGGCTTTTTTCCCCGCCAGTTGTAGACTCAGGCTGGTGACACCCATGCGAGCATTCTCGACCAACTCGGCCACGCTGGCCGCCAAATCGTCATAATCGTCGCGCTCCAAACACGCTTCGATCAGCATTTGCGCCGTCACACCGGCAATGACCTCGCACTGGCCGCGCTCTTGGGCGATCAACGAGGCATTGCGAAACGGTGCGCCGCCCAAAATATCCGTGAAAAATAAAATCCGCTCGCAGGCCAAAGCGTCCACCGCCTGATTCAGCAAAGCCTTGACATCGCCACGGCCGTCAAAATCAACCGCCACAAAATCCGTTTGCTTACCGGCAATCAACTCCAACGCCGAGCCAAGACCACTGGCAAAACGGCCATGTCCGCACACGATGATTCCAATCATTTTGATTCCTCTCGCTTAAAAAATTGCCCATATCGCGAACCATATGGGCAAAGTTTTTTGATTAACCACCCATGCGTGCAGTCAAGGCCGCAGGATCAATGATGTCGATACCTAACATCATTTTGGCCAGAACCGGCAGCAAGGTACATGCCAAACCGAACAGTACGGTAAAGCCAACCAGTCGCAACGGTGAGTCGCCTTTTTTGATGCGCCACAAAATCAACAAGGTCCACAGCAGCGGCAACAAGGCCGGCATAATCGGATCAACCAAATCTTTTTGCAACGAGTAGACATAAGGTTTTTCCGCCCCTGGTACAACTCGGCTCATTTCCAAACCGGAGGTCATGTTGACATAGCTGGCGGTCATTCCGCCGATCACGGTTAAACCGACAATAGATGCGGCATGACTGAGCTTTTTGGTTTGCTCCTTCAAATTGGCAATCGCCGAAACCCCCATCTTGTAGCCATACGAGGCCAAGCCAAAACGCAGGCCAAAATGCACCAAGTTAAATGCGACCAAGAAGAAGATCGGACCCAACCATGAACCCGTTAGCGAGAAAGATGCGCCCACGCCACCACAAATGGACAGCAAGGTCAGCCAGAAAACCGCATCGCCAATCCCGCCGCCCGGCCCCATGGTCGCCACTTTAATCGCGCGAATAGTCGAAATGCGCTCTTTGGATTCCTCCATCGCCAGCACGAGACCGGAAATAAAGGTGACCAAAAACGGGTGGGTATTGAAGAACTCCAAGTGCATGGCCATGGATTTTTTCAAATCCTCTTCGTTCTTATGCACTTTGCGCAAACTCGGCAAGATACTAAAGAGCCAACCATTGGCCTGCATACGTTCATAGTTAAAACTCGCTTGCAGAAACAGTGAGCGCCATGCCATGCGCATCAGGTCCTTACTGGTTAACACTTTTTCCTTGCTTTGATCCTGATAGTTATCAGCATCCACGGGCGTGACCGTTTTTAATTGTTCGTTTGTCATTTTAGATTCCTTCCTCTTCATCATGAGCGACTTTGACCACAGCCGGTGATTCACTGATGTGTTCACGAATAAAGTATTCGATCAGCGCGAACACCAAACCGACCAAGGCAACGGCCAGCAAAGGCTGTTTGAAATAAGCGGTTAACAAGAAACCCAGTACAAAGTACGCCACATACTGCTTGCGCAACATAATGTTCAACAAAATACCGAAACCGATCGCAGGCATCAAACCACCAGCGAATTTCAAACCATCGGTAATCCACGCGGGAATCAATTGAACCAAGGTTTTTGCCGCGTCCGCACCCAGATAAATCACGGAGAACGCAATCGCGAAGTAGAACACGAACAAAATCGTCATACCCAAATAGTTCAGATTGGCAATGCCTCGGAAATTAAGGTTTTTTGCATAACCATCCGCCACACTCATCAGCGGCGAAAACACGGTGAACAAGAACGTGATACAAATTTGTACGAAAATCGCGAACGGCACAGCGACCAAAATCGCTTGCTCCGCCGTCTGTCCGGTCACGATCGCGAAGGCAGTACCGATAATCCCGCCCAGCACCACATTTGGCGGCTGCGCGCCAGCCAACGGCACCAAACCCATCCACATCAATTCAAATGTCGCACCAGCAACCAAGCCCAATTGCGGCTCACCGAGAATCAAGCCAACAATCGGACCGGTGATGATCGGTCGGTGAATATGGGTTAACACGTTAAACAAATCGATACCGGCGATACCGGCAAACAACGCAATCAGTAAGGCTTGCGTTAAAGTGACATTAGCTACAGCATCCATAGCCTTCTCCTTAGGTTAATAAAATCACAGCAAAGACAGAATGTCTTTTTTGACGTCATCAGGGGTTTTCTGCACCGTGCAGACCACACCCTTTTCCGCCAAAGCACGGAAACAGCGCGCATCGTCATCGTCCACGCTCACCGTTTTATCGACTTGTCGCTTGCCTTCGGCAAAATGCATATTGCCCACGTTCACGGCGCCGATGGGCACGCCACCTTCAACCAAGCGCAAAACCGATTGAGGTGTGCGACAAACCAAGAAAATTTTTTGACGATCAGCAGCCTTGTGAATGACGTCAATGGTCTTTTGCAGCGTAAAGTAGCGCGACTCCACACCATTGGGCAAAGCCATATCCATTAAGCTTTTTTGCACCTCGTCCATCGCCAACTCATCGTCCGCGACCAATACCAAATTGGCGCCCAGCCAATTCACCCAAGTCATGCCCACTTGACCATGAATCAGGCGGTTATCAATACGGGTCAGTAAAATATTCGGCATATGTTCTCCTTTTCCTCTACGTTTTATGAACAGACTTGTTTAATTCGATTCAGGTGCAAAGGGGTAGCGCGTCACCCCCTGCACCACGCGGTTGACCTCGCCGCTCGGGCTTGGGTTGTCCGGCGCAACGCCATGCTGTACCGCCAGCTTCAAACCCATCACTTGCGCCACCAACACATGCAAAGGTGCGAGCACCGAGTCGGGGTAATGAGCCAGCGACTCAGGTAGCGTAATGATGTGCAAACGCTCCGAATGCGGCAATGCGCGCAACTCGTTCACCATCGCATGAGGCGCGACGGCGATCAGATGCCGCGCCGTGCCGTCTTGCACCAATTCGATCAACATATCGCGGTCAAACTGCTGTGTGTAAGGATGTGCGCTGACAAACAGGCACACCGTGGTATTCGCATTGACAATGGATTTGGGGCCGTGACGAAAGCCCAATGAGCTTTCCGCCAAGGTCACCACTTTGCCCGCCGTCATCTCCAAGACTTTTAACGCCGCCTCGCGTGCCACACCAAACAAGGTATTGCTGCCCAAATACACCAATCGGTCAGACGCGCAGACGCCTTCAATCGCCGGATGCGTCCACAGTATGTGATTGAGTTCATCACTGGCTTGAGCCACTGCCGCCAAATCAGGTACGCTCTGTCCCGCCGCCCGCATCAGCAATTGATGCGTGAACAACAACATGGTGGAGAAACTGGAGGTCATGACAAAGCTGCGATCGTGCGTGCGCTCCGGCATCAGGCAGCAATGCGTTTGTGGATGGTTCGTGCGCGCCATCGCGCCTTCGGGATTGCAGGTCACATTGATGTGCACCACATTCGGCGCCAGTTGCGCCACTTTCTCCGCCGTGTCCACGCTCTCTGGGCTATTGCCCGAACGCGCGAATGAGAACAACACGCCCGAGCTGTTTGGCTTGAAGTACACATCTGGCCGGCTCACAATATCGGTGGTCGGCACGAAGCGCACCTGCGCCGAGGCGATTTTGTCGATCTCATCGACCAAAATTGCGCCGATATAGGACGACGTACCTGCACCGCAAAACGTCACCTGCGCATCGGGCAAAGCCAAGGTTTGACGCAGCAATGTGTACAAATCCTGTGGCTGCTCATCCAACAATGACTGGATTTCCCGCCAGCAGTCGCCTTGTTGTGCGATTTCGCGCACGACATGCGTGGCGCCATCCAAAACGAGGCTATTGATATGAATAGACATCTCGAACCTACCTTTTTCGTTGGTTTATTGAATGCTTTGTGTGCTTTGTGCGTTGCGCATACCGTCCATCGGCTGTGTGGCACGGTAATACGGCAGCAGTGCCTGCTGAATGTGGAAGTGCAGCAACGCGTCAAATTCGGCTTGCAAGCGGCCTTCGCGCACCGCCTCATAAGCGATTGGGAAGAATTGTTTGAGCACACCCAGCGGAATGGTTTTGTTGGTCAACGCGGCTTTTAACGTTGCGACGGCGGCCACCATGTGCGGCTCTGGCCAATAGTAGCGACAGCGGTCAGAGAAACTGTATGCGCGCGATAAACGCTGCTCGTCCGCACTGCCTTCGTAGTATTTTTGCCAATACTTCGGTTGCGCCAGCATGACCTGCTCCAAGGTTGCTTTGAGCGATGGCGTATTTGGCACTAAAATGTGCGCCACATCGTCCAAGGCAAAGTACGCCTCGCGCACGGCAAAGGTCAGCGCCGGCCCTACTTTTAAAATCGCAAAATGGTCGCGCACCAAATCGGTAAATGCCTGTGGCTTTTGATAATCGGTGGAATGCGCCTCAAACACGGTATCGGCAAACTCGTTCGACAACGCGGACAAATCCTGCGCCTGACTCGGTTCGTAATCAATCACATTGTGGTGGTCAAACTCCACCCCCGGTTGCACGACCAGCCCGACGACGCGCGGCCAAACAGCGCTCAAACCATGTTCTGAAAATATTTTTTGATGGATATCGTAGGTGGTGCGTGCCGCACTGGGTGAGGTCGGCGTGAGCACATTCAAATCCTCTTGCGCCCCGCCGGGAACGGGCACTTCTGTGCCGATGACATAGACAATCTCGTGCGCCAATCCGCATGTTTGCGCCGTTTGCTCGGCAATCGCACACAGGCGCGCCGCGCGCTCTGCGACCACATGATCGCTCAAAACCTTTGGATCGTCGGCGCACGACATACTGCAATCCAAATGAATCTTTTGATACCCTGCCGCAACATAGTGTCGAATCAATTCATCGGCGTGGTTCATCGCCTCTTCGGCAGGTAAATGTTGCCAAGCGTTTGGACCCAAATGGTCACCTCCCAACACCAAACGCTCGGCGTTCAAACCATAGTCATGCAACAACTTCGAGACATACGCAATAAAACCTTTGGGCGTCATGCCGGTGTAGCCACCGAATTGGTCCACCTGATTAGAGGTTGATTCAATCAGCAAAATATCATCAAAGGTTTGAGCCAATTTTGCTGCCGCCACAATCACATCTGGATGTGCGCTACACACTGAAGTGATGCCACCGTGACCGGTGTGTTTATGTTCTCGAATACGTTGTGCAATGACGTTAGTTCTCATGGTAGTGATCGACCTCGAATAGCTGGATGCGATGTCGATCAAACAATTGACGGAATTCATCGGGCACACGTTGATCGGTGACGATCCCAGTGATGCGGTCAAAATGCATGATCGAAGCAAACGCACGTTGATGGAATTTAGAAAAATCGGCCAAGACATACACCTCTTTGGCTTGCTCGGCCATCAGGCGGGTTAATTGCGCATTGGCGGTATTGGCCGTGGTGAATCCGGCTCGAATATCAATGCCGTTGGTACCGATAAAGGCTTTGGAAAAATGGCAGGACTTCAAAATATCGTGGGCAATCGTGCCCTCGAAGGCCATCAAGTCGTGCTCCAATTTGCCACCCAGCGCATGTACGCGCAGATGTTGGCGCTCGGACAGTGCCAATAAAGCAGGCAAAGAACTGAGCATCACATTAATCGGCACATCGGGCAATTCCTGCACAAAGGCCAGCGTGGTAGAACCGGAGTCAATAATCAATGAATCATTGTCCGGATTGACCAGATGTTTGGCAGCAAACGCACCGATGGCTTTTTTGGCTGCCATATTCAGATTAGAGCGATCGGGATTGGTGTGTGAAAAGGCAAAACGATTGGCGATCATCGCGCCGCCATGCTGTTTGCTCACATAGCCGTCATCATCAAGCTGACGCAAATCGCGATGAATGGTCATCACAGACACTTTAAATTCCTGTGCCAAACCCTGAACAGACACACTTTTTTCTTGGCGCAGACGATCCAAAATAGCTGTTTGGCGTTGAATACGGTTGGTTTTCACTTGAAAGCCTTTCTAATGAATTATTTTTCATAGCGGCAAACCATGTTATTACTTTAAAATAAATGTTATTTTGTGTCAATAAAAAATCATTATTTAACACAAAAACAACATATATTTGATGCAAATAACATTAGTAAAATACCGCCCTGCTGCACAAAATTACCTAAAAACCACCACCAATCGAAAAAGATATTGATAAAACAAGATTCTATAACGATAGATTTTCAAGCAAACTATGAGATAAAATAACAATTAATCATCTCTTGTTTGCAATTTATCAACAAAATTTAACATTTATCATGATTGTTAGATAACTATTCAGTTTAAGACTAACTCACTTACGGTGCAACTGCTGTGCATCAGTGGTGACAAAAACCCAACGAATTGCACGACCTCCGTTGGATTTGCACTCCAGCCACACCGGTCACATAGGAGAAATAAATGTCAAACACCGCCTCGACCGATCACACGAATCATCTGTTTCATCAGCGCTTGAAACTGCCGAATCCGCTGGGTTTACACGCACGCCCAGCCACCCAATTATCCAAAATGGTGAAAAAACTCAATGCCCGCGTGTTCATCGAAAGCGAGTCCGGCCAGCGCGCCGACTGCCGCAAAATGTTTGAATTACTGGGTTTAGGTTTATCGCATGGTGCACTCATCACAGTCCTCAGCGACGACGAAACAGTGTTACACAGCGTGGCTCATGCCATTGAGATGGGGCTGGGCGACGATTTGGACAGCCAACCGAACGAGCCAAAGCCACAAAATGCCATGCTGTGGGCGCCGCAAGGCGAGATACGGATGCTGCAAGGCGTCGGCGCCTCCGATGGCTTGGTCATCGGCACCATTCGCCACCACCATCAGCAGCATTTCGATATTCCCGACGAATCAGCCTCACCGACGGAGGAAATCGCAGCATTCAGTCAGGCGTTGGCCGAGGCGCAACGCGCGATATTGTCCTTAATGAACGCTGCTGGCGCGCACACTTCGGTCAATCAAGCTGCGATTTTTGAAGCGCATTTGGCGTTGTTGGACGACAAAGATATGGTCAGCGACACCTTCGCACGCATCGCCGAGGGGGAGAATGCCGCGCGCGCGTACAAACATGTGACCGACGCGCGCATCGTTGAACTATCCAACGTCAGCGATGTCAACATCGCCGCGCGTGCCGCTGACATCCGCGACATTCGCAACCGCGTGATCAGCATTTTGCTGGGCATTGAGCAAAAGCAACAACACTACGACACACCGGCGATCATCTGCGCCGAGGATTTGACCCCGAGCGACACCTCGCGACTGAAACCCGATCAGGTGCTGGGCTTCATCACCGCTATGGGCGGGCCAACCAGTCACAGCGCGATCATCGCGCGCGGCATGGGACTACCGGCGGTGGTGGCGATTGGCCAAGCGATTCGCGAGCTACCCGAGGACACGACCATCATCATGGATGGCGTCAGCGGGCGCGTTTACATCGAGCCGACAGAAGCGCAGATCGCCAGCGCACGCGCGGCGCAAGCAGCATTGCAACAGCAATTGGATGTGGCGCTCACCCGCCGCATGGAAGCAGGGCAAACCGCCGACGGCGTGGCGATTCAGATTGGCGCGAACATTAATTCTGCCGAGGCCGCAGCCGCCGCAATTGATGCGGGCGCGCAAGGCGTGGGCTTGATGCGCACCGAGTTTCTGTATCTGGAGCGCGACAGCATTCCGAACGAGGAGGATCAAGAGGCCGCCTACCGCGCAATGGCGCAGGCGATGGGCGAGCGGCCGTTGATCATTCGCACGCTGGACATCGGCGGCGATAAAGAAGTGCCGTATTTGGGACTGGCGCATGAAGATAACGCCTTTCTCGGTATTCGCGGCATTCGCCTGTGTTTTGAGCGCCCCGACTTGTTCATGCCGCAATTGCGCGCGATTTGCCGCGTAGCCAAAGACCATGCGAACGTCCACGTCATGTTCCCGATGATTGGCAAGCTGTCGGACTGGACGCGCGCGAAAGAGTTATTGGACGAAGTGCGCCAGCAAATCGGTGCGCCCGAATTCCCCGTCGGTGTGATGATTGAAGTGCCATCCGCCGCATTGATCGCCCCGCATTTGGCCAAGCATGTGGACTTTTTCAGCATCGGCACCAACGATTTGACCCAATACACTTTGGCGATGGATCGCATGCATCCGCTGCTGGCGAACCAGACCGACGCCATGCATCCGGCGGTACTGCAATTGATCGATCTGACGGTCAAAGCCGCGCTCGCTCACGGCAAATGGGTCGGCGTCTGCGGCGGTGCTGCGGGCGAGGTTGCCGCCGCCAAAGTCTTGGTCGGTTTGGGCGTGCGCGAACTCTCCATGAGTCCGCCGCAAATCGCTGTGGTCAAGCAGGCTTTGCGCCAATACCGCTTGGCCGAATTGCAGGATTTGGCGCAGCGCGTGCTGGCGCAAGGTAGCTCCAAAGCGGTGCGCGATATTCTGAGGGAACATGCGTGAGTATGCGTAAATCAATAGGCGCAATCATGAAGCCAAAAACCCCGAGTGTGATGGCTCGGGGCTTTTTCATTGGACAAAACACACTCAACGCGTCTGCGTGACCTTGTTCAAAAATAAAGGTCGGTCAGGGTCTAAACCGCGCGCCTGCGCCAGCCGCGCGACAAACAAATAAAAGCGTTGCAACACCACCAGCGGCGCAATCACCGAGCAAACCGACGGCGGAAATCGACACGCATCCAATGGCGTGTTAATCACCACACAGCCCGCCTCACGCAAAGCCTTCACGGTCGCCGCATCGAGCACGGAAAACACCACCAATTGCGCGCCGCGCTGACGCATTTCGAGGCAAAACTGCACCAACTGCGCCTGCTCCTGCCCCGGCGTGATGAACACCACCAGCGGATAATCATCCTCGATCAACCGCATCGGCCCGTGACGCACCTCGGCCACGCTGAACGGCTCGGACTGTATCGCGCAGGTTTCCTTCATCTTGAGTGCAGACTCGGACGCCACGCTGTACAGCAAACCACGCCCGATAATCAGCACGCGCTGTTGTTCGGCCAAAATCGCCAATGCCTGCGCGTAGCCATCGTATTCGGCAGAATCCGCCGCATCCGACATCACGTCTGCCACATCGTGTAAACCGTCCAGCAAGGCCTGATCCTCGGTCCACAGCGCGACCAATTGCGCGGCCAAAGTCATCATACCCAGACAACTTTTGGTCGCGGCGACGCTGTGCTCTTGACCAGCCAATACGGGCAACACGCGATCAGCGCATTCGGCCATCGGGCTATCGACCTGATTGACACAGGCCACAGCGTATGCGCCAGCTTGCTGCAAATAGCGCAAGGTTTCAACCAAATCGGGGCTTGCGCCGGATTGCGACAAACCAACCGCCACCGTATTCGGCACACGCAACGGCGAGCGGTGCAAGGTCACCAAAGACAAAGGCAAGGACACGGTCAAAATCCCCAAACGCTGCATCAGCAAATACGACCAAAAACCCGCCGCATGGTCGGAGCTACCACGCGCCACGGTGATGAAAGCATTGGGCGGTGTAGCGCGCAGTTGCACCACCCACTCGCGCATTGCATCCTGTGAATGTGCCAGTTGCGCGCGCAGCACCTCGCCCGCTTGCAACGCCTCTTTTGCCATCCAACTGGATTCAGGGTTCATCATCTTACTCATAGCGTACTCCTCGCACATAAGTGGCGCGCAAACTCAAATCGGGCGCCAATTCAACCACATCGGCAATCGCACCCGTCGCCAAAATCCCACGATCCGATATGCCCAAATACGCCGCCGGTACAGCGGATAAACGACTGGACGCATCGGCCAAACTCAAACCAATCGAATGTAAATTACGCAGCGCCTCAATCATGGTCAAGGTGCTACCCGCCAAAGAACCATTCGCCACACGCACACCGCCCAGACATTTACGCACCGGCTGCGAGCCGAGCATGTAATCACCATCCGGCATACCAGTCGCCGCCGTCGCGTCGGTAACGCAATACAGATGCGGGATACTGCGCAAGGCCACACGCATCGCGCCCGGATGCACATGTAATAGATCGGGAATCAGCTCGGCGTACTGCCCATGCGCCAGCGCAGCGCCCACAATTCCCGGCTCACGGTGGTGCAGGCCGGTCATGCCATTGAACAAATGGGTAAAACCACTCGCGCCGTGTGCCAATGCCTCCACGCCGTCCTCATACGTCCCCGAGGAGTGACCGATTTGTACGCGAATGCCCAATTCACTCAAGCGCGTGATCACCGTTTTATCCGACATGGTTTCCGGCGAGAGCGTGATTACCTTGAGCGGCGCAATGGCGTGCAAGGCCAAAATCTCATCGAGCACCGCTTCGCGCGTCTGTGGCGGCTGCGCGCCAAGGCGATTTTCACTGATATACGGCCCCTCCAAATGCACGCCCAGCACCTCAGCGTGATCATCCTGCTTGGGTTGCTCCAGATAATAACGAATACTACCCAAAACACTTTTGACCTTATCCAGCGTATCGGTCATGGTCGTGGCCAGAAACGCCGTCGTGCCATAGCGAATTTGATGGCGCGCAATATACGCCAAACTCTCGTCCTCGGACATCAAGTCCACGCCCATCGTGCCATGCACATGCAAATCAATGAACCCCGGGATAAATTTCGCGCGCTCACCAGCCAAAACGTCTGCTTCCGAAACAGAGTGACCGCTCACATCCATGATGCGCCCGTTCTCAATTTGTAACGCTCCACGAACCCAGCCCTGAGGCGTTAACACATCACCCGACAATGTTTTCATCATCCACTCCTTATTCATGTTTCACTCGACGCACCCTGTATGTCCCGAATCAATTGCTTGGACACGTCCAACTTAGAGGACAGCGAATGTCCCTGCGGCTTGCGGTGCAAATCCAACGTGAAGTCATAATAATCATTGCGACAATAAGTCACCGTATACTCCAACACCTGCCCCGACTCGGTATAGCCAATGCGCGTGACCTGCAACATCGCCTGACCAGTCGGAATACCGCAGTATTTCGCTATCTGCGCGGTCGCATTCATCGCCATGATGTGCTGATGCGCGCGCATCACTGCGTGACCCGATTGATCCAAAAACGTATAAATTGAATCCGCCACCCGCGCGGTATCGCTCACCGCCCACGCGGGCAGTGTGGTGACCTCATAGGCAATCGCCTTGCGCTCAACCAAGCGTTGACGCCGAAAACGCATCACCCAATCATCCATACCGATATTCAACGCCAAAGCCTCTTCGGTCGTTGGGTGATCCAGTTTTTTACTCAACCATTTGGAGCGCGGATTTAGACCACGAGCGCGAAACAGCTCGGTAAAACCCTGCAAATGCCCCAGCGGATAGTCGTACATCTGTTTCACAAACGAGCCAGCGCCACGGCGGCGATAGATCAAGCCCTCTTGCACCAGCCAATCGTACGCGCGACGCGTCGTAACGCGCGAGAGTTTGAGCCAATTAGACAACATCCGCTCGGACGGCAATGCCTCGTCAGCCTGCCACCAGCCAGCGCGTATCGCTCGACTCAAATTCAGAGTCAATTGCACCGACAGCGGCACGTCAGATGTGTGATCGACGCGCAATTCATCGTAATTTCGTTGCATAAAAACCCTCCCTGACATAAAGACTGTCTTGCGGTGCATGAGCATGAGTCTCATTGTGAGCGCATATCACGCGCAAGACAATACCAATTAATCAATCACGAAATGAATGAAAATTTATAACTATTTGATTTTTAATGATGTTTTAATTTCACTCAATAACTAAAATTGTAAATTGATTATTTTTATATTTAAAATTAATTAGTTATTAATAATACCACTTATTGAGCAAATACGCCCAAAACGCTGCGTGTGTGCCCTTTTCCCTGCATCTGCCGTGCAAGCCCACATGCTTCGCGCCATAAAAAATCCCCGACGTCAAGCGTCGGGGATTCATCGTTATGTACGATCAACAATGATGAGGATTACAGCGCATCCACTGCTTTTTCCAACTGTGCGCGGTACGCTTCCAATTCAGCAGGCATGCGTTCTTTGAGCTTGTCGAATTCTTCAGCGTGCAGTTTCATTTCCGCTTGCCATTCGGCTTTGCCCATGCTCATCACATCCGCATATTGCTCTTTGCTGAAGTTCAAACCCGTCCAGTTCAAATCTTCGTAGCTCGGAGAAATACCAAAGAAGTGTTCGGTTTCGTGTGCGGTTTTGCCTTCGGCGCGTTCCAAAATCCATTGCAACACGCGCATATTGTCGCCGAAGCCCGGCCATGAGAATTTACCTTGGTCATTTTTACGGAACCAGTTCACATAGTAGATTTTCGGCAATTTTGCGCCCTGTGCTTTGAGTTTTTCACCCATGTGCAACCAATGACCGAAGTAGTCAGACATATTGTAGCCGCAGAATGGCAGCATCGCGAATGGGTCACGACGCACCACGCCTTGCGCACCGAATGCCGCCGCTGTGGTTTCAGAACCCATGGTTGCGGCCATGTACACGCCTTCTTTCCAGTTACGCGCTTCGGTCACCAATGGAATGGTATTCGAGCGACGGCCGCCGAACAGGAATGCGTCAATCGCCACGCCTGCCGGATTGTCATACTCTGGATCCAAGGCTGGATTGTTCGCCGCAGGTACGGTGAAACGTGAATTCGGATGCGCGGCTTTCACGCCGGTTTTACCGATTTCAGGTGTCCAATCGTTACCTTTCCAGTCAATCGCGTGCGCTGGTGCTTCGCCATCCATGCCTTCCCACCACACATCGCCGTCATCGGTCAATGCGACGTTGGTGAAAATCACGTCTTTGAACAATGAATCCATACAGTTTTTGTTGGATTTATTGTTGGTACCTGGCGCCACGCCGAAGTAGCCAAACTCTGGGTTGATCGCGTACAAACGACCGTCTTTACCCGGTTTGAGCCAAGCGATGTCGTCGCCCACAGTAGTTACTTTCCAGCCGGCATAAGCGGTTTCTGGTGGAATCAACATAGAGAAGTTGGTTTTACCGCACGCAGATGGGAATGCCGCCGCGACGTGCTTTTTCACGCCATTCGGATCGGTCACGCCGAGAATCAGCATGTGTTCTGCGAGCCAACCTTGGTCACGACCCATGTTGGATGCGATGCGCAATGCGAAACATTTTTTACCGAGCAGCGCGTTGCCGCCGTAGCCTGAGCCATACGACCAGATTTCGCGGGTTTCAGGGTAGTGAACGATGTATTTGACCTCTGGATTGCACGGCCAAGTGGTTTTGTCTTTTTCACCGGCTTGCAACGGTGCGCCCACGGTGTGTACGCATGGTACGAATTCGCCATCCGCGCCCAATACGTCATATACCGCTTTACCCATGCGGGTCATGTGTTTCATATTGACCGCGACATACGCGCTGTCAGATACTTCCACGCCAATGTGCGCGATATCAGAACCCAAAGGACCCATTGAGAATGGAATCACATACATCGTACGACCGCGCATACAGCCGGTGAACAATGGTTTGAGCGTCGCACGCATTTCTTCTGGTTCCATCCAGTTGTTGGTTGGACCTGCGTCAATTTTATTTTTTGAACAAATATAAGTGCGGTCTTCCACACGCGCCACGTCGGATGGATCACTCCATGCGAGATAAGAATTCGGGCGTTTTTCAGGGTTGAGGCGTTTGAATGTACCCGCCTGAACCAATTGTTCACACAAGGTATCGAACTCTTCTTGCGAACCGTCACACCAGTGAATAGCATCTGGCTGCATCAAATCGGCCATGCTTTTGACCCAGTCGAGCAGTTTTTGGTTTTGAATGTATGCGGGAGGATTGAAAGTAAAGCTCATTACGGCGACTCCTTATGGTGTGAACAAATAAACATTGAATTTTCAGTAAACACTGAAATATTAAACCTAATCGCACCGTTTGTCCAATTTGCGCCCCGCGCAAACGCCCCACATTTTCCCATCCGAATGTACACACTTTTTACTATTTTGCTAAAAACCAAAAATCCTAATGAAAACACCGCCCCACCCAGAGTAAAACAATACAAATATCCATAATTCACGTAAAATACGAGGAAAATTTAATCCACACTTTTTTGCCCCATCGATACAAAAAAAGTTCAACAGAAAAACCACATCATGTCGCGTACCACACCGATTGCACAAACCGCCCCCGAAGGACTCGAACTGGCCACACTCGCCGGAGGATGCTTTTGGTGCCTCGAACCTGCCTTTGCCGAACTCAAAGGCGTGCTCGATGTCGAATGCGGCTACGCGGGTGCCGAGTATGCCAACGCCAATTACGAAGCGGTCTGCACGGGCAACACCGGCTTGGCTGAAGTAGTCCACATCCTGTTTGACCCGAACCTCATCAGCTACGAAACCCTGCTCAAAATATTCTTCGTGCTGCACGACCCAACCACGCTCAACCGCCAAGGCAACGACATCGGTACGCAATACCGCAGTGCGATTTTCACCCACCACGCGGCGCAGAGCCTAAGCGCGCAATCCATGAAAAACTGGGTTGAGCAAGCCATCGAGCAGCCCGTCACCACGCAAATCGAACCATACAACCCCGCGCAATACACTCGCGCCGAGGAATACCACCAAGAATATTTCGAACGCAATCCCGACAATGGCTACTGCCAAATGGTGATTCCAAACAAGCTGAGCAAACTGCGGGCGAATTTTATCAATTATCTACAATAGTCGATGATTATGGCGAATACGGATGAGATTCTTTCTATATATCAAATCACGGATGATGAAATTCAAGAATTCAGACAAAATGATATTGGATTAAATGGAATTGATATAGCTCGCGTCAGTTATTTACTTAGCGCACAACTAGCATCGGCTCGAAAATATCGGATTTTTTCCACCTTTTCAGTAACAGATATTATTCAGCGACTAGAGGGTAGATATCCACCATCATCAATGATAAAGAACCCTGAACAATTTAAACACCCTCCATTAAAAGGACTCTGGAAAGCTCATTTTTTTGATGCTATTTTTATGTTACAAAACCTTAACAACGAAACAGGCTCAGGCATCCCAAATAGCAAACGATTTCAAGCTATATGTCAGTTAGTTGCGAAAAAGGTTCGTGAAAGTAATGGACAACTTTCATGGCAAATGCAATTAGCTCATGAGTTGACCGTAGGAGCTTATGAACGCAGAGCAAGAAACAAGCGCATAACTGGTGAATGGCTAATTTTCTCTAAAAAAGAGCAAGCTAACTTTTACTTGGCTATCTCAAACCATACACACGGTGAGCAAGACTACAAACTTTATAATTATTTAGTAGATTATTGTAAAGAAGAGTACCCATTTATTTTTGAATAGATTTACATGACCACCCTCAAACGCAACCTCCGTCTTTCCGGCCTCGAACCTTTCATCATCGACGATCAATCCTTATTCGTCAACGTCGGCGAGCGTACCAACGTCACCGGCTCGCGTGCCTTCGCGCGCATGATTTTGAACAATCAATTCGACGAAGCGCTGTCCGTCGCGCGTCAGCAGGTCGAGAACGGTGCACAGATCATTGACATCAATATGGACGAAGCGATGCTAGACTCCAAAGCCGCGATGGTGCGCTTTTTGAACCTAATCGCGTCCGAGCCAGACATCTCGCGCGTGCCGATCATGCTCGATTCGTCCAAATGGGAAGTCATCGAAGCCGGTTTGCAATGCGTGCAGGGCAAGCCCGTGGTCAACTCGATTTCGCTCAAGGAAGGCGAAGCGCAGTTCATCGAGCACGCGCGCAAAATCATGCGCTACGGCGCGGCGGCGATTGTGATGGCGTTTGACGAGCAAGGTCAGGCCGACACCTTCGAGCGAAAAATCGAGATTTGCAAACGTTCCTACGATATTTTGACCCAGCAAGTGGGCTTTCCAGCAACCGACATCATCTTTGACCCGAATATTTTTGCAATTGCCACGGGGATTCCTGAGCACGACAACTACGCGGTGGACTTTATCAACGCGACCCGCTGGATTAAGGAAAACCTACCATTCGCCATGATCAGCGGCGGCGTGTCCAACGTTTCGTTCTCCTTCCGTGGCAACGAGCCGGTGCGCGAAGCGATTCACACCGTGTTTCTCTACCACGCGATTGCGGCGGGCATGGACATGGGGATTGTCAACGCGGGACAACTGGGCGTATACGCCGACCTGAATCCTGAACTGAAAGAGCGCGTCGAGGACGTGGTGCTCAACCGCAGAAAAGAGCAAGGCGATGCAACCGAGCGTTTACTCGAAATCGCCGAGCAATTCAAAGGCGACGGCAAAAAAACCGAGGTCAATCTGGCATGGCGCGAACTGCCCGTACAGGAGCGCCTGACCCACTCGCTGGTGCATGGCATCACGCAATTTATCGACGAAGACACCGAAGAATGCCGCCTCGCCGCCGACAAACCGATTGAGGTGATCGAAGGCCCGTTGATGGCGGGCATGAACGTCGTTGGCGACTTGTTCGGCGAAGGGAAAATGTTCCTGCCGCAAGTGGTGAAATCCGCCCGCGTGATGAAGCAGGCCGTGGCGCATTTGATCCCTTTCATCGAACAAGAAAAAGCCGAAGCCATCGCGCGCGGTGACGCGACAGCCTCGCGCTCGCAAGCCAAAGTGGTGATCGCCACGGTCAAAGGTGACGTACACGACATCGGAAAAAACATCGTCACCGTGGTCTTGCAGTGCAACAACTTTGACGTGGAAAACATGGGCGTGATGATCCCGTGCGCGCAAATTCTCGCCAAGGCCAAGGAAGTCGATGCCGACCTGATCGGTCTGTCCGGCTTGATTACGCCATCGTTGGAGGAAATGGCCTACGTCGCTTCTGAAATGGAGCGTGACCCATATTTCAAAGAACGCCAAACCCCGCTGTTCATCGGCGGCGCGACGACTTCGCGCGTACACACGGCGGTGAAAATCGCGCCGAATTACAGCGGCCCCGTCGTCTGGGTTCCCGACGCCTCGCGCACCGTGACGGTTCTGCAACAACTACTGTCGAATCGAGAAAAATTCCTCGCCGAGCACAACGCTGAATACCAACGCATTCGCGAACGCCACGCCAATAAAAAAGGGCAAACACTCATCAGCATTGAGGAGGCGCGCGCCAATAAACTGCAATTGGACTGGGCGAACTACACGCCGCCTGCGCCTAAACAATTGGGACGGCAAGTCATCGAAAACATGGATTTGGCGACGCTCGTACCGTACATTGACTGGTCGCCATTCTTCCAAGTGTGGGATTTGATCGGCTCGTATCCAAAGATTCTTGATGATGAAGTGGTCGGCCAGCAGGCGCGTCAGGTTTTTGCCGACGCACAAACCATGTTGCAAAAAATCGTCGCAGAAAAATGGCTGACCGCCAAAGGCGTGTACGGCCTGTATCCTGCGCAAACCGTGGATGATGACGACATCGTGTTGTACGCGGACGAAGCGAAAACGCAAGAATTACTGCGCTGGAATTCGGGACGCCAACGCGGTGAAAAACAGGTGGTGGACGGCGTCAAACGCCCGAATCTGTCGCTGGCTGATTTCGTCGCACCGAGCGACGCGGGCAAAGCGGATTACGTCGGTATGTTTGCCGTCACCGCAGGCTTGGAGATGGATGCGCGGATTGAGGCGTTTGAAGCGGCGCACGATGATTACAGCAGTATTATGTTCAAAGCCTTGGCCGATCGACTGGTGGAAGCATTCGCTGAATATTTGCATGAAAAAATTCGCCAGCAGGATTGGGGCTATGCGCCGGATGAAGCATTGTCCAATCAAGAGCTCATCAAGGAGCAATACCAAGGCATTCGCCCTGCGCCCGGCTACCCTGCGTGTCCAGCGCACGAGATCAAAACCGATCTATTCCGTGTGCTGGATGCGAACGCCATTGGGATGAGTTTGACCGAGAGTCTGGCGATGTGGCCCGCTTCGTCCGTGAGTGGTTTTTATTTCTCACATCCTGAGTCGCGTTATTTCAACGTCGGCGCGCAGACGGTCTAATCTCGGCATACAGTAAAAAAGCACATCAATCGATGTGCTTTTTTATTGAGCCAGTTGTGATTTAAACCTGCTTTTCCACCACTTCCGCATCCGGCGCGTTTTTCTTCACGGACTCAATGCCGTTTTCCATCGCCGCTTTACTGCTGTAGTACTCGCTACGGCCAATCTCTTGGCCATTGGCGGCTTTGAGTTTGAAATACGGTTCGCCGTTTTTGTTTTCGGTGCGCTCGTAGCGACCGTCGTCGGGTGCATTTTTACGCACCGATTCGATGCCATTTTCTGCGGCTACTTTGGTTTTATACAATTCACTGGTCAAAATAATTTGTCCATTACCTGCTTTGAGGTTGAACATATATTGACTGTCTTTGGCTTGCTTTAATTCAAAACGACCGGCCATATTGATCTCCTTAGAAAATAATCTGTCAAAAGATACGCTTCGTGTTTCATCCGCATCGCGACGACTTGCGCCCATAATCGCGATTTGATTGTAGCACGGTTTTTTTCCAAAAATAATGACCTAAATGTGTAATTTGTACGCCCGCGCTTTATTCATCTGCTGAATTCTGCTATGGTTACGCTAATCCATTCATTTGCTTGCCTTATGCGTCCTGTCTGGCCATTGTGCCTATTTTATCGCCCTGCTATCGTGTTTCGTAAGGCGCTCGGTTTTTACCTGAGCGTGCTGGCGGCACTGACCATGCTCAGCACACCGGCGCATGGCTTGATGGGTATGCAACAGGCGCGCGCCGTAACCCTATGTACCGCGCAGGGCATGATGACAGTCTGGTTGGATGAGACGGACAATCAGGCAAGCCACGACTTTACCGATTTAAAGCTCAAAGCCAGTCAGCAATGCCTTAGTTGCCTGATTCATCTGCCCAATGTTGCGCCACCCGCGCACGCATCCGCGCTGTCGTTCGTACCAACCCAGCATCATGTAGCGCGTGAACTGAGTACTGTGGATGTCGCCACACCGCAGTGGCGTTGGGCCAGTCCGCGCGCGCCTCCTGTTTGATGTTCCCCAATTGTTAAAACATCGCTCTACCCACCTGCCATCGCAGGTGCGTATTTTGCATTTACAAACGTTTATTGAGGACCTCATGAAGCATTTACCATTGAAAAATATGATCGGCCTGTGTATCGGCCTGACACTGAGCGCCAGTGTATTGGCCAAAACCACCGCTACCGACGCATGGGCACGCGCCACCGTACCGGGGCAAAACATGGGCGGCGCGTATGTCACGCTGACCTCTGATCGCGACGCACAGTTGATCGGCGCGACCTCGCCGATTTCGGATCGAGTTGAGTTACACACCATGACTATGCAAGGCGAGAAAATGCTGATGACACCGGTGCGCACCATTGATTTACCCGCCAATCAAGCCGTCGCACTGACCGGCAACTACCACCTGATGTTCATGGGTTTGAAACAGCCACTCACCGAGGGGCAAACTGTCCCCATCACTTTGAAAATCAAGTCATCCTCCGGTTATGTTGAAACCCTGACCATTCAAGCGCCGGTGAAATCCTTGGCTCATTCGATCATGCACCATTAATCCATTGTCAGCATTGTAATAAAGGAAAATACCATGAAAAAATCACTTATGACACTCAGTGTCATCAGCGCCATCGCTATGTTTGGCTTAAGCGCCTGCGACAAAAAACCCCACGACGGCCACATGCCGCCGCCAGCGCAAAGCGACAGCCACAACGCCGCACCAGCCGCTATGAACGACATGCCCAGTGAAGTTCGCGCGGTAGGCGACCTCAAAATTGAAGTGCAAGGCGCTTGGGCGCGCGCAACTGTCACGGGACAAAACATGGGGGGCGCATTTGTCAACCTGACCGCGGATCAAGATGCCGTACTGGTCGGCGCAAGCTCACCCGTTTCGGAAAAAGTTGAGTTGCACACCATGAAAATGGAAGGCGAAAAAATGGTGATGGCGCAGGTACCAAACATCCCATTGCCCACCAACACCAAGGTCGAATTGAAACCCGGTAGCCTGCATATCATGTTCATGAGCCTGAAAGCGCCGCTCAAAGAAGGCGACACCGTGGCGCTCAAATTGGAGATTCAAAACAAAGCAGGTAAATCCGAGTTTCTGGATCTGCAAGCGCCGGTCAAAGCCTTGGGCGAGCCAATGAAAATGTCGCACTGAGGTTTGATGCGATTCAGTCGGATTCGTTGGATGAAGTCGATGCAAAAATGCCGCTATAAAAATTAGCGGCATTTTTGTTGATGAAATAGCGAAACCGCATGGTTTATAAATGCACCACCAAATGCAGGCCTTCGCCTTTTCTCGACACGATTTCAACGCTACCGCCGTGGCGCTCGGCGATTTTTTTCACCAACGCCAAGCCCAAACCTGCGCCTTTTTGTGACGGATGTGCGCGCACGAATGGCTCGAACAATTGATTCGGATCATCCAGATTCACACCTGCGCCGTGGTCTTTAAAATGGATGTCCACGCCCTGCGCCGTTGCGGTTGCGATTTTAGGCAGGGTTTTAACGACCGACACCTCAATCGGCGCTGCACCGTATTTCAAGGCGTTTTCCACCACATTGCGCACCAAACGTTGCAATAATTTCGGGTTGGCGTTGATCGTCACGGATTCGCCCGTCACCTGCGCACCGGCGTAATGCGCGCTCTCCTCCGCGACCAAAGCCAACACATCCACCGGTTCGAGCGGCATTTCCTGCGTGTTCTGCGCGTAGGCGTCCAAACGGCTGGAGAGCAAAATACCTTCGATCATCTCATCCAGTTCGTTGATGTCACGCTCAATCTCGGCCTTGCGTTGCGTTTGCCGCGTGTCGCCGTGGGTTTTGAACATTTCCACGTTCATGCGAATACGCGTGAGCGGCGTGCGCAATTCGTGCGAGGCATTGGCCAACAGCAATTTGTTGGTCTGCACCAGCTCCTCAATTTTTTCGGCGGCGCTGTTGAAACTTCCCGCCAATTTAGCCACTTCATCCTTACCTTGCACCGGAACGCGCACCGACAAATCGCCCTGTCCCCAGCGTTCAACGCCCGTATTGAGCGCCTCCAAGCGGCGCGTCAAACGCCGCGTCAGTGGTAAAGCGGTCAACGCCACCGCACCGAGCAAAATACCCAAACCGGAAATAAACGCCACGCCCATCGGCCAATCGCCGTCGTGTTTGGGCGGACGCCCTCCTCCGCCCAGCATCCGTGGTGGGCGGACATAGGCCACACGATGATCGGGCAAACGCAGCTCCATCGTCGGCGGAATGTCTTTATGCCCGCGCCCATCCTGCACATACATTTGATCGCCGACTTGTGCCAGTATTGCCCCCGACGGATCGACCAAAACGATGTTGAGCCGCAGGTTACGATTGAGTTTATCCAAAGCCATTTGTTGCTGCTCGGGCGACAACGACGCATCCGGCAAGGCGTTTTGCACCAATTGCATCATGGCATCGAAGCGCCCGCCGGAGCGTTCTTCGCGGTCATCGAGGGTGCGCCACAACAGCGCGGTGGCCAATGCAAAAATGACGATGCTCGCCAGCACCGCCAGATAAATTTTGACATACAGTTTTTGCCGCATCGCCATGCCCGTCCTCATCAATCTTGGTGTTTGGCAAACACATAACCCGCGCCGCGCACCGTCACAATGCGTTTGGGTTGCTTCGGATCGTCCTCAATCTCAGCGCGCAAACGCGAAATGTGCACGTCAATCGAGCGATCAAATGCTTCGAGCGCCTGATTTTTCAAATGTTCAATCAAAAAGTCCCGCGACAGCACGCGCCCTGCGCGCTCGGCCAAAACCAGCAGCAAATCGTATTGATAACTGGTGATATCGCACACCCGCTCGCCACTGTGCGTCTGAATACGCACCTCGCGCGCGCCGCGATCAATGCTTAAACTGCCAAATTGCACGATATCAGAACCCGCATCCGCCACCATTTGCCCCGCACCACGGCGCAAAATCGCGCGCAGTCGCGCCAGCAATTCGCGCGGTTCAAACGGCTTAGGCAAATAATCATCCGCGCCCATTTCCAAGCCGACAATGCGATCCATCGCGTCACCGCGCGCCGTGAGCATTAAAATCGGCACATTGGACTGCGCGCGCACCTTTTGACACACGGTCAAGCCATCCATGTCAGGTAACATCAAATCCAAAACTATGCCGTCTATCGGCTTCTCTGCGGTTGTCTGCGCCTGTATCAAGGCCAAACCATCACCTGCATTCAGAACATGGGTAATATCAAAGCCCGCATCAGTCAGGTATTCGGACACCAGCGCGCCTAAACGCTCGTCATCCTCGATCAGTAATAAATGCTGTTTCATGTTTTTATCCGTTGCATGTATGTCACATCACATCATACAACAAGTCGTTGGGCGCGCGATGACCGTGTGATACCGCATCAACGCACACCCGACAGTTTGATTAACCAATATCAACGATTTTGAGTCGGTGCTGCGGGCTGGTTGGCCTGCGGATTTTGAGCGGCCGGTGCAGGCGGATTGGGCTGCCCTGCTGGATCAGGCTGCGCCATACCTTGACCTTGACCTTGACCTTGCCCCATACCCATACCCGGCCCCATGCCCTGACCCATCGGCCCACCGCGCATGCCATCACGTTGCATCATGCCGCCATGCGGCATACGATCGAAACGATCATGATGGCCGTGGCTACCGATTTTACCGCCAATCATGCCACCGATAATGCCCGAGGCCAGCATCAGACCGATCATTGCCAGCCATTTGCCTGCACGGCAACGACGTGGGTGGCAACCAGCGCCGCAGTCATTGCGATTACCGCAACCGCCGCCACGATGTCCGTCGCGATCCCGACGCTCGTTTCGGCGATTTTCGCGCTCGGTTTGTGTCGCGGCCGCATCGGTGGCTTTGCCGGTCGATTTATCTGTCGCTGTGTCTGTCGCTGTGTCTGCAGTTTTGCCCGCCTCGTCAGCGACGGTTTGTGCTTCATTCACGACGTCAGTAACCGTTTCGTTGTTCGCCACAGCATTGGCTTGGTCGATGACCGATTTATTAGTGTTTGGGTTTTCCATCAATAACTCCTTAGAATAGGTTGTGTGTGCTTACAAATACGTTGGCAATATTTGATTGCCGATGAACGTATTTGACGGTGACACTTTATCCAAGGGGTGTAAATGCTGTTTTACGCGCAAGTAAAGATTTGTAAAGACTGCTTTTGAGGAAAACGAATATAAAAAAAGCGAAACCCGTCGGTTTCGCTTTTCGTCCTTCGCAGGAAAGAGGCTGATTAAGCCGCTGCCATTGCTTTGATGCTGGCAGACAAACGGCTCTTGTGACGTGCCGCTTTGTTCTTATGAACGATTTTTTTGTCCGCGATCGAGTCGATCACAGGCATTGCTTTCACGAAAGCTGCTTGAGCTGCCGCTTTATCGCCTGCTTCAACTGCTTTACGAACGTTTTTCACCGCCGTGCGGTATTGTGAACGCAATGACGCGTTGTGCGCGTTTTGCTTGACCGCCTGACGAGCGCGTTTGCGCGCTTGTGCTGAGTTTGCCATGAATAATCCTTTAAATTCAAATTGAAAATCGATTTTCTATTGCGATATGCCGCCCGTTGCCGAGTGACTTTATCTGTTCTTAATGCGTTCCTGAGTTAAAAATCACTTTGCGCAAAGCAATTTTTAAACGCGACCCGTATACTGTCGTACCATTGGTTTTTCGCCGCAATTGGCCGTGAGACACACAGCAATTTGTTACAAAAAACACAGGTCAATTAAGAAAATAGCTGTACAATATATCACTTTTTTACTGATGGCTCAATGCTTTTCGTCATTTTGCTGAGCTTTCGGGCGGTTTGTGTTGTGCAATGGTGTTCAAATCACGGGTTACGCGCATAAATAGTTACTCGATTTAATATCAAGCGCGCTACCGTACTGTGCCCGATAGGAATGCCCGAACCAAACACCGCCATCGGCTATCAATGATTTTTTCTGAATACATCAATACATGAACTTTTTACGTGTTCTGGCCTCGGTCAGTGGATTTACGTTGTTGTCGCGCATCACCGGCTTGGTACGCGAGATGCTGGTGGCGTCGATTTTCGGCGCAGGCGCAACCACAGATGCCTTTTTTGTGGCATTTCGGATTCCGAATCTGCTTCGGCGGCTGTTTGCCGAGGGTGCGTTTTCGCAGGCATTTATTCCAGTCTTGGGGCAAAGCAAAGCAACCCACGGTGACGAGCAAACTAAGGTGTTGGTCGATCGCACCGCGACCTTGCTGTTTTGGGTGGTGACGTTGATTACCATTTTGGGGATTGTCGGCGTGTCGGGGGTGATGTGGGTCATGGCGGGGACGATGCAGGTCGGCTCTGAGCGTTATGAGTACACGCGCATCATGACGCAGATTATGTTTCCGTACATTATTTTTATGTCGCTGATTGCGCTCTCGTCGGGGATTTTGAATACGTGGAAAAATTTTTCAACACCTGCGTTTACCCCAGTTTTGCTCAATATCGCGATGATCAGCGCAGCGATTTTCCTAGCACCGCATTTTAATCCACCGATTTACGCGCTCACGGCGGGCGTGATTGCGGGCGGCTTATTGCAATTGGCGTGGCAGATTCCGGCCTTGATGCGTATTGGGATGTTGCCCAAAATTTCGTTCAATATTCTCGAAGCAATGCGCGATCCGAACGTGCGGCGGATTTTGAAACTGATGTTGCCCGCTACTTTGGCGGTGTCAGTGGCGCAGATTAGTTTGATTATCAATACGAACTGGGCGGCGAGTTTGGGTAATGGCGCGGTGTCGTGGATTTCGTATGCGGATCGTTTGATGGAGTTCCCTACGGGAATGCTGGGCGTGGCTTTGGGGACGATTTTGCTGCCGAGTTTGACACGCGCGCACAGCGCGAATGATCATGCGGAGTATGAACGCTTGCTGAACTGGGGTTTGCGCTTGACCCTCTTGTTGGCTCTGCCGGCGGCCGTCGGCTTGGGGGTTTTGTCGATTCCACTGACCAGCACGCTATTTCAGCATGGCCGCTTTACTGCCGTGGATGTGCAGAAGACCGCGCAAGCCTTGTCGATGTATTCGTTTGGCTTGGTCGGACTGATTTCGGTGAAAATTTTGGCGAGCGCGTATTATGCCAAGCAGGATATCGTCACGCCAGTGCTCATCGGGATTGGTGTGCTGGTATCAACGCAGTTGATGAATCTGTTGTTTGTGCCGTATTTGCAACACGCCGGTTTGGCGCTATCGATCGGCTTGGGCGCGTGTTTGAATGCCGCAATTTTGGTATTTTTGCTTGGCCGTCGTGGGGTTTTGGGCACTTGGAAACCGTGGTTGCAGTTTATACTCAAAGTCTTCGTGGCGGTACTGGTCATGGGCGTTCTGGCATATTTCGCCAGTCAGCAGATTGATTGGCTGGCAATTTCTGGCGGCTCGGCGTTATTCCAACGCGCCGGTTGGTTGGCGCTGATCGTCGTCGGCAGTGCGCTGTGTTATTTTGCCGTGTTATTCGCTTTGGGATTTCGTACGCGGGATTTCCGTTTGGTCAGTCACGCATGATTATTTTTTGGGCAAATGGCGCTTGTAAAGTTTTGTAAACTCGACGCGGAAGGCGCATTTTGTCCATGAAAATCCTTTAAAATGCAATATTCGGCGGACATTTCATATTGGCGTAACCAACCATGATGTGACTATTTCATCACAAAATGATGACCCTACACCGCTAAACCCATTTTTCGGCTGATTTTTATGGCATCCAACCTCAATTTTTTTGCCCGTTTTTTTGCATTAAGCAGGCGCAAACAACTGGTCGTTTTAGTTGTCCTCGCATTGACGCTATTTATTGGCATTCGTGTTTATCAAGCGTTGACCAAAACCAGCCGCAGCAAAGCCGCTGAAACCACCGTGGTTCAGATCAAGCGCTCCGAAATCACGCAATTGCAAGCGGTATCTTTGGACAAAACCCTGCCGATCTCCGGCTCACTCAATCCTTTGGAGCAGACCTTGGTCAGCGCGCGCGCCAGTGGCGAGGTGCAAAGCGTCGCGGTGCGTGAAGGGCAAAGCGTGAGCAAGGGGCAAACCTTGGCCGAACTAGTCGCCACCACTTATCAGGCGCAATACGATCAAGCCCGAGCCAACGTGATCTCCGCCGAACAGAGCCTGAAACTGGCACAAAAAGACTATCAAAATAACGAAGAGCTGTATCGCTCCGGCTTCATTGCCAAAATGGCTTTGCAGCGTTTGGAAGTTGCATTGCAAAACGCGCGCAGCACCTTGACCAACGCACAGCAAACCCTCGTCATCGCGCAACGCAATCTGTCCGAAACCCGCATCAATGCGCCAATCAGCGGCGTCATCGCCGCACGCAAAATCAATCCAGGCGAAACCGTCGGCACAGGCTCAGTGCTGTTCTCTATCGTGAACGAGGACAGCTTTGAGGTTTCTGCACCCATCTCCGCTGAACAAGTCGGACAAATCGCCATCGGCCAAACCGTACAATTGCGCACGCCCGGCGTGATTGACGCCTTCACTGGCACGGTTGAACGCATCAATCCAGCCGCTCAAGCAGGCTCACGCAGTTTCACCGTCTATGTGCGCGTCAACAACACTGGCGCTTTGCGTGCGGGCATGTATGCGCAAGGTGAAATCTTACTGTCCAGTAAGCCGAATGTTCTGAGCGTACCGGCCAGCGCCATTCACCCCAAAAACGACCGACAATACGTCTATGTACTGAATAACAACATCGTCGAACGTCGTGAAGTCACGCTGGGCGAGCGCGCCAGCGAAGCTGCCGATGCGCCGACCGAAATCACCTCCGGCTTGAACCCAGGTGAATTGGTGGTGCGTTTGGATCTGGGCGATATCAAACCCGAGCAAAAAGTTGAATTGGTTGAGAACTCTGGTCAAGTAGCGGACTCTGCGACCAACACAGCAAGCAACACAACCGCACAAAGTACCGCCGCAAAGACCGAAGCGCCCAAAACCTTTTGGGGGAAAATCAAAGCGTGGTTTAGCAATCAACCCACCCAAAAACCCACCCAAAAATAAGGCAACAGATCAGCCATGTGGTTCACTCGCGTCAGTATAAAAAACCCCGTTTTCGCCGTGATGGTCGTGTTCGGCCTCGTGGTGCTGGGTATTATGGGGTATAAAAAAATGGCGGTTGACCAATTTCCCGATGTGGAAATTCCGGTCATCGTGGTGCAAACCACCTATTCAGGCGCATCACCCACCTCGGTGGAGAATGATATTTCACGCCCGATAGAGGAAGCGCTCAATACCGTCGGCGGCATCAAAACCCTGACCTCACGCTCGTATCAAGGCATCTCCGTGGTCATCGCGCAGTTCGAGATGAACACCAATATGGACAACGCATTGCAAGACGTGCGTGCGAAAATCGACCGCGTGCGGCGGACATTGCCCAGCAATGCCGACGACCCAATCGTGACGCAAAACGACCCGAACAGCCAGCCGATTTTATCGCTTGTGGTCTCAGGCAATGACAACCGTTCGCTGCGCGAATTGACCGATATTGCCGAAAACGTGATCAAGCCACGTTTGCAAACCGCGCGCGGCGTCGGCGAAATCAGTATTTTAGGCGGTGTTAATCCACAAATGAACATTGTGCTTGACCCGAACAAAATGAATGCGCTGGGCATCGGCATCAACGAAATTGCCACAGCCATCGAAAAAGCTAACCAAGAATTACCCGCAGGCGTGGTGAAAAATCAAGAGAAAGAACTCACCGTCCAAGTCAAAGGCCGCTTAAAAGACGAGCAGGATTTTCGGCGTCTGATCATCGGCACACGCGGCGGCCAGCCAGTGTATCTGGAGCAAGTAGCGCAGGTGGAAAACGGCATCGCCGAGAAGAAAAGCGCGGCCATGACCGACGGACAGCCGACGCTCTCAATCACCATCATCAAATCCAGCGGAACCAATACCTTGGAAGTCGCGGACAATGTGCGCACACAAATCACGCAATTGGAAAAAAGCCTGCCCGAGGACATCAAGATTTCCACTCGCCAAGACCAAACCATGAGCATTCGCTCCAGCGTGAACGAGGTGCGCAATACGATTTTTGAGGGCGCGTTTTTGGCAATTTTGATCGTATTCTTATTCCTGCACTCGTGGCGCAGCACGGTCATCACCGCGATTACACTGCCGGTCTCGATCATTGGTACCTTTGGCTTCATGTATGTGCTCGGCTACAGCATCAACAACTTGACCTTGATGGCGCTCTCGCTGTCAGTCGGCTTGCTGATTGACGACGCCATCGTGGTACGCGAAAACATCGTGCGCCACATGCAGATGGGCAAAGACCATTACAACGCGGCGCTTGAGGGCACGCACGAAATCGGGCTGGCGGTGCTCGCCACCACGCTCAGTATCGTCGCAGTATTTTTGCCGATTGGCTATATGAACGGCACCATCGGCCAGTTTTTCCACCAATTCGGTATCACCGTGGTGATTGCGGTGTTGCTGTCAATGTTTGTCTCCTTCACGCTTGACCCAATGCTCTCGTCCAAATGGCATGACCCCGATTCAGAGCGTCCACTGGAGGAGCGCACCGGCGCGCGCCTATTGGTCTGGTTTGAACGACACGTTGAGGCCTTCAGCGAAACCTACCAAAAAATGCTTAAACTGGCGCTGAAGCACCGCCTCATAACGCTGGCAATCGCCGCTGCGACCTTTGTCATCAGTCTGATGATCGTACCGATTATCGGCTCCGAGTTTGTGCCACAGGGTGATTATTCAGAAATGAATGTGAAATTCAAAACGCCGGTCGGCACATCGCTCGATCAAAGCACAGAAAAAACCCGTCAGGTGCAAGCCGTGCTCAAAGAGAAATTCCCCGAGGTCGATTACAGTTTCGCGCGCATCGGTGGCGGCTCGAATGACAACAACGTGGTCAGTCTGTATGTCAAACTCAGACCGGTCTCGGAGCGCTCGCGCAAAGTCAGCGCCTTGCAAGGACCAATGCGGGAAGAGCTATCCAAAATCGCCGGTATTCGTCTATCCAAAGTCACGGGACAAGAAGGCGGTCCGGCTGGCTCAAACAAACGCCTGATTTACAATATCCAAGGGCCGGATTTGAAACGCCTTGAAGCCTACAGCACCGAGGTTTTGGCCGCGCTCAAACCGGTTCCCGGGTTGATGGATTTGGAGTCCTCGGTTGCGGAGAAAAAGCCTGCGTTAGACATCGTGATGGATCATCAAAAGGCCGCCGATCTGGGCGTGAACAGCAGCGCTGTATCTTCGATTTTGGCTGGTATGATTACGGGGTACAAAGCAGGCAGTTGGCGCGCGCCGAATGACCGCGACTACGATATTGAACTGCGTCTGCCCGCAGACCAGCGCACCCGCCCCGAGGATGTGGTGAATATGAAAATCACCACTGGTATCAACACCAGCACGGGCGAGCCGATTCAAATCCGTGTGGGCGATGTGGCCGATGTGCGCTACGGCGAAACCTCTACTGAAATCGTGCGTGAGAATCTGATGCGACAAATTCGCATTGATGGCAACCCGATGAACCGCAGTGTCGGCGATGTATCGAGCGATATTGAAAAAGTATTGCAAAGCATCAAATGGGAGCCAGGCTATCATTACTCCGTGGCCGGTGATGCGCAGGATTCGGCCGAGTCGGCAGGACATGCCGCTGCCGCATTGGGCTTGGCGGTGATCTTCATTTACATGGTTTTGGCATCGCAATTTAATAGCTTTATCCAGCCGGTGGCGATCATGAGTACCCTGCCTTTGTCGTTGATTGGCGTCTTTTTGGCTTTACTGATGTTTAACTCGACGCTGAATATTTTCTCCATCGTCGGCTTTATTTTGCTCATGGGTTTGGTCACGAAAAACGCGATTTTGCTGATTGACTTCATCAACCAAGCACGCGCGCATGGCTCAACCCGCACCGAGGCGATTTTGGAAGCAGCGCATATTCGTTTGCGCCCTATTCTGATGACGACCTTGGCCATGATTTTTGGGATGTTACCGCTGGCATTGGCGCTGGGCGAAGGCGCGGAGCAACGCGCGCCGATGGGGCAGGCGGTGATTGGTGGGACGATCACATCGACCTTGTTGACGTTGGTGGTCGTGCCGGTGGTGTATACCTTCCTTGACGATGGGGCAAGCAAAGTGCGACACTGGTGGGCGAATCGCCATGCGGCACATAATTGAACCCAATGACGACTAAGACATAAGTCGAATTAATGGATAGGCAACACTTGAGCATTCAATTGAAAGGCCTTAGAGAGGAGCATACGATGAAACGAACCGCTTTATACAATATGGTGCAACAGCAAATCCGCCCGTGGGATGTGCACAATCGCGATTTATTGCGCTTATTGCACGACTTGCCGCGCGAAGATTTTCTACCAACCGAACTGCGCCCATTCGCCTATATGGATATCGAGTTACCGCTGGTGCTCAATGATGGCGACAACACCGGTACCAAACTCATGCCGCCGCGCCTGCTCGCGCGCATGGTGCAGGAATTGGACTTGCAAGGCACAGAAAACGTCGCGCTCGTCGGCTTGGGTGACGGCTATTTAGCGGCCTTGCTGGCCAAATTCGCGCGCACCGTGACCGCCTACGAAATCAACGAAAAAATCCTGCGTTTTGCACAACACAACCTAAACCAAGCGAATGTGCACAACGTCAATTATGAGCTGAGCAACGGCCTTAAAGCCAGTTCCGACAAATTCGACGTGCTCGTATTGGCTGGCAGTATCGCGCGCCTAACGCCCGCATTGCTCAACAAAATCGCGGTCGGCGGACAAATGCTCGCCGTGGTGGGTGACGCTTTAGCACCGACCATGAGCGCCGTGCTGGTCACGCGTACCGATGAGCAGTCATGGTCACAAAAAATTCTGTTTGAAACCATTCTGTCGCCGCTGTCCGATGACGAGCGCAAAAAAGGCGCGCCGCAAACAGCGGGCAAAGCCGCTCAGTTCACTTTCTGATGAAAACCCACATGCGTCATTCACGTTCGACCCCTCGATCAATACGCCGCGTCCGTGGCTCATTGCGGCTCGCAGCGTTGCTGTGCGCCGTCAACAGCGTCTGGCTCGCCCAGCCCGCGCACGCCTACGATCTATGGCAAGCGTATCAAGACGCGCAGCACAACGACCCAACCTATCTGGCCAGTGCTGCGCAGAATGACGTATTAAACGCCCAAAAAGCCCAAGTCCGCGCCGCCGTACTACCGACCGTGACCCTCTCGGGCGGCGTGTACAACACCCGCAAACAATTTTGGGGCGAAACCAAAGCCGTAAACAGCCGCACTCATCCGGCCAGCCTGACCGTCGGTCTGAATCAGCCGATATTCGCGCTCGACAAGCTGACCGCGCTCAAACAAGTAGACGTACAAAGCTCCATCGTCGAGCTGAAAATCGCGCAGGCCAAGCAAGAACTCATCACCCGCGTGGTACAAGCCTACTTCAGCGCATGGCTGACCGAGCACAATGCGCGCGTGGCCGACAATGTCGCCAAAGCCGCTGAGCGCCAGTTGGAAATGGCGAAGAAAAACTTCGAGATCGGCAACACCACCGTGATTGACACGCAAGAAGCCGAAACCGTCTGGCACAATGCGCAAGCCTCGCTGATCACCGCGCACACCACTTGGGACAACGCCAAATCCGCGCTCGAACTGCTGGTAGGACGTCCGATAAACGAACCGCTCTCCAACATTCGCGCGCCACTCAAACTCAAAATGCCCGTACCGGGCAGCGCCGATTCATGGGTAGAGCAAGCAAAACAAAGCAATTACAACGTACAAATTGCCCAGCTCAACTACCGATTCAATACCTTGGATACCACGCGCATCGGGCAAAAACGCCTGCCACAAATCAACGTCGTGGCCAAACGCACTTGGGGCAACACCAACCTGCAACGTGAGCCGGATGAACAATCCGTTGTGACCACCGTTGGTTTGGAATTATCCATGCCCATTTTTGATGGCGGTCTGATCGGCGGCCAAGTACGCGAAGCGCAAGCGCAGGAAAACATCAGTTTCCAAACCCTGCGCGCCACACAGCAAAGCGTTGCACAAAATACACGCGCGGCGTATAACCAAGCAGTGAGCGGTTTAGCCACCATCAATGCACTGGAAAGCGCGCGCGGTGCGGCACAAAAATCCGCCGACTCAAACATTCTCGGCTACCAGCTCGGTATGCGCATCAACATCGACGTATTGAACGCGCAAAATACCTACGCGCAAGCACAGTACAATCTCGCACAAGCGCAGTACAACACGATTTTAGGCAATGTGAATTTAAAAGCCGCGATCGGGCAATTGGGCGACGACGATGTTCAATACATCAACGCCTTATTGAGCAACGCCAACAATGCGACCGGCGAGATCAACAACAGCAACGACGCTCGGCCAAACTTACCCAAAGCGCAACAAAAAGCCGACTGATTCATCAGTCGGCTTATCGCTTTTTTGTTCTACATCACGCGCCCGTCGTTTATGGCGCCGTTGTCACCACAGGTCGTTCTCCCGCAGTGGTTTTCAATTCCAAACTTTGACCATTGCGCTGAATTCCCAATTTCACCGCTTCACCCGGCTTGAGTTGCGCCACGATGTTGACCATGCTGTTGACATCAATGATGTCGGTATCATTGATCTTGGTCAATATATCACCGACTTGTACGCCCGCCTGCGCGGCCGGCCCGTTGGTCGCGACACTGGCGATAATCACGCCGCTGGCATTGGGTAAATTGAATGCTTTGGCCATTTGTGGCGTGATGTTTTGACTACTTGCGCCGATGTAGCCGCGCGAGACTTTACCAGTTTTGATGAGCTCTTCCGCCACGTCTTGCAAGGTCGATACCGGTATGGCGAAGCCAACGCCGGCATTGCCAGTATTGTTCCCCGTACCTGAATTAACAATGAAGTTATTAATACCGACCAAATTGCCATTGGAGTCAATCAGCGCGCCACCCGAGTTGCCTTCATTGATCGCGGCGTCGGTCTGGATGAAATTTTCAAAGGTATTCACGCCCATTTTCGTGCGATGTAGCGCCGAAACGATCCCCATGGAGACGCTTTGCCCGACGTCAAACGGATTGCCAATGGCCAACACCACGTCGCCCACACGCAGCTCATCCTCGCGCCCCATGGTGATGGAGGTGAGATTCGGCAAGTCGATTTTTAACACGGCCAAGTCGTTGTCTGGGTCAACGCCAACCAGCTTCGCCGCCGCATCGCGGTTGTCGTCCAGCACCACTTGAATCTGCGTCGCACCCGAAATCACATGTTGATTGGTGACGATGTAGCCTTGCTTATCAATAATCACGCCCGAACCGCTGCCCTTTTCAATGCCAGCGGTAGCGCTATTAGTGGTGTAGATGCGCACGACGGAAGGAATGGCTTTGGTCACTGCTTCATGGTAGGATAGGCCAGCCAGATTCGCCGGTGCTTGTTTGAAAGTCAGATTCGCGTTTGGATCCGCTTGCTTGACCGCAACACTGTCACGCCCCAGCGTGGATAGGTTGAACGGCAACCATTGCGGTTTGAGCGTGATGACGATAAACGCCAACAAGACCAATACCGTCACGATTTGTGTTAACCCTAACCAAACTTTTTTGAACATGAACCGTACCCAATTACTCAGTGAAATCGAACTGTTGCTCAATCCGTCACAGTTCAAAGATTATGCCCCCAATGGACTGCAAGTCCAAGGCAGGGACAGTATAACGAAAATTGCCTGCGCTGTCACAGCAAGTCAGGCAGTGATTGACGCCGCCATCCATTGGGGCGCGGATGCGTTGCTTGTACACCACGGTTATTTTTGGCGCGGCGAGGATGCCTGCATCGTCGGTATGAAATACCAACGCGTGCGTCGCCTGATTGAGGCAAATGTGAACCTCATCGCCTACCATTTGCCTTTGGATGCGCACCCGACCTTGGGCAATAATGCACAACTGGCGCGCCAACTGGGTTTGAGCGTGAGCGGGCAATCACCTACTGAACCGCTGGTCTGGCATGGCACACACGAACACAACCCCACGCTGGCGCAATTTTGCCAAATGGCCGAGGCCGCTTTGGGACGCAAACCCCTACTGATCGGCGACGCCAACGCTCACCTGGGTCGCATCGCATGGTGTACCGGCGGTGCGCAAGACTACATCCACACCGCCGCCGAATTGGGCGCGAACACCTACATCTCCGGCGAGGTGTCCGAGCGCACCTACCACGAGGCGCACGAACTGGGCATCAACTACCTTGCCTGCGGCCACCACGCGACCGAGCGCTACGGCATACAGGCTCTGGGCGAACACCTCTCGGCGCAGTTTGGACTGGAATATCGATTCTTTGATGAAGCCAATCCGGTTTAAACAACGCTTATGCAGCAAATCCTAAGCAGCGGTTTGGCCGAGCAAACCATTCAAAAATCGCGCTTCATCGCGCTGGCTACCTACGTTGACAGCGAGCGCGCCGTCGCGGCGGTACTGCGCCAACTCGCCACGGATTATCCCAACGCCAGCCATCTCGCCTACGCGTTTCGCCTCAAAACTCCTGATGGTATCGTGTTGCGTTTTTCTGACGATGGCGAGCCGTCGGGTACGGCGGGCAAGCCCATCATCCCGCATCTCGAAGGACGTGACCTCATCAACGTCTGCGTCGGCGTGATTCGCTACTACGGCGGCATTAATCTGGGCACGGGCGGACTGGTGCGCGCCTACGCAGGAACGGCAAAAATGGCCTTGGACAACGCACAGATCGGCGAATTTATTGAGCAAGCGGAATTTGAATTAACCCTCAATTACAAACAAATCGACGCATTTAAACGTGAATTGGCGCAAATGGGTGGTGAATTGATTCACGCGGATTTTGCCGAACAGATACACATCACCGTACGCCTACCCACTCGCGCATGGGATGAATTGCGTCAGCATTATCCTCAATCGTGAGTCAATTATTTGACAGACTGGTTAGACGCCAACTTATAGTGGAAGGGCGTCAACTATCTCTAGGTCGCTTCTGGGGTTGCAAACTACCACCTCATCCGAACCTCGGTTGATATTCACTACCCCATCAAAATTATGCGCAACACACCAATTTCTCAGTGCTATTTTCATAATATTGTGTTGACATTCACAATGATCATGGGTAAATCGAAGTAATGATGCTCCCCGGAAATTAGCAAGTTTCAATTCGCGTGAAGTCTCAAACGTTAGTCTGTATGGAGCCAAATTAACATGCTTACTATTTTCCCGTGCGGAATTATCATAATTACCCGCTTTATCAAAGTCACAAGTGCACCAGAGGGAGTGCGAATCGTCTAGTTCAGAGTTTCCAGATATCGTACCGCCATGCCATAACCTCGTTCCTTTAGGCATCATGTAGTCTTGACTACCATTGGATTTCCAAATTTTGGTTAATTCTGTACGTTTGGTTTTCTCTAGATCTTCCCTTAGTTGCGTTGGAGGTAAGGAAGTTTCCGTCACATTCATAGGTGACGTCGTATCGGCAATTATGTTCTTCACTTGAGGTTGCTTTTTTAAGCGGAATAAATTGAATATGAACATTTTGTCTTTCACGCCTAACGTTGAAGGCAAGCGGCGCCGGAGCAAAGCGGAGGGAATCCGAAAGCAATGCGTACAATTTGCGAAACAAATGCGTTGCTTTTGGGCATCCGATTGACCAATGGGTTAGGGATCATTGGCTATCTATACGAAGCTTCAGATTTCCATACGCGCACATTGGCTAAGCCCATTGTTTCCAGCATCACCGATACCCCTCTGAGCATTGAATCGTTCTTGGGCCCTAATACCACCTCCGCGATTGGGCAGAGACACTCCGTGCCCGTAAATGGGATGTCAAGATGAGCAACTGGCGTGCTTCCACTCATGTGGAACCCCACGTCCAGCGTGGCTACCGGCTTACCAAACGCTGTTCCTCCGGGATCAACCAATCGCAGTGAGCCATTGGATGACTCAAAGTTGACCAAATGGATAAGGCGAACCTCATCTTCTTCTAGAAAAGCTGGATTTTTGAAGGAGTTCAAAGCAAACGCGAACCGAGCACAAGCATTTATGAAATGAGAACTCTGCTTAACATTCTCATTTGACTCTACTTCATGGATAGCTCGGATGAACGCTTGTGCTTCCTTTACCTGTTTATCCAAGTTGTACTCAATGCAGAGTGGTTGGACTGGCAGTTGAACTAGCTCTGATGCGTTGAACCCAATTGCATAGCCTGTGCCGTCACCCCCGTATGCACGCCACTGACTCAAAACGTCGCCTTTACGAGACATACACGAAGCGAGCGCAAGCGCTTTCAATCCCGATACATGGATAACGGCGTCTATGCCATCAAGGAATTCCTTTCCTACTTCGTCAATTAACGATCCAGCTGCTTTCTCCCAAACCTGATAGCCCCAATGCACTTCCATGAAGTCATTCATGGAAAAGAGATCTGAAAATCTCAGTCGCTTCGTACTGCAGATGGTTAAGAAAGTCTGCGGAGAGCAGTAGTGATATAGAACATCACCTTTCGAAGGGGAGAAATAGCGATTCTGGAGCATATTTGCTTGACTGGTCGAGCCCTAACTATACTTATGCGTCAATCTGGACGCATAAGATTCTTTCATATTGACCAATAACATTCTGCTCCTCCTTCAGTATCACGTTTATCAAACACACTTTCCGATACAAATAAAATTTATGCAGCCAAATGAATGATAAAAAAACATCAAACTTGGTTTCGCTCCATTGTAGCCGCTTTTCAGCCGTTTTCCAACAAATCCGCCCGCCCTAAAACCCGCAGTAATTGCTCTGCTGGCTTGGGTAGGGCGAGGCTAAAACTTGATTCATTTAGTTCAAGCCAGCGGCCTGATGCGGCGCGCTCGATTTGTTGCGCTTGGCGCTTGTTCAGTTCGATCAAGTACGGTTGGATGTGTAGTTGTCGATGGGTCAGGCGGTGTTTGAGGGGGGTGAGTTTTTGCGCATCGGCGTTGTCTAATCGCGCTTGCATGGGGAACGTCCAGAGTTTCGCCCAGATGCCGCGTTCGGGTTGCTGTTCGAGCCAAATTGTCTGCCCATAGCGGTAGATGTACCAGTCGAAATGCAGCTCTTTGACCGCAACGGGGACTTTGCGCGCGGGGATGCGTTCGGTGGCGCTGTGGGCGAATGCGACGCAGCGCGTTTGCCACGGACAGCGCGGGCATTGCGGCTGTGTGCGCGTACAGATCTGTGCGCCCAAATCCATCACACCCTGCGTATAGGCGCGCACGGCGTTGTCCAGAGGCAAGCCCAATGCCTGCGCGTCATGCTCGTTGAGTAGCGTTTCCCATGCCAGCACCCACAGTTTTTTGTCGGTTTGCGCGCTCGGAATATCTTCAATCCCATACGCCCGCGAGAGGATACGTTTGACATTGCCATCCAGTATCGGCGAGCGCACCGCGTAGGCAAATGCGGCGATGGCTGCCGCCGTTGATGCGCCAATGCCGGGTAGGGTTTGCAACTGTTCCGGCATGCGTGGAAATTCGCCGTCGAACTCTTCCACCACGCGCTGTGCGCAGGCGTGTAAATTGCGCGCGCGGCTGTAGTAGCCCAATCCCGCCCACAGCGTCAGCACTTCGTCCTGCGCGGCGCTCGCCAAATCCTGCACGGTCGGAAAGCGCGCCAAAAACCGCGCGTAGTAGTCGATCACCGTGACCACTTGGGTTTGCTGGAGCATGATTTCCGAGAGCCAAATGCGGTAGGCGTCGTGCGTATTTTGCCACGGTAGCTCATGCCGTCCGTGTTGCAATTGCCACGCGACCAAAGCCTGCGCCAATGATTCTGGCGCGCTCATCGGGTACGCTCGCGTTTGGGTTTGAGTTTTTGGCATTTTGGGCAAAAATAGGTCGCGCGTTGCGCCTGAACGATGCGTTCAATCGGCGTTGTACAGCGCACGCATGGCTCGCCCTGCCGCTCGTAGACATTGAAATTCATCTGAAAATAGCCGCTCGTGCCGTCGCTGTTGACAAAGTCCTTGAGCGTGCTGCCGCCCTGCTCAATCGCGCGCGCCAAAAGCCGTGGAATCTGCTCGGCCAGTTGCGCACATTGCGCTCGCGTGAGCTGATTTGCAGGCGTTTGCGGGTGAATGCCACACAATAACAGCACTTCGCTGGCGTAAATATTGCCCACGCCGACCACCCATTTGCCCGACATCAGCGCGACCTTAACCTCCTGACTGAGGGTGCGCGTCGCGCGGTAAATATACGCGCCGTCAAATGCCGCATCAAACGGTTCCATCCCCAATGCCTGCAAACGTGGGTGCGCATGCCAATCACCCTCGGCGGCGTCATGCCACAGCACCGAGCCAAATCGGCGCGGGTCGTGAAAGCGCAGAATTTGCTCGCCCAACACCCAATCGACATGATCGTGTTTCTGCGGCGCGGTATTTTTTGCCACGATGCGCAGGCTGCCGGACATGCCGAGATGAATCAGCAGCGTGCCGTAGCGGCCATCGGCGCAGCTCAAATGTATCGCCAGATATTTACTGCGCCGCTCGGTGCGCTCAATCCGTGCGTTTTTCAGCCAACGCGGTAAACTCGCCTCAATCGGCCAGCGCAATTGCGCCTGTCGCACCACCATGCGCGTGATGGTACGCCCCTCAATGTGGGGTGCGATGCCCATGCGGGTCACTTCGACTTCAGGTAATTCGGGCATATTTACTACACCATTAAACGATACGATGATTGGGTTAGAAACAGAACTTGAACCATAAAATTGGTTACAATGCCTTTTATTTTCGACACAGATCACAGCCTAATGAAACACACTTCGCATTCCATCGCCAGCCGCTCACCAGTCGCCATGCGCCGTATTGTATCAGCCATTGCAGCGGGTATGCTCGGTTTGGCGGCGAGCACTTTTTCGACGCAGGTATTGGCGCAAACCCGTGACGTTTTAGCAGACAAAATCGAGGCAGAGGAGAGCAAAACCGAGTACGTTTTGCCCAAACAAAAGCTCACCTACGAAATCACCGCGTATCAAATTCTCAGCGATCTGGCGCTCACGCGCGGCGAGCTGAGAACCGCGTATCAAGGCTATATGCGCCTCGCGCAAAAAACCCGCGACCCGCGCTACGCCGAGCGTGCGTATGTCGTGGCGGCATTGGCCGACGACCCTGCATCCGCGCTCATCGCCGCCCAGCTACTCAAAAGCATCGCGCCGAACGCCACGCTGGGCGACGCGCTGATTGAGCAAATGGCCTTGGCCAATATTTTGAAGAAAAGCGAAACCGGTCAACTGCAATCAGCCTACGACGACACCCAAGCCTTCCTCAAAAAGCATCCGAAGCACGAAGTCGGCCTGACCTTGTTGGGCGATTTGGCGGGTAAATTGGGCTACACCGACGATCAATTGCACGCATTTGAGCAACTGTACGCACTCACGCCGAATGATGCCGAAGCGATGAACAACCTCGGCTACTACTTGATCGATCACAATATTCGCTTGAACGAAGCGGAAAAATTGATTAAGCGCGCGCTGAAAATTTCACCGAATGCGCCGCACATCATCGACTCGGCCGCATGGCTGGCGTATCGTCAAGGCAAACTGGCGCAAGCCGTTCAATTGAGCCGCACCGCCGTAGCCGCGCAACCCAGCCCTGATGTACGGCTGCATCTGGCCGAAATCCTCTGGGTGTCCAACGGCGCGGGCGAGCGTGACGAAGCGCGACAACTGTTTACCCAGCTCAAAACCGAAATCGATGCCAAAGACACCATGCTGATCAAACAATTCAACGAAACCACCCGACGATTGGGCGTGGATGCCGTGCCTGTCACTGCGCCATAAACCCATCAATCACACATGACCTCTATGACCCATTCACACACCTTTACCCAGCGCGCACGCACCCTGTCTCTCGGGCTGTGCGCCATCGCCTTGACCACATTGAGCGCGTGCAGTACGCTGACGCCTGTACAACGCAGCGAAAAACCCTATTTCAATATGGAAGGCCGCATGGCCGTTGACATGCCGCGCTCCCCCGAAAAAGGTTCGTCGGGCAAAATCCGCTGGGACGAGTACCCGAGCGCGACCGACATCACCCTGTCCACCCCGTTTGGCAACGCCATTGCGCTGGTGCATTTGACCCCGACGCAAGCCACCTACAAAGGTTCCGACGGCAGCGTGGTGACCGAAGGTTCTGCTGATGAACTGTTTTACCGCCTATTTGGTATGGATATGCCGATTGCCAATCTGCGCGACTGGATCGGCACACCGAATCGCCCCTTGACTAAAGTACGCGATGAAAACGGCTGGCATGTCGTTGTGACCGATACCTTTGCCAACCCCAATCTGGCCAAACGCATTGAGGTATCACGCAATCAGCCCGAGCCAATGACCCTGACCTTGGGGATTGACAGCCGCTCGGACATCAAAGACACCAACAGCGCACCGACCGAGCAAGAAATTGATTTGGACCAATTACTGCCGCCGGGCGCACAAGAAAAAGCCATTGCACCGGCTCAGCCCACTGTGAAAAAATCCATCAAAAAACCGTAGTCATTAGCCAAGCACATCATCCTATGCGCCACACCTACCAAAGCCCCGCGAAAATCAACTGGTTCCTGCACATCACCGGCCGTCGTGCGGACGGCTACCACAGTTTGGAAACCGTCTTTCAACGCATCGACTGGTGTGACGAAATCCACATCACGCCGAACGCCGACGGACAAATCTACCTCTCAGACAGCGCCAGCATTGCAGTGAGCGACAACTTGATTTACCGCGCGGCGCTCGCATTGAAAGCCCATGTACAACAACACGCGACAAACAGCGAGCAGGCCGAACGCGCAGCGCAACTGGGCGCGGACATTGAACTCCACAAAAACATCCCGATGGGCGCAGGTTTGGGCGGCGGCAGCAGCGATGCGGCCACCACATTAATCGCGCTCAATGAACTCTGGCAAACCAACGTGGACAACGCCACCCTGCAAGCCATTGGCCTAACGCTCGGCGCCGATGTGCCGTTCTTCATCAGCCCACACGCCAGCGCATTCGCGCGCGGCGTCGGCGAAGAATTGACCCCAATCGCATTACCCGCGCGCGAACTGCTGCTGGTCAAACCGAATGTCCACGCGGATACAGCCTCCGTCTACAAGCACCCGCTGTTGGTACGCGACCATGCGTCGTTACAAGAAACACTGGCGGATGTACAAAAACAGTTGCGCCAAATCAACGCGCACTCGCCATTTTCCAATGACATGCAACCCGCCGCCTTCGTCATCGCACCCGAAATCGAAACAGTCTACAAAACCCTGCAAGCCATCGCACCGCAGGCCTATGTCTGCATGAGCGGCTCCGGCGCGACGGTATTCGCCTGCCCGAATAGTGCCGAAGAACGCGCCGCGCTGGCGCTGTGGCAAACGTCCGACTGCCCTGCGCACTGGATTAGCCGCTGGTGTCGGACGTTGGGATAATCGCTATGAAAAAACATATATTTGTACTGATGCTGTGCTCAAGTGTCGGCGCGTATGCAGGGCAAGCCAAAACAATGTCGCCTGAGGCAACGCAAATCCCGACAGCCCTGACAACCGCGATGACCTCAATCTCTAACGAGCGACAGATAGAGATTGAAGACCGGCTGGTCAGTGTGTTTGAAAACGCTACCACCGAGATTCAATACGGCTATATTCAGAATTTGCACGACGGGCGCGGCTATACCGCTGGGCGCTCAGGATTTACCAGCGCGACCGATGATTTACTCGAAGTGGTGACGCGCTACACTGCGAAAAATCCGCACAATCCATTGGCTCGATTACTCCCCGCCTTGCGCGCTGTCAACGGCAGTGCCTCTACGGCTGGTTTGCACGATTTGCCCGCTGCATGGCAAGCCTGCGCGTCCGATCCAAGCTTTATCGCCACCCAAAATGAGGTCAACGACGCGCTGTATCGCCAACCGGCGCGTGAATTATCCAAGCAACTGGGTTTACGCCTGCCGCTGTCCAAAGCCGCGATTTACGAAGCGGGTATCCAACACGGCTATGGCGCAGATTTTGACTCGGTCAATCAGATTGTTCAGCGCGCCACACATCAAGCGGGTGGCACACCCGCCACAGGCGTGGATGAGCGCATTTGGCTTGGCGCGTTTTTGCATGAACGCCAACGAAATTTACGCAACCCAGCCAATCAAGCCACTGCCAAAGAGTGGGCAGCGTCGGTTGACCGCGCCAACGCCATGCTGTCTATTTACAACTCGGGGAATCTACAACTGAGCGGCATCATCCAGCTGACGGTATTTGGACAAACGTTCGTCTTTTAAATCGATCAGCCCAAACACTGACTGCGGTGACACTCATTACTTGATGTAATAACCATTCACTCGCCATGAACCATCACGCGCACGCATCGGCGTGACGGTCTCTACCGCTGTGCGATTGGCAAAGCGCGTTTGATATTGAATCACGACATATTCGCCCGTCATCGCATCGGGCAAACTGCGCGTGTATTTGGCCAATATTGGCTGACGTGACACCACTTTGCCAAATGGCGCGCGAACTTCAGTCACAGTGCTTTGCCATTGTGCGGGCGTCACAGCTTTTTTAAATGGCTCCGCTGCCTTTTGCCAAGACTTTGGATAATCGCCCCGATCCACGTCAAGCAACCATGTATGTGCCGCCGTCTGGGCATTTTGAAACTCCGTCACTTCATCGGCAGAGGTTATCGGCGCATGAGACAGCGCCATCAGTGCGCTGACAAGGAATAGACTTTGAGGCAAATGAATGCGCATATCGGCTCCTAAAAGATGACTTCGTCGCATTAAATCAAAAAATACCACCAACCACAACATAACGACAACATGAATATTCATAACGCGGGCAAGCCCCAATAGTGCCGCGCTTGATGACAGCGCTCGTCCCCTGCTTCAAACTCGCGGCACGATGTTGAACGTTGTTCATAAATCGTACAGCCGACTTGACGCCCTATCTCACCGGATAGGGCGACGCAGCGTTTCTCCTTTTGATTCGTGCCGCGCATGGCGACGTAGTGGTGGTTGACCGGTTCGGTCATGGTTTCTGGCACGGTTCCGTCTGGGTGTGCGGTGGTTTGCCCCCAGTAGAATGACACGCGGAAACAGGCGCAACACGCACCGCAATTCAGGCATGGATTACTCATTTTTTGGCTCATCACATTATAGGAAGCACGGAATAACCCCCTACCGCCTGAGCTGGCTGAGTGGCGTAATGAGTAACAAGGCGTAGCGCACAGTCGCGGGGGGCCAGAGACCTGCGTCACAACGTTTTAATCGCACGCCCTATTACATCACCTCAGCCAGCCCTTCGGGTTCTGGCAAAAAGCACCCAGAACTTTGTTGCAGAATAGGGGCTTCGTAGAACGACTACGACCCCTATCCTGCGCCGCGTTCTGACTATTTTTTGCTCAGAACTCAGACCGGTTTGGGTTATTCCGTGCTTCCTTATTTTCATAGGTTTTTTTGCGAGCAAAATTATACAATAGGCGCATCGCTTACCAGCGCTGTCTGTACAACGGAGTTGTCATCGGTTTTTTCACCCTTTGCACCAAAATAGGGAGTACAATTTAGATGGTGATTCTTGCTGTGTTTTTTGATTAATCACCGTTATTTTTACTGCTAAATCCTATGAGTTCGTTTAATTTTCCTAATCGCACCTTTCCTCATACCCGTCCACGTCGTATGCGTCGTGATGCGTTTTCGCGCAATTTGATGCGTGAGCACACTTTGAGCGCACATGATTTGATTTACCCAGTGTTTGTCACGGAAGGTAGCGGCGTGCGCGCGGCGATTCCGAGTATGCCGAATCAATTTCGCTTGTCGTTGGATGAGTTGCTGCCTGTGGCGGAGCGTGCGGCGAATTTGGAGATTCCGGCGCTGGCCTTGTTTCCGGTCGTCGAGGCACATAAAAAGACTTTGGATGGCCGCGAGGCGTTCAATCCGGACGGCTTGATTCCGCGTGTGGTGCGTGCGTTGAAACAGCGTTTTCCTGAGTTGGGCATCATAACCGATGGTGCGCTCGACCCGTACACGTCGCACGGTCAGGATGGTTTGATTGATGAAAATGGTTATGTGCTGAACGACGCCACCACAGAGGTTTTGGTGCAGCAGTCCTTGTGTAATGCGCAGGCGGGCGCGGATGTGATCGCGCCGTCGGACATGATGGACGGACGCATAGGCGAGATTCGCCGTGCGTTGGAAGCGCACGATTTTCAGTTGACCAAAATCATGTCGTATGCAGCCAAGTATGCGTCAGATTTCTATGGACCATTCCGCGATGCGGTCGGCTCGGCGGGTAATTTGGGTAAGGCGGATAAAAAGACTTATCAAATGGATCCGGCGAATGTGAACGAGGCTTTGCACGAGGTCGGTATGGATTTGGCCGAAGGCGCGGACATGGTGATGGTGAAGCCGGGCATGCCGTATTTGGACGTGATTCGCGCGGTGAAGGAGACGTTCAAGGCGCCGACGTTTGCCTATCAAGTGAGCGGCGAGTATGCGATGCTGTGCGCGGCGGCACAAAACGGCTGGTTGGATTTGGATCGTTGTATGTTGGAATCATTGGTGGCGTTCAAACGCGCCGGTGCAGATGGTGTATTGACGTATTTTGCGCTGGAGGCCGCTGAACTGCTCCGTTGATATTTTTATAATATAAAGGAGTTAATCATGGTCACACGAAAAGAAACAGATTTTTTAGGCGAACGCGAGCTGGATGACACGCAGTATTACGGCGTGCAAACCCTGCGCGGTATTGAAAACTTCCACATCACTGGCGTGCCGGTCTCGAACGAGCCGTATTTGATTGCGGCATTCGGCTATGTGAAAAAAGCCGCGGCAATGGCCAATCACGAATTGGGTGTACTGCCGAGTGAGATTTATCCAGCGATTTTAAAAGCCTGCGACCGACTGATTGACGGTCAATACCTCGATCAATTCCCAACCGACATGATTCAGGGCGGCGCGGGCACATCCACCAATATGAATGTGAATGAAGTGCTGGCAAACGTCGCGCTGGAAATTATGGGTCAGCCCAAAGGCGCGTACCACATCATCAGCCCGAACGATCACATCAATTGCTCACAATCAACCAACGACGCCTATCCGACCGCATTCCGCGTGGCACTGATCCACCGCATGAAGGACTACCGCCAAATCGTGCTCAATCTGGTAGATGCCTTCCACAGCAAAGGCGAGGAATTCTCCGGCGTGCTGAAAATGGGACGCACGCATTTGCAAGACGCCGTTCCCATGAGTATGGGCGCGGAATTCAAAGGCTTTGGCAACAACCTGCTCGAAGAAATCGACCGCATTGACGCCTCAACACGCCTGCTCACCGAAGTGAATATGGGCGCGACCGCGATCGGTACATCGGTTAATGCACCGACCGGCTATCCGCAATTGGTCGTGCGCTATTTGTCTGAGCTGACCGGCATCGATTTACACCTCTCGCCCGACTTGGTCGAAGCGACTTCCGACACCGGCGCGTATGTGCAACTGTCCGCGACCATCAAACGCACCGCCGTCAAATTGTCGAAAATCTGTAACGATTTGCGCTTGCTCGCCAGCGGCCCACGCACCGGTCTGAACGAAATCAATTTGCCGCAGTTGCAACCCGGCTCCTCCATCATGCCGGGCAAAGTCAACCCCGTGATCCCCGAAGTGGTCAATCAGGCCGCATTCTACGTCATCGGTAACGACGTGACCGTCACGCTCGCCGCCTCCGCCGGACAATTGCAATTGAACGTGATGGAGCCGGTCTTGGGCTACGCACTGTTCAGCTCAATCAAAGCCATGGGCAACGCGATGATCGCTCTGCGCGAAAAATGCGTACTCGGCATCACCGCAAACGCTGACCGGACACGCGACATGGTCTTGTCCAGCTTGGGCATCGTGACCTTGCTCAACCCGATTTTGGGTTACAAAAAATGCGCGGAAATCGCGCGCGAGGGCTATCAGCAAAACAAATCCATCCACCAAATCGTGGTGCTGGAGCAAAAACTCCTCACGCAAGAGCGTTGGGACGAATTGTTCTGCTTTGACAACCTCATCCACCCGCATTTCCAAAAAGATTGATGAGCCACAACCGGCACAGTAAAAACCGGTAAAATACCACCGAAAGCGACCCACATTCCCGCGCCAGCGGGAATGTGGCTTTGCATACACGGCGTCCGCAACAACCACGCCACCAGTTCACACCCTCAATCAGCCAAATATGAACGCCTACTATTTTCACACGCAAGCCAACGCCGCATACACGATCAGCACGACCCGTTCTGAGCAATGGCTCGCAGCCGGCGGCTTTGTTTGGTTGGACTACCACCATTCCGAAGTCGCACTCGATGAAGAGCATTGGCAGTCTGCCGTGCAATCACTCACCGGCATCCCGATTGACGACTACCACGTTTCCGACATCATGAATTTACAGCATCCATCCTCGTTCGATTTGACGGATGACTACGACTTTCTGATTTTTCGCAAACTGGTTTTGCCGGAGCAACTGCGCCAAACCGCTAACCAAAATGTTCAGCAAAAAAACGCCTTTTCGCCCGATAAAATCAATACCTCGCCGGTGAGTTTTATTCTCACCGACCATGCGATTGTCACCGTGCGCACCGAACACAGCCCTGTATTTGCGCAGATGCATCAGCGGCTGAATACCTTCATGCAAAGCCACACCGATGGCATGAGCAAAGAGCACTACCCAAAAGCCAAGCGAGTACCCACTTCGCCGCTCGACCTGTGTTTAAAACTACTGAACGCGCTGATTGACCAATACCTCGACATGCGCGCACCGCTGACCGAGCAAATTCAACGCTGGCAAACCGAGCTGTTACAAGGCAACCACCGTTTCTCACAATGGGCGCAATTGCTCAATGAAAGCGTCGCCCTGCAACAACTCGAAAACCTGTGCGAAGAGCAAATCGACGCACTGCAAGAGTTGCGCGACAACTTCATCGAAGATCAGGTGGACGATGAGAGCGAGAGTGCGCGCCCGCTGATTCAACCGCAGGGACAACGACGCGACATCATGCTGGTGCGCATCAAGGATTTATTGGAGCATACCGAACGCGTACAGCGCCACACCGTGCGTCTGCAAGCCTCATTGCAATCGGCGATTGATCTGCATTTTTCCGCCTCGTCCAACCAAACCAACGAAACCATGCGTTTTTTGGCGATTGTCACCACGATTTTTGCGCCACTGACCTTATTGGCCGGTATTTACGGCATGAACTTTGATGTCATGCCCGGTCTACACAACAAAAACGGTTTTTGGCTGATGCTCGGCGGTATGCTCGCCACCACAATCGGCCTGCTGTACTATTTCCGCCGCCGAAGCCTCGTCGGGCGCGGTCAGAAAAGTATTGCACAATTGCTATCCAATCAGCACAAGGAATATTTGTAATCTTCGCGCAAAAGCCACCTCTAAACAAATACCAAAATATTCATGGCGCTTGACCGTTTGAGCAGAGGTCACTACAATCGCCAGCCGTAACCCCCAGCAACCTGCACCGACATGGAGCGGATATGAACAAAATTTACCCCAGCGCCAGCGCCGCCCTTGACGGCCTCGTGCGTGACGGCCAAACCTTCGCCGTCGGCGGCTTCGGCCTGTGCGGCATCCCTGAGGCGCTGATCGCCGCCCTGCGCGACACCGGCGTTCAGCAATTGACCTGTATTTCCAATAACGCAGGCGTGGACGGTTTCGGTCTCGGTCTACTGCTCGAATCGCGCCAAATCAAAAAAATGATTTCGTCCTACGTCGGCGAAAACAAAGAATTTGAACGCCAATACCTCGCGGGTGAACTCGAACTGGAATTTGTGCCGCAAGGCACCTTGGCCGAAAAACTGCGCGCTGGCGGTGCAGGCATCCCCGCATTTTTCACCAAAACCGGCGTCGGCACCATCGTCACCGAAGGCAAAGAACTGCGTGAGTTCAACGGCGACACTTATGTCATGGAGCACGCGCTGACCGCCGACGTCGCGTTGGTCAAGGCGTGGAAAGCCGATCAATCAGGCAATTTGGTCTACCGCCTGACCGCACGCAATTTCAACCCGATGGTCGCCACAGCGGGCAAAATCACCATCGTCGAGGTCGAGGAAATCGTGGAAAACGGTGCCTTAGACCCCGACCACATCCACACCCCAGGCATATTCGTGGATCGCATCGTGCTCAATGCCACGCCAGAAAAGCGCATTGAGCAGCGCACAATCCGCTCCTAATCCTGCCCACGAGGAGATGACAAATGCCTTGGAACAAAAATGAAATGGCCGCGCGCGCGGCACAAGAATTACAAGATGGCTTTTACGTCAATTTGGGTATTGGCCTGCCCACCTTGGTCGCCAACTACGTCGATGCCGACACCGAAGTGTGGTTGCAATCCGAAAACGGCTTGCTCGGTATTGGCCCGTTTCCAACCGAGGACGAAGTAGACGCCGACCTCATCAACGCGGGCAAACAAACCATCACCACTTTGCCCGGCTCCTCGATTTTTTCCTCCGCCGACTCGTTCGCCATGATTCGCGGCGGCCATGTGAATTTATCCATCCTCGGCGCGATGCAGGTGTCGGCGCAAGGCGATTTGGCCAACTGGATGATTCCCGGCTCGCGCGTCAAAGGCATGGGTGGCGCGATGGACTTGGTGGCTGGTGCGCAACGCGTGATTATTTTGATGGAGCACACCGCCAAACGCAAAGACGGCTCGGGCGAGGAGCACAAAATCATGCCGCAGTGCACGCTACCGCTCACCGGTCAGCGCGTGGTCGATCGCATCATCACCGATTTGGGCGTGTTTGACATCACCGCGCGCGGCGTCGAAGTGGTCGAGCTGGCGCCGGAAGTCACATTGGCGTATGCGCAAAGCAAAACCGGTGTGCCTTTGCTGGCGCGCGCCTGACCCACCACTATGCCGCAACCGTGACTAAATCCCACGTTTATGCAATGGCAAAACGTGGGTCGCTTTGATTTCCTGCAGCAAAATATTCGAGCGAATCTGCCGCACAATCGGGGCATTGAGTAACTGCTGCATGATGAAGTCATTCAATGCTTTTAAATCCGCCGCCACCACTTTCAGAAAGTAGTCAAAATCTCCCATCGTGACGTAGCATTCAAGCACATTGGGTGATTGTTGCGCCCATTGCTGAAACTCCTGCGCCGGAAATTTCCCCTGTTTTTCAATCGAAACATGAATGATCGCCACCACGCCGAGGCCCGTTTTGTCGCGTGACAAACGGGTCATGTACTGCTCAATCACGCCCAAATCCTCCAAACGTTTGATCCGCCGCTGACACTGCGAGGCCGACAGGAAAACACAGTCGGCCAGCTCGCTGTGGGTCAATCGGCTGTTTTGCTGTAAGGCATTGAGTAAGCGCACATCAAATTCATCCAAAGCAATGGCTTGCATAAAAATCCCCATAATTTAAATATTTTTGCTAATTTTAATTCATTTCAGTTCATATCAAGCCACTTTATGCGCAAATAATTCATGTGCTTATCAGTACAATCTGCCTACTAAAACCTATAACAACCATTCGTTCAATCACGATGAATCACAATAATCAGGAGAGACAAATGCACACTTGGGACAATCCTATGGGCACCGACGGTTTTGAATTTGTGGAATACGCGTCCGAGCAGCCCGAACAATTAGCCAAATTATTTGAATCGCTCGGCTTCACCGCCATTGCCCGCCACCGCAGCAAAAACGTGACTTTGTACCGTCAAGGACAAATCAATTTTATTTTGAACGCCGAACCAAGCGGCCAACCCAAAGCCTTTACCGAACAGCATGGCGCCAGCGCCAATGCCATCGCGTTTCGCGTCAAAAATGCCGCAGAGGCATTTGATAAACTGGTTGCCCTCGGCGCCAAACCGGTGCAATCGGGCACAGGGCCGATGGAATTGCATATTCCGGCGATTGAAGGCATTGGCGGCTCCTTGGTGTATTTGGTTGACCGCTATTTGGACGAAAACGGCCAAGGCATCAGCATTTACGACATCGATTTCGTGCCGCTATCGGGTGTGGATCAGCATCCCGTTGGTAAGGGGCTGACCTATATCGATCACCTCACGCACAACGTCGAGCGCGGCGATATGGACAAATGGGCGGGTTTTTATGAGCAATTATTCAATTTCCGCGAAATTCGCTATTTCGATATCGCGGGCAAACACACCGGCTTGTTCTCGCGCGCCATGACCAGCCCGTGCGGCAAAATCCGCATCCCGATTAACGAATCAGCCGATGACAAAAGCCAAATCGCCGAATACCTGCGCGAGCACAATGGCGAAGGCATTCAGCACATCGCACTGGGCAGTAACGATATTTACCGCACCGTGACGCAATTACGCGCGGACGGTATGGAATTTATGCCCACGCCCGACACCTACTACGACAACATCGACAAACGTTTGCCGGGGCATGGCGAAGATGTGACTCGCTTGCGCGAACTGCGCATCCTGATTGACGGCGAGCCAATGGACAAGGTGGGCAAAGAGGATAAACTGCTGCAAATTTTCACGCAAACCGTGATCGGGCCGATTTTCTTTGAAATCATTCAGCGCAAAGGCAACGATGGCTTTGGCGAAGGCAATTTCCAAGCCTTGTTTGACTCGATTGAACAAGACCAAATCAATCGCGGCGTTCTGAATACCTGATGCGCGGGGCGCTTTGCGCCCCAGCACGCGATCACGACGCACCGCCGCACACCATTGAACCTCGCATTTTCGGAGCACATTATGAGCCTGTCCTATTTATCGGGTTTTCGCAATCATTTCTCCACCGAAGCACTGCCCAACACCCTGCCCATCGGGCAAAATTCGCCTCAGCGTTGCGCCCATGATTTGTACGCCGAGCAATTGAGCGGCACGGCGTTCACTGCGCCGCGCGTGCACAACCTGCGCTCGTGGCTGTACCGCATCCGCCCGTCGGTCGCGCAATCGGCATTTAGCCCCGTATCACTGCATAGTACTGACACCGCAACTGCGCCGACCAATCCGACGCCGATGCGTTGGGGCGCTTTGCCCGCATTGACCGACGAGCACGACTTCGTCGAGGGCTGGTTCATGCTGTGCAACAATGCGCAAATCCGCACCAATGGCGGCATTTCGATTTATCAATACGCCTTTAACCGTGACATGAACAATGACATGAGCGCGCGCTTTTTCTACAACGCCGACGCCGAAATGCTGGTGCTTCCACAGCAGGGTGCGCTGGAGATCTGCACCGAGATGGGCGTGATGCACGTTGCGCCCTTGCAGATTGCGGTGATTCCACGCGGGATCAAATGCCAAGTGAACCGTCTGAATGCGGACGAATGCCGTGGTTATGTCTGCGAAAATCATGGCGCACCGTTTGAGCTACCCAATTTGGGACCCATCGGCGCCAACGGCTTGGCCAATCCGCGCGATTTCAAAACGCCGGTGGCGGCATTTGAACAACGCACCGGCGCATTTGAATTGCTCGCCAAATTTGACGGCGGCTTTTGGCGTGCCGACATCGATCACTCACCGCTGAACGTGGTCGCATGGCACGGCAACTATGCGCCGTATTGCTATGATTTGCGTGATTTCAACACCATCAACACGGTCAGTTTCGATCATTGCGACCCGTCGATTTTCACCGTGCTCACCTCGCCCTCGGCGGTGGCGGGTACGGCCAACTGCGACTTTGTGATTTTCCCGCCGCGCTGGATGGTGGCGGAAAACACCTTCCGTCCACCGTGGTTCCATCGCAACATCATGAGCGAATTCATGGGCTTGATCGAAGGCGTGTATGATGCCAAAGCCGATGGTTTCGTGCCCGGCGGCGCCAGCCTGCACAACTGTATGTCGCCGCATGGATCCGACGCCGCGACATTTGACAAAGCTTCGCAGATTGAGTTAAAACCAGAGTATCAGGGGCAAACGATGGCCTTTATGCTGGAAAGCCAATGGATTCTGCATCCGAGCGCCGCCGCACTGGCCGCGCCGCATTTCCAAGCGCAGTACATGGATGTGTGGCAAGGTTTGCGCGCGAATTTCAAGCCCGAGGCTTAATTAAGCCAACACAGCAATAACCCCATCGTCTGAATCAACCGACGCACAGCGTCAAGCGAGAGAGCTATGAATTTGAACGAAACCCATCAACCGGACTTGCGCAGTTGGGTCAGCAGCGCGAACGACGGCCTGACCGACTTCCCGATCCAAAATTTGCCGTTTGCGGTGTTCAAACGCCGTAGCGTGGATGAAGCCTTTCGCGGCGGCGTCGCCATTGGCGATCAGATTGTCGATCTGGCGCAATTGAGCCAACTCGCCGCACTCAGCGGCGAGGCGCAGCGTGGTATGGAACTGGCGGCGCAATCCAGTTTAAATGCTTTCATGGCGCAAGGGTCTGAGGTCTGGTCTGCCGTGCGCTTGGCACTGTCGCGCGGTCTGCGCAGTGATGCCAGCGCGCAGACGCAAGCCGTTTGGAGTTCATGTTTGGTCGCGCAAAGCGAGGCCGAGTACTGCGTACCGGCGCAAATCGGCGACTACACGGATTTTTACACCTCGATCCATCATGCGACCAATGTCGGTAAATTGTTTCGTCCCGATCAGCCGCTGATGCCGAATTATCAATGGATTCCGATTGGCTATCATGGCCGCGCCTCATCGGTGGTGGTTTCCGGCACGGATTTTCAACGCCCCGTGTCGCAGGTCAAAGCGCCGAACGAGCCGACGCCGCGAATGTCCGCCAGTCAACGCATGGATTATGAGTTGGAACTGGGCGTATACATCGGCGTGGGCAATCCATTGGGCGCGCGCATTGCCTTGGACGACACGCCACAGCATATTTTCGGCCTGTGCTTGCTCAACGATTGGTCGGCACGGGATATTCAAGCGTGGGAATACCAGCCGCTCGGTCCATTTTTGGCCAAAAATTTCGCCACCAGCGTATCGCCGTGGATCGTCACGCTCGAAGCGCTCGCGCCGTTTAGGTGCGCGTGGGAGCGCCCCGCCGATCATCCGCAACCGCTATCCTATTTGGATTCGGCGCAATTGCGCCAATCCGGCGCGCTGGACATCACTTTGGACGTATATCTGCAAACCGCAAAGATGCGGACTAATGCACACTGGCATCACCTCACGCGTGGCAATTACCGCGATGCGTACTGGAGCCTGATGCAGATGGTCGCGCACCACACAGTTAACGGCTGTAATCTAAACAGCGGCGATTTACTCGGCACGGGTACGCTGTCCGGCGCGACTTTAGAGCAAGCCGGTGCACTGATCGAAATCACAACCAACGGTCAAAACCCAATCACGCTGGACAATGGCGAGCAACGCACGTTTTTACAAGACGGCGATGCGGTCAAAATGAGCGCATTCTGCGACAAAGCCGGATACGCGCGCATTGGTTTTGGCGAAGTACTGGGGCGTGTTTTGCCCGCCGCGTCCCTCAGCTGAGTCCAACATCATGCGCATTTTATACGACTACTTTCGCTCCTCCGCCAGCTATCGGGTGCGCATTGCGCTCAACCTCAAGGGCTTGAGTTATCGCAGTGTGCCGGTCGCACTGCTGGACAATGCCCAGCAAGCGCCTGAGTATCTGGAGAAAAATCCGCAAGGCTTAATTCCCGCCTTGCTCGATGGCGATCAACTCATCACCCAATCATTGGCGATTTGTGAATATTTGGATGAAGTCTATCCCGCACCCGCGCTGTTGCCCGCCGATGCGCTGGGGCGTGCGCGTGTGCGCGCGTTGGCGTTGAGTATCGCCTGCGATATTCACCCGCTGAATAATCTGCGGGTTTTGCGCCGTTTGGAACAGCAGTTTTCAGCCGACCAAGCGAGCAAAGATGCGTGGTATCGTCATTGGGTCGACACCGGCTTGCGCGCCTTTGAGCGACAGATTGAGCGCACACGCGGCCAGTATTGTTATGGCGATACGGTGACGCTGGCTGATTTGGCCTTGATTCCGCAGGTGTATAACGCGCGCCGCTTTCAGTGTGATTTGAGCGCATACCCGAACATCGTTGCCATCGAACAGCAGTGTCTCACGTTGAGCGCATTCGCACAGGCCACACCCGAAGCGGTACAAGCGCAAGCCAATACCTAAAAAGCGCCTCGCATGGCGCATACATGAGAAGGAGACCCCATGAAGCCAGACCGAGCCGATTACTACAGCGACAGCCTCCCGAACGATTTACCGCAAGCGCCGGACTGCACCGTGACGCAACCGGTGCACCTGTATTCGGCGCAAGACCACGCCACTTGGAAAACGCTGTACGAACGCCAAGCGCAATTGCTCCAAGGCCGTGTGTGTGACGAGTTTTTGCAAGGCTTAAACCAATTACAGATGAGCGCCGAGCGCGTGCCTGATTTCAATGATTTGAATGCGGTGTTGCAATCAACCACCGGCTGGCAAATCGTTGCGGTCAATGGTTTGGTTCCCGATCATGTGTTTTTTGAACATTTGGCCAACCGCCGTTTCCCCTGCACTTGGTGGATGCGCCGCCCCGAGCAAATGGATTATTTGCAAGAACCCGACTGTTTTCACGATGTATTCGGTCATGTGCCGTTGCTGATTAACCCGATTTTCGCCGACTATATGCAGGCCTATGGCGAAGGCGGCATGAAGGCGCAGAGTTTGCAGGTGCTGCCGATGTTGGCGCGTTTATACTGGTACACCGTGGAGTTTGGCCTGATTCAGACCGAGCGCGGCCTGCGCATCTACGGCGCCGGTATTGTGTCGAGCAAAGCGGAGAGTGTGTATAGTTTGGAATCAGAGCTGCCGAACCGTATTGGCTTTGATTTGCAACGGATTTTGCGCACCGAGTATAAAATTGACGATATGCAAAAAACTTATTTTGTCATCAACAGTTTCACTCAGTTGTTCCAAGAAACCCGCGCGGATTTCACGCAAATTTATGAGCAACTCAAACACTTGCCGAGTTTCTCGGCGACCGAGGTTTTGCCGTCCGATCAATTGATTGCCCGAACAGAAAGCCCAACGCAATGACGCACACTATAATGCACGCCCTGAGCACCGACGAAATCACAGCGGCATTGTCGCAACTGCCTGCGTGGACTTATGATGCGCAACGCTCGGCCATCAGCAAAACCTTTGTGTTTGCGGATTTCAATGCGGCCTTCGGCTTCATGAGTCGCGTCGCGTTGTACGCCGAAGCGCACAACCACCATCCGGAGTGGTTCAATGTCTGGAATCGCGTCGAAGTGACCTTGACCACGCACGATGTGCGCGGTCTGTCGCCACGCGATGTGGCGATGGCGCAGTGGATGGATGCGCTATACGCATCAACCGGCGCGTGATTTAGCTGGCCAACGCTTTGTCTAAATCGGCGTAGAACTGTTTCCAATCCGGCTCGCCGATGTATTTTTTGCTTTTGCCTTGTTTATCAATGATGTAGGTAGTCGGCGTGCCGATGATATCGCCGAAAGCCGTGGCCAGTTTGCCATCGTTGTCCCACACGTTCAGGAATGGCAATTGCTTTTCGGCAGTGTAGTTTTTGACAATTTCAGGGTTGTCGTATTGCATCGCGATGGCAACGTATTCCACGCCTTTCGGGTGGTATTGTTGGTACATTTCGACCATTTTCGGCATTTCTTTTTTGCAGGTGGTGCAGGTGGTTGCCCAGAAATTGACCACAACGACTTTACCCGCTTGTTGCATCGCGCCGAAATCCACTGGTTGTTGATCGAGGGTTGCGACTTTGACCTGAGCATACGGGCTTTGACCTTGGCTACCGCCACAGGCACTCAAGCCAACAGCGGCAATGGATACGGCGGTCAACGCGGCGGCAAGCCGCAATTTATCGTGAAGTTTCATCGGTATTCCTAAATAAGACAGTCAATACAACGACTTGCGTCATTTATTTGCGTTATCTATTTGCGTCATACTTGACACATACGAACGGGGAGATGGGTGATTATAACAGCATCCGCTCATGCCTACCTCAGTCCGAATCGATGTTGCGCAGCCATTCCAGATGGCGCGTACCATCGGTGATTTGCACCAGAACGGCGTCTATTCGACAATCAGCCCGCGCACACTCGGGATGTGTTTGTACATACAGCGCAATCGCCTTACGCAGTCGCGCCAATTTGTGCGATGTGATCGCCGCAACTGCACCACCGAATGCCTCGGAGCGACGCATTTTTACCTCAACGAATACCCAAACGGCGCCATCCCGCATGATGAGATCAATTTCGCCGAATGGCGAAGCAACGTTGCCATCCACATAACGCAAGCCGGCCTGCTCCAGATATTGACGCGCGATCAGCTCGCCACGTTCACCCATCAATTGCGTCGGCGAGCGCGCCGCGTAGCGCCGTTGAGCGCCATTGGCTGCCGACTCAGTGGCAGTCGGCGCTGAATTGGCCGATGGCTTTTGAGCAATTTTCAGCAATTGGGTGATGGCTTTTTTCATACGTTCGTGGCAAGGATCAGTACGTCAAAATCACCGCGTGAATTGACGGGAAGCTTCGGTTGGCTCGGGTTTTCATGTTAGAGTAACGCATCTGTTTTCATCCATACTCATTATGTCTTCTGAAATTTTAAGCGCGCTGTGGCAATCCGCCGCGCAACAACAATTCCCGACCCACGCATTGTATCTGGTCGCTACCCCGATTGGCAATCAGGCCGACATCAGCATCCGCGCGCTGGTGACTTTAAGCAAAATGGACGCGATTGCCTGCGAGGACACACGCCACAGCAAGGCATTATTGAGCCAATACGGTATAACAAAGCCGCTCATCGCTGCGCATGAACACAACGAAAATGCCGCCGCGCAACAGATTATCGAGCGCCTTCAGTGTGGCGAACGCATCGCGCTCATCACCGACGCGGGCACACCGGCCATTTCCGACCCCGGCGCGCGCGTCGTGGCGCACACACGCGCCGCAGGCTTGCGCGTCGTGCCAATTCCGGGCGCCAGCGCCGTGGTGACGGCCCTGTCAGCCACCGGCGTGGAACACGGCTTTAGCTTTGTCGGCTTTTTGCCACCCAAATCAGCGGCGCGCGCGCAGGTTTTGAGCCAATGGCACAACCGCACCGAATCGCTGGTGTTTTACGAAGCGCCGCATCGTTTGCACGACACCATTGCGGCATTGGCGCACGCATTCCCGACACGCACACTCACCATCGCGCGCGAGTTGACCAAATTGTATGAGGAGTTCGTGACCATCGATTTAAGCCGCGCCGAGCAGTGGTTGAACACCGCGCCCGAACCACGCGGCGAGTATGTGCTGGTGCTGCACGAAGCCACCACGCAAAGCGCAGAGACACATCCCGCGTGGCACGATACCTTGGTGGTTTTGCTCAAAGAATTACCGCTCAAGCAAGCGGTCGCACTCACGGTCGAATTGACCCACGCCGCCAAAAACGAGGTATACGCCCATGCGCTCAGCCTGAAAAATTCAGCAAATTAGAACAGCGACAGCCACAGCATAACGCACTCAGCAGACGATTTCTCTCTCTCACGCTCCGGTGTGGGAGCGTCTCGGGCGTAGCGTGGGTTATGTCCACGAAAATAGAATAACAAGCTGGATACCCGCTAAAATCACGCGGGTATGACGGCTTACTTTTGAGGTTGCTTCGTGTATTTCAGCGTTACTTTTACACCGGATTTGTTTAAGAATGACTATAGAAAATAGTACCAACAGCCTTACTCAGTTTTGACAATAAAAAACGCCACTGGATTGCTCCAGTGGCGTTTTTAGGTTCAAACCAACCTTAGTTCAAAACTTCCAAAGTCACTCGGGCAGTACCCGAGTTGGTTGAACCGATTTGTTTCGCAGCCGCTACTGATAAATCAATAATGCGACCGTTTGCATAAGGTCCGCGATCGTTCACTCGGACAATGGCGCTTTTACCATTGGCCAGATTAGTCACTTTCACTTTAGTCCCAAACGGCAAGGTACGATGCGCGGCTGTCATGGCATGCATATCGAATGCTTCACCATTTGCCGTGCGTCGGCCGTGGAAACCCGGACCGTAGTACGAAGCCACACCCGATTGAGCAATTTTCGTTGTCGCGCTGCTGGGTGAATAACTGGTTTTAATCACTTGACGCGACACGGACGTTTTGCCCACGTTATTGGTGGCTGGTACTGCTTTAACCTGAGTCACTTTTTTAGAAGTGGTCTCTTTTGCTACAACCGACGTGCTGACGAGGGACAAGCCCATCACCAAGCCCAAGCCGGTAGCAAGCATTTGCTTGCGAATGTTTAAACGAATCATTCCGTCTTACTCCATTTAGACGGGCTTCTGACCAAAGTTAGTTATTAGTATCGGAGCGGTCTTTACCCACTGAGCTCACCTATCTGATTCGATGATGGCGAATACTCATTAACATGCCACAGGCCACGCCCAAGGTAATAAGCGCGGTGCCGCCATAACTCATAAATGGCAGTGGCACACCTACCACTGGCAAAATCCCACCGACCATGCCCATATTCACAAACACATAGGTAAATATAATCATGGCCAAGGAACCTGCCAGCAGGCGATCAAATCGCGTTTGCCCTTGATGAGCAATTGATAAACCCCGCGATATAAGCGCCAAGTATAGCACAAGAAGCAGTAAAACACCGATTAAGCCAAATTCCTCGGCATAGACGGCCAATAGGAAATCGGTTGATTTTTCAGGGATGAATTGCAACTGCGACTGCGTGCCGTCCATCCACCCCTTGCCAAGCCAACCGCCAGAGCCGATGGCGGTTCGCGCCTGAAGGATATGAAAACCAGCGCCACGCGGATCCTGCAACGGATCCAGTAAAATATCCACCCGCCTGCGCTGATAATCGTGCAATAAAAAGTTATACACCAGTGGTAAAGATACAACAGCCAGACCGACTAACGCGCCAATCACCCGCCAACTCAAACCCGCGTAGAACACCACATACGTTCCCGCCGCCGCAACCAAAAGCCCCGTTCCCAAGTCCGGCTGCTTGGCAATCAGCAAAAACGGGATGACAAACAGCAATGTCGCCACGCCAAAAGCCTTCCACAGTTGCCTACCCTGAACATTGCCCAGATTATGAAAGTAAAACGCAATCATCAGCGGCACGCCGATTTTGAGCAATTCGGATGGCTGAAAGCCAAAAATCCAACGCCGCGCACCCAGACGAATTTCCCCAAACAAGGCCACGGCAATCAACAAAACCACACCCATGAGGTACACCGGAACAGCGGCGCGCATGAATACCTTCGGCGGCGTATAGGCCAACGCCACAATCACCCCCCAGCAAATCATCAGATTGCGGATGTGCTGCGCAAATCGATCGGGACGATCGGTCGATGCACTGTACATCGTCACCAGACTGACCACGCTGATCAGAATCAAAATCGCGACCATCACGGGATCAAGCGGTGATAATAATTTGCGCAAAAATCGACCGGATTTGTGTAAACGCACCATATTTATCCCTGTCCCTTATTGGCTTTATTGCTGGTGCTGGCCGAATCGCTCGTCGCTGAACCAGTGCGTGGGCGCAACTGCATGCGTTGACCATTTTGCGAGGCGACAAAGGCATCCAACGCGCGGCGCACCAGTGGCGCGGCGGCGGTTGCGCCGAAACCAGCGTTCTCCACAATCGCGGCAATGGCGATTTGCGGTTTATCCGCTGGATAAAAAGCGATGTAGAGCGAGTGATCGCGCATGAATTCACCGCGCATACTTTGTGCATAGGTCGAGGTTTGACTGACGGAAAAAACCTGCGCCGTACCGGTTTTCCCGCCGGGCAAGCCACCTGGTAAACCGTTGAAAATACCACGTCCCGTACCGGAAATATTCACCTGCACCATAGCGCGTTTGATCAGATCAATGTCCGCCGCCGGAATCTGTAAATCCGACGCCACTTGCGGCTGTGTCTCGGTGCGCTGGCCGGTCAGCGGATCGATTTTGGCCTTGAGCAAATACGGAACCATACGCACGCCATTATTGGCAATCGTCGCGGTGGCATTGGCCAATTGTAGAATGGTAAAGGTATTTTCACCCTGCCCAATACCCAAGCTGATGGTTTGACCCTCCGACCATTCGCGGCCGGTGCGTTTGAAAAACCATTCTTTGGACGGCAAAATCCCCGGCTCTTCGCCCACCAGATCAATGCCGGTTTTTTCACCGAAGCCAAAGCGTGAAATTTCCTGATGCATCAAATCCACGCCCATTTGGTGCGCCAAACTGTAGTAGTACACGTCGGATGAGACCGCAATCGAGGTAAACATATTGACCGCGCCATGCCCACGTCCGCCGGTGCTGTCACGGTAACGATGCGTGCCAAGGGTATAAATCCCGCCGTCTTGAATAATCGCATTGCGATCGCGCGCGCCGGAGTGCAACGCGGCCAGCGCCATAAACGGTTTGTAGGTTGAGCCAGGTGGATACGCCCCACGCAGGGCGCGGTTAAACAGCGGTTTTTGAATCGAACCATTAAGCTCGTCCCATTTTTCTTGCGAAATGCCTTCGACGAATAGATTGGGGTCATACGTCGGTGCACTGACAAAGGCCAGCACCTGACCCGTGCTCGGCTCAATCGCGACCAAGGAGCCGCGTCGTCCGGCAAAGCCTTTTTCTACCTGATCTTGCAAATACGCATCAATGGTTAACTGTAAATTGTGGCCTTGAACGGGGTCTTTCTCACCCAAAACGCCAACTTGACGCCCCGAGGCCATCACCTCCAAACGTTCATAGCCATTTTTGCCATGCAGCAGTGACTCGTAACTTTGCTCAATGCCCAGCTTCCCAATGTGGGTGGTGCCGAGGTAATCCTGCTCCAAACCATTTTTCTTGATGCGTTCTTTGTCGCGCTGATTGACGCGACCAACGTAGCCAATCACATGTACGGCCAGATCACCGTTCGGATATTCGCGGAAACTGCGTTTGGCGACCGAAACGCCTTTGAATTGAAATTGCTGTACGGAAAAACGCGCGACTTCTTCTTCGTTCAATTTGGCGCGGATCGGAATACTGTCATACGGGTCGCTCTCGGCACGCAAGCGATTAAAACGCTTAATATCCGCTTCGGAGACCGGCACGATTTGCTGAATTTTGGCAATGGTTTGCTCTAAAGCCTCTTGTTCTTTGGGCACAATTTCCAGTGCAAAACCCGGATTGTCGCGCGCCAGAACAAACTCATTGCGATCCATGATCCAACCACGCGCTGGCTCAATCGGCACTTGCGCGGTGCGATTGGACTGCGCCACTTGGCTCAATTCGTCATGCTTGAATACCTGCAGATAAACAAAACGCGCTACCAGCAAGCCAAAGCACAGCAAGACCAAAATATGCGACACCAAAATACGTTGGCGAAATATTTGGCCTTGGGCAAGGTTGGCGCGCGAAGACAATTTCATCACCTCAATCGTCCCATCACTGCATCATCCATTCGCCGACCTTGCGTGACTTCGCGCCACGGGTCAAGGCGATGGCCAAAAGCAACCACATCGGGATGGCCAGTAGCAACCAAATCATGGTGTACAACTGCGGATGCGTGCCCAAAATCACGATGTAAAATAGCGCGCGCAACAATTCAGCGGCAAAGACCATACCTGTGGCATACAGCGCGTGAATGAATACGGAGGCAAATTGCAAGCGCGGCGCCAAAAAACCCATTGCGTACACGAGCCAGACATACATCAGCGCGTGCTCACCCATGCGCGAGGACTGCTGCACATCAACCAAGACGCCGACCACAAACGCCACCAGCAAAGAAATACGACCGGGCTGATACACTTTCCAAAACAGCAAAATCAAGGCCATACAATCGAGCCAAATGGTTTGTCGAAAGGTGAGGAACGACAAGGCCCACGCCACCGCCATCGTCAAAATGACGACCCGCGTGCGAACCAAAGCCAACCATTGTTCAAAGCGCATGACTTACCCCATTACTTTTTAAACTGCTCACGCGTGCGCGCGCCCAAGGTGGATGGAACCGGATTTTCGCGCGCCAGTTCGATTTGCGCGTCGCTTCGGGCTTTCATTTCCGCCAGATTCGGTACCTGAATAATGCCCACATAGCGCACACTGAGCGCATGTACCAGCGGCACAATGGTTAATTCCGAACGCCCATCGGGGCCGGCTTGTGCGATATTCGCCACTTTTGCCACCGGAATATTGGCCGGATACAAGCCATCCAAACCCGAGGTGACCAACAGATCGTCTTTTTGCAAATCGGCAGACTCTTGATTAAAAATCCGCAGTTCCAAAAAACCTTCGCTTTTATCACCGCTGATAAAGCCGCGCACCGACGGATTGCGTTGCACCATCACCGGCACATTTACTTTGGTATCGGTAATCAGCGTGACCTCTGAGGTGTTGATTTGTACATCGGTGATTTGACCCAGTAGGCCATCATGCGTCATCACCGGTTGCCCCAGTTGGACACCGTTGTGACTGCCCATATTGAGCACCAATTTGCGCATATACGGATCGACCACCTGATACAGCGCTTCAGCAGAGATGATTGGATAGGGAACGCTGGATTTGAGCCCCAGTTGTGCGCGCAAGGCTTGATTGTCATTCTCAACGCTGGCCAAGGTGTGCAAACGCATGGCGTAGCCCTCGTTTTGTGCCACGAGGTCACGGTTTTGTAAGGCCAAACTTTGCACCTGATAGCCGTGCACCAGATAATCGGCCACCCAAACCTGCGCGACATGTACCACGCGCTGAACTGGCGTGACGAACGCCCACGCCAGCGCATCGCGCACGATTGGCGGCCCGTTGAACACGAGCATGGCAATCGCGATGATGCTGGCGATGAGCACGCGCACCCAGTCGGGTGTCGTGCGACGAAATAAATTGTAGCTGGAGTCCATGACGCTCCTGATCCTGCGTCAAAGATTATTCGTAGACGAACAGCGAGCTAAAGCGGTTCAAGTGTTCCAAAGACATCCCTGAGCCGCGTACCACGCACAACAGCGGGTCTTCGGCCACATACACCGGCAAGCCGGTCTCTTCTTGCAACAAACGATCCAAGTCTTTGAGCAACGCACCGCCACCAGTCAATACGATGCCGGCTTCGGCAATATCCGCGCTCAACTCAGGTGGCGTTTGCTCCAAAGCGATTTTCACGGTAGAGACAATCGCATTAAGCGGCTCAGAAATGGCTTCCAAAATTTCATTGGAGTTGACCGTGAAACTACGTGGTACGCCTTCGGCCAAATTGCGGCCTTTGACTTCCATCTCGGCCACTTGCGCGCCAGGGAAGGCCATACCGATTTCTTTTTTGATCAATTCTGCCGTCGGCTCGCCGATCAACATGCCGTAATTGCGGCGGATGTAGTTGACGATCGCTTCGTCGAATTTATCGCCGCCCACGCGCGTGCTGTTTTTGTAGACCATACCACCCAGTGAAATCACGCCAACCTCGGTTGTACCGCCGCCGATGTCAACCACCATTGAGCCGCGCGCTTCAAATACCGGCAAGCCCGCGCCCAGCGCAGCAGCCATTGGTTCCTCAATCAAGTGCGCTTCGGAGGCGCCGGCATTTTCGGCGGATTCACGAATCGCACGACGCTCCACTTGGGTCGAACCGCACGGCACACAAATCACAATGCGCGGGCTGGGTTTGAACAAATTGGATTCGTGCACTTGGCGGATGAAGTATTCGAGCATTTTCTCGGTAATGCTGAAATTGGCAATCACGCCGTCTTTCATCGGACGAATTGCGTCGATATTACCCGGCACTTTACCGAGCATCAACTTCGCTTCCGAACCCACCGCTTTGACCATCGGACGACCGGTTTTGGTGTCGTGTTGGATCGCAACCACGGACGGCTGGTCGAGCACGATGCCTTTGCCGTTGGCGTAAATCAGTGTGTTGGCCGTACCCAAGTCAATGGCCAAGTCGTTTGAAAAGTATTTGCGTATAAAATTAAACATAGTATCCCTTTGTTCACCCAATCATTTTTAATCATGATGTGTCCAATCGCTCTTGCAAAGAGGAATTGACCACTCAAATTCTGTGGACCGCGCGATTTTCCCACGCATTAAACCAATGCATTGTGTACAACCATTGTTGACCGTAGCGACGGTTTATTTGAGAATCGCGATCAGCGAAGTTTGCGCGGCGTCATTCAACCGGTTTTTTATGTGCCTTCTGCGGAGTAGCTCCGCCAAACCACACGAAACACCGATCCACGACAAAGTGTGCAAGCGCGTAATGATACAGGAAAACCCACAAATTCGTGGCAATTTCGTGACAATTTGTGCGTAAAAACATTGACTTATGTGTGGTCATCCGATGTGCGGCGCAGTTTCATCCTCACCCGACAACCATACCGCGAATCGATCACTTGGCAATTCCATCTCGAAACCACCGTTCAATCTGTCCCCAATATTTCGTGTTCACATATAATGCTCAGGCAACATCGAACCCACATATTTTTGCAGATGACGCCAAAAACTACCCGGTTCACGGCTTATTTTTGTCCCGCTCGGCTCGGCAGCACCTGCGGCCTCATCGGTCGGCGAATCCGCGCCCAAATACCAATACGTCTTGCCCTGCGCGTCCTGCCGCATTTGAAAACTGAATCGCGGGTTCAACTGAGTGACAATTAATTGGCGCAATTTTTCAGCAAGCTGCGGCTGCTCAATCAATACACCAACCTCGGTATTGCCCGTCACCGAGCAGTGGTCAAGGTTCATCGAGCCGACAAAACTCTCTTTACCATCAATCACCACCACCTTGGAATGCAACGCCGTGCGCGAACCGCGAATCGAGAAAATCGGATGACGCCATTCCGGCTCCGGCGCGACATCAGGATAGCCGCGCAACTCATACAGATCAATGCCCGCCGCCAACAATCGATCGCGGTAGTAATCATAATGCCCATGAATCACCGGCACATCGTTCGATTGCAATGAGTTGGTCAGCACTGTTACCGCCACGCCACGTTGGTGCAATTTGATCAAAAAGTCGGTTAATTCGTCACCGGGCAAAAAGTAAGGGCTCACCACTATTACCTCATTTTGCGCACGATCCATCGCCTGAATCAAGGAGTCAAACACCGGTGTATCACGCCGAATCTCATCCTTATTTGGCAAATGAATCATCGGCGGCTCGGCTGGTCGGGTAATTTTATCGGGCGGATCCATCAAAAAACGAACTTTGCCCCACACCATGCGGTTCACCACTTCGTCCAACATACCGTCCTCGGTTTGCTTGAGCACCTGCAAATACGGGTGGCGCTGCACCCGCTCTTTGCGCGTTAAACGATTCGTACTCAACAGCATTTTGGCAATTTGTTCACGCCGCAGATCAAAGTATTTCGCATCGAAATCATCCACGCCCATGACCTGTTTCGAGTTCCAATACGCATCAAAACCTTTTTGCATATCGGCCACCACGTGCCCTGCGAGCAGCACATCCATATCCGAGAAATTATCCTCTTCGCCCGCATTGAAATATCGATCGCTCAAATTGCGCCCGCCGGTGATGCCGAGCACGCCATCGGCCAGCCACATTTTGATGTGCATGCGCCGGCGCAAGGTGCTCAGATTGGACAAAAATACCGTCCAGCGGGTGAGCAGATTCGCGCGAAATTTTTTGATCGGATTGAACACCCGCACCTCGATGTTCGGATGCGCGTTCAAAATCAACATATCCTTGTCGCGCCCCAACTGTTCACGATCATCCAGCAGCACCCGCACGCGCACGCCACGCTCCGCCGCCGAAACGATCTCGCGCAACAACAGCCGCGTGCTCAAACCACGCTCCATATTGTAATACTGCAAATCCAAGCTGTATTGCGCGTTCTTGATCAGCGCACTGCGCGCAGCAAACGCCTCCACACCATTCGACAACGGATACACCGCCGAATCCTCCGGCGAGGGCTGTTGCAGCGTGAGTGTGTGTGCATCCATATTGTGTGTCTGTTCAGAAATCGGGGTTGGCTCAGGCGATGAGCTCGTACTATTCAGTGCCATTTTAGAGGGTTTTGCCGGCGACACTGACGATTGCTCATGCTTTTTTTGCGCCTCGTAAACCAATCGAACCAAAGGTGCAGACGGCTGAAGCGGCAAACTCTCACCATGCGCTAACGGTTTCGGCGTCATGCCTGCGGGAAACTGATTTGCGCACCCAGTCAAACCGAGCATCAACAACAGCATCAGCCACCGCAATCCCATTCGCCCCATTAGCCTCATTCGCCCTATGCACTCATCCATCGCCATAACATTCCACCATCACTCAGGCCACCGAGCAAGACGCGCACGGTGCGGCGGCGCCAGTCGTGACCGAGTTCAACCAATCCTGCGGCGATACCACGCGCACACCCCACTGACGCGCCCGATTGCGCAGACGCAGCAAATGCCGATCCTTCGAAATCAGCCAATCCACGCGGTGCACCAAAGCCGCATCAATAAACACCTGATCATCCCGATCCGTGCAGCGAATCCGCTCAAACGGCGGCGGTACATCCGCCCGCAACGTCACCAGCGCACGCGTCTGCGCCAAAATCTGCGCCTGTCGCTCTGGCTCAATCGCAAATTGCGGCCGCGCCAACACATCCACCCACTCATCCCACATCGCCTGCGTCATCACAATGCGCTGCTGCGAATCAAGCCCTTGTTCAATCAAGCGTTTCAATTGCACCACCGGCGCATCATCCGCCTGCGCAAACACAAACCAATCCAACCAAATATTCGTATCCAAAATCCACTGCTGCACCGTCACACCCACATTATTCCCCGCCTCAGATTCACACGCATTCATAACGACACCAGCCGACCATTCTTGATACGAACACCCCTTTTACCCAAACCATGCTTACCCAAGCCCGACAGCGCCTCATTCTCAGCCAACAGCAACAACTGCGCCCGATTCTGCGCATGACAAATCGCCGCCGCCAACGCATCCGCCGCATCCGCCTGCGGTTTCGCCGGCAAACCGAGCAAACGTGCCACCATCTCCTGCACCTGCTCCTTTTTCGCCTTGCCATGCCCCACCACCGCCTTTTTCAACTGCAAAGCCGTGTACTCATGCACCGACAAATCGCGCAACACCAGCGCACTCATCGCCGCGCCACGCGCCTGCCCAAGCAGCAGCGTCGACTGCGGATTAATATTCACAAACACCTTCTCCAGCACCGACTCATGCGGATGATACGCATCAATCACCTGATGCACCCCGTCGATCAACGAGCGCAAACGCTCCGGCAGCGCCTCACCCGCCACCTTAATTACCCCGCTCGCCACATACGTCATCTCATGTCCGCGCACATCAATCACCCCGAAACCCGTAAAACGCAGCCCCGGATCAATGCCCAGCAAACGGATGGTCAGCGCACCCTTTTTACTCACACACACCTACTCTCACATGACACCTCAACAAACCCTTTGACCGCACGACCAAAAGCAGAACCTTTCGCAGTATAAAACAAACGCCGCCCGATGTGCGTCACAAAGGGCGGCGGAGAATCGCATTCTCATCACAAATTGAAATTATGTCGGATACATCCGAGTTATATCACGATTAACAGTTAACGACCGCAGCCATGCATCATACGAAGTCGAGCCAAAAAGTCGCTGTAAGGCAAATGAACGCGTCATTTTTACGGTCGGTTTGCTGTCTGAGCGTTTGCCCTGCAAACGCGAGTTTCAAACCGACCTCACTCAAGCGCTCATTGATTTGCATTACCGCGAACTTGATTTTTTTGACTACTTTTTTGATCAAGCAAAAAAGTAGTCGCCACGCGGCGGAGAGCGGATGTATTAGCCATAAGCCATCAACCAGCGATTCGCTAGAATCAATCTATTACTTACAACGAAGTGCCTCTGCGGTGACAGAAACGCCGTCGATACCGCTCTGACCTTGCGAAACAAGATAGATGGCATTTGCTCCACGACGCGCAGCTTCGTTGAGCATCTTGTTCATGGAGTTTGATGCTTTGTATGGGCCTAGCTGTTGATCGGCGGTAATAATACCAAGAGACTCGCAACTTGCTTTTTGCTCTGCCGTAACGGTACGAATTCTTTCAGCGTTTGACTCCAGCGCCGTCGCACAACCAGCAAGGACGGAAGCTGCGTATACAATGAGAAATAGTTTTTTCATATGATAACCGTAGTAAGTGAACTTAGAACAAGCGTTGTCACAGCTAGGATGTATGGAGATTTATTGCTAAACAAATGTGCAAACAGAGTTTGCACACTGCTTGTATATGGGAGGACACATTCAACCTACCCACCCTGTTCAATCAATGACGGAAATGCCGCACACCCGTAAACACCATAGCAATGCCACGCTCATCGGCCGCGGCGATGACTTCATCATCCCGCATCGAGCCGCCCGGCTGAATCACGCAGCTCGCACCGTAGTCAATCACGACATCCAAACCATCACGGAATGGGAAGAAGGCATCCGACGCAACAGCTGAGCCTTTGAGTGACAGCCCTGCCGCTTCGGCTTTGATCGAGGCGATTTTGGCTGAGTCGAGGCGACTCATTTGTCCCGCGCCGACGCCAAGGGTCATGCCGCCGCCGCAGTAGACGATGGCGTTGGATTTGACGTATTGCGCGACTTGCCATGCGAACAGCAGGTCATCGATTTGTGCGTCGGTTGGGGCGATTTTGGTGACGACTTTGAGGTCTTCACGCTTGAGGAAGTGGTTGTCGGCGCTTTGTACGAGTAAACCTGAGCCAATGCGTTTGACGTCTTGCGCATTGCGGCCTTGTTCCCACGCACTACCGCTTTTGTTCACGCCGCTCAGGTCGATGTGCAACACGCGCACGTTCTTTTTCGCTTCAAAAATAGCCAGCGCTTCGGCGGTGTATTCGGGTGCGATCAGGACTTCAACGAATTGTTTGGAGACGGCTTGCGCAGCCGCTGCATCGCACACGGTATTGAATGCGATGATGCCACCGAATGCGGAGGTAGAGTCGGTTTTGAAGGCTTTTTCGTAGGCTTCCAAGCTGTTCACGCCAACTGCTACACCGCATGGATTGGCGTGCTTGATGATGACGCAGGCGGGCGCGTCGAATGATTTGACGCATTCCCACGCCGCGTCGGCGTCGGCGATGTTGTTGTACGAGAGTTCTTTGCCTTGCAGTTGTTTGGCAGTGACCAGCGAGCCGGGCGCAGGGTAGAGATCGCGGTAGAGCGCGGCGGTTTGGTGGCTGTTTTCGCCGTAGCGCAGGTCTTGTACTTTGACCATATTGGCGTTGTGTTGCTCAGGGTATTCGGCGCGCGTGGTGACGTCGCGGGTTTGCGCGTCAATGCCTGAGAGGTAGTTGCTGATCGCCGCGTCGTATTGGGCAATGCGATTAAATGCGGCCACGGAGCATTTGAATTTGGTGGCGTCAGAAACAGCGTTGTTGCTTTGCAATTCGTTCAATACCTCGGCGTATTGATTGGCGTCGGTCAACACGACCACGTCGCGCCAGTTTTTCGCCGCGCTGCGCACCATCGCCGGTCCGCCGATGTCGATGTTTTCAATCGCGTCTTCGAGCGTACAGTTGGCTTTGGCAACGGTCGCTTCAAACGGATAGAGATTGACCACGAGCATGTCGATGGTTTCAATACTGTGTTCGGTCAAAGCCGCCATGTGCTCGGGCAAATCACGACGCGCGAGCAGGCCGCCGTGGATTTTCGGATGCAGGGTTTTCACGCGACCGTCGAGCATTTCGGGAAAGCCGGTGTGCGACGCGACTTCAACCACAGGCAGACCCGCGTCCGCGAGCAGTTTGGCTGTACCACCGGTGGAGAGCAGTTTAACACCGTGCGCATGCAGGGCTTGCGCCAGCTCAAGCACGCCGGTTTTGTCCGAAACGGACAGTAATGCTGTTTTGATCATGATTTCCTCGTTGATTTAAAAAAGATAAAAATCGTTCGTGTGACTGCGTTGGCCTGATCCGACCTCGTTTGCTTTCAAAGCAAATCGTATTGCTGTAATTTTTTGCGCAGCGTGGCTCGGTTCACGCCCAGCCACTCGCTGGCCAAACTTTGATTATTGCGGGTTTTCGCCATCACCCATTCCAGTAAAGGTTTTTCGCACGCCGACAGCATCATTTGATGCAAATGGCTGGGCGTCGCACCGTCCAAATCCTGAAAATACACCTCAAAATGGTGACTCAGGCACGCGGCGATGTCCACCATGCGGTCTTCTGTCTCAAGGCATTGCGCCGCCACATCCAAGGTCATCGCTCCGCTCGATATACTTTCTGTTTTTTCTGCCAACATATTGACTGCTTTCATCGTTCACTCTATTTCTTACTTATATTGAATCAGCGCTCGCGCAGTAGGGTAAATACTCATACCGCTCAGCCAATTCGTCAAAAAAATCCGCCACAGCCTGCAATTGCATCGTGGTCTCATCCAAGGCATTCATGCGCTGGCGAAACGCCTCACCGCCTTGCAACGGCGTGACATACCAGCCAATGTGTTTGCGCGCCGTGCGCACACCCATGAACTCACCATAGAAATCATAATGGTGCTGCAAATGCGCCAGCAATACGGCCTTCGCCTCGTTCACTGTCGGCGGATGAATCAATTGGCCATCACGCAAATACGCCACAATTTCGCGAAAAATCCACGGCCGTCCCTGCGCCGCACGCCCAACCATCACCGCATCCGCGCCCGTAGCCTCCAGCACAAATTTGGCTTTCTGTGGACTGGTCACATCACCATTGGCGACCACCGGAATCGTTACCGCCTGCTTGACCGCGCGAATCATCTCGTATTCCGCTTCACCTTTATAGCCATCGGCACGCGTGCGCCCGTGCAAGGTCAACATCTGAATGCCGCAGTCCTGCGCCATTTTGGCGATCGTTAAGGCGTTTTTCTGCTCGCGGCTCCAGCCGGTGCGAAACTTCAGAGTCACCGGCACGTCCACTGCGCGCACAACGGATTCCAAAATCTTCTGTACCAACGGCTCATCGCGCAACAACGCCGAACCCGCCGCCGTACTGCACACCTTTTTCGCCGGACAGCCCATATTGATGTCAATGATCTGCGCGCCTTTATCGACATTAAACGCCGCCGCATGCGCCAACATCTGCGGATCAGCGCCCGCGATCTGCACCGCTATCGGCGCGGATTCGCCTGCATGATTGAGCCGCCGCGTGCTTTTATCCGTGTGCCACAATTGCGGGTTGGACGCCGCCATTTCGGAGACCGCGTAGCCTGCGCCCATGCGTTTGCACAATTGACGAAAAGGACGATCCGTCACCCCAGCCATCGGCGCAACAAACACATTATTCGGTAATTCGTAAGGGCCGATTTTCATATCCAACGCGTCACGAGCAGCTGCGAAACCACTCCCTTTTCATTCAATTTTTATTCAAAAAAGCTGTTGATCAAAAATCGTGCGCCACAATTTTTCCACAGTCACTATTGTAACAAACCCACGCGGTGCGCCCGAGATAATTTGCTTAAAAATTAAGCAAATTTTGTATTTTAGCCAACCAGTAGCGATAAAAAAACGCCCTGCAATAAGCAGGGCGTTTTTGATTTCTTGGGGTGGCTGATGGGGCTCGAACCCACGACAACAGGAATCACAATCCTGGACTC
>CAXYYC010000005.1:0-99737 GCA_964293815.1 uncultured Burkholderiaceae bacterium
AAGCAGCGCTTACAACGGTGATTATAAACCTACTGGGAAATGAATACTGGCTGGAACATGTTATAATTGCTCCGTATTGTTTACATGATTATAAACCTACTGGGAAATGAATACTGGCTGGAACAAGATGGGCTCAAGCCTGTGGGCAGCAATCATTATAAACCTACTGGGAAATGAATACTGGCTGGAACTTGCGTAATGGAATCTTGCGTACGCGATTCATTATAAACCTACTGGGAAATGAGTACTGGCTGGAACCGCATACTGCCCGGTGTTGGCTCGGATAAGATTATAAACCCACTGGAAAATGTGTACCCGCAAACCATCTCACAAACCTCCATTCACAGATATAATGCTACCTCTTGATTTCAAACGGTCGTACCAGTCAAAGTAATCCATGATTTCCTCTCAAATCGTTCCACACCTCAAACCCACCCACCGCTTCTCTACCCCGATGCCTTTTGGTTCGGCGGATGCGTTGTTTCTCGGGCAATTGGGACATTTATTGTGCGCGCAGCGCCCGCATACGTTGGTGGTGTTTTGCGCGGATGCGCAGGATGTGAGCCGTTTGCAAGCCGAGTTGAGGTATTTCGCACCGAGCCTGCGCGTATTGCAGTTACCTGACTGGGAAACTTTACCTTACGATCAGTTTTCGCCGCATCATGATTTGGTGTCCGAGCGTTTGCAGACTTTGTATGCATTGACCCAAAAGCAGGTGGATGTGTTGTTGGTGCCGGTGAGTACGGCGTTGTATCGTTTGTCGCCACCGTCGTTTTTATTGGGGCGCACGTTTTCATTTAAACAAAATGATCGTTTGGATGTGAATGCATTACGCGAGCAACTGGTGAATGCCGGTTATTCGGCGGTGAGCCAAGTGGTTGCGCCGGGGGAATTTGCGCTGCGCGGTGGTTTGGTTGATTTATTCCCAATGGGCGCGGTGCTGCCGTTTCGTGTGGATTTGTTTGACGATACGATTGAGTCGATTAAGACTTTTGATGTGGATACACAGCGCACTGTGTATCCTGTGCCTTCGGTGCAGTTATTGCCCGGACGCGAGTATCCGACCGATGAGCTGGCGCGTGGGGCTTTTCGCAATGCGTGGCGTGCGCATTTTGAAGGCGATCCGACCAAGCACGCAATTTATCGCGACATTGCCAATGGTGTGTTTAATGCGGGGATTGAGTATTATTTGCCGCTGTTTTTTGAGCAGACGGCGACTTTATTTGATTATTTGCAAACCGATTCAACCGTGGTATTACACGGCGATGTGGCGCAGGCGATTGAGCAATTTTGGCGTGATACACAGACGCGCTATGATTTTTTGAAAGGCGATATTGTCACGCCGGTTTTGCCACCTGAATTGTTATTTCAACGTGAATCCGCGTGGTTCGAGGCGATGAAACCGTTTGCTCAATTGGCGCTGCGCAAAACCGATCATGAGGCACAAAAATCCCCAACATTCGCCCAACACATCCGCGCTGTTCCCGATGTGCGGGTGTCCATCACAACGCAGGATAATCAGCCTTTTGCACGTTTACAAAGCGTGTTGCGAGAAAACACTCAGGCGAACATCCATACGATCATTGTTGCAGAAAGTCTGGGGCGACAAACCACATTGAGCGACACACTCACGCGGCAACAAATCACGACACACACGCTGACCGATTGGGCGCAGATCGCTACTCTAAATGACTGCGGGCAGCTCTACATCAGCCACGCGCCGATTGAGCGCGGCTTTGTCATTCGCGATTTCCCCGACCTACCGAATCTGTGTCTGATTACCGAAACCGAGCTGTACGCCAGCAGTACCGCGACACGTCGCAGCGCCCGACGCAATGAGAAAACCTCGAACGTCGACATGATGATCGCCTCGCTGTCGGAACTGCGCGAGGGTGATCCTGTTGTCCACGTTGAGCACGGTATCGGGCGTTATCATGGTTTGATCAATATGGATTTGGGCGACGGCCTGACCGAATTTTTACACCTATCCTACGCCGATGACACCGCGCTGTATGTCCCCGTGTCGCAGTTATCCGTCATCTCGCGCTACGCTGGAACGGATCCCGAACACGCGCCACTGCACAAACTCGGCACGGATCGTTGGAGCAAAACCCGCAAAAAAGCCGCCGAGCAAATTCGCGATACCGCCGCCGAACTGCTCAATCTCTACGCGCGCCGTGCGATGCGTCAAGGGCATGCCTTCCCGCTTGATTTAGCCGATTATGAAGTATTTGCCAACGACTTTGGTTTTGAAACCACGCCTGACCAAGCCAGCGCCATCGCCGCCGTGACCCATGATTTACTGGATGCCAAGCCTATGGATCGGCTGGTCTGCGGCGACGTGGGCTTTGGCAAAACCGAAGTCGCACTGCGCGCCGCATTCATCGCCGCGATGGGGGGAAAGCAAGTCGCCATCCTCGCGCCGACCACTTTGCTTGCCGAACAGCATTTCCAAACCTTCTCCGACCGGTTCTCAAAATGGCCGATCCGCATTGCCGAAGTCTCGCGTTTTGTGTCTGGCAAGAAAACCACCGAAGTGCTGGAAGGATTAGAAAAAGGCACGGTAGATATCGTCATCGGCACACACAAACTGCTCTCACCGAGTGTCCAATTTGCGCGGCTCGGTTTGGTCATCATTGATGAAGAACACCGATTCGGCGTGCGTCAAAAAGAAGCGATGAAAAACCTACGCGCCGAAGTTGACATCCTCACCCTGACCGCCACGCCGATTCCGCGCACGATGGGCATGGCGATGGAAGGTGTGCGTGATCTGTCCGTCATCGCCACCGCGCCACAAAAACGACTGGCGATCAAAACCTTTGTGCGTCGTGAAGAAAAATCCATCATCCGCGAAGCTGTTCTGCGCGAACTCAAGCGTGGCGGCCAAGTCTACTTCCTGCACAACGAAGTCGCCACCATCGAAAACCGCCGTGAGATGCTCGAAGCACTGCTGCCCGAAGCCCGTATCGTCATTGCGCATGGACAAATGCACGAACGCGATTTGGAGCGCGTGATGCGCGACTTTTACCACGGGCGTTCGAATATTTTGCTGTGCACGACCATCATCGAAACTGGTATTGACGTTCCGAATGCGAACACCATCATCATGCACCGCGCGGATAAATTCGGACTGGCGCAACTGCACCAATTGCGCGGGCGCGTCGGGCGCAGCCATCACCAAGCCTATGCCTACCTGCTCGTGCATCACGAAGACGCACTGACCACGCAAGCGACGCGCCGATTGGAAGCCATCCAACAGATGGAAGAACTCGGCTCGGGCTTTTTCCTCGCCATGCAAGACATGGAGATTCGCGGCGCAGGTGAAATTCTGGGCGAAAAGCAATCCGGCAACATCACCGAGATCGGTTTCAGCCTGTACAACGACATGCTCAACGCCGCCATCAAAGCACTCAAACGCGGCAAAGAACCCGACCTGTCCGCACCGCTGGGCATCCCCCCCAAGATCAATCTCCACACCCCCGCCCTGCTGCCCGACGCGTACTGCGGCAGCATGACCGAAGGCCTCAGCTTATACAAACGCCTGTCGGCCGCCGATAACGAAGCCACGCTCAACGACATTCAAGAAGAAATTATTGATCGCTTTGGCGAACTACCCACGCCCGCCAAAGCACTGATCGAAACCCACCGCCTGCGCCTGCGCGCGCAGCACATGAGCGTACTCAAAATGGACATCGCCGCGCATTCGGGTCAAATTCATTTTGCCAAAGATGCACCGATTGACGGACTATCATTGATTCAGCTGATTCAAAAAGACCGCAACGTCAAACTCAATGGTCAGGATAAAATCAAATTGAGCTACGATATGCCCGAGTTGAATGATAGAATTTTGCGCATTCATGCCGTATTGGATCAACTCAAACGTACCCATACGGATTAAGTCGCGTGGGACAACCACGCTCATGGCGAAGAACCACACAAGAGGACAAACCCATGCCTGCGCCAAATGATTACCAACCGCTGATCGATCGTCTGAACGCCATTGTCGGTGCCAAATACCTCATCACCGACGCGGCGAAAACACACAAATACCGCACCGGCTTTCGCTTTGGCAGCGGCAATGCACTGGCGGTCGTCCTGCCCGCGAATGTGATCGAGCAATGGGAAGTGGTCAAAGCCTGCCATTTGGCCGATGTGATTGTCATTAGCCAAGCGGCCAACACCGGCTTGACTGGTGGCTCCACGCCCGACGGCAATGACTATGATCGCCCCGTTGTCATCATCAACACCCTGCGCATTGACCGCATCAATCTCATCAACAGCGGCACGCAAGTCGTCTGTCACGCCGGTGCAACGCTGTACCAACTCGAAACGCAGTTGGCACACATCGAACGTGAGCCACACTCGGTGATCGGTTCATCCTGTATCGGTGCCTCGGTGGTCGGTGGTGTGTGCAACAATTCCGGCGGCTCCTTGGTCAAACGCGGCCCGTCCTACACCGAGTTGGCGCTCTACGCGCGGGCGAATGAGCGCGGCGAACTCGAACTCATCAATCATCTGGGTATTTTTTTGGGGAATGACCCCGACAGCATCATCCGCAATCTGCACGAAGATCATTACGGCATCGATGAGATTGAAAACGATGCGAGCAAACTCGCCTCGTCGCACGACTACGCGCAGATTGTCACGCAGATTGACGCCGACAGTCCGGCACGCTTTAACGCCAATCCAGCCAAATTGCGCGAGGCTTCGGGCAGTGCGGGCAAAGTCGTGGTGTTTGCCGTGCGCTTGGACACATTTGAAAAGGAGCGCAACACCCGTGTGTTTTACATCGGTAGCAATGACACGCGCGAACTGAGCGACTTGCGTAAAAAACTCCTGACCGAGATGAGCGAGCTGCCACTCTCAGGCGAATACATCCACCGCGACGCTTACGCCTTGGCCGAAGCATACGGCAAGGACATGGTGTATATCATCGACCAATTGGGCACGCACCGCCTGCCCAAACTATTTGCACTCAAAGACCAGATTGACCGCTGGGCGCAAAAAACCAAAATCCTGCCGCAATTTTTAGCGGACAAACTATCGCAATGGTTCGCCCAATGTTTGCCCAAACAATTGCCCGACCGCATGGACGCATTTCACCAACAATACGAACACCACCTCATCGTCAAGACCGGCGGACGCGCGACCGATGAAGCGCGAGCGCTGTTCAACGCGTATTTTGCAGCGAGCAATCAACGCAACGGTGCGTATTTTGAATGCGATGCGCAAGAAGCGGGCAAAGCCATGTTGCACCGTTTCGCCGTTGCTGGTGCGGCGGTGCGCTACCGCGCGATTCATGCCGACTCGGTGGCGGATATCGTGGCGATTGACGTGGCATTGCGGCGCAACGATGAGGACTGGTTTGAACGGCTACCCGATGAGATTAACCAAGCCTGCATACACAAACTCTACTACGGGCATTTCCTGTGTCATGTCTTTCATCAGGACTACATCATCAAAAAACCGTATGACCCGATGGACATTGAGCATCAAATTCTCAAAACTTTGGATGCTCGGCGCGCGCAATACCCCGCCGAGCACAATGTCGGCCATCTATACCATGCGAATGAAGATTTAGCGCGCCACTACCGTGCGCTGGATCCGACCAACAGCTTCAATCCGGGCATAGGCAAACTGAGCAAACGCAAGCATTGGCATTGATGGTTTCATGATGCCTGTACCCCATCCAATCAAGCAGTGCGATTATTTCCTACACCTCAGCTCAGTACCACATATTTCATACGGGTACTAAGCCATTCGGCGTATTGAGCCAGCGTTATAAACTGAACTATATTACGCATATGGCGTATGAAGCCATCGATAACAGAGGAGGAATGATGAAATTTTCAAAACATTTACTGACCGGGGTTGCATTGTTCGTGATGAGCCATTTGGCGATTGCCGGTGAAATCACGGTATCGGCGGCGGCGAGTTTAACCAATGCGTTCAAGGACATCGCGCAGTCATTTGAAGCGCAAAACTCCGGAACTAAAGTTCGCCTGAACTTTGGCGCGTCCGGCGCCTTACTGCAACAAATTGAAAAAGGTGCGCCGGTGGATGTGTTCGCATCGGCCGATCAGGAAACGATGGATCAAGCAACTCAAAAAAATCTGATCGTTAGCGTGAGTCGTCGTGATTTTGCCCGCAATACTTTGGTTCTCATCGTACCGTCTGATAGTCGTCTTAAGTTACACAATTTAGGTGATTTAACGCAAGCGGGTGTGACCAAAGTAGCCATCGGCAATCCCGCCAACGTGCCTGTGGGACGATATACCCGATCCGCATTAGAAACGGCAAATCTGTGGGCTGCGGTCAATGCAAAAGCAATCAATACGCAAAATGTGCGTCAGTCGCTTGATTATGTCGCACGCGGCGAAGTTGAAGCCGGTTTTGTGTATGCAACCGATGCAGCGATCATGCCGAATAAGGTGAAAGTGGCGTTTACTGTACCACTCAAACAATCCATTCATTATCCAATTGCCGTCGCCAGTGACAGTGGTAGCCGCAGTGAAGCACAGAGTTTCGTGAATTTTGTGCTGTCGCCAAATGGACAGGCTATTTTGAGCCGATATGGCTTTTCTAAACCGTGATGCGTGATTGAATATGTCGTCTATGGATGCGGTGTGGGTTGCTTTGGCTCTGTCACTCAAAGTGGCAGGGCTGGCAACACTGGTCACGATGGTGTTGGGTATCACTGTGGGATTTTTGCTGGCTCGAGCCAATATTCCGGGGCGAAATCTACTTGATACGATCTTGACGCTGCCCATGGTTTTGCCTCCGACGGTGCTGGGCTATTATCTACTGGTGTTGCTCGGGCGGCGCAGCACGTTTGGTGCATGGTTGCTTGAAGAGTTCGGCATCAATCTGATCTTTACTTGGCAGGCGGCGGTGATTGCTGCTTCAGTGGTGTCTTTTCCTCTGGTGTTTAAACCGGCTCGTGCTGCATTTGAGTCGGTCGACGGACAGTGGAGCAGGCAGCTCGGACACTGGGTGCGAGCCAAATTGCGATATTTTTCAGAGTCACTTTGCCTTTGGCTTGGCGTGGTATTTTGGCGGGAATTTTACTGGCGTTCGCACGGGCGCTTGGCGAATTCGGCGCAACGCTGATGGTTGCAGGTAGTATTCCGGGTAAAACCCAAACGCTGTCTATCGCTGTGTATGAGGCGGTTCAGGCCGGTCAGGATGATGTGGCGAATAGGTTGGTTTACATCATTTCTGCCGTGTGCATCGTCGTGCTGCTGACGGCGGGTTATTTGGCGCCAGGTCGCGTTTCCAGACGTTAATCGAGGCAATCATGCTACTGGATCTGAATATTCAAAAAACCTTACGTGCGGGCAAGCGCAGCTTCACGCTGAATGTGCAATTGCAATCGAATAGTCAACGCATTGTGATTTACGGCGCATCCGGCGCGGGTAAAAGCCTAACGCTCAAGGCGATCGCAGGTTTGCTTAAACCTGAGCAAGGGTATATTCGTTTTAACGAACATACTTTTTTTGACCCTGAGCAAAAGATCAATTTGCCACCGCAGGCGCGTCGCATGGGTTATTTGTTTCAAGATTACGCCTTGTTTCCACATCTGAACGTGCGGCAAAATATTGCATTTGGCTTGACACAACATTGGTGTAATCCAAGTCGTCGCAGGCGGCATGAGTCAGTGGAGTATTGGCTGAATTTGTTTGGCTTGCACTCCTTAGCACATCAAATGCCTGATGACATTTCCGGCGGTCAACGTCAGCGCACGGCGCTGGCTCGGGCGATTGTGGCGCAACCGCAAGCTTTGCTTTTGGATGAGCCGTTTGCAGCACTTGACCCTGATTTGCGCGTCATGATGCGGCGCGAATTGAGCGATTTGCAACAGCGTTTGCAGATTCCAACCATCATCATCACCCATGATGAGCAAGACGTTGAAGTGTTTGGCGATCATGTGTTTGAGCTACGTGATGGACAAGTACATCAGCGATAGCGGGAGCATGATAATGAACCAAAATCATGGGTAACAAGCAAGTGAGGATAAAATGTACACTCAGCTTCGTTCCTTGGACAATATAACGAGCGGTAAACCTGACTCACGATTTGAGTTCATGCTCTCACACAGCCTAATTGCTGTACTACGCGGCGCGCAAGAAGGTGATTTGCCGCTATTCGCATGGACGCTGGGCTTGTCTCAGCCACATTTACTCAAGCTGTTGTCTGAGCGACTTCCCGAATTGGATGCACTGGAACCGATGATTGACACGCAATATGATGTGTTTCTCAAAAGTGTACCAACTGAATTCAATGAGCTATTTGATCTGCTGCGCAGTAAGCGCTCAAAATCCGTTTCTAAAAAAGATGGTGAATTGTTATCACGCATTATCACCGCAGCGTGCTTTGGTAATCGCAGATTATGGCAAGATATGGGTTTGAGCAGCCGGGCTGAAATCAGCGAGCTAATTGCTACCGTTTTTCCACAACTGTATCAAAACAACAGCCATAATTTGAAGTGGAAACGATTCCTCTTTTCAGAATTGGCTCGGTCAAAAGGCGTAGCCGAACTACGCCCACCGGGTTGCCCTTATTGCGATCAATACCTGATATGCTTTCCAAAGTAAAGCCACAATAAAAATCATAACGGGAGTGCAATATGAATTCGACAGACACAGCAATTCAATTACAAGGCTCGGTGTGGATGAGCGTTGGAGATGAGAAATTCGGCGGCTCAGATCGCATGGCTTTATTATCAAAAATTGTCGAATGCGGCTCAATCACACAGGCCGCCAAAGCCGTTCGCATGAGCTATAAAGCGGCTTGGGACGCCATCGACGCGATGAACAGCCTTGCCGGGGAAGCGCTGGTAGAACGCCAAGCTGGAGGCAAAGGCGGCGGCGGTACGCGGCTGACTCAGCGTGGTCAGCAATTGGTCGAGAATTTTAAAACGATACAAAAGGCGCATCAACGATTTCTCAACCAATTGGCTGCTCAGGCGCAAACACTGACCGATGACTACATTTTAATTAGGAGGATGGCTATGAAAACCAGTGCACGCAACCAATTTTTAGGCAAAATCACCGCCGTTAAAACCGGCGCAGTCAACGACGAAATCGAGCTGCAAACCGCAACAGGGCTGAGTATCGTCGCGATGGTCACACATGAAAGCACCAAAAGTTTAGAGCTCAATATCGGCGCAGAAGCTTTTGCCCTGATCAAATCCTCAGCGATTATTTTGGTCACGGACGATAAAAATGGACAGGACGTACAGTTTTCCGCCCGCAATCAATTCCAAGGTACGATTACCCGACTGCAACCCGGCGCCGTCAATACAGAAGTCGTGATCACACTGGAGGGTGGCGACTCAATCGCTGCAATTGTGACCAACTCAAGCTGCGAAAATATGCAATTGACGGTTGGCAAACCTGCTCGCGCTATTTTCAAAGCATCCAGTGTGATTATCGCCGTGCCTGCTTGAAAATCAATTTTGCATATTGAAAAGCCCAAAAATCTCATAAAACTTTTGGGCTTGACCATTACACGTTAAGGAAGTACGAAATAACCGAAACCATGTCTGTTGGTTTCATGATATCTTTTCCGACCACGGTGGCACAGGCGCCACCAAGCGTTTCAGTTCGGTATCAATCGAGCCAAAACGTGGGCTGTGGTCATTCCAATCAGTAACAGCCTGATCGATTTGCGCGCGTTGCGTGCCGACGAAATTCCACCAAATAATGATCTCCTGCGCCAACGGCTCGCCACCGAGCAACATCACATGACTATCAACGCTGGCCTGCACCATCACCTCGGTTTGCCCAGTCGGCAGATATGCCAATTCATCCGCCTCATAGCGCACGCCCTCAATCAGCAAACTGCCTTTGAGCACCAAAAAGCCGTATTCAAAATCAGCGCATAGCGCAATGCGCTGTGCCTGCTCGGTTTTGAAGATCATATCCAAGCCAAGCAATGGCGAATACTGCTGAGTGGGTGCTGTATGTGTGCCAAACTGTCCTGTGGTCAGCACATAATCCACGCCCTGCTCCGACCACATTGGCAAATCAGGGTAATGAACAAACGCCGGAGCGACCTCCCGCGCCGATTCCGGCAAAGCAATCCACAATTGCACCGCGTGTACTTCGCGACTGTGTGCCGGTGTTTGCTCGGTGTGACTGATGCCGCGCCCCGCCGTCATCAGATTGACCTGATGTTTGCGAATCAACAACTCGTTGCCCAAACTGTCTTTGTGCAACACTTCACCCGCCAGCATCCAAGTAAACGTCTGCAAGCCAATGTGCGGATGCGCGCCCACCTGCAAACCCGCTTCACCCTCAGCAAAAACCGCCGGTCCCGCGTGATCGAGAAAGCACCATGCGCCGATACTGCGCCGCTGTGCGGTGGGCAATAAACGCGCTACGGGAATGCCGCCAACGTCTTTGATATTAGCCGTTATTTTTTGTAATGTACTCATTGTGCCTCCTCGCCCTTTGATTCGATTTGTCGATCCAACCACGCATCCCATGCCGCAACGAATTTTTGTACAAATGCTTGCGAACGCTCATTGGCAAACTCACCTTGCTCATTCAATAAATCAAACGCCTTGCTCAAGAAAACCTCAGGGCTAATCATCACCTGCACGCCCAAAGCTTCCAATACCTGCCGCAAATGCAAGCCAGAGGACAAACCGCCAAATGTCGATGGCGATGCACATACCACTGCAGCCAGCTTGCCCGTCCATGCGCTCTGACCGGCAGGACGAGACGCGATGTCCAGCAGATTTTTCACCGCTGCGGGGATTGAGCGATTATGCTCGGGCGTAACGAATAACACCGCATCGGCTTGCTTGATTTGCGTGCGCACCCGCTCATACGCTTCAATGCATTCAGCGTCGAAATCTTGGTTATAAACCGGCAAATCGCCAATGTGTACCTCATCGATTGTCCATGACGCGGGTGCAATATTTTGAATGTACTGCGCAACCTTGCGATTGATCGAATCACGACGCAAACTACCAATGACCAATGCAATGTGTTTTTTCTGCATATTTATTCCCCTTAATTTCCTAATGATCGTTAAATCCAACCGAGTGTTAAAAATCCATCGGTACTTCCATTAACAAAACTTCAGCATCATTCAACGCTTTTAAATCAAATGTCGTCGTATCGCTAATGCCCAAACCATCGCGCGTTTGCAAATCATAGCCCGCAATTGTTACCGCACCTTCGATCACAAAAACATACACACCGTTACCCGACTTTTTCAATGTATACGTTTGGCTGAAACCTTGATTGAGTTTCACCAGATGAAACCACGCATCTTGATGAATCCAAACGCCCGCATCATCAGGATTCGGTGAGAGAATCTGCTGAAAGCCGTTCTCCACCGCTTCTTGCGCAATATTAATCTGCTGATAACGCGGTGTGACATTTTTTTGTCGTGGTTGTACCCAAATCTGTAAAAATTTCACTGGTCGATCCGCATTGCCATTCATCTCGCTGTGTACAATCCCCGTTCCGGCAGACATCACCTGTATTTCGCCATGACGAATCACACCGCGATTGCCCATGCTGTCGCCATGCGCCAGATCACCGTCCAGCGGGATACTGATGATTTCCATATCACGGTGCGGATGCTCGCCAAAGCCGCGCCCGCCCTGTACATAGTCGTCATTGATGACCCGCAAAGCGCCAAAACCCATGCGATCTGGATCATAATAATGGCCAAAACTGAATGTATGTTGGCTTTTTAACCAACCGTGGTCTGCATAACCCCGATTTTTGGCCGGATGAAAAACAGTATTCATCATCATAAACCTCAAAAATATTGAAAAAATTAAACCCGAATTAGGCCGAAATTACCCCGAAATTGAGCCAAAACGCCCACGGTTAAAATCATCAATCGCTTGACGAATTTCCTCCGACGTGTTCATCACAAACGGACCGTAGCCCACCACTGGCTCATCAATCGGCACGCCGGACAGCAGTAAAATTTTTGCCTCCTGCTCACCCGCAACCAGCTGAATCTCGCCCGCTTCGGTGACAAAGCTCACTAATTCGCCCGCATGTGCCGTATGTGTCCCGTTGAACGTCACATCGCCGCGCAGTACCACCATGCTCAGATGATGTGTTTCAGGGACATTTAGCGATACCTGCGCGCCTGCATTGACCACCATATCCCACACATTCATCTCGGTGAAGGTCTGCGCCGCGCCTTGCACACCAGCATACTCACCTGCAATCACACGGATATGACCGGCATCGCCAGCCAACGCCACATTTGGAATGCGCTCTTTAGGCAAATGTTGGTAACGCGGTGGTGTATTTTTATCCTTCGCAGGTAAGTTGACCCATAGCTGTACCATTTCAAACAAACCACCGCGTTGGCTAAACGCTTCAGAGTGAAATTCCTCGTGAATAATGCCGCTACCCGCCGTCATCCACTGCACATCGCCTTCGGCAATCACACCGCCACCGCCGGTCGAATCCCGATGCGCCACCTCACCATGATAAGCAATCGTCACGGTTTCAAAACCTTTATGCGGATGTTGACCCACGCCACGCTGACGACTGCTGCTATTTGGCTCAAACACGCTGGGTGCTGCATAGTCAAGCATCAAAAATGGATCGGTTTGTTTATTCTCACCCATGTGTGAAAATAAAGGCTGTACCAAAAATCCGTCACCGACCCAATGTTGACTATTCGCTTGATAAATACGTCGTACGTTTCTCATTTTTAACTCCTTCATTCGATTCTACTCATTGACTGTGTTCATTTTATATGACAGATTGATGATTAACACTCAACTTGCATAGTGCCACTTTGTTGTGCCAGACGCAGCGCTACGGGCGTCACATCATGGCCTTCGGGATCAATGACCGTTACTGTCGCCAACATATTATTCACCTGTCCCGTGACCGCCTGAATGTAAGCTCGTCGCAATGCCGCACGCTCGGCCAACTCGCTCGCCGTCAGCGCGGTGGTTTTGGCTTTTTGTGCCAAAACATTGATCCGATCCAATTCTGGAATGCGCATATCAATACCCCTTTCTGTATTCACTCAGTACCGTTGACTGAGCATTAGCCATAAATTGACTTGGATTTCAATTTAATATGGGTGTATTATTGCACCTATCATCTTTTTTAACAAGTACGCACATTTTTTATACTGTAAGAATCAAGCAAATGAACGATACCACATCAACCAACCACACCACGACCGCGCAATACAGCGATTTTTGCCCTGTTAATACCACACTGTCGGTGATCGGCGGCAAATGGAAAGTCCTGATTTTGTACCATTTGATCGAACAAACGCAGCGCTTTAACGAACTGCGCCGCCAGTTGCCCGATATCACCCAACGCATGTTGACCCTGCAACTGCGCGAATTAGAGGAAGATGGCTTGATCCACCGTGAGGTTTATCCGGTCGTGCCGCCCAAGGTGGAATACTCTCTGACCGAATTTGGGAGAACGCTCCTGCCGGTAATTGAGGCAATGCATCAGTGGGGCGTGGAATATAATCAAGAGTGCCAACGCATTCGATATGAGGCGTCGCAGTGAGTGAATGTGCTTGCCCTGCGTGGGGCATGTGACAATATAAGAAGTGAAATCAAGCAGGTGATTCGGTTGCGTTTCTCCATAGCCTGCCTATGAGGCGCTCAGTCTAAGCCGCCGTGACAATAATATAACGTCGCACAATCGGTCAATTGTGAAACTTGCCTTCGCAATATTCGGCCTGCCAATCCTCGCTGATACTGAACAGTACCAAAGCCAAAAGAGCCAGTAGAACCAAAGCAACACCGAGAAAAATGGTTAGCATGTGTGCACCTGTCAAAGTTATGAGCTTATCCTCAATATAATAAATGTGAAATAATCACATTTATTATTCTACGGGCTTTTCACCTTTTTGCAAGTGAATTTTTCACATTTTTTAAATTTTTCGACGTACACCCAGTCTGTCAAATAGCAGTGAAATATCACTCATTGGGCGAATTAATTGAAAACTGGGATATTTTCACATACAATACGCCGCTGAATCATGGCCTTAGCACGCATCGATTGATTGGCTGAGTATTCTTAACGTTATTCACAATTATTTTTAAGCCTCACAATATTCATGAGTATCCAACCCACCGCCACCGCCGCCTCCACGCTGGAGCATGCCTTAAGCATGATCGAGCCATTGGCCTGCTGGTTAATTCGCTCGGGAGTGGGTTATACCGAATTTGCGACTGCGCTCAAAACCGTATTTTTTGACGAGGCCAACAAAGAAGCCCAACGCATCGGACAAAAACCAACGGATTCTGCCATCAGTCTGCTGGCGGGAATGCACCGCAAAGACATCAACGCACTGCGTCTGGCGAAAGAGCAAGATGTGCCCAAGCACCGCTTGGTACGTAAATCCATCAGCATGTCCTCGCAAGTATTGGGACGCTGGCTGGCCAAAGAATGGCCACACAGCATCCCCGTACAAGATGCGCCCATCAGCTTTGACGCCTTGGTACGCGCCATTTCGAATGACAAGCACCCGCGCTCGGTGCTTCAAGAATTGGAACGTCTGGGCGCTGTTCGCGTTGAGGACAACCAAGTTCACCTACTAAAGCAAGCGTTCGTACCCGAGGCCTCCACGATGGAAGCACACGACATTTTTGCCGCCAACATAGCCGATCATCTGGCGGCAGGCGTGCATAATTTAACCCAAACGAATAACAGTGGCGCTGCCAATATAGCCGGCAGCGAAGCGCAATTCATCGAGCAAAGCGTCTTTGCCGATGAGCTGACCGAAGCATCCACCCAAAAACTGCGCCAGCTATCAGCACACGCATGGCAACAAATCATGCACCGTATTTTGGAGCAAGCGATCTTGTTAAATGAACAAGATGCCGATCAACCGGAAGCAACGCACCGATTCCGCGTCGGTCTGTACGCCTATGCCACTCAAGATCATACGCAGAAAGACGATTCACAATGAACGCACTATTCGTCAAAACCCCTATAAAATTCAATGGTACCGAGGATTTGGGCACGACAGCGATGCTCCCCGCGCAACCAGCATACCTAATCATCAACTCTCCGAAATCAACCTCAGCCAAAGGCAAATCAACCTTTACAAACACTGAGACAGAGCCACAAGAAACGGATTCTTTTTTTGTTGAAACCAACCACGCAAACACATACCCCATCTGGTCAACATCCTCTACACTCACTCCAAGCATTGCGCTACCTACGAATGATCTCATCACCGCAGTCGGTACAGGCGGAACAGGCATTGGACTGATTGATCAACCCCATATTGCCGCAGTCGGTACAGGTGGCACGGGTATTGATTTAAGCCACATAGACCCGATTGCCGCCGTCGGCATCGGCGGCACGGGCGGGATGAACACTGGCGTCGTTACCGAGCCAAAATTACCAACGCAGCCGATACAGACGCCAACTTCCCCAATTATCTTGGCAGACAATAACACTGCGATACATGATCCGCTAAACAGCCTCCACACGCCAACACCGGCTGAAAACGCACCCATCCTCAGTGCGCCACTGGGCATCTCACTTAACGACGTGCTCGGCTACAGCAACGATGTAAATACATCAATGGATGAGCCGACAGGCGGAACCGTTGCGGTCTATTTACCGCTGCACAATACCATCACCCAAATGATTCAGCATACGGGCAATAAGCAAAACCTCATTGAACCAGCCGCACAAACCGATGATGCGACGCCAACGCTGTGCGGTACTGCCGAGACTGGTGCTCTATTGGTACAGGTTTATGACAATGGCGAACTGATTGGCTCCGCCGCAGTTCAATCAAATGGCACATGGACATTTACGCCCGATCATCCATTATCCAGTGGCGCGCACAACGTACACATCAGCAGCATTGATGGCTCAGGGCAAGCCCAAAGCACGTCACCTATGTGGCACATCACCATTGATCCCTCTGGACAAAATCCGTCGCTCAATACAGACACCACCACTGGTAACCACGACGCACAGTCTATACCCACACACAACATACTGGACTCGGGCCTATGTTTTGACAGCTCTGAGTCAAGTCATGACCTATGGACATCGATACAACAAGGCGCTACATTCGCCATCGCCACGCCGGAGCCAGCGATTCACCCCTATTTTGAAGCGAGTTCAACCCTCAGTTACATGACTACTCACATAGAAGACCTCAGCTTCATGGCAATAACCTCATCACACTATTAAACGAATGTAGTCAAAAAGCAAAAATCAGGTTACAATCCGCATCATGAAAACCGCAAACCGCCCTTCTTTCGATTCAAATACGACTGCCATTCAGATGAATGCCTGTGGTCGTTGGCAAGTTTTGCGATGGTGTTTAGGCTCATGGCGCTAAACAGCGCTCCTCATGAACTAAACACAACCGCTCAGAGATTCTGGCGGTTTTTTTATAGCCAAAATTTGAATCATCGAATCGAGAACACCATGTTGAACAAAACCCAATTTACCGAACTCGCGCAGCAAGGTTACAACTACATTCCGCTATCGCTGGAAACGTTTGCCGATCTGGACACGCCGCTGTCGATTTACCTCAAACTCGCCAACGCGCCGTACAGCTATCTGCTCGAATCCGTCATCGGTGGCGAACGTTCTGGGCGCTACTCAATCATCGGGCTGCCTTGTCATCAACGCATCACCAAAACCAATGGCGTGATTCGTGAGTTTCGTGGCGAACAATGCATTGCCGAGCACAGCAATACCGACCTATTTGAATTCACGCGGACATTTCTACAACGCAAAAAAGTGCCACAACTCGACGGACACGCTCGTTACAGCGGCGGCTTGGTCGGCTATTTTGCCTACGACACCGTGCGCGAAATCGAGCCAAAACTCGCACACAGCACACCGACCGATGACGTCGGTATTCCCGATTTACACCTAATGCTTTCCGAAGAATTGGCCGTGGTGGATAATCTACTGGGCAAAGTCTACCTCACCGTCTACGCCGATCCTTCTGAACCAAACGCCTACGAGCAGGCGCAAGCACGTTTACAAGCCATGCTTGACGCACTGCGCCGTCCAGCGACCTTACCCGACAGTCCCGCCGTTATTGAAAATGAATCCGCCTCTGATTACGGCGAAACGGCATTTAAACGCGACGTGCTGCGCTGCAAAGAGTACATCGCCGCAGGTGATTGTATGCAAGTGGTACTGTCTCAGCGCACGCAACGTCGATTTGAAGCCGAGCCAATCAATCTCTACCGTGCCCTGCGCGCGCTCAACCCCTCGCCGTACATGTACTTCATGCATCTGAACGACACCCACGTTGTCGGCGCATCGCCGGAAATTTTGGTCAAAATGGACGAAGAACGCATGGCCACCGTGCGCCCAATCGCCGGTACGCGCAAACGCGGCGCAAACGCCGCCGAGGACGCGCGTCTATCCGCCGACTTGCTCGCAGACCAAAAAGAATGCGCCGAACACCTCATGCTGATTGATCTCGGGCGCAACGACATTGGCCGCATCGCCGACATTGGCACAGTTGAAGTCACCGAACAAATGAGTATCGAAAAATACTCGCACGTCCTACACATGGTCTCGAATGTCCAAGGTCGTGTGCGCGCAGGCATGGACGCAATCGACGTGCTCAAAGCCACTTTCCCCGCAGGCACGCTCTCGGGTGCGCCCAAAATCCGCGCGATGGAAATTCTCGACGAACTGGAGCCGACCAAACGCGGCATTTACGGCGGCGCAGTCGGGCATATCGGATTTGACAACGACATGGATTTAGCCATTGCGATTCGTACCGCCGTCATTAAAAACCAACAACTTTATGTACAAGCAGGCGCAGGCATCGTTGCCGACTCCGACCCTGATTCGGAATGGCAAGAAACGCAGAGCAAAATGCGTGCCGTATTACAAGCGGCGTCATTGGCGTGTGCCGGTTTGGATACACAGATGAATCATCATGCATAAATATTACTTCAAGCTCATTACTGCTTCTATTGTATGCATGACCTTGTGTGCGCCTGCTTGGGCGCAACCCATGCTCACGCAAGCAGACTTGGCTGGATTGCCCAAACGCACACAGAACACCTTGAAGCGCTACGAAGCATGCCTGCATTTTGCCGGCGAATGGAGCGGCGAGCCAGCGCGAGATCAGTATGTTCGCCAACGCGTTCTTGAATTAGATTGCGAACACATCGAACGAGACATTGCCTCTTTACGTCGCAAGGCAGGCGCGCACTCACGAACACGCCGACTCATTGAACGATTAGCGTATGCATACGGCGAATGCCAAAATGAAACGACCACCACAATGCCCAAAGGATAATCATGCAACCCCATGTTTTCATGATCGACAACTACGACTCATTCACCTTCAACCTCGTGCAATACTTCGGCGAGCTGGGCGCAAAAGTCACCGTCAAGCGCAACGATGAAATCACGCTGGCGGACATCGAAGCCGCACAGCCGACGCATTTATGCCTCTCGCCCGGACCATGCACACCCACCGAAGCGGGGATTTGCCTGTCTGCACTGGATCATTTCAAAGGAAAACTACCGATTCTCGGCGTCTGCCTCGGCCATCAATCCATCGGACAAGCATTTGGCGGCAAAATTATTCGTGCGCGCGCCCCGATGCATGGCAAAGTGGATACGCTATACCACACCGGCGTCGGCGTATTTGCCAACCTGCCCAATCCATTTAACGTCACGCGCTACCACTCGTTGGTGATTGAACGTACCACACTGCCCGATTGCCTCGAAATCACCGCATGGGCAGGCGGCGACGCCCAAACCGGTGAAATAACCGGCGAAATCATGGGCGTGCGTCATCGCACCCTGAATATCGAAGGCGTACAATTTCACCCCGAATCCATCATGAGCGAGTACGGGCATGACATGCTGCGTAATTTTCTGAATCAAACACACGGTTAAATCGAACGAAATGGAACGATCTATGAACACTCATCAAATCATCGAAACCCTGCTCTCGGGCAAAGATTTACCCATCCCAATCATGCGCGATTTTGTGACGCAAATGATGAGCGGCAGCGCCTCGCCGGTCTCCGCCGCGTCCATACTGATTGCCCTGCGTGCCAAAGGCGAAGCCATCGACGAGCTGGTCGCCGCCGCCGAAGTCATGCGCGACTTTGCCAATAAAGTTCATATGCCCGAAAACACCCCGCTGCTGGACATCGTCGGCACGGGCGGCGATGGCACATCCACGTTCAATATTTCCACCACCTGCTTATTCGTGATCGCCGCTGCCGGTGGTCGTGTGGCCAAACACGGCAATCGCAGCGTATCGAGCAAATCGGGTTCTGCCGATGCGATTGAAGCACTGGGTGGCAATCTGAACCTCACCTCTGAGCAAGTCGCTCAATGTATCGAGCAAACCGGCATCGGCTTTATGTTCGCCCCGAATCATCATCCCGCGATGCGCCACATCAGCCCGATACGCCGTGAACTCGGCGTGCGCACATTGTTTAACATGATCGGCCCCTTGGCCAATCCTGCCAATGCACCGTACACACTGATGGGCGTGTACAGCCGCGAACTGCTGCCCGTGATGGCGCAGGCAATGCAGCAACTCGGCGCGAAACGTGTTTTGGTCGTGCATTCGGACGACGGCATGGACGAAGTATCCGTATTCAGCCCGACCCATGTGTGCGAATTGAATCACGGTGAAATCCGCGAATACACCATTCTGCCCGAAACCTATGGACTGAAACACGACCATCTGGATGCGATTCGCGTCAATAATCCCGAAGAATCCATCGAGATGTTGAGAAACGCATTGGACAACCACGTCGGCGCGGCACGCGACATGGTGATCCTCAATTCAGGCGTGGCGCTGTACACGCTAGGCTTGGTCAATGACATCGGCGCGGGGATTGAACACGCGCGCAAGGTCATTGCCTCCGGCGCAGCACTGGCAAAAGTCGATGAATATATCCGCTGCACCCAACAATTTTCCCAACAGGATCGCGCATCATGAGAGATATTCTGAATCAAATCATCGCCACCAAACACGAAGAGTTGAAAGTCGCTCGTGCGCACATCTCTGATGCCGAAATGGCGACATTGGCGCAAGTCGCCGTGAAAAATAATCCCGCGCGCGACTTTGTCAACGCGATTCGCGCTCGCGTATCCGCGAAGCAATCGGCGGTAATTGCCGAAATTAAAAAAGCCTCACCGAGCAAAGGCGTATTGCGCGAGCAATTTTTACCCGCGCAAATCGCACGCGAATACGAAGCAGCCGGTGCGGCGTGTCTGTCGGTTTTGACCGATGAGCAATATTTCCAAGGACACGCCGACTATCTGAAAGCCGCACGCGCGGCCTGCTCATTACCCGTTTTGCGCAAAGATTTCATGATCGACAGCTACCAAATCAACCAAGCGCGCGCTTGGGGTGCCGATGCGATTTTGCTAATCGCCGCCGCGCTGTCTTTGGACGAAATGCAGCGTTTGGAGCAAGAAGCACACGCGCTGGGCATGGCGGTTTTGGTAGAAGTGCACAATGCCGACGAATTACACACCGCACTACAACTGCAAACACCGCTGCTGGGGATCAATAATCGCAATCTGCGCACATTTGAAGTCTCGTTGCAAAACACCTTCGATCTACTCACCGAGATTCCGCATGACAAAATTGTCGTCACAGAATCAGGGATTGCCACACGCGACGATGTCGCGCAGATGCACACGCATGATGTCTACGCCTTTTTGGTCGGTGAAGCATTCATGCGCCAAGCGCATGCGGGTGAAGCCTTACAGCAATTATTTTTCTAAATTATGAGCCAAAAACCCACCATCGAACACGAAATCGCCATCGCACTGAGCGACACTTGCGCCGTCAAAGCATTTGCTTGGCTCTCGCGTCTGCCCAACTGTACCCATCAGCGCACTACACAGCTACTCAATGTGTATTTCGATACGCCCAATCAAGATTTACGCCAAGCCAAAGCCGCGCTGCGCCTGCGTTTTGATACCGAAGCGCAATGCTGGATACAGACGCTGAAAACCGCTGGACGCAGTGCGCAAGGGCGCTCCGCCCGCCATGAATGGGAGGTTAAATTACCTTTGGATCATGCCGAAGACTGCGTTATCCCCGATTGGCGATTCGATCTGTTTGCGTCCGACGCGCAAGCCTATTTGCACGAGATTGCGGGCGCGCTACATCCTGTTTTTCACACCGATTTTCAGCGCGATATTTTTGACTATCAGTTGGGCGAAGATCACTTTGAACTTGCCTTGGATCGCGGTGAAGTTCGACTGACCGATGACGCACACCAGCAGACCACACCCATCAAAGATTTAGAAGTTGAGTTGATTCAAGGCGACTTGAACCGAATGCAAGGACTGGCCGATCAGATACAAACCGCTCTGACTGCCCAACCGCAAACCTTGAGCAAAGCGGCGCGTGGTTATGCGCTGATGATTGAAACAATGCCATCACCGCAATAAAAAACGCACCTGATGGGGTGCGTTTCTGATTGCTCACAAACCTCAGGCTTTAAATTTCAGCACAAAATCTAAGAAAAATGGCGTCATATCCAGAGATTTTAATAAAAACAATGAGTTAGAGTAACAAACTGGATGACCGCTAAAATCCACTGCTGTCCGAGATAAATTAGAGAGGTGATTCAAGAAGGCTTACGTTTCCTAGATAGAGATGTAAAACCTCATTGTCAGATTTAAAAATCCAAGGAAGCGCACCATTGTTTTCGTTCCCACTTTCCTGCATGGGAACGAGAATCTCGGGATGTCATATCCACGAAGTCGAGCTTCGTCGCTGTAATGCATATGAACGCTGTCGTTCGATTGGACGGTTTGCTGTCTGAGCGTTTGGGACAAACGCGAGTTTCAAACCGCCCTTATATCAGCGTTCATTGGTTTGCATTACCGCGTACTTGATTTTTTTGAATCCTTTTTGTATCAAGACAAAAAGGATTCGCCCCGCGGCGGAGAGCGGGATATCAAGAAAATATGCATTCCCACGCTGGAGCGTGGGAACGAGGAACAATGCCATCACCGCAGTAAAAAACGCACCTGATGGGGTGCGTTTTTTTATCATGTCCGAACCAATTTATCGCACCGCGAGAATGTCCGATACGCGAATCAACTCGGGATCCAATGTATGGGATTTTTTAATCGCATCGGTCAGCGAGGTGTAGGCCACTTGGTCGCCCAAAATACCGGCCATGACACCGGTTTTACCGGCCAGCAAGCCTTCCACCGCCGCCACGCCCAAACGACTGGCCAATACGCGGTCGGCACAGGTCGGCGAACCGCCGCGTTGTAAATGCCCCAAAATCGTCACACGCAAATCATAATGCGGTGCTTTTTCACGCACTTGCTTGGCGATTTCATGCACATTGCCTTCTTCGCCACACTCGGCCACCACCACCATTGAGGCAACCTTACCCGCTTGCGAACCGCGTTCCAAGGATTCAAACAATTGATCCAAATCCAAGTTTTCTTCTGGAATCAGAATGTCTTGTACCCCACCGGCAATCCCGCCATTCAATGCCAAAAAGCCTGCGTCACGCCCCATTACTTCGATTAAGAATAAACGATTGTGCGAGGTCGCGGTATCACGGATTTTATCAATCGCTTCAACCACGGTATTGAGCGCAGTGTCATAGCCAATCGTGCTGTCCGTGCCAAAAATATCGTTGTCAATCGTGCCCGGCAAACCGATGACCGGCACACCAAATTCTTTCCAGAATAACTCCGCACCGGTGAACGAGCCGTCACCGCCGATCACCACCAAAGCGTCCAAATTATTGGCCTTGAAATGTTCGTAGGCTTTGACACGCCCTTCGTATGCATAAAACTCTTTGCAGCGCGCCGAGTGCAGCATCGTGCCGCCACGGTGGATAATGCCCTTGACATCGCGCGGCCCCAATTCAACCATTTCATTATCGACCAAACCTTTGTAGCCCTGCTCAATCCCAACTGCGGTTAAACCGTAGTATGCGGCGGCACGCACTACCGCACGGATGGCGGCATTCATACCCGGTGAATCGCCACCGGAAGTCAGAACCCCAACGCGTTTAATTGAATTTGCTGGCATAATGATGACCTTCTTTTGATATGGGTTGAAAAATCAATGCACATTTTACTCTAAGTGCGTGGCAGATTGATGATAAAGCCGAGCCCATTTCCGTGAAAACTTTCTGTTTTTAATGAGTTTGTGTGTAATATTCATTAGTTTCAAAATTTTCCACTACGGAAACCGTTATCATTTATAAAACATTACTAAAATTCATCGGAACCAGCGTATGCACCCCGCCCAAATTTTATTCTCCGACAGCACTGCGCCACGCAGTTTATCACCCGTTGAACACTACGCAGGCAATGAGCGTTTTATCGAAAAAGCCTTGGTCAAGCAGATGGCGCTGGGCGGCGTAATTGATGTCACGCTGGATTTGGAAGACGGCGCGAGCGTCGGACAAGAATCCGTGCAAACGCGGTTATTCGGCGAGATTCTGGCGAGCGAGCGCAACGCATTCAATCGCATCGGCGTACGCGTACACGACTTTGAGCATTCGCACTTTCAAGCCGACATCGAACAGGTTTTACAATCCGGCAAACGTGCGCCCGCGTACTGGATGGTGCCGAAAATCACCGGCTTGGCGCAGGCACAGCGTGCCATTGCCACCATCAGCGACGTACACGCGCGACACAGCATCGCCCTCGCACCGATTCACTTGCTGATCGAAACCCACGGCGCACTGTACGAAGTCTACCCCATCGCCGCATTGCCCGAAGTGGAAAGTCTGTCGTTCGGATTGATGGATTTTGTCTCCGCGCACCACGGCACGATTCCCGCCAGCGCGATGACCAGCCCGGGGCAATTTGACCACCCGATGGTGGCTTATGCAAAACTCGCCATCAGCCGTGCCTGTGCCGCGCATGGCAAAGTCGCCAACCACAACGTCACCACCGATTACAAAACCACCGGCGCAGCCTTTGCCGACGCACGTCGTGCGCGTGATGAATTTGGCTATTTGCGTATGTGGAGCATCCATCCGAATCAAATCGACGAGATTTTGAACGCCTTCGCGCCGGATGCGGATGAATTGCTTTTTGCCACTGATTTGCTGCTCAAAGCCCAATCTGCCGACTGGGGACCGATTTCGTTTGAACACAAACTGCATGACCGCGCCAGCTTCCGCCATTATTGGCTGGTGTTGGAACGCGCGCATCATTGCGGCAAAGTTCTACCCGCCGCCGCGCAAGCATGGTTCTAAATAGCTTACACACCATTTCAATTAAAACAACAAACGCTCGCAATCCAACTGACGCTCATCATGTCTGACAGCCAACCGATCTCTACCCTGCTCACACGCCCGTTTCTCTCATTGCTCACCTACCGCTTGGGCGTGGTGCTGTGCTATCAAATCACCAGCGTGGTGGTTGGCTGGCAGGTGTATCAGATCACAGGCAGTGAGCTGGCGCTGGGCTTAATCGGTTTGGCTGAGGTCATCCCCTACTTTGCCAGCGCCTTATTCGCAGGCTACGCGGTGGATCATTATTCACGCCGTTTTCTTGGCACTCTGGCCTGTGTGTTATTGGCCGTTATGTCGTTCACCCTGTGGTGGGTGTCGTCTGATTTCGGCGCGGCGTGGATTAACCAATACGGCGCGTGGCCAATTTATGCGGCCATTGCCTTATCAGGCTTTGCACGCGCGTTTTTAAGCCCTGTTTACAATACCTTGCTGGTCAGATTGTTTGAACGCGAAGACTACGCGCGCGCCACTGGCATCGGTTCGAGCGTGTTTCAATTTGCGCAAATCGCTGGCCCTGCGATTGCTGGCGGTTTGCTGGCGGTCAGCCATTTGACTTGGGCGTATGGGGTGACGCTGTTGTGCGCAATGACGGCCTTGATCGGTTTGCTCGGCGTACCCAAACACGCAACGCAAGCGCCTAAGAACGCCACGCAACACAGTACTCAAAACATCAGCACGGTTTTTACAGGCATTGCGCAAGGTTTACGCTTTGTATTTTCGCACCCGATTTTATTATCCGCCTTGGCTTTGGATATGTTTGCGGTGCTATTCGGCGGCGCAATAGCCTTGCTCCCCGCGTTTGTTAAAAACATCCTGCACAGCGGCCCCGAAACTCTTGGACTGCTGCGCGCCGCGCCCGCCTGTGGTGCTATTTTGATGGGCTTATATTTGGCGCGCCATCCGATTAATCGCAATGCGGGACGAATTTTGCTCTGCGCCGTGGCAGGATTTGGAGTGGCGATGATTGTTTTTGCCCTATCTCGTTCGCTGTGGTTCTCGATCGGCGCCTTGTTTGTCTCAGGCGTATTTGACAGCGTGTCGGTGGTGTTGCGTTCAACGATTTTGCAACTCACCACGCCCGACGATATGCGCGGGCGAGTCTCGGCGATCAACGGTATTTTTATCGGCTCATCGAACGAATTGGGCGCGTTTGAGTCCGGCCTCGCCGCACGGTTAATGGGGCTGGTACCGTCGGTGGTGTTTGGCGGCGTGATGACCTTGCTCATCGTCGCCTTTGTCGCGCGGGCAGTGCCGCGCTTGCGGCGTTTGCATATTCATGAGTTGGTTTAATAATGGTGAAGGATGATTTGCCCAAAGGTTAATTTACACCCATCCTAAACCGTGTCATCCTTTGACTGTGGAAATGTACGATCAAAGGATTATTATGAACCAACAGAGTGAAAGTATTGAGCTCATCCGTGCAGGCGTGCGCAGTTTATGTCGCCAGTTTGACACCGCCTACTGGCGCGAATTGGATCGCAAGGCCGCGTTTCCCGAGGCATTTGTACAGGCCATGACCGAAGCCGGTTGGCTCTCAGCCATGATTCCCGAGGCGTATGGCGGTTCAGGTTTAGGCTTGAGCGAAGCATCGGTGATTTTAGAAACGGTCAATCATTGCGGTGGCAACGCCGGAACGATTCATGGGCAAATGTACAATCTGTTTACCCTCGTGCGTCATGGTTCTGAGGCTCAAAAACAAAAATACCTACCCGAATTGGCAAGTGGTCGTTTGCGTCTGCAATCTATGGCGGTTACCGAACCCACTTCCGGCACGGACACCACGCAGATCACAACCACCGCCGTTAGACAAGGCGAGCGCTACCTCATCAACGGGCAAAAAGCCTGGATTTCGCGCGTTCAGCATTCGGATCTGATGATTTTATTGGCACGCACCACACCACGCGATCAGATCGTGAAAAAAGTCGATGGTATGTCCATTTTTATCGTCGATTTGCGCGAAGCAATTGGCAAGGGTTTGACGGTGCGACCGATTGCCAACATGGTCAATCACGAGACCAATGAATTATTTTTTGACAACCTCGAAATTCCCGCCGAAAACCTACTCGGCGAGGAAGGCAAAGGCTTTCGTTACATCTTGGACGGTTTGAATGCCGAGCGCACTCTGATCGCCGCCGAGTGCATTGGCGATGGGCGCTGGTTTATCGAAAAAGCGTGTCAATACGCCAAAGAACGTGAGGTTTTTGGCCGCGCCATTGCCTGCAACCAAGGCATACAATTTCCTCTGGCACAGGCGCACATTGACGTTGAAGCCGCAGATTTGATGCGTTGGCGCGCGTGCCACGAATACGACGCGGGGCAAAACGCCGGAGCCAGTGCAAACATGGCGAAATACTTGGCGGCCAAAGCCTCGTGGCAAGCGGCCAACGAATGTCTGCAAACCTTTGGTGGCTTTGGCTTCGCGCACGAATACGATGTCGAACGCAAATTTCGCGAAACCCGCTTGTACCAAGTCGCGCCGATTTCCACCAATTTAATTTTAAGTTACATTGCCGAGCATGTATTGGACTTACCGCGCAGTTTCTAAGCCGTCATTTCAAATACGATCATCTTTCTATCCCATAAAAATAGGCAAAAATATGAACCACATACTATTTGTCCCCGCCAACCGCCCCGAACGCTTTGACAAAGCCATCAACAGCGGCGCCGATGCCGTCATTATTGATCTGGAAGACGCCGTTGCGATCAACGAGAAAATCAGCGCCCGCGCTACTTTGCAGACTTGGCTTGATGAACGCGTCGATACAACCCGTTCTAAAATCCTCGTGCGCATCAACGCTGACCATACGCCGTGGCATGAAGACGACGTCGCACTGTGCCGCCATCCGAACGTCGTCGGTGTCGTCGTCCCAAAAGCGGAGGATGTCCGTTCACTGCACAACATCGCCGAGCGTTGCGCCAAACCGCTCTACCCGATCATCGAAACGGCGCTCGCGCTGGTGCATCTGCAAGCGATTGCTCGGCTCGCACCAGTTGCACGCTTACTGTTTGGCAAACTGGATTTGGCCGTGGATTTGGGCATGGATTATCCGCCGCCAAGCGGTGAAGACGACGCTGAAAATGTGTTTTTGTTCGCGCGCAGCCAAATCGTTTTGGCCTCACGCGCCGGTGGGCTGGATGCACCGATTGATGGCGTGTTTACCCAGCTCAATGATGACGAAGGCTTGTTTCAATACACCCGACGCAGCGCGCGTTTAGGCTTTTCTGGTGTGTTGCTGGTGCATCCGAGACAATTGTCCGCCGTACGCCGCGCTTACGCACCCACCACCGCACAAATTGACTGGGCGGAAAAAGTCATCGCCGCCGCTCAAGCATCGAATGGCGCAGCCGTATCGTTGGATGGTGCCATGATCGACGCACCGGTCATTGCCCGTGCACGAACTATTTTGGCTCGGCAAACTGAATAATTTAAGAAAACACGGAGTCAAATCATCGCACAGCAAATGATGATTGTTCGCTTGACTGTAATGGCGTTTCACACAGATGCTCAACCAGTTGCCGTGCGTATGCGGGTAAGGCTTCCAAGGAGCGCACGGCGATTGTCAGTCGACGCTCCGCCCAATCATCCGCCAATCGAATCACACACAGCTGATCGTCATTTTTAAACTGAGCCAACGCAGATTGAGGTACTACGCCGATACCAAAACCGTGCTGTGCGAAGCGACAAACCGCGTCAAAACTACGCGCCTCAACCCGTACATGCATGGATTTACCCAAGCGTTGCGCCTGTTCCTCCAAAAATGATTGAATCGCCGCCTGCTTGTCCAGCGCAATGAAATCTTCGCCAATCACCTGCTCAAAACTGAGTTGTGTATGCACCGACAGCGGATGACTTTTCGCCATCACCAGTACCAGCCAATCATTGCGAAACGGAAATAATTCCAAATGTTCAGACGCCACCGACGCGGCAAAAATCCCAATATCGGCACGACGCTCCGCCACCCTTTTCACCACTTCCGTGGACAGCACTTCGTCTATGCGCACATCCACATAAGGATTGTCCATCAAAAACCGCCCCATGCTCTCGGGCAAAAATCCCATCATCGCATTGGTATTGGCCGCCAAACGAATCAAGCCGCGAAAGCCGCGCGCGTGCTCCTGCAACTCAGCATTAAGCGTTTGGAAATCATACAGCCAATTACTCGCGTGCCGAAAGAACACCTTTCCCGCCGGTGTTAGCTCCACCCCTGCTTTACTTCGATTAAATAAAGCACTGCCCACCTGCTCCTCCAGCCGCGCAATGCGCTTGCTCACGGCCGCCAGCGCCAAATGACAGCGTTGGCTCGCGGCGGTCAATGAACCCAATTCTGCTGCTGCGGCAAAAATCTTCAGATCGCTGGTATCAAAGTGCATGGCGCATTCCTTTCTATTTAGGAAAGGATAGCATAAAAAATCACCAATTTACACCCCTGACATTCATCACTACCATGATGAGCAATTAACCTTCATAGGAGCCAATCATGCAAGTCATAGACCTGAGCACACTGAAACAATGGGAAGGACGGCAAGAACATTTAACCGATGAAATGACCGCATTTCCCGTCAAAGCACTGAAAGCAACCATTGAAGCGCCTTATGTCGGCGACGGGCAAAAAGGCGAGGCATTACCGCCGCTGTGGCATTGGTTGTATTTTTTGCCGCTACACGCCCAGTCGAGCTTGGGCGAAGATGGTCATGCACGCAAAGGTGGATTTTTACCGCCCGTGCCATTGCCACGCCGAATGTGGGCGGGTGGGCGTTTTGGCTTTCAAGCGCCGTTACGAGTTGGTGAGCAAGTCGAAAAAATCTCAACCATCGCTTCAGTGAATGCGAAAGAAGGACGCAGCGGACGTTTGGTCTTCGTCACCGTTCGCCATGAGTTAAGCGTCGCCGGTGAGCAACGCCTGTGGGAGGAACACGACATCGTGTATCGCGATTTGCCCGCAGCCGATGCGCCCGTCGTCACGCCGACACCTGCGCCCGTCGGTACTTGGCAACGAAAAATCACACCTGACGATGTGTTGTTGTTCCGTTACTCCGCGCTCACATTCAACGGCCATCGCATTCACTACGACCGCCGTTACGTCACGCAAGTAGAGGGCTATCCGGGTTTGATTGTTCACGGTCCGTTGATTGCGACCTTGCTTTTGGATTTATTACAACGCGAAATGCCAAACGCCACCATCACCGAGTTTCATTTCCGCGCCGTGCGTCCTACGTTTGACACTAGCCATTTCTGTGTGAATGGCGAGCCATCAGACGATGGTAAAACGGTTCATCTGTGGAGTAGCGACGCAGAGGGTTATCTCACGATGGATGCCACGGCCACCATTGCTTAATTCCGACACGTAAGGATTTTTCATGCAACCATTAAAAGGCATCACCGTTGTTTCATTAGAGCACGCGATTGCAGGCCCTTTTGCTACCCGTCAACTCGCTGATTTGGGCGCGCGCGTGATTAAAGTCGAACGTCCGGGAAGCGGTGACTTTGCGCGTGGTTACGATCAACGTGTGCGCGGCATGGCCTCGCATTTCGTCTGGGCGAACCGTTCAAAAGAAAGTTTGGCCATTGATGTCAAACACCCGACGCTGAAAAAAGCATTGTTCGATTTGGTCAGCCAAGCCGATGTGTTGGTACAAAATTTAGCACCGGGCGCAGCCGAACGCTTGGGATTGGGCTATCAAGAACTCAGCGCGATCAATCCGCGCATCATCACCTGCAATATTTCCGGCTACGGCAGCGACGGCCCTGATCGTGATCGCAAAGCCTACGATCTACTGATTCAGAGCGAATCCGGCTTTTTATCCGTGACCGGCACACCAGAGCAAGTGGTCAAAGCAGGCCCGTCCATCGCCGACATTGCCGCAGGTATGTACGCGTACACCAATATCCTTGCCGCACTGATGGAGCGCGAAAAAACGGGCAAAGGACAAAACATCGACATCTCCATGCTCGAATCCCTGACCGAATGGATGAACTATCCGCTGTACTACGCGATGGATGGGCAAACGCCACCACCACGCGCCGGTGCAGCCCATGCGACCATATTTCCCTACGGTCCGTTTGAGGTCAATGATGGCGGTCAAGTGATGTTTGGTCTGCAAAACAGTCGCGAATGGGACGGATTTTGCCGCATCGTATTAGAGCGCAACGATCTGGCCGATGACCCAAACTACACCGACAACTCAGGACGTCAAGCCGCGCGAGCGCAATTAGAACCAATTATTCGTGGGATATTGCAAAGCTTGAGCGCAGACGAGCTACGCCGCCGACTGGATTTAGCCAATATCGCCAACGCCCGCGTCAACACCATGCACGATGTTTGGAATCACCCTCAGCTCAAAGCCCGTCAGCGTTGGCGCGAAGTCGCCACGCCAATCGGCGCCATCCCTGCACTACTGCCACCCGGCAGTTGGGAAAGCGGTGAGCCGCGCATGGATGCAGTTCCTGCCTTGGGTGAGCATACGCAAACGATTCTGACAGCGCTGGGAATCAGCGAGCCGGAATTATCCGCGCTTCAAAAAGAAGGCGTTATCCAATAACCACAAAAGCGCTTCGCCACAGTGCATCAGCCATTTTAAATACAAGGTTTTTAACCGCACTTTATCAACCAAGGAGACAAGTATGAAACTGAAACAATACATCTACGCGGCAGCGTTAATGAGCGCAGTTGCACTCACCGCCTGCGGTGGTAAAAAGGAATCCAAAGCCGACGCCAACAGTCCAATCGCTGCGGATGGAAGCATCACCATCAAACTCAGCCATGTGGTCGCCGCTGACACATCCAAAGGTCGTGGCGCAGAATACTTCAAAAAGCTGGTCGAAGAACGCACCCAAGGCAAAGTCAAAGTACAGGTTTATCCAAACAGCCAACTGTACAAGGACAAAGAGGAACTCGAAGCCTTACAAATGGGCTCGGTGCAAATGCTGATTCCATCGGTATCTAAATTTGGTCCTTTGGGCGCCAAGGATTTTGAAGTATTTGATCTGCCTTATTTATTCCCCAATTTAGCCGCCGTACACAAAGTTACGCAAGGCGCCATTGGACAACAATTGATGGGCAAATTGGAACCATACGGTATCAAAGGACTGGCATTCTGGGACAATGGTTTTAAAATTTTCTCAGCCAACAAGCCCATTCAAAATCCCGAAGACATCAAGGGCATGAAATTGCGCATCCAATCGTCTAAAGTTTTGGAAGAGCAGATGAAAGTATTGGGCGCATTGCCACAGAGCATGGCGTTCTCCGAAGTCTATCAAGCACTGCAAACCGGCGTGGTTGACGGTACGGAGCAAACCCCGACACAAAGCTTCAGCCAACGTTTCTACGAAGTGCAAAAGAACTATGCTGTGACCAATCACGGTTACTTGGGTTATGCCGTGGTTGTGAACAAAAAGTTCTGGGAAAGCTTGCCAGCAGACACGCGCACAACGCTTGAACAAGCCATGAAAGAGACAACAAAGTATGTCAATGACATGACGGAAAAAGAAAATACCGACGATTTGGCGAAAATTGCCGCTTCAGGCAAGTCAACCGTAACCCAACTCAAACCTGAGCAAATCGAGGCATGGAAAAAAGCGATGGAGCCTACCTACAAACAGGTTCAATCACGCATTCCGAACGAGCTTGTGGATTCTATCAAGAAAGAATTGGGACAATAATCCAATAAACCGTACCACACCGAGCGTTCTGTAAACGCTCGGTAGCCATACGCGTGATCGGGCTTCGTATTCAAACCCAGATGTATTGAAATGACGCCCACCATTCTTTTTGCATCATGGTTGCGCATCACTTAACCAGATGCACCCTTTGATTGGGAATTTTATGAAAATACTGAATCGCCTTGAAGAATGGCTCATCACCTTCTTAATGGGGGCGGCAACCTTGATTATTTTCGTCGCCGTCATACACCGTTATTTAACTGGGTTCTCTATCCCTGTTTTACAAAACGCCTTGCTTCAAATCAATATGGGCTGGGCGCAAGAGCTGTGCATCATTATGTTTGTCTGGATGGCGAAATTCGGCGCGGCGTATGGCGTTCGCACAGGGATCCACGTCGGCGTCGATGTGCTCATCAATCGCCTGAGCGCAGATAAACGCAGCAAATTCATTGTTTTTGGCCTGCTGGCCGGTGCGGTATTCACCGGCATTATCGCGATACTCGGCGCTAATTTCGTGTGGGAAAACGGTGCGCACTACGCAGTATTCAATGCACTGGGCATGGACACCGATGGTGTATTTCCCGGGCCGACAACGCCGGATTTGGAATGGCCAACTTGGTTGGTATACAGCGCGATTCCTCTGGGTTCAAGCTTAATGAGTTTTCGCTTTTTAGAAGCGACGTGGAATTTCATCAAAACCGGTGAGTTGCCACATTACGACCACGGCCATGTCGATGGTCTGGACGATGATGAGCCCATTGCTGTAGATACCAATGTGTACGCCATGCCCAATAATCTGCACCCGCGTGATCTCAAACATCCGCGAAAAACCGGACACGATCATCACCAAGGAGATGCGTCATGAATGCTTTGATTATTTTCTTGCTATTGACGGTGCTGATGCTCACGGGCATGCCAATTTCGATCTCTTTGGGTTTAACGGTATTGAGCTTTTTGTTCACCATGACGCAGGTGCCGTTGGAATCAGTCGCGCTCAAATTGTTTACCGGTATTGAGAAGTTTGAAATCATGGCGATTCCATTTTTCATACTTGCAGGGAACTTTTTGACCCACGGCGGCGTTGCCAAACGCATGATACGCTTTGCTACCTCGATGGTGGGTCATTGGGCAGGCGGTTTGGGATTAGCGGGCGTCATTGCCTGCGCGCTGTTTGCGGCAGTTTCTGGCTCCAGTCCAGCGACCGTGGTGGCAATCGGTTCGATTCTGTTACCAGCGATGGTGAAAGCAGGCTTTCCAAATAAATTCGGCGCAGGTGTGATTACGACTTCGGGTGCGTTGGGGATTTTAATCCCGCCATCCATCGTGATGGTGATGTATTCGGTCGCGACCAATACCTCAGTCGGCGCGCTGTTTATGGCGGGCGTGATTCCGGGACTGCTTTTGGCGGGAATTTTGGGCGGCGTAACGTGGTATCGGGCAAAGAAATTTAATTATCCGCGTATGGCCAAGGCAACTTGGGGCGAGCGTTGGACGGCGTTTCGTCGCTCAGTCTGGGGCTTGCTGTTGATCGTCATCGTTATGGGCGGTATTTACACGGGAATTTTCACCCCCACCGAAGCGGCGGCGATTTCAGCGGTGTATGCCTTCATCATCGCGGTGTTTGTATACAAAGACATGGGGCTGAAAGATGTGCCGAAGGTTTTGCTCAACTCAGCCAATATGTCGGCGATGCTGCTGTACATCATCACCAACGCGGTGCTGTTCTCCTTCGTTTTGACCAATGAAAATATTCCACAAACTTTGGCCGAATGGATGCTCGGTTATGGTTTGGGGCCGATTGTATTTTTAATTGCGGTGAATCTGATTTTATTGCTGGCCGGTAACTTTATGGAGCCATCGTCCATCGTGCTGATTTTTGCGCCATTGTTGTTCCCTGTGGCGATGAAATTGGGCATTGATCCGGTGCATTTCGGCATCATCATGGTGGTCAATATGGAAGTCGGAATGTGCCATCCGCCCGTCGGTCTGAATCTATATGTAGCCTCGGGTATCACCAAGATGGGGATTACCGAGCTGACGGTGGCGGTTTGGCCGTGGCTGTTGTCGATGCTGGCATTTTTGGTATTGGTGACTTACTGGCCTGCACTCTCGCTGTGGTTACCGAGAATGTTGGGCATGTTGTAACGTAAGCCGAGTACTTTTTGATTTATTTTTTAACCAACCCATGAGCTAAAAAGGAGTTTGATATGAGTTCACAAGCATTTACTTTAGAAAGCCGCGATATTCCTGCGGGCAGCACCATTGACAATAAGCAGGTGTTCAATGGATTTGGTTACGAAGGTGAGAATATTTCACCCGATTTGACGTGGCGCAATGCGCCCGAAGGTACGAAAAGTTTCGCCTTGCAAGTCCATGACCCGGACGCGCCAACCGGCGGTAGCGGCTGGTGGCATTGGGTAATCATTAATATTCCGGCAAATGTCAACGCACTCGCGACCAATGCAGGCGTATCGGATGGTGCTAACTTGCCTCAAGGCGCGGTTCAGATCAACACCGATTTTGGCGTACCCGGTTGGGGCGGTCCTTGCCCTCCGCAAGGCTGTGCGCCGCACCGCTACAATTTCACTTTGCACGCATTGAGCGTTGAACAATTGGAGTTGCCCGCAGGCGCAACGGCGGCTTTGGCCGGATTTATGATTAACGCATACAGCATTGGACAAGCCAGCTTTACAGCTTTTTATCCAAAAGCTTAACGCCTCATTCAAACCGACAAAACAAAAGGATAACGGGCAATATTCCGTTATCCTTTTGGCTTAAATGAATAAAAATTCAAACTCAATTACGCACTGAGATAAAACGCCGCCAATTCGAAATCCTGCGGATAGGTGACTTTCAAATTCCGCGTGTCGCCCCGCACCAATAACGGCGCAAAACCAGACCATTCCATCACGCTCGCCTCATCGGTGATGGTTTGGGCAGTTTCTGGGTCAATCAGCGCATCGCACAGCGCGTTGTACAAACAACTGACGGTGAACATTTGCGGCGTTTGCGCCGCCCACAGCGTGCTGCGATCCACTGTTTTTTTGATGTGTTGACCATCAGCAGTTAACTTGATGGTATCGGTCACTGGATAAGCCAAAATGCCACCCGCCGTTTGCCACTCGTCACCCCGCACCGCCATTTGCTCGGCTTGTTGATAAACCGCATCGCGCAGTCGCACAATCGCCTGCGCCGTAACGCACGGACGCGCGGCATCATGCACCATCACCCATGCTTGCTGTGTTTTATCCACATGCGCATCCAACTGCGCGTCCAACTCAGCCAAACCATTGCGCACCGATTCGGCACGGGTCGCCCCACCCACAGGCAATAGACGCACCCGCTCAAACCAGCCCGCTTCGGCGATCAACGGCGCCACCTTGTCCGCACACCAGCCATCATCGGCTGAAATCACCACATAGACCTGTGTGATTTCAGGACAATGCGCAAATGCCAAAATGGTGTGCCACAACATCGGCTGCGCATGGATGGCTTGATACTGCTTCGGAATCTCGCCACCGGCACGCGCACCCACACCCGCCGCGCAGATCAAGGCATACAAGGGCGCGGTTTCTATCTGATTTTTGGATAAAGTATTCATGCCGGTATTGTAAAACATCGCCTGACAAAAACCAAACCACTTTGGTTACCGAGTTGATTCATTTAAAATCAGACGCTTATATGGAACAAATATTTTGAAACGACCGTTCGTTTCTGTAAAATGCGAGCTTCATACAACCATTTCACATACAGCAAGGAACACATGAACCAAAAACCCAATCGCATTATGAGCATCGTGCACAAAACGGCCTCATTACCCGTCGGTATTCAAAGCTTTGTCCTGTCCAAAATATTCGGTCGCGTCGTGCCGATGGTCGGAACGGCCGGCATACGCTATGAGGAAATCACGCCGAACCGCGTGGTTTGCACGCTCAAAAATCGTCGCCGGATGCAAAACCACATCAAAGGGCTGCACGCCGCGGCAATGGCTCTGCTGGCGGAAACCGCCACCGGCTTCGTCGCAGGCGTGAATATCCCTGATGATAAAATTCTGCTAGTTAAATCACTGCATGTGGATTACAAAAAAGTGGCAAAAGGTGATCTGAAAGCCGTTGCCACACTGACCGAAGCGCAGCGCCAGCAAATCCTCACCGAACCCAAGGGTGAAGTATTGGTCGCCTGCACCGTCACAGACAGTTCCGGCGAAGAACCGATTCAAACACAAATGCTCTGGGCATGGATTCCGAAGAAAAAAGATTAAGCATATCGTTGAACTCGGTCACTTTTCGCAGTCACATTCAGTAACCGAACCTGCATCTGCGTGCACATATTGGGAAACATCCAATGCGCGCAGCCTGCGGCTATCGCCCTATCGTTCTATCAGCGCAGCGCTATCAGCGTTTACTCAGATAGCCACCCGCCACACCGTTTTTCGATAAAACCAATTGAAATAATTGATTGTTATCACGCACGCGAAATGAGGCCGCACTACACAGCAGATAAAACGTCCACATGCGTTTGAACCGCTCGCTGTAGCGATCTTGCAACTCGTGCCAGCGGCGGGTGAAATTGTCGTACCACGCCATCAGCGTGCGATCATAATCCGCGCCAAAATTATGCCAATCTTCCAACACGAACAGACCGTCAAACCCTGACGCAATCTGCGCAGGCGATGGAATCAATCCATTGGGAAAAATATATTTATCGATCCACGGATCGGTTTTGACCTGTTTGCGCTTGTTACCGATGGTGTGCAATAAAAATAAGCCTTTGTCTTTGAGTACGCGATGCACCAGCGCCATGTAAGTGCGGTAATTTTTGTAACCGACATGCTCAAACATCCCCAAGCTCACCACATGGTCAAACACGGCATGCCCTTGTATGTCACGGTAATCTTGCAAAACAAAGTGCACATCCAGCCCCGCGCAGCGCTGTTGCGCCAGCCTCATTTGCTCTTTGGACACCGTCACGCCGGTGACTTTCGCGCCGTATCGACTGGCGGCATATTGGGCGAAACTGCCCCAACCGCAACCAATATCCAGCACATGATCGCCCGATTTCAGCCCGATTTTTTGGCAAACCAAATCCAGCTTTGCCAACTGCGCCGCAGATAAATCCACGCTGTTCTGCCAATACGCGCAGGTATAAACCATGTTCTCATCGAGCATACACTCATACACATCGTTGCCAATATCGTAATGCTCCTCGCCAACGATGAACGCACGCTCTTTGGATTGAGGATTAATCAAAAAAGTTTTTAGAAGCAATGGCAAATGCTTGATTTTAGAAACCTTTTCTTCCAGTCGCGCGCTCATGATATGCGTTATGGTCGCATCCAATTGCTCCGAATCCCAATCGCCATCCATATAGGTCTCGCCCAGTGCAAGCGAGCCGCCACGAATAATTTTTCTCAAGCACGATTCATTGTGAATTTGAATATCATGGGGTTGATCGCCGTTGAGCGTAATGTTGGCTTCGGACAGCAATTGACGTGCAAAATCGATGTAACGAGACATGAGCTCCTCCTTTTCCCTTATCACTCATTGGTTTGTAATTTTTTGATCACGCTTTTTTAAATTTATCATTATCGTACTGCATTTAAACTGAATTTGCATTATTCAAATCAATCACTTAGGAAAAACACTCGGTTCAAAGCCACCCATTCGCACATCTACAAAATGACAAAAGGCGAACCGAAGTTCGCCTGAGGCTGTTGACAAAGTCCCTCGCCCCTTGGGGAGAGGGATATAGGGAGAGGGGGCTAAATATAAACTATTTGAAATCAATAACTAAAAAACCACCCTCTCCCCTTGCCCCTCTCCCGTAAACGGGTGAGGGGTAAAACATAGGGTTTGTCAGCAATCTGAGGCGAACCGAAGTTCACCTTTTGTTTGAAACACCACGCACAAATTAAACCGCGCGGCGCACCAGCATTTCTTTGATTTTGCCGATGGCTTTGGTTGGGTTCAACTCTTTCGGGCACACGTCCACGCAGTTCATAATGGTATGACAGCGGAACAAACGATATGGGTCGTCCAAGTTGTCCAAACGCGCTGAAGTCGCTTCGTCACGGGTATCTGCGATGAAACGGTAGGCGGCGAGCAAACCGGCCGGTCCGACGAATTTGTCGGGATTCCACCAGAATGATGGGCATGAAGTCGAGCAGCATGCGCACAAAATACATTCGTACAGGCCGTTCAATTCTTCGCGTTGTTCAGGCGACTGCAAGCGTTCTTTTTCAGGCGCAGGTGAGTTGTTAATCAAGTATGGTTTGATCGAGTGGTATTGATTGAAGAAGTCGGTCATATCTACGATCAAATCACGCACCACCGGCAAGCCCGGCAATGGGCGCAATACGATGGTCTCAGGCAAGTCATTCAGATTAGTCAAGCAAGCCAGACCGTTTTTGCCATTGATGTTCATCGCATCCGAGCCGCACACGCCTTCGCGGCATGAACGACGGAAGGAGATAGTTTCGTCTTCTTTTTTCAAACGCACCAACGCGTCCAACAACATACGGTCAGTGTCCTGCAATTCCACTTTGATGGTTTGCATATACGGTTTCGCGTCTTTATCCGGGTCGTAGCGATAAATTTGAAACGTACGGATTCCTTTACTCATAATCGTGTCCTTTTCAAAATGCGTTCGTTAATTTTTCGGGTTAACGTCGCACCTTTTTGGGTTTTGCTAAATGTTCTCAGCTTGTTTTCAGCTTATTCTCAACTCGCCCAAAGCTTTACCTCTGGGCGAAATCCTTAGAATGTACGTGGTTTCGGTGGAACGGTGTCGACGGTCAGCGGTTTCATATTGACCGCTTTGTACGCCAGACGGTTGCCATCTTTGTACCACAAGGTGTGTTTCATCCATTCTTTGTCATTACGACCCAATGGGTGTTCTGGATCATTTTCAGGACGTTCGTAGTCGAGTACGCTGTGCGCGCCACGGCATTCGTGACGTGCAGCGGCTGAGATCATGGTGGCTTTCGCTACTTCGATCAAGTTATCCACTTCCAATGCTTCGACCAATGCGGTGTTGAACACTTGCGATTTGTCACGCAGATGGATGTGTTTGACTTGTTGCTCGATGTCCAAAATCGAGGTCACGCCTTTGTCCATGGTTTCCTGAGTACGGAACACGGCCGCGTGTTTTTGCATGCTGGCGCGAATGTTGTTCGCGACGTCTTGCGCATACTCGCCGGTGGTTGAGTTTTTCAGACGTGCCAAGCGCGCCTCGGTCATTTCGGACGCGTTTTGCGGTAAATCTTTGTGGTTCAACGCGGATTTTTTCACAGCATCAACGATGTGGTTACCGGCCGAGCGACCAAATACCACTAAGTCGAGCAGTGAGTTCGTGCCCAGACGATTCGCACCGTGTACCGATACGCATGAGCATTCGCCAACTGCGTACAAGCCGTTCACCACTTGGTTATCACCATTGGCATCAGGAACCACGACTTGACCATAGATATTGGTCGGGATACCGCCCATTTGGTAGTGAATAGTTGGCACAACAGGAATCGGTTCTTTAGTCGCATCAACGTTCGCGAATTTTTTCGCAATTTCAAAGATCGATGGCAAACGTTTCATAATGGTTTCTTTACCAATATGCGTGACGTCGAGCAATACGTGGTCTTTATTCGGACCTACGCCGCGACCTTCTTTAATCTCTTGGTCCATAGAACGTGATACGAAGTCGCGCGGCGCCAAATCTTTCAGAGTCGGTGCATAGCGTTCCATGAAACGTTCGCCGTTGGCATTGCGCAAGATACCGCCTTCGCCACGCACACCTTCGGTAATCAGTACGCCCGCGCCTGCTACGCCGGTCGGGTGGAATTGCCAGAATTCCATGTCTTGCAACGGAATACCCGCACGCGCCGCCATACCCAAGCCGTCGCCTGTGTTGATAAAGGCATTGGTCGATGCGGCGAAAATACGGCCTGCACCACCAGTTGCGAACAAAGTCACTTTCGCTTGCAGATTCATCACGTCGCCGGTTTCCATTTCCAGCGCAGTCACGCCGAGCACGTCGCCATCTTGGTCACGGATCAGATCCAGTGCCATCCATTCGACGAAGAATTGGGTATGTGCACGCACGTTGCGTTGGTACAAGGTATGCAACAATGCGTGGCCGGTACGATCAGCCGCCGCGCACGCGCGTGGTACAGGCTTTTCACCATAGTTGGCAGAGTGGCCGCCGAATGGGCGTTGGTAAATCGTACCGTCCGGATTGCGGTCAAACGGCATACCGAAGTGTTCGAGTTCGTACACATTATTGGCCGCTTGACGGCACATGAATTCGATGGCGTCTTGATCGCCCAGCCAGTCAGAACCTTTGACCGTGTCGTAAAAGTGATAATGCCAGTTGTCTTCAGCCATATTGCCCAATGACGCACCAATACCACCTTGCGCCGCTACGGTATGGGAACGCGTCGGGAACACTTTGGTCAAAACCGCTACGGACAAACCTGCTTCGGATAATTGGAGCGCGGCACGCAAACCAGAACCGCCCGCACCGACGACCACTACATCATATTTTTTTGTTAAAAGTGCCATTGTTATTCCTTAAATCGCCAATACTGCGGCCAAGCTGTACACCACACAGCCGAGCAACCATAAAATTGTGAAAAGATGCAAAGCCAAACGTTGTGCCGGGCATTTGATGTAGTCCATCCAAATGTCACGCACACCAATCCATGCGTGGTAGGCCACGGCCAAGATGGTGAATATGGTCAAGGTTTTCATCACCGCGCCACTCATGAAGGCATTCCAGCCCACGAATGACATATCGGAGGCAACAACGAAACGCACCAACATCGCCACGACCCAGATCAGGATGATGACGCCCGTGATGCGTTGCGCCAACCAGTCTTTCCAGCCATAGTGCGCACCAGTGGTGACACGAGCCGTACCTGCTTTAATATTTTTCATAATGACTCCCCGTGGCTTAAATAAACATTTTGACGGCAACGATGGCAGTCAACAACAAACTGACGATAAACACGATGATGGCAGTTTGATGGCCACCTTCTTTAGACACTTTGTAATGCGTGTCGAGTAACAGATAGCGTACACCGGCAACCGCATGGTGCATAATCGCCCAAACCAGTCCCAAAGCAATCAATTTCACCAGCGGGTTACTCAATACGCTCACAGCGCTCGCAAATTTATCAGCCGTGGTGAACATGGATGCGACCAGTGCCAAAACAAAAGGCAACGCCAAAAACATCGCCAGACCGCTGACACGGTGCAAAATCGAGAGTTTACCTGCCAGCGGCAAACGGTAATTGCGCAAATCCGAAACATTGATATTGCGAAACTCCGGACGCTGGGCTTTTTGTGGTGTTTGACCCATAAGAGACCTCGTTAAGTTAAAAGAAAAAGAAAATCGACCCAAAAATCATAAAATACTGCTGTTTCAACCAAAACCCATCAAACTGAACCGCGCTCTGCTTCACCGTTCAATCCGACCCAAAATCGCGCCACACAGCATACCAGCGCAATCCGAAAAACCCACATTCGTACCGCTCTCACGGTCATATCAACTCATTGCGATAATGGTAATACTTGGTGTTATACCAACCCAAACGCACTTCTACCGGCTGCTCTGCATAAGTATATGACACGCGCTCAATATACAACAAGGCCGAATTTGGCTCTACCGTCAAACGTCGCGCAACCTCAGCCGAGGCCAAATTCGCGGATAGATGCTCTACCGCTCGAATCATGCGCACATTGTATTCCGCCTCAAACCAGCCGTACAGACCACCTTTGTAATTCACCAACTTTTCCATGGTCACATCGGGAAAAATTTCCTTCGGCAACCAAATGTACTCAAATACCGCAGGCTCCTGACCAAACGACAGCAAACGGCTAATCACTGTCGCCTGCTGGTTTGGCCGCATTTGCAAACGCTCGCGCACCTCTGCGGGTGGAACCGCGGTTTCTACCGCCAGCACGCTGGAATAGGTTTTAAACTCCGAACCATCCTTTTTCTGCATCCGCAAAAAGCGAAAACGATTCACCGGCTCCTGATGCGTGGCGACAAATGTTCCGCGTCCCTGACGACGTACCAACAAATTGTCTGCGGTCAGCTCGTCAATCGCTTTGCGCACCGTACCTTGGCTCACCTTATAACGCAAAGCCAAATCCACTTCCGACGGAATCATCTCACCGGCATTCCACTCACCTTGCTCCAAGCTTTGCAATAACAAAGCCTTAATCTGCTGGTACAGCGGACTAAAAACAGGTGAGCTGTCGATAACGGCATCTCCATTGGCCATACGGTTGTCCCTAAATTGGTTTGTTTTGTGTGTTAATGATGGTCACGCTCTGTCTCAATGACTCTTTTTATAAATTTTCAACTGTTCATCATCACTGTTGTTCCATTCGGCTCACCTGATACTTTTAATCAAGACACTTTTGCGTTGACATCATCATTAGCATGATTAACATCAAGCCTCATAACGCATCATCGCAAGCCAATATCCAAAATCTCTCAACAATTGATGCCTCAATTATGCCCCAAAGCCATGCAGATGTCTACGGGTTCTTTATCTTATATAAGAGATAAGACCTATTGACGTTTCCCTCATAGTTCTTTACACTCGTGGGTGATGCATCAAGTGGTCGATTGACTGAAGAGATGGGATGTTTTTTCAAAAAATATCACATCGGTGATTGAGGCGACACGAGGATTGCACCAGGTTTCATGGATTTTCCATTCTTCATTTATGAGTGCAAGGCTATTTGACGATGGAAAGTTATCATTTTTAACAAGTTTCACTCACTTAATTTTAAGGAAGTCATCATGGCAAAAGCTCCTATGCGCGTTGCAGTGACCGGCGCTGCTGGTCAAATTTGTTACTCACTGTTGTTCCGTATCGCCAACGGCGATATGCTGGGCAAAGACCAACCAGTGATCTTGCAATTACTCGACATCACCCCTGCATTGCCAGCGGTACAAGGCGTCGTGATGGAATTGGAAGACTGCGCGTTCCCATTATTGGCTGGCGTGGTGATTTCTGATGATCCAAACGTTGCATTCAAAGACGCTGACGTAGCCATCTTGGTTGGCGCACGTCCACGTTCAAAAGGCATGGAACGCAAAGACTTGCTCGAAGCCAACGGCGCGATCTTCACCGTTCAAGGCAAAGCACTGAACGACAACGCCAAACGCGACGTCAAAGTATTGGTCGTGGGCAACCCTGCGAACACCAACGCCTACATCGCTATGAAATCTGCTCCTGATCTGCCGGCTGAAAATTTCACCGCCATGTTGCGTCTGGATCACAACCGCGCTTTGAGCCAATTGGCCGCGAAAACCGGTAAAGCCATCGACAGCATCGAAAACCTGATCGTTTGGGGCAACCACAGCCCAACCATGTATCCTGACACCCGTTTCGCCACCATCGGCGCGGACAAAGTAGACGCATTGATTAACGATCAAGCATGGACTCGCGACACCTTCATCCCAACCGTAGGCAAACGTGGTGCAGCGATCATCGAAGCGCGTGGCTTGTCATCAGCTGCTTCTGCGGCAAACGCAGCCATCGACCACATCCATGACTGGGTTTTGGGCACCAATGGCAAATGGGTCACTATGGGCGTTCCTTCTAAAGGCGACTACGGTATTCCTGAAGGCACCATGTACGGCTTCCCTGTGACTTGCGAAAATGGCAAATACACCATCATTCAAGGTCTGGAAATCGACGAATTCTCACGCAGCAAAATGGACGCTACATTGGCTGAACTCGACGAAGAGAAGGCCGGTGTTGCACACTTGTTAGGCTAAGAATTTCAGATAACCATCTGAATAGTCCGCTTTAAAAATCAAATCGCCCGACATTTTGTCGGGCGATTTGATTATTGTGCGCCATCCCAGAATTGTTCTTTCTCGAAGAAAACCCACAAAGCCAAGCAAGGTCGTGCCACGTCTGTGCACGCAAGCCATGCAAAACTAACGCATTGACTATTTGACACACCATTCAGACATTCACCAAGTGAACAAAATACGAAACCCGTGACCAATGCCACGGGTTTCATTTCATAACCAGATCAAACCATTCCAAACAATCAATACTGCATATTTCGCGGATAGATGAACACTTCCACACGGCGGTTTGTCGCACGTCCTTGTGCCGTTTCATTGCTCACGACGGGCTGGCTGGCACCGCGACCATACACTTGCATTTGGCTTGCGGCAACGCCGTTGCTTTCCAAGTAGTTGCGCACGCTTGTCGCTCGCGCCAACGAGAGCGTTTGGTTGGCCATTTCCGAGCCAACGTTGTCAGTATGCCCGATGATGACTACGCGGCTATCGCCGGAGCCGGATGAGCGGATCACGCGAGAGAGCTTTTCCAAGGTACTCAAGTAGTTATCTCGAATCACTGCACTGCCGGTATTGAACCCTGCATCGCCAGACACATTCACCCGCATGGAGCCATCGGCCATTTTGACCATATCCAAACCGTCGGTATTGACCGCATCACGAATCACTTGCGAATTTGATTCGGTGGGAATGCCCATGATTTCGGCTTTTTTGTCTTCGTAATTGTGTCCAACAATACCGCCAATCAGACCGCCAATCGCGGCGCCAATCACCGTGCCATCGGTGTTTTTGCTGATGACATTGCCCAATGCGCCGCCGATCATCGCGCCTGTACCGACCCCGATGGCCGTTTGATCTTGTTGCGTGGGGACGGTGCTACAGGCCACTAAGCTGAGGCTGAGTGCAGCGGCTATGGTGAGACGCATCCAATGCGTTGATTTGCCGTGATTGATTGACTGTTGTGTCATGTTTTTTTCCAAGGAGTTTAATGTAGAAAAGCGATCAATTGATCTCGGTATTGCCATGAGATCAATTAACCGCATTTATCGTCTGTGACTACGCGTCTATGACAACACGTTTATAACAACGATAGATGTGCAAGGATCAATATTTACGTTTATCCCAGTCACTACCAACTGCTGCGCCGACTGCGCCGCCAACTACTGCGCCACCAACGGTGCTACCAGTTGAGCCGCCAATCGCATGACCCAACACGCCACCAATCGCAGCACCTGTACCCGCGCCAATCGCGGTGTTGCTTTGCTGGCGTGACATGCCGTTGTTCGCGCAACCAGCCAAAGCCAAGCCCATCAGTGTCACCATAGCGACGGAACCTAAAGTGCGTTTCATATTTTATCCTCCGTTAAATTATCAAATACGCCCATCATTTATGACGGATGTATGGGCGTAATGCGTTCAAGCGCGTTTTGGTTGACATTCATCTGGCTGGCTACTTTCCGAGCAATTGATTGCCCCGCCGCAGGCCAAACTACCGTACAATACTGTTTTATAAACATCTTTTAATACTGATTGAGTCTGCACCATGCTTTATAACTGGTTAAAAATCCTACACATTGTCTTTATCGCCTCTTGGTTCGCCGGTCTATTTTACCTGCCACGCATTTATGTGAATCTGGCGGCAGAAACGGATAAAACCGCGTATGCCCGTTTACTCGGCATGTCACAGCGATTATTCCGTTTCATGACCATCATCGCGATTCCGGCGCTGGTATTCGGCTTTTGGCTGTGGTTTTCGTTTTTCTGGGGCTCAGGCGCATGGATTCATGCAAAATTGACTCTCGTGGCTGTGGTCTGCGCGTATCATTGGTATTGCTATGTGTTGCTCAAACGCTTTGAGGCCGGTCAAAATACGCATTCACACGTTTGGTATCGCTGGTTCAACGAAGCGCCGGTAATTTTGATGTTGGCTATCGTCGCGCTGGCGGTCATCAAGCCATTTTGATTGCCCACACCTATTAACCCAATAATTAATTGGTAGCAACCGTCGGCGCATACGCCATCTGCGGTTGCTTTTTTACTCACAAAAACACGCCAACACATGAGCTCACCTTCTTCACTCTCCTGTTTCGCTCCTTGCCCTCGCGGTCTGGAACCCCTGTTGGTCAATGAATTGACCGCGATCAACGCCAAACATATCAAACCGACCCACGGCGGTGTGTCGTTCGCAGGCGATCTGGCGGTGCTGTACCGTGCGAATCTGCATTCGCGCATTGCCTCGCGAATTTTGCTGCGCCTTGGCGCGGCGGGCTATCGTTCGGAAGACGATATTTACAACCTCGCCTCGCGCATGCCGTGGAGTAGTTATTTCAGCCCTGAGCAAACCATCAAAGTCGAAGTCACCGCGATCAAGTCACCGCTCAAAAGTTTGGAATTCATCACCCTACGCATCAAGGACGCGGTGTGTGACTACTTTCGCGACCTGATGGACAAACGCCCCAGCGTCGATACCGCCGCGCCTGACGTGCGCATCTACGCCTTTTTGACCGAATTTGATGCCACGCTGTATCTGGATACCTCGGGCGAAGCCCTGTTCAAACGCGGCTGGCGCATGGATAAGGGGCGTGCACCCTTGCGCGAAAATCTCGCCGCCGGCTTGGTCATGTTGTCCGGTTGGCAACCCAACCAAGCCCTACTCGACCCGATGTGCGGCAGCGGCACCATCATCATCGAAGCCGGCCTGATCGCGGCCAAAATCCCGCCGGGGATGAACCGCCATTTCGCATTCGAACACTACCGCGGCTTGGACAAAAGCCTATGGCAAAAGATCAAAAACGACGTGAAAATTGATAAAACCCCGCGTGCGCTCTATGCCTCCGACATCAGCGCGCACGCAGTCAATGACATCGCCAATAATCTGCAACGCGCCGGTCTGCCATTCCCCGTCGCCTTTGAGCAAAACAACGCGCTGGACGTCATGCCGCCAGCCGCCAGTGGCGTGATGATTTGCAATCCGCCGTATGGCGAACGCATTGACGTCACCACAGCAGACGAAACGGCGGTATTTTTCAAACAATGGGCGGATCACCTCAAAGCGCATTACGCTGGCTGGAATGCCTACATCCTAACCAGCGACCGCGACACGCCGAAATACATGCGTCTGTCGGCCAGTAAAAAAACACCGTTGTTCAACGGTGCGCTCGATTGTCGCCTGTTTGAGTTCAAAATGGTTGCCGGCAGTGCGCGCAAGCCCAAGACCATGCTGGTTGATGAAGCACAATAACCGTTCACTCCTTTGATGAAACAATAAAAAAACCTCGGCTCATTGTATTGACCGAGGTTTTTTTACCAAGCCCAGCGCGTTATCGAATCATTGCCCATAACGCCAAACCCTTTGTGACGTCGAAAAAAAGTAATCGCGCCCAAGGTGCGATTACTGGGCGCGATTGCCGTATTGCATCATCCATCCGAATCAATGAATTATTTGATGATCTCAATCACTTCGAGTTTGTCTTTGACCTCAAACACTGAGATTGCGCCATTTTTAATGTCGCCTTTTTCGTCAAATGCGATCGGTCCGATCAGACCTTCGATCGCCACTTTTGGCATGGCCGCAGCGATGGCTTCCGGCTCAACCGAGTTCGCCTGCTTGATCGCCGCTACAATCGCGTACACCGCGTCGTAGGCAAACGGTGCATACACCTGAACTTTTTGACCTGGGAAGGCTTTTTCGTAGTTGGCGCTAAATTCTGCGCCTTTCGCCATTTTTTCTAACGGCATACCGGCTTGCGAGCAAATCGCGCCTTTACCAGCGGCTCCTGACAGTTCCATGAATTTGCTGGTACAAATGCCGTCGGCACCGGCGAATTGGCTGGTTAGACCCAATTCTTTCAATTGTTTGACCAGCGTTGCACCCGTATCATCCATCCCGCCCCAGAAAATATAGTCGGGGTTCATGCCCTTGATTTTGGTCAACAGGGCTTTGAAGTCCGAGGTTTTGTCCGTGGTTGCTTCGCGCGCCACCACTGTAGTACCAGCGGCTTTCATGCTTTGTTCGACCTGATCGGCCAAGCCTTTGCCGTATTGGGTCGAGTCGTCAATGATCGCAATGGTTTTCACGCCTTTGTTCAGCATGTATTTGGCCATCGCCGGACCTTGTTGCGCATCCGTGGCCACTACGCGATAGGAGCTGACCGAACCTTTCGGGGTTTTGTTGGATTTCAAGGTATAGGTCGGATCGGTTGATGAAGGGGAAACCTGCACCAATCCGGCCGCGCTGTACACCGCATTCGCCGGAATCGTCACGCCAGAGGTCGCATGGCCGACCACCGCCACGACTTTGGCATCCACCAGCTTTTGCGCCACGGTGGTACCTTGTTTCGGATCAGCACCATCGTCTTCGCCGATCAAGGCCAATTTTACTTTTTTGCCGCCGATGACCAAATCACCTTTGGCGTTGATTTCGTTAATTGCCAACTGAGCGCCATTTTCATTGTCTTTACCAATATGCGCAATCCCACCGGATTTTGGCTCGCCGCTACCGATTTTCACGCAAATCTCATCTGCCGCCAATTTGCCACACGCACTGCTGCCACCATCAGCAGATTGACCACCACACGCACTCAAAGCCAGCGCCAGAACAGACACCACAGGTAAATATTGATACATTTTAGACATAACACCCCCAGCTATTTAAACAAAATCTTTTAAAAAAATCATTATCGGCAGTTCAAATCATCGGATTTTGACGATAAGGTCATCATTATCCCCTAAATAATCACGCATTTAAAGCAATAATCCAAAGAGAAGCCCGATTTATGCGCTAAATTCACCGAATCGCTCGAAAATTTCACGCATCTGTTGCTATTTTTCGAGGAATACCGATGCACCCGCGCTCAAACAATAAAAAAGCACACCACGAATGAGGTGTGCTTTTTAACAACCAGCCGAGTGGATTATTTAAACTCGGGCTTGCGCTTCTCAATAAACGCCGCCATGCCCTCTTTCTGATCCGCTGTACCAAACAGGCTATGAAAACCGCGCCGCTCAAACAGCAAACCTTGCGACAGCGTGGTTTCAAACGCTTGATTAACCGCTTCCTTCGCCATCATGACCGAAATCTTGCCATATCCAGCAATGGTTTGCGCCATTTTCAGCGCTTCGCTTTGCAACTGCTCCGCCGGAACCACGCGCGCGACCAGTCCTGAACGCTCGGCTTCTTCTGCGCCCATCATGCGACCGGTCAACACCATGTCCATCGCTTTGGCTTTGCCCACTGCACGGGTGAGTCGCTGAGTGCCGCCGGCACCCGGAATCACACCCAATTTGATTTCCGGCTGGCCAAATTGCGCGGTATCGGCGGCAATAATGGTGTCACAGCTCATTGCCAATTCACAGCCGCCGCCGAGCGCAAAACCCGCCACTGCAGCGATAATCGGCTTGCGCATACGCGCGATCTCATCCCAATTTCGGCTGATGAAATTGCCTGCATAAGCGGTTTCAAAGTCCAAAGCGGCCATCGCCTTGATGTCCGCGCCGGCGGCAAAGGCTTTTTCACTGCCAGTAATGATGATCGCGCCAATGCGTGCATCGGCCTCAAAGCCGAGCAATGCCTGCGCCAATTCATCCATCAGCGCATCATTGAGCGCATTGAGTTGCTGGGGGCGGTTCAACGTAATCCGACCAACGGTATCTAAGTGCTCCACGGTGATATTTTGAAAGTCCATTTGTTATCCTTTATGCAGTCAACAGTCATTAAAAACAGAGATCTCCTTGGATCATCGTCATTCATTTTAACCGATGATGCGCATGAGATGAGATTTGTTTTCCCAGCTTGTGATCGCGCTGCATCCGCGCGCACTTTATGCCAAAATGATGCCATTGATTATTCGACTGTATTGGCTCAACCCATGAATACTGCTTTGCACTACACCATCACACCGAACGTCCATCAACACAGCTTTCATGTGCGATTGCGCATCATGGGTAATCACCCGTCTGGCGTGACTTTATCCTTGCCCAATTGGATTGCGGGCAGTTACATGATCCGCGATTTCGCGCGGCACATCGTGTCCATTCGCGCTTATAACAACGACGGGCAAAGCATCGCCCTCACCCCTGTGAGCCAATTTAGTTGGCAAAGTAGTGGGTTTAATGCCACGTTAAATGTCGAATATGAGGTCTTCGCGCACGATCCATCGGTACGCACCGCGTATTTAGATAGCGAAACGGGGTTTTTCAACGCCACTTCGCTGTGCCTGAGCATTGCCGAATACGCCGATCAGCCGCACGCGCTCACCTTGGTTGCGCCAGCGCATACCCAAAAATGGCAGGTTGCCACGCAATTATCGCGTGCTGATTCAACCCCCGAATACGGCTTTGGCGACTATTTGGCAGCCAGTTACGACGAGCTGTCCGATCGCCCTGTACGCATGGGGCCGCTCCATTGGCTGCAATTCTCGATTGATGGCGTACCACACCGCGTTGCGATTTCGGGTGAGTTTGACAATCTGAATGCACAACGTTTGAGCAAAGACATCGAAGCCATCTGCGCCGAGCAATTACGCTTATTCGAGCCGAATATTCAGCACACTGGTCAAGCGCCGTTCGCCTCCTATTTATTCATGGTGGATGTACGCGAATCGGGCTACGGCGGCTTGGAGCACCGCGACAGTACCGCTCTGCTGTGTTCACGCGAGAGTCTGCCCAGCGCAACGGATACCGAAAGCGCGCGTCGCCCTGCGTACATCGAATTTTTGGGATTGGTCAGCCACGAGTATTTCCACAGTTGGAATGTCAAACGCATCAAGCCAGCCAATTTCGTCAACTACGATTTGAGCCAACCGACCGATACCTCGCTGCTGTGGTTTTTTGAGGGAGTCACCAATTACTACGACGATTTGATTTTGCACCGCGCCGGTATTCTGAGCGAAGCGCAGTATTTCGATTTGCTCAATCGCAATGTCGACAGCGTGTTTCGTCAACGCGCACAACTGCGTCAAACCGTGACCGAGGCTGGTTTCTACGCGTGGACAAAATACTATCAGCCGACGGAAAACTCGCCCAATGCCAATGTGAATTACTACGTCAAAGGTTGCTTGATTGCGCTGTGCATCGACTTATTCATTCGCCACAACAGCCGCGACCACTTCAGCTTGGACGACGTGATGCGCCAACTGTGGCAAGATTTCGGGCGTGATTTTTACGAAACCGACGCGCCACGTGGCGTAACTTTGGCTGATATTCAAACGGCGATTGAGCGCTATGCCGGTGGCTCGGCGCAGGATTTGCTGTATGTCGCGCTGTTTTCCACGCAAACCTTGCCGTTGAACCTGCTTCTACTCACCCAAGGTCTGCATCTGAAATACAGTCCACCCAAAACCGCCCAATTGGGCGCAACATTGAAAAAAACCGCCGAGGGCTGGCTGGTTGAGCGCGTTGCCTCGGACAGCATGGCCGAGCGCGCAGGCATTGCACCGCAGGATGTTTTGATTGCTCTGAATCGATTTAAATTGAATCAAAAACCGGACGAGCTATTGGCCAATCATTCACGCAATGCGACGATACCCCTGTCCTTTTGGCGCGACGGCGTGCTGCACAACACCACCCTGCTCAACCGCATCTTTCCCACGCAATTGGGGCACTTTAAAATCGAAACCTCACCGCGCGCATTCAAGCTGACGACTTGGCCGAAATCTTTAGCTATCATCTAAGTCAAACAAACATTATTAAAATAAGAACTCCCTATCCAACTGCTAAGAATTGAATAGGGAGTAGTTTACTACTGACTTGCTATACTATATAACCAAGTTACTGCGCGACAGAAGATGGTTTTTTATAATTTGGATGATAAGGCCCAGGTAAAATTGATTTATCTCTCCCCGCGGACAATAACTGCTGATTGACCACTCCTGCGACAGAATATGAGTGATCCCGCACATTGCTGCTAATTTGGTTAACCACTGCACCAATCAGTGCACCAAATAAACCATTATTGTTGCCGTCATTTGAGCCAACTCGCGCTGAAGCAGACCCACTCCACAGCTCAATACCTGTACGAACATCAACCAAGCGAGCCTTTGTACTGACCAAAGTAACGCTTTCAATCACTTGATATTTTGTTCCATATTCTATGACATCAAGATACAAAACGGCATCAGGATTATAAATATCCCCCAGTTTCTTTAAGCTTACATTTTGAATTTCATTACCGATCGTTAAACCATTTGACTTAAATGTTTCATTGACCAGAGCAACTGGGAATACATAATAACCAGATTCTGCCAACGGCTTAGTCGTCTGAGCCAAGACCCCAAAAGGAGCTTTAATATTCACCGATTGGTTACTCGGCAGCACCACTAAAATTGATTTCGGGTCACTTTTTTGAAAAGCAGAGTAATCATATGGTTGAGTCGGAGTGGTTTGACAAGCAGAAATAAAAACGGAAACAGCAATAGGGAGGAGTAATGTTTTCAATTTCCACATTTTATTGCCCCACTTTCATATTTTTTATCACAAAATCAATGTAGTTAGCAGACTCAGGGTATGAGTTTTTTTCTAACTCCAAATATTTTTTAGCCGCATCAGCTTGACCAACCTTCGCATACAACATGCCCAAGTGCGCGTAACTTCCTGGAGCAGGTTTCAAACCTTTAGCCTGTGCTTCAGTAAAATATTGTTCCATTTTTGTCACTTGATCCGACACAGACTTAGCATCATCAAGCGATTGATACTGTAAACTTTCAAAGCCACCCCAGTAATACAGAGGGGTAACTTTGCTGCCTGTGGCACAGGCAGTTAATAACACACTTGCCGTAAGTACGAATAAGAAATTTTTCATAATCATTAATTCCCTTGTGGATTCCACTGGCCTTGCTCAAGCGCAGCAACCAGATTATTTACCGCTTCACGAATAGCCAAGTCCAAAACTTTTCCATTTAAGGTTGCATCGTAGCTGGCCGTACCACCGGTGCCCAAAACTTCACGATTAGACAGCTTGAATTCTCCCGCACCTTGACTTGAGTAAACAATTTCTGAGGTTTTGACATCAACAATGTTAAAAGTAACTTTGGCATACGCAACTTGAGTCTTACCCTGTCCCAAAATGCCAAACAACTGCTGATCTCCTACTTCTTTACGGCCAAATTCAGTAATATCACCGGTAACAACGTAACGAGCACCCTTAATCTGTTGTGCTGTCTTTTTAAAATCTGCTTCTGCTTTTAATTCATCCATGTTCGTTCTATCTAAAACAACAAAACGTCCTGTTTGCTGTAGATGAGACATTAAAATTGTTTTTGCTTGATTACCCAAGCGATCAGAACCAGAGGCAAAAATCCCGCCACTCATACTACGATTATCAAATTTACCCACAACCAATTGAGTTTTTAGACCACTGTACGATTGTTGGTATGTATTAACTTTCGGTACTTCCAACACTTGAGATGTCTCCGTTGCACATCCAGCCAAAATCAAGAACCCCAAAGATGCAAAAAGCAACTTAATACTCATAAAACCTCCAAATAATTACGATTGACCGCTCCAAACCCTCAAATTGATTTATTTTTGAGGAATTATGGAGACGGTTCATTATACATAAAAACCACAAATTCCCGAAAAAATCACGCGTCGCGGTGGAAAATCAGCTGATGCACGCCATTTTTCGCGGTCTGTTCATCAACGAAGTAGTAGCCGTCTTCACTGAATGTTTTTAAACCATCCGCTGTATCAATTTGATTTTGCACGACAAAGCGTGCCATCGTGCCGCGTGCGCGTTTGGCAAAAAAGCTGATGATTTTGTAGCTGCCGCTTTTTTGGTCTTTGAACACGGGCGCGACCACCGGCACATGCAAAGCTTTGAGTGGAATCGCTTTGAAATATTCCTCCGACGCGAGGTTAATCAGCACTTTGTGTTTGTGCGTCGCCAATTCGGCATTGAGCTGCTTGACCAACTGCTCGCCCCAAAACGCATATAAATCCTTGCCTTTCGGATTATTGAGCGCCGTCCCCATTTCCAGACGATAGGCTTGTAGTAAATCCAGCGGACGCAAAATGCCGTACAAACCGGACAAAATCCGAACCCGCGCCTGCGCCTGCTTTAACTCCGCCACGGTCATGTTTTTGGCATCCAATCCGTCATAAACATCGCCGTTAAAGGCCAGAATCGCCGGTTTGGCGTTGTCCAAGGTGAATGTTTCCGACCATTCGGCATTGCGTGCCACATTCAGCGTCGCCAATTTATCGGAAATCGACATCAGTTGCGCCAATTGCGGTACGTCGAGTTGGCGCAGCAGTTGATTGAGCTGTTTGGCTTGTACGACGAATTGTGGTTGCGTGGCGAGCTTGGCCACATTCGCAGGGGTCGCACTTTCAAAATCAAGGCTTTTTGCGGGTGAAAGAACGGTCAACATAGCGGTGCTCCGATAAAAACAAGTGTATCAATTAGGTGGATTTCTGCACCGTTGCCAAGCATTGCTGATAACGGCGATTGACCGAGTTCGCGTACCACTCGGTGGTCAAATTACGGGTGATTTTTTCGCTTTTCAGGCTGATTTTCGGAATTTGCTGGGCAATCGGCGCGCCGTATTTTTGCTGGTACAACTGCACCACCGTTCGATAGGTGGTGCTTTGCTCAAAGTCCAAACTTTTTTCCAAAGCCAAATCCTGAGCGATGGTTTGTGCGCTGATATTCGGCATTTTTTTGGCAAATAACTGTTGCAGCGCCGCTTCCGTTTGCGATGTGCTTTTGTTGGGATCGCCCTCAGCGCGGTGGTTAATCAGATCACCATCCGCAGCCAAAGGCTTCGCCGCCAATTTCGCCACCATTGCCTGAAATCCCGCATTGCGGCTGGCGTAATGCCCTGCGTTGTAATCGGCAAAACGATACAGCATCTGCTCATAATGCGTCGGGTAGTAGAACAAATGCGCGGTACCAAACAGCACGCCGCCTTTGCGCGTGTACAGCGTCTCGCGCATATTCAGGCTCGACTGTCCCAATTGCGCGGCGACACGGCGGGCGTAATCAATCGACACCTGCATCGAGCCGACCGTGCCGACCACATCGTCCACACCCTTGCCAAATTGGCTCAAAATCGGGCCGGTGAATTTAGAAGCAGTGAACTCGGCGTACCAATTGGCCAAATCCCGCTCCGTTTTCACCTGCGCAATGCCCTCGCGGAAGGTTTTGCCATTGGCCATCGGTTGATCCAAGCGCACGGCCAAGGCGAGTCTGACCGCGATATTTTCTTCCATCTTCTTAATTTTATTGGCCAATAGCGTACTGAGCCCGGGAACCGCAGGATCGACTTTATAACCGCTCTCCTGCTCAATCACCGCCATCACTGCGCAGGCCGATTCATTGGTACGCACCATGCCGACGGTGTCCAAACTGCCCAACACATCCGTCACCCACGCCTGCGCGTCGGCCTCATTCAGACGATGCGAATGCTGAATCATCTTCGCAAACACCGCATCCGGCGCGATCAAGCGCGGCTGATCGTTTGTTTGATGTACTTGATCGCACGCCGCCAAACCGAGCATGGCGAATACACACGCAAGCCCCACAGAACCACGAAATCGCCCAGTCATCCGTGCAGCCTCAGGTTTTTGCCGGTGCATTTTGGCGTTGATACGCCCACCACAGCAACACGGCTCCGGCCACAATCATCGGCAGCGACAGCAATTGCCCCATCGAGAATCCGGCGAACAAGCCCAGAAAGTCGTCCGGCTCGCGCGCAAACTCAGCGATAAAGCGCAACACGCCGTAGCCCATCAAAAACACCGCCGAGACCGCCATCATCGGGCGAATTTTGCGCGCATACAGCCACAAAATCACGAACAGCAACAAGCCTTCGCCCAAAAACTGGTAAATCTGCGACGGATGGCGCGGCAGCATCAGATAGTCCCCCACCTGCTGCAACAGCGTCGCGCTTTGCGGATGTGCAGTGACATACAGCACATCCGCCTCATTCGCCTGTGGAAACAGCATCAACCACGGATAATTCGCGCCAGAGACGCGTCCCCACAATTCACCATTGATAAAATTGCCCAAACGCCCCGCCGCCAAGCCAAGCGGTACCAGCGGTGCAATAAAATCCGTCACTTCCCAAAAATTACGACGGGTTTTGCGCGCGTACCAAATCATCGCGACCAATACGCCCAAAAATCCGCCGTGGAACGACATACCGCCCTGCCAAACCTTGAAAATATCACCCGGATTGGCCAAAAATTCCGCCGGTTTATAAAACAACACATAGCCCAAACGCCCGCCGAGAATCACGCCGAGTACGCCATAAAACAAGATATCGTCCAACTCGATCGGCTTGAACCCGAGCAAAGGCATTTTTTTCGCGCGGTATTTACCCACGAACAAAAACATCAAAAACGCCGCCAAATAGGTCAGGCCGTACCAATGCACCGGCCAACCGCCTTCGCCGCCAATTGAAAAAGCCACCGGATCAAACTGTGGGTGAATCAGAGCCATAAATATCCTTATTGATTATTCATCTACATCTACTAAAAATGGATGGGCACGCCATCCTTGCTACACACGATTGCTCATGGACAACACGTCAAATGGCAAGCGATTATTTTGCATACATCATGCGCCATTCATCCCCTTACTGTAGAATACCGTCCTACATTGTACCGATGTCGTCCGCTTTTTTCAGACATTTAGCATGCTTTCGTACAGCGTCTGGAGGCCAATACCGGCGGCAGATGAACGCACGTTTTACCGAATTTTTAAGGATTTATTATGAAGCGAATTTTAACCAGCACCGTTTTGAGCCTCAGCCTGATTGCATTTGCTCCGTCCAGCCACGCCGATGGTTACCAAATTGCCAAAGCCAACGATTGTTTCAAATGCCACGACATCAGCCAAGAGAAAAAAGGCCCGTCATTTCAATACATCAGCAACGCATATAAAGGCCGCAATGACGCCGCTGGGCGAATCCAAAACCCGATTCGCAACGGCATTACGTTTTATGGTTTTTGGAAAAAAATGCCGGCGAACCGTAATATGAACGACGCTGATCTACAAGAACTAACCCGTTGGATTTTGAGCCAATAAACCGATAAAAATTCCTCTGATGATTGCGCACATATGTCAACGTTTCCAAATCTCAGGTATTATGGCAATACTGACCCGATGTATGAACCCGCATCAATAAAGGATCCACTCATGAAATTGCTCAAACCCGCTCTGATGACTGTATTGCTCGCTTTGGGCATCGGCTCGGCGCATGTTGCCGTGGCCAGTCCGCAAATTGCCAAACAATACAAATGTTTGGAGTGTCATGTGTTGGACAAAAAAGTCATCGGCCCGTCGATTCGTGACATGGCAAACAAATATAAAGGCGATCCAGGCGCCATGAGCCGTTTGACCGATCGCGTGCGCAGTGGCTCGGTCGGTGTGTGGGGAACCACACCAATGCAAGGTCATCCCGATATGCCACAAAAGGACATCGAAGCAGTCCTCAAATGGATGCTGGATCGATAAATCCATTAACGCATACGCCAAAAACGCACGATCAAGGTCGTGCGTTTTTGACTTTTAGCGGAACATCCAACGCGGTCTATGGCACAATACGAACTTAAAAATATGATCGCAATGACCATGAACACCCACGTTTCCGATTCCTCCAGCACTACGGCTTCTCTCACGCCCTCCACCCGATTTTGCGCGCAATGCGGCAACGCGGTCGAATACCGCATTCCCGACGATGACTCACGCGTACGCGCGGTGTGTCCGAATTGCGGCTTTGTGCATTACGACAATCCCAAAATGGTCGTCGGTACACTTGCGGTGTTTGAGGGAAAAATATTGCTGTGCCGCCGCGCAATTGAGCCGGGTTATGGGCTTTGGACGCTACCAGCAGGTTTTATGGAATGCGGCGAGAGCCTTGCCCAAGGCGCATTGCGCGAAACATTGGAGGAGGCCTGCGCGCAGGTGCAGTTGATTGAGCCGGTGTACCACATCGTTGATATTCCCTTCATCGGGCAAACGCATTTCTTTTTCCGCGCCGAGCTGGCACAGGCCGAATTTGGTGCCGGTGACGAGACGCTGGAGACACGTTTGTTTGCAATAGATGAGTTGCCGTGGGCAGACATTGTGTTTGAAAGCACACGGTCCACATTGCGTGCGTGGATTGACGACAGCGCGCGCGGGGTTTTCAGCACGCGCCACAGCCTGATTCAGCCCAGACCCGACGATCACCGTCGTTAATGATTGCACTCACGCGTCATGTCATGAATAGCGAGCATCCATTCACCCTCGTGCATCAACCCAGTGATTTGCCTACCCATGCGCAGATTAGCCTCGGTGCACCGCATCTGGAGAGCGTGTATGCGGTTGGTTTCGCAATTGACGCCGATTGGGTTGAGACGGCGTACCAACGAGGACTGTTTCCGTGGTACAACGAGGGCGAGCCAGTGCTCTGGCACAGCCCCGAGCCGCGTATGGTGCTGGCATTGGACGAATTTAACATCAGCCAATCACTGAATAAACGTCTGCGGCAATGGGCGCGCCGCCCTGAGCTGGGCTACCGCGTGACCTTGAACCATTGCTTCGAGCGCGTGATCAACGCCTGTGCCGCTGCCGCCCGCCGTGGACAAGACGGCACTTGGATACACCGCGCGCTGAAACATGCCTACATCGAACTGCACCAACGCCAACGTGCCGTCAGTGTCGAGCTGTGGCAGCATGACCAGCTCGTCGCAGGTTTATACGGCGTCCTGCTGGGCAAAATGTTTTTCGGCGAGTCCATGTTCACACAGGTGAGCGATGGTTCCAAAGTCGCGCTTGCCTGCTGGGTTCAGTGTTTGCGCGAACACGGCGGACAGTGGATTGATTGCCAACAAGTCACTGCGCATCTGGGTAGCTTGGGCGCACGCCCCATCGCGCGCGAGGTATTTTTCCAGCGCAGTGCCGAATTAATGCGTACCGAACCGATCAACTGGTCATCACTGTGCGCACACGATAATCTGTTACACTACTTCGGTTAGCCTTTGAGTAAAAACGTATGAAAACCGAACATCAGCAATTGACCCAGCTCCAACTGTACCGTACCGACGAGTACCCGTGCAGTTATCTGCCTGAGCGTCTGGCCTCCTCGCAGATGGTCGCGCCGATCGATCGCATCAATGACAGCAATTACGGTCAACTCATTGATCTCGGTTTTCGACGTAGCGGGCTATATGTCTACCGTCCGCAATGCCCCAGCTGTCGCGCCTGCCAATCCTACCGCATCGTGGTCAACCGTTTTACGCCCAACCGTAGCCAACGTCGCTGCTGGAAAAAATGGTCGCATCTGCATGTGCGTATGGTGGAATTAAGCTTTTCCGAGGAGCATTTTGCCCTCTACCGCCGCTACATCGCATCGCGTCACGCTGACGGCGCGATGGCGAACGATACCGAAGAGCAATACCAACAATTTTTCCTGCGCAGTGCGATCACCAGTTTTTTGGTCGAATTCCGCGACGAACACGGCGTTTTACGCATGGTCAGCGTGATAGATCAGACCACCAGCGGCCTGTCGGCGATGTACACCTTTTACGATCCTGCGCCCGAATTTGCGGGGCTGGGCACCTACGGCATACTCTGGCAGGTACAAATCGCCCGCCAATTTGGCTTAAAATTCGTCTATCTCGGCTTTTGGATTGCCGGCAGTCCCAAAATGCACTACAAACAACAATTCGGTCCCGCTGAAATTCTGATCAATGGCACTTGGCGCGCCTTTGAGGTCAACAGCGAAACCTCAAACCAAGCAGCCAAGCAAACACCCGAACCCCATTAAAAACCACCCACGAAACCATCATGTCGTATCAACTACTCCGTCATATCCTATTCCAAATGGATGCCGAACGCGCGCATCACCTCTCATTCAAACTCGCCCATACGGCGCACCGATTCGGGCTTTTACCCAAAATTCAGGTCAATAGCCAGCCGTATACATTGATGGGTTTAACCTTCCCCAATCGCGTCGGCCTCGCCGCCGGTCTGGACAAAAACGGCGAGCACATTGACGTACTCGCCACGATGGGCTTTGGCTTTATCGAAATCGGCACCATCACCCCGCGCCCGCAGGACGGCAATCCCAAACCACGGCTGTTTCGCATTCCCGAAAAGCAAGCGATCATCAACCGCATGGGCTTTAACAATCAAGGCGTCAACGCCCTGCTTGCCAATGTCGCGCGCAGTCAATTTGTCCAAAACGGTGGCATCCTCGGCATTAATATCGGCAAAAACGCCAGCACGCCCATCGAAAACGCCACCGACGACTACCTATCCGCGCTGACCAGCGTCTACCCGCACGCCAGCTACGTCACCGTCAACATTTCCTCGCCCAACACCAAAAACCTGCGTGATTTACAGCAAGAAGACGCGCTCGACCAGCTCCTGCGTGCGCTCAAATCGCGCCAACTCGAACTGGCCGACACACACGGACGCTACGTCCCAATGACGCTCAAAATCGCACCAGATCTGGATCAAAGCCAAATTCATGCCATTGCCGATTTACTCAAACTGCACCGTTTTGACGCCGTGATCGCCACCAACACCACATTGGACAAAAGTACCACCGAACACCTCAAACACGGCAACGAAACCGGCGGACTCTCCGGCGCGCCCGTTCGTGACAAATCCACCGCCGTCGTGCGCGCGCTCAAAAACCTATTGCAAGACGAGGTTCCGATTATCGGCGTAGGCGGCATTTTGAACGCCCAAGACGCACAAGAAAAAATCAACGCAGGGGCGCAACTCGTGCAGGTATACAGCGGATTGGTCTATCGAGGGCCAGAATTGGTGAAAGAATGCGTGCAAGCGATTCGCTAATATTCGCTAAAACCCATTCAAAACCCCACGCAAGTATGACAAAAGCGACCCATCGGTCGCTTTTTGCTATGTTCTGTGTCTTTTTATCCCCAATTGACACTCTGTCAACCAAAAACCCCGTCATCCCTTAATTATTCACAATGATGTCATATCATTGCCTTAATCTGTGCGCGTCAGATAACAAAAATCCGACAAAACTATATTGCAACACCATAAAAGGAGGACAAAATGCAACGCAGATTCGTTCAACGAAGCCTACAAGCTCAGGCACAAAACCGCATTCGCATTATGCACATGCTGCAAAAGCAGCAAGCACAACAAAAAACTGCGGCTTAACCTGACGCCAAGCAAGCGGCCAAAAACCGCACATAAAAAAACAGCCGCATCATTGATGCGGCTTTTGTTTAACGGCGTCTCATCCCGAAAAGATTGGCTGAAAAAAGCATCGGCTCAGGCGAGTCGTATCAAATCTCACCGAGCCCGACATAGACTACGAACTCATCGTTCTAATCTTGGGATTCAATATTGTGTCAACGAATCCCAACAATTTTGCTGTCAGACAGAAGTCTATTTATTTCACCTCAGTGACAAACTGTGCACGCGCACGACGCACTTTTTTCAGATTCACCAGCCAGTCATTTTCTGCCTCGCGGTAGCCCAGCGGCAAAATCGCGACGCTGCGCAAACCACGACTGCGCAGATCCAAAATCTCGTCCAGCGCATTCGGATCAAAGCCTTCCATCGGCGTGCTGTCCACTTCCAGTTCCGCAGCAGCCAATAACGCCGTGCCCAAGCCAATATACGCCTGACGTGCGGCGTGTTGGTAATTCACCTCTGCGTCGCGTTGCGGGTAAATACCGAGCAACATCTGACGGTAATCTTCCCAACCCTGATTTTTAAAGCCGCGTTCATCGTTCACGAGGTCAAACATCATATTGATTCGCTCAACGGTGTAGTTGTCCCACGCGGCGAATACCAGCAAATGCGAGCCGTCGGTGATTTGCGCTTGATTCCACGCGATGGCTTTGATGCGCTCGCGCACTTGCGGATTGGTCACGACGATGACTTCATAGGGTTGCAAACCGCTTGATGTCGCGGTCAAGCGAATCGCTTCTAAAATTTGCTCCACCTTGTCATCGGATACCGCTTGCTTCGGATCCATTTTCTTGGTGGCATAACGCCATTGCAGTAAATCCAGTAGTTTTTTCATATATGTATTGTCTAAAAAGTTAAAAAAGCGCGATAGCAATTTGATTCCACGCGGCCCAAAATTGCGTTCCGATTATATCAGGGATATTGGATGCGGTTGTGTCGGGACATTTTCGAGGCTCAGCTCAACCGCATGGAGGTGATTTTATTTATGGCCGAAATTCACGCACAACACGCCTGCCAATACCAGACCCGCACCCAGCAGTCGCGTTACATTAAGTTCCTGCACCGGCACGCCCAGCCAACCATAATGATCCATGAGCAATGACATAACAATTTGCCCAAACACAATCAGCGAAATCATCAAAGCCAGTCCCAATTTTGGCACCAGCAAGGTACTGCCAAAGACAAATACCGCCCCCAAAGCACCGCCCAACAGCATCCACCACGGGGTGTTTTGCAATAAAAGCAGTTGCGACAACCGCTGACCAGAAGCCCAATACACGCCCAACAAGCACAAACCACCGACCACAAACGACACCAAAGCGGCCAATAAAGTGCTGCCGCCCAACGCGAGTTTTAATTGATTATTGATTGCCGATTGTACGGCCACGGTCAAACCTATACCTATGCCCGCCATGTAATACAGTGAATTCATCCGACTCTCCCTATTCAAATATATTCAATAAAATGGCGAGGCTTAACACCCCGCCACTTGACAGATCAGGTTTGGCATATTGCCAAACCACTGATTATTTTTTCGTATTTGATTTCATGTTCAACAGCGCGTACAAAGCCATTGCGCCAAAAGTCGCCACGCCAATACCGTTTAAAGTAAAACCGCCCAAATTCACCGTCAAGTCACCCGCACCGATGATTAGAGTGACCGCAGCAACGATGAGGTTACGGCTTTGAGAGAAATCCACTTTATTATCCACCCAGATTTTTGCGCCGGATACTGCGATCAAACCGAACACCACAATCGAAACCCCACCCAAAACTGGACTCGGGATTGACTGAATCAACGCGCCCATTTTCGGCGAAAAACCCAATAAAATCGCAAAAACGGCTGCAAAGACAAATACCAGCGTCGAATAAATCCGCGTCACCGCCATCACACCGATATTTTCTGCGTATGTGGTCACGCCCGTGCCGCCGACACTGCCGGAAATCATCGTTGCCAAACCATCCGCCATAAACGCACGACCCATATACGGATTCATATCATGGCCGGTCATACCCTGAACGGCACGCAAATGCCCCAAGTTCTCCGCAACCAAGATCAAAGCCACCGGCGCAATCACCGAAATCGCCGACATTGTGAAACTCGGTGATGAGAAATGCGGCAAACCGAACCATGCGGCATTGGCAATTTTCGTGAAATCCATCGCAACCGCGCCATGCTCACCGCCAACGCCCCAGCCCAAACAATTGGTGAACACATAGTACAACACCGACGCCAAAATCACACCGACCAAAATTAGCAGCCGACGCATCAAACCCGTACCCAGAACCGCAGTCAAGGCAATCACCAGTACCGTCATCAGCATATACCACGCATTCGCGTTCGAGCCTTTCGCGCCCAGAACCGCGACACCTGCCAAATTCAGACCAATCACCGCAACCACCGCACCGGTCACCACCGGCGGCATCAATTTTTCAATCCAATCCGTACCGACGAACTGCACCAATAGGCCAATCAAAAAATACACCAAGCCACAGACGATAATCGCGCCCAAAGCCACGCCAATATTCGCATTCGCACCCGAACCAGCGTAACCCGACACCGCAATCACACCGCCAATAAAGGCAAAACTCGAACCCAAATAACTCGGCACACGCCCGCGCGTCATGACGTAAAACAATAAAGTACCGATCCCCGACATCAAAATCGCCACATTCGGATCAAAACCCATCAATAGCGGCGCGAGAATCGTCGCACCAAACATCGCCACAACGTGCTGAACACCCATCAAAACCGTCTGCGCCATCGGCAAACGTTCATCAGGCGCAATCGTCGTATCGTGCGACTGCACCTTTTCGGTGTAGCGCGGGAAATAAGTTTCAGACATGAAAACTCCTTAGATTGTTTGAAATACTGCTTGTATTATTTTGTGATACTTCTGGATAAATATTAGGGCGTGTTTACACTAAACTCGCTCTGCATGAGACGCGGCAAGTACGTCCATGCGCATACCGTGTTCAGCTGTACACTCAGCAAGGATCAATTGAGTCGAAACACACCCTAATTCATTATTGATCCGCTGGCCAACTCTGTTGCGAAAACCGGCTTTGCGTCACCGTGGCTTTGGACTTATAATGACAGGCGCAATTATATGCGTTAACTTTACCTTAAAAATACTGATTTTCGCGTGCAAATCAGTCAAAGTTAGCCTAAGGAAACACGGAACAACCCAAACCAGTCTGAGTTCTGAGCAAAAAATAATCAGCCAGCTTAAACGGTAGGGTTTATTCCGTGTTCCTAAGTATCTCCCACCCATTCACAACGAGCGCTCTATGAAATCACACCCAGACTTCCCCAATCTTTTCGTCGTCGATCATCCGCTGGTCGCGCACAAACTCTCCCACATGCGCGATCAGGACTCATCCACGCGCACGTTTCGCTCGTTGTTGCGCGAACTGACCCTATTGATGGGCTACGAGCTGACCCGCGATTTGCCATTGACTACCAAGCGCATCCAAACACCGCTGGTTGAAATGGATGCGCCGGTGATTGCCGGTAAAAAAGTGGCGATTGTGCCCGTACTGCGTGCCGGTCTGGGCATGGCTGACGGCTTGTTGGACTTGATTCCGTCCGCTCGTCAAGGTCACATTGGCCTATATCGTGATGAAAACCACAAGCCGGTCGAGTATTTCGTGCGTCTACCGGATACCGAAGGTCGCTTGTTTATTCTGTGTGATCCGATGCTCGCAACTGGCAACTCAGCGGTGTACGCCGCCGATGTCTTGCTCAAGCGCGGCGTACCGCCGAGCAATATTCGCTTTTTGGCCTTGGTCGCTGCGCCCGAAGGCGTGCGCGTGTTCCACGATGCGCACCCTGATATTCAAGTCTATGTGGCCTCGTTGGATGACCGCTTGAACGAGCATGACTACATTGAACCGGGTTTGGGCGACGCAGGCGATCGAATTTTCGGCACCAAATAGTCGTTCAGAAATCATACGTCAAAAATAACGATTCTGAGAAAGCTGAGTCAATGGAGAACAAACCATTCAAAGCCATTTTGTTCGATTTGGATGGCACTTTATTACACACCGCGCCCGATTTAACCGTGGCAGTCAATAATTTGCGCATCGAATACGGTTTACCCGCCCTGCCTGCCGATGAAGCCGTTGCCATGGTTGGCCGTGGCGCCATCAATCTGGTGCGGCGCGCGCTGCGCGAGGTCATTGATCAGATGACGGAACGCGGCGAATCGTTCGATATTGATGCCGCTTATGCACGCTTTGCCGAACATTACCATGCGACCAATGGCAACAAAACCGTTGAATACACGGGCGTGACCAACACTCTGCAACGCTTGCATGCGCAAGGCATCCGCTTGGGAATCGTGACCAATAAACCCTCCGAATTTTCCTTACCGCTGGTGCGTCAATTCGGCTGGGACAAGCTGTTTGAAGTCGTAGTTTGCGGCGACACCACCCCATTCAAAAAGCCCAATCCGGCGCCTTTGGCATTTGCCCTGCAAACACTGAAGGTTGCCGCGAACGAAACTTTGATGGTTGGCGACTCCATGAATGACGCCTTGGCCGCGCAGGCTGCGGGCTGCGCCTGCACCATTTTGAGCTATGGCTATAATGAAGGCACGCCCATGCGCGAGGCTTTAACTGAGCATCAGCTCAATATCACCGTGTTTGATGAGTTTTCCCAAGCGGTTCCGGCATAAACCCAAAAATCAAAAGAACAAAAGGTCAACGCTCGGTTGACCTTTTTTATGCAAGAATAATGCGAAAACACAAGCAGACCGTCGCAGACAACACAGCGACAGGCCGCAGAATAAAGATAAGAAATGACCGATTATTTTTTGGTCAGCAATTTATAAACACCAATTGCAGTAGCAATTGCAAAAATCACCAATGCAATCACCACATATTGCATTGCCGGTGGCACATATACCCAAAAATCATACAGAGCTTGCATCCTCAACTCCTATCATTAACCCCGCTCACAAAATAGATTTCTGCCAAGCGGGCATAGCAGAATCCGTGAATCAAACGCCTCGGCTGAGACAATACCCTTCATCAATCAGGCGAGTACTGAACCAGTGACTTGGACATAATTCATCCATATTCGAAATCATACCGCAAAACCTTTTTTAAAAAATGGTTTTTAAATCCAAATTTGGGTAAAAATCCAGAATAGTTTTGATTGATTATGGCATTTTTGTATATTTACAACAGTTTTTTCAGTTGTTATTGAAATTTAAGAATCCGAGATTTAGCAATCAGCAAAAAATAAAAAGCGCCCCATCAGGAGCGCTTTGAGGCTGTTGCCAAAGTGGCTCGTTTGTTAAAACAAAGCTCCGTCATTGCGTTCCGCGAAGCTTCGCTTTCCCGCATGGTTTTAGCGGGAAAACAAGCGTAGCGAAGTTTCTATAAAGCCGTTTTTTGGCTTCGAGCTTGCGGTCATCTAGGTCGCTATTCTTTCTAACTAATTGTTTTTATTGGAATCTCTGGATACCCGCGTGCGCGGGTATGACGTCGTTTTTATTATATTTTGTGCTGAATTTCAAAACTAGAGGTTTGTCAGCAGTGGGAAAGCGCCCCATCAGGAGCGCTTTCGTTGTTTGAATCACGCACAAATCCGTGCTTAAAAGCTCGGTTTGCGATTGGCTCGTGGCTTCGCACCGGTTGTCGAACGGCCTGCTGAATGACCAGCGGGACGACCACTTGGGCGAGCCGAGCGCGCGTCAGCAAACGGCTTGGCGAATGCACGGGACTCAGTCTGTTTGCCTCGATGTTCGCGGCGCGGACGATGATCCTCACCAAAGGCCGGACGCGCAGCACGCTCATGGCCAAAGCCAGTAGCTTCGGAGCGAGCATCAGCACGACCATGACGTACTGCTGAGTGCGCTGCTGAACGATCACCACGAGGTGCGTCACTGTGTGACTTGCCATGTGTGTAACCGCCACGGAATTCGCCACTCTCGGCCGAACGTGGCGCACCGCTGCGTGCACCATGACGTGGCGCATCTGAGCGCGCACCATGGCGTGGTGCAGTCGAACGAGAACCATTTGAGCGCGCGCCGCCACGACCTTTGCTTGGTTTACCCGCTTTGAAGTCCTCATGCGTGAGTTGCGGCTCCAAACCTTTGATCTGCGTCACATTGATGCGGCTGTTGATGTAGCGTTCGATTTGGCGAATTTTGAAGGCGTCGTTGCGTTGTGCGAACGTGACCGAAATCCCTTCGCGCCCTGCACGACCAGTTCGGCCAATGCGATGCACATAGTCCTCCGCCTTCATCGGCAAACCGTAATTGAATACGTGCGAAATCGTCGGTACGTCAATCCCACGCGCGGCCACGTCGGTCGCAACCAATACACGCACGCGGCCTTTACGCAGAGATTCCAAACGGCGGTTACGCACCATTTGCGGCATTGCGCCATGTAGTGATGTCGCGGAAATGCCCAATTCGATCAGCTCGTCAGCCAAACGCTCGGTTTCGATCTGAGTCGAGGCGAACACCACGGCTTGGTCGAGTTCTGGATCGGCCAACCAGTGCATGAGCATTTTGTGTTGGTGGTGCGAGTTGTCCGCCCATTGCAAATGTTGGGTGATATTGCTGTGCTTTTCTTGCACGCTGGCCAGCATAATTTGCTGTGGTTCAATCATCAATGCCGCGGCCAATTTGGTTTCACGCGGGGTAAACGTGGCGGAGAACATCAAAGTCTGCTCGCGGTGTTCACACGCATCAGCAATCGCATTGATCTCATCTGAGAAGCCCAAATCGAGCATACGGTCAGCTTCATCCAAAACCAAGGTATGCAATTGCGACAGGTTAATTCCGCCTTGTTGTACCCAGTCAAGCAAGCGACCCGGCGTGGCGACGACCAATTGCGCGCCTTTCAGACCTTGCTTCTGTTTGAAATACGATGTGCCGCCGACGATGGTGGCCACGCGAATGCCGCGGGTGTTTTTGACCAAATTGATCGCATCCGACGAGACTTGCTGCGCCAACTCGCGAGTTGGACACAACACCAAAGTCATCGGTGCATTTGATGGGTTATTTTTGCCCGAGCCAATCGCATTGATAATCTGCTGCAATGCTGGCAATAAAAATGCCGCTGTTTTGCCACTACCGGTTTGCGACGCGACAATCCAGTCGCCGCCCTGCAATGCAGCGGGAATCAAGGCTGCTTGCACCGGTGTTGCTTGGGTGTAGCCCAAAGCGCTGATGCTGGTTAATAAAGAATCGGCCAAGCCCATGTCTGCAAAAGTAGTTGGGTTGGTTTCGTGTTGTACTGTAGTCATAAAAATCCATGATGTGCCATACGCGCGCAAAAATTGAGCCAACCGGCGCACGCAATCGTGGGCAAGCTGTCCAAATAAAAAGCAGAGTTAGAAAAAAGCTAACGCGCTGACGGGGTATAAAAAACATCGACCGTCAGAATAGACACTTCACTGAGATGAAGGAAAGAGCGACTGGGCTAAACCGTAAATCGTCGCAAAAGACTGGGGGCGATGAGACAAATATTGAAATCAATTCATGTGCGATTTCAAAGGTGGCGCATTATGCCACAAAATCAAACACTTGTGTTAAGTCTTAGTAAAATACTCAACCATTGCGTATTCAGCGCAGCCGCATAGCTCGTCATACGCACCTTCGTACCTTTGCACCTGTCGCACCATAGCCGCACTGAGCCGACATCGCGTACAATACGTCTTGGTAAAAATAAGTATCAACAAAATCAACAACAAAGGAAAGGCGCATGAATCAAAACGCCCGCAAAGACATCAAAACCCTCACCGGCCACGAAATCAATGAACTGGAACATATCACCATGACCAAGGCACGCGAGTCGTGGCATATTTTTGGCATCATGTCCGAGTTTGTGCACTCCGCCGAGCAGCTGGCGAATATACGCCCTGCCGTGAGCATTTTCGGCTCTGCGCGCCTGCGCCCCGAAAATCCGTATTACCAAAAAACCGAGGAATTAGCGCGTCTACTGTCCAATGCAGGTTTTAGCGTGATTTCCGGCGGCGGCCCGGGCATCATGGAGGCGGCCAATAAAGGCGCCTTTGGCGGCAAAGGCAAATCGGTCGGGCTGAACATCGTGTTACCACACGAACAAACAGGCAATCCCTACCAAAATATCTCCATCAACTTTCGCCATTTTTTCTCACGCAAAGTCGCCTTTGTCAAATACGCCACGGCTTACGTCGTTTTACCAGGTGGTTTTGGCACGATGGATGAGCTTTTTGAAGCATTAACTTTAGTCCAAACCGGCAAAAGCCGCAGAATGCCAATTTACCTATATGGCTCGGAATTTTGGAACGGCCTGTGGGCTTGGGTACGCGAACAGTTGTTGGGCAAAGGTTTGATTGGCGAAGCCGATCTGGATCTGGTACAGATCACCGATGACCCGCAATTTATCGTTAACAGCATTTTTGACTTTTACGAAGAGCGTGGCTTCGCTCCAACGGATATTGAGCGCGCACAAATGTTGCAACTGTAAAATCGCTTCGCAGTGGTATTGCACATGATTGCGCATCATTACACATTCCACGCCATGACGCGCGCATTGGCAAAGACCCATCAAAGGTTCGCCAAAGGCTCAAATAAGCCTGCAAACTTTGTTAAAATGCAGGCTATTTGATTTTTACTCCCACAACCTGACAACGACACATTATTTATGGCAGTTTTCACCCCAGTCACCCACGAAGAACTCGAACAATGGCTCGCACCGCTGCATTTGGGCACGCTGGTTGCACACAAAGGCATCGCCAGCGGCATTGAAAACTCCAACTTTTTTGTCACACTGGCGCGTGACGGCGTACACACCGATTATGTGTTGACGATCTTTGAGGTGCTCACCGCCGAGCAACTGCCGTTTTATCTCGAACTCATGCAGCATTTGGCGCAAAAGGGCTTGCCTGTACCGCGCCCGTATGCGGATGAACACGGTGCGTTGTTCCGCACGCTCGCCGGTAAACCGGCCAGTTTGGTCTCCAAATTGGCGGGTAAGGACATCAGCGAGCCAAGTCCAGCGCACTGCGCCAGCGTTGGCCGCACATTGGCGCAGATGCATTTGGCGGTGGCGGATTTTAAAGGGACACAGCCGAATCTGCGCGGACTGAGTTGGTGGCTGGACATGCAGGCCAAAGTGACTGAGTTTTTACCCGAACCGATCGCTGCGTTGCTCCACGACGAAATTAAATTGCAAAGCGAATTTGCGCAAACCGAGCTGTATCGCGCATTACCGACCGGTGCGGGACACTGCGATCTGTTCGTGGACAACGTGCTATTTGCCGACCCGCATACACCAGCATTCATCGATTTTTATTTTGCCGGTGTGGATCGTTTCCTATTCGATCTGGCCGTGACAGCAAACGACTGGTGTATCGAGCGCGCCAGTGGCGAATTTTTACCCGAGCAGTTGAACGCATTATTACAGGCCTATCACGCAGTCAAGCCATTAACCGAGGCTGATTATGCGGCTTGGCCGATGATGTTGCGTGCGGCGGCCTTGCGTTTTTGGATTTCGCGCCTATATGACTATTATCGAACCCGTTCGGCGCAAATGCTCACACCGAAAGACCCGACCCATTTTGAGCGCATTTTGACCCTGCGCCGCGCTATGCGTAGCGACAACACCATTTGGATTTGAGAAAGCCCAGCGAATGACCCCGACCCCAAAAGATAATCTCATCGTTCCCCTGTCCATCATGCGTATGCCGATTTCGCACGCGTTTGTGTGGATTAAAAATGCCATCACGCTAATCAAGGCGCAACCGCTGATTATCCTGTTGGCCAGCACATGGATTATCTTTGCCGAAATGCTACTCACCGGCATTTTACCGGGCGTTGGCATGGTGCTATTTTTGCTGATCGCGCCGGCATTGGCGTTTGGCATGGCCGATGTGTGCCAAAGCATCCGCATTCAAGAGAACACTTCACCTTTGGCTATTTTCAGCCCGTTGTTCAATAAAGTGCGTAATCGCCTGCTCAGCCTCGGTCTGATTTACGCCACCGTACTGTTTGGTCTGTTTCTCATCAGCCAAACCGTCATTGATCAAAACGCACTCAATGAGACGTTCAAAAACATGCTCGCGCTGCAAGAAATCGACAATATCGAAACCATGCGCGCGCAATCCAAAGAGATTTGGGCGCAATTGATGGAGCAAAAAGGATTATTTCTTGCCTTCGGCATGATGATTGCCGGCTCCATGCTGATTCAAACCCTGCTGATGTATTCACCACTCTTCACCGTTTGGCAAAATGCGCCCGCACCGCAGGCCGTCTGGCTCTCCATTCGCACCATTTTCATCAATATCTTACCGATTGGCCTCACCATCGCCCTGATTTTCGGTGTATTTGCCGCACTCAGCCTGATCATTTCAATTCTCGGAATGCACTCACCCTCGCTTATGATGTTCATCATCATGGGGCTGTGGGTGCTGTTTAACGCCGTGGTCAATGCCGTCACCTATACCAGCTATTACGACATCATCCGTACCAGCCTGACCAACAGCGTACAAGGCAATATCGACCACATTTTGGACAGCTCTTCCAAAGACCAAAATGCGGGTTAAACGCCATCAGCACCGAATCAACGCAATAAAAGCACAAAACCTGCTAAATCTATATTGACAAATTACAGAAACGCCTGCATAATGCGCAACTCATGGCGAATTAGCTCAGTTGGTTAGAGCGACGGAATCATAATCCGCAGGTCCGGGGTTCGAGTCCCTGATTCGCCACCATATTTGAAACGGCTTGCACTTTTGCAAGCCGTTTTTGTCATGGTATCATCTGATTGAACCATCACAGGAATCAGCCATGCGCGCCGAAGACATCGCTCAAAATTACCATCGCCTCACCGGCAGCATCGCTCTGGCCTGCTCTGCGGCGCAGCGTGCGTCCGATTCGGTATTATTATTGGCGGTCAGCAAAACCCATCCGGTCGAGAGTGTGTTAGCGGCGTACCATGCAGGCGCGCGCGATTTTGGCGAAAATTATGTACAGGAAGGCACGGAAAAAATTGAGGCGTTGGATGCCTTGCTGCCGGATAACCAAGCTCAGTGGCATTTCATCGGTCCACTGCAAAGCAACAAAACCCGAGCGGTGGCGGAGTATTTCGATTGGGTGCATTCGCTTGATCGCCTGAAAATTGCCCAACGTTTGAATGAACAACGCCCTGCCTCGCGCGCGCCTTTGAATGTGTGCGTGCAAGTGAATATTGACGATGAAGCGAGTAAAAGCGGCTGTTTGCCTGATGAGGCATTGGACTTGGTACTCGACATCGCACAACTGCCGAATCTGCGCCTGCGTGGCCTGATGAGCATTCCCAAAGCCATCAACCGAAATGCCTCACACACTGAACAATGCGTACCATTCGCCGCTCTGTCGGCCTTGTTTGCGCAAATCAAAAGCGAATTACCCTCGGCTCAAGCCGAGCACTTTGACACCCTGTCGATGGGAATGACCGACGATTATGCGCAGGCCATCTCTGCTGGCAGTACCATGGTGCGCATCGGCACCGCGATTTTTGGTGCGCGCGCCTATTCGACCTCAGCCACATCAGCCACTTCCATCTCAACCGCCTCATCACAAGGATAAAACATGAACATTCCCAGCCCTCACATTGCGTTTTTAGGCGGTGGCAATATGGCCACAGCAATCATCACCGGCATGATTCAAAAAGGTGGCTTCTCGCCCAAACAGATTTCCGTGGTCGAGCACAACGAAGCACAGCGCGACCGCCTGAACTACGATTTATCCGTGAGCTGCTACGAAAACACCGCGTTTGCCACGGCGCAGATGCCCAGCGCGCCGGACATTTGGGTTCTGGCGGTTAAGCCTCAAAATATGCGCGAGGCGTTACAGGAGTTGTTACCTGCACTCAAACCGACACAGGTACTGCTCAGTATTGCCGCCGGTTTGCCCATCGCCACCTTGTCCGCATGGAGCAATGGTCATGAAAAAATTGTCCGCACCATGCCCAACACACCTGCTCTGGTCGCTCAAGGCATCACCGGCGTTTTCGCCCCGCAGTTGAATGCGACTGAGCAAGATTGGGTCAACGACATCCTGCAATCCATCGGCCAAATCGTGTGGCTAAATGAAGAATCGCAAATCGACGCAATCACCGCGATTTCTGGCTCCGGCCCTGCGTATGTGTTCTACATGATGGAGCAATTGACGCGAGACGCCGAGCAATTGGGCTTTGACCCGGCCACGGCCAAGCAGTTGGTACAAGCAACTTTTGCCGGTGCGGTTGCCTTGGCTGGTGAATCGACCGAAAGCATCAGCACCCTGCGCGAACGCGTGACCAGCAAAGGCGGCACAACTGCGGCGGCGTTGGCCAAATTTGCCGAATGTAGCTTGGATCAGGCGATTCACGCAGGCGTCGCGGCGTGCAAAGCCCGCGCCGAAGAGTTAGCAAAAGAATTATCAGCGTAACGATCATGGCAAAAAGCAAAAAAACCAAACCATTACCCATTGATAAAATCCTGCAACAGCAAGGCTTCGGCACGCGCGCCTACTGCCGCGCTCTAATCGAAACCGGTGATGTGCTGGTCAATGGTGAAATGTGCGATGACCCTGATGAGTACTTTGATCTGGAGGGTTTGAATTGGCAGATTGACGGGCAAACTTGGCGCTACCGCGAGCATGTCTACCTGCTGATGAACAAGCCGAGCAACTACGAATGCTCGCAAAAGCCGCAGCACCACATGAGCGTATTGTCGCTATTGCCCATTCAATTGCGCAACCGCGACGTGCAATGCGTCGGGCGTTTGGACGTGGATACCACAGGCTTATTACTGATTTCGGACGATGGGCAATTCATCCACAAAAACACCTCGCCCAAGAAAAACGTGGATAAAGTCTATCACGCAACTTGCCGTTATCCGCTCACTGAAGAGATGCTGAACGCCTTGACCTGCGGTGTGCTACTGCACGATGAAAACGAAACGCTCAAAGCGGTGTCTGCACGGATTTTGCACGCAGACACACCGAATGTTTTAGAGCTGATCCTGCGTGAAGGCAAATACCATCAGGTCAAACGCATGGTCGCAGCCGCAGGCAATCGCGTGGATGAACTACACCGCGTGCGCGTGGGTGAGTTTGAATTACCGAGCGATTTGCCGATCGGCGAATGGATTTATTTGTAAAACTTAGCGTTCGTCTGCACCTTCTTCGCCATCAATTTTCGCTTTTAAATCTGAAGTGCAAAATTTACATTTAATCGCATCTACAGCGACAAACTCGCGGCAATACGGACACTCGCGCGAACCTTGAGCGCGAAAGTTTGCCAAACGATAACGCATAATCAACTTGACCAATAGAAATAAGACAAAAGCGAGGATTAGGAAGTTAATCAAAGCACCCAGAAAGTTCCCCACATGGATTTCACCGCCGTTAAATGCCCAAACCAAACCCGATAGATCAGGCGCTCCACCGAGTGCTGCGATAAAATCACCGATAATATCTTTGCTGAGACTTTCAACCACAGTGGCGAAAGCACCGCCGATAATCACCCCTAAAGCCAAATCAAAAATATTGCCACTACTGGCAAAATTCTTAAACTCTTCAAAAAACTTATTCATACATTATCCTACTGTTAACTATTATTGATATTAAAAAACCGTAGGCATTCTATCCATGAATCAATCACTCGTCAAAGCCAAAAAGTCAAACGGCACATCAAACGCATCCGGCACAAATTCAATCTGCGCCCACGCATCAGCCACCGCCATCGTGATCGGCAGTTTGATGTCTCGCTCACGCCAGTTCGCCAAAGTGCGGTCGTAAAAACCACCGCCATAGCCCAAACGATAGCCCTGCGCATTAAACCCGACGCACGGCGCGCACAATACTGCTAAATCTTCCGGCTGATCGACCAATTCGTGCGGCTCGTACATCGGCTCCAAAATGCCATACGCACCTTGCTGCATTGAGGCCAAACCACGATACGGTGCAAATTTCAGCGGCGCTTTGGACTGCTGTACAATCGGCAAATACACCCGACCGCCATGCGCGCGCCATTGATCCATCAGCATTTGCAGATCAATCTCGGCGCGAAACGCCCAATACAGCGCAATCGCGGCATTCGGCTCCACACACTCGGTCAACCACACCCACAATTCCCGCGTTAATTGCTGCGAGCGTCGTTGCCGCTGCTCGGGTGTGAGCGCCACGCGCCGCGCCAGTAGCACACGACGCAATTCCGCCTTATTTTCGCCGAGATTGTGTGTTTCAATGTCAGCTTTGACCGCCGAACGGCAGACCTGAGCTGTTTTTATCGGTACAATAGCCATACACATTTAATTATCGTTTAATTATTCCGCGCGCGAGCGGCGGACTATTTGGGAGCATACATGTCGAGTTTAAACCAAATTCGCACAGGTGCGGTTGCTTTTACCGTATCGGCCATCCTTAGCAGTGCCACAATGACAGCACTGGCGCAAGAATCCACGCCCGTGGGCAACACCAGCGCCTACGGCTCGTTGACCTTTGGCGCAAATTCACAAGACGAAACGTTTAAACAACTGCGCATTGCCTCTATTCGCAATGACGCGCCGCGCGCCGCGCAATTGGCCGACCAACTCTCCGGCTATCCTTTGACCTCATACGTCGAATATTATCGCCTCAAACCACAGTTGTACAACAGCGATGGCACTGGCAATGTCAATGCACCCGATGACCAAATTCGCGCCTTTATCCAGCGCTACGAAGGCCAAGCATTGGCCGACCGTATGCGCAATGACTACCTGCATGTACTGGGCGCACGCCGCGATTGGGATAATTTTAACCGCTACTATACACAATACGAACTCAAAGACGACACCGCCGTTGAATGCTTTTATCAGCAAGGCAAGTTGGATCGAGGGCTGAGCGCAAGCACCATCGCCAGCACGCTCAAAACCTTACTGAGCGACAGCCGTGCAGCCAACAGCAAAGCCTGCCAACAATTAACCGTATCACTCGCAAGCCGCGGTTTATCCGAAGAGGACAACAACTACCTGACCGCCCTCTCAGCGTACAACAGTGCAGCACAAGGCACACGTTTGGCCAGCTACAGCAAAAATACCGGCTCTGCGGCGCGCATGGCCAGCCTGATTAACCAAGCGAACAACGACAGCACCGGCTCGCTCGCTGGCACGGTGAGCAACGCCAGCTCTGGCATGTCGCCCCAGCAAGGCGCCTTGACCCAAGCCTACTACGGCTACAGCCAAATTCGTCGCGCCAGCTCTGGGGCCGCATCGTTTTATCGAAATGCCTATCAGCAATACCCAAAATTACAATTGCCCGATGATGTACTCGGCTGGCAAGCACGCGCCGGTATGCGCGAGGGCGACTGGAATCTGGTCGGTCAAGCCATTGACAAAATGAGCGATAGCGAGCGCAACACCAGCACATGGCAATACTGGCGTGGCCGCGCCTACGCCGAGCAAGGGCAGAAAACCCAAGCCGCCATGTTCTACGAACAAGCGGCGAATAACTACGATTTCTACGGCATTTTGGCCAATGAAGAACTCGGTAGAACCATCAAACTACCGCCCAAAGCCGCACCCACTGAAGCTGAAGTCGCCGCTGCCAGCAAAACGCCCGGATTCGAGCGCGCGCGCAAATTCGCCGACATGGACATGATGCTCGAAATCAGCCGCGAATGGAACTATCCATTGCGCAGCATGAACGAGCGTCAATTACTCGCCGCAGCCGAATACGGTCGTCGCGTGGGCTTGCTGGATCGCATGATCAACACCTCCGACCGCACCAAAACCGTGTTCAACTTCAACCAACGCTACCCGACGCCCTATTTGTCGACATTACAACGTCACTCCAGCAACGCAGGCATCCCTGCCGCATGGGCATATGGCATCATTCGCCAAGAGTCGCGTTTCGTCACACTCGCCAAATCCTCAGCCAGCGCGCACGGTCTGATGCAAATCATCCCAGAGACCGCGCGCATCCTCGCGCGCAAGCAAGGCTTGAGCAATTTCACCTTGAGTGATTTGGGCAATATTGATACCAATGTTCAACTCGGCACCGCCTATTTGGCACAAATCCGTGACCAATTCGGCGGCTCCATGCCTTTGGCCTCGGCCGGTTACAACGCGGGTCCCGGTCGTCCGGCGCAATGGAAACGCAGTTTGACGCAAAACGTAGATGGCGCGATTTTTGCCGAAACCATCCCCTTTGCCGAAACGCGCGGCTATGTGAAAAACGTCATGGCCAACACCATGTGGTACTACCTCGTGATGGATCAACGCGCACCAAAGCTCAAAGACCTCATGGGCACGGTCACACCGTATTAATCGCCATTTGAAGTAGTCATCACTCGTAGGAGCGCCTGATGGCGCTCCTATTTATATCTGTACCATAGAAAATAGGCGCAATCATGCGCCTATCCAAATCGACCGCAACCACCGTATTCTTAACGTTTTTTCAACATCACCTCAGTCGGATCAACAATCGCTGTCCCATCCGCGTTGCGAATATACGGCACTATCGTCTGACGCGCAGATTGATATGCGGCATCTTTTTGCAACTCCTTCCACGCCAAAGCCTCACCCCGCGCGCGCAAAGCAGCTATACGCCGCGCCGTCGCCTTGCTTTGCGCCTGACGCAAATAGCTTTTTGGCAAACCCGCCAACGCCTCATCCAAATCATTCGGACGATTACACACCATCGCCATATCGCAGCCCGCATCCAGCGCGGCGCGCACACGTTGCACCACATCAGGGAAAATCATCGCAGCGCCGGCCATACTCAAATCATCGGTGACAACCGCACCATGAAACTGTAACTGCGCGCGCAGCATCCCCAGCCACGTTTTTGAAAATCCCGCAGGCAAAGCATCCACCTTCGGATAAATCACATGCGCCGGCATCACCGCACCCAAATCCTGTGCCAACACCGTATACGGAACCACATCGTCACTCAAAATCCGTTTCAAGCCACGCCGATCCACCGGCATATCCACATGCGAATCCGCCACCACGAAACCATGTCCGGGGAAATGCTTGCCACAGCCCGCCATTCCCGCGCGCAACATCCCGTGCAGTAGCGCCTTTGCCAACAGCGCCACCACCTCAGCCGACGGCGCAAAGGCGCGGTCGCCAATCACCGTGCTGCCACCATAATCTAAATCCAACACCGGCGTATAACTGTAATCCACGCCCACCGCGCGCAACTCCGCCGCAAGGACAAAGCCCACTTGCGTCGCCACCTTCAGCGCATGCAATGGACTTTTATCATACAGCTCGCCCAGCGTGCGCATCGACGGCAAATGCGTGAACCCGTCGGTTTTAAAGCGCTGCACACGTCCGCCTTCGTGATCCACGCTGATGACAATATTCGGACGAACCGCACGAATCGCGCGAATCAGCTTGCCCACTTGCGCACGATTTTTAAAATTACGGCCAAACAAAATCACGCCGCCCGTCATCGGATGAGTCAAACGACGGCGATCCTCATCGGTCAACGTCATTCCGACCAAATCCACAATCATCGGCCCCAAAGGCATATTTTTATCCATCATCGCATCACCCAACCTTCTCCGCAATTACAAACGCACACACCATATCCGCCTCATCGGTCATACTCACATGAAACGACCAACCGCGCTCGGCGCACCAGCTCGTCAGAGGCTCATTCAACACCACCTCGGGTTTGCCTGAGCTACCATTGACAAACTCCACCGCACGCCAACTCATCGGCTGGCGCAAACCCAAGCCAATCGCTTTTGAAAAAGCCTCTTTCGCCGCAAAACGCGTGGACAAAAACAATAAGCCACGTTCACGATTGCGCGCAAAACGACGCTCAAAAATCGCCAACTCACGCTCACCCAAAATTCGTCGGACAAAACGCATCCCGCGCACCTCAAACGCCGTATGAATGCGCGAGACGCGCAACACATCTGTGCCCACACCCACAATCACAATCCGCTCTCCTTCGGCAACAAAGCCTGCAACTCGCGCGCCATCTGCCGTGTCAACAAAGGCTTATCCGCAATATGCTGAGCCAACATCGCCTGAAACAACTGCTTGGCCTCCTGCTGCGTGCGTGCGCTGTCAAACCGTCCCGCGCCAATGTCCAGAATTGTCTGAACCGTCACCAACACTGCACCCGTGCTCACACGTTCAGACACCGATTCACCCAGTCGCTCATCCACTCGCACCCAACGGTGTTGCGCCACCTCAAAACGATAACGCACCTCCGGTGCATCCTGTGCGCAATCCACCCAATTCGGCGCAAAACCCAGCTCACGCAACAACGACAGCTCAAACCCGCGCAACACCTGCGCCTGCTCACCCGCCGAATGCGCGTGCAAACTCAACGCCGCCAAACCGCGCTGATATGCATCAAATAAGCCCGCGTGTGCATCCGCCTGCGCCAGCGCACGGCGCAACCACTCATTCATATAATAGCCGGAAATCAACGCTGCGCCCTGCAACATCGGAATCCCGCCGACCCACTCTGCGTCCAGCAAAGTGCGCACCGTACCCTTACCCGAAAAGCCGATGGACAGCGTTTGAAACGTCTGAAAAATACTCGCGCGCCAGCGCGTATACGGACGCAAAGCCCCTTTCGCCAACACCCACAATCGCCCGTGATGGCGCGTGAACACATCCAGCACCAAACTCGTTTCCGAATGCGGATAACTGTGCAAAATATACGCCGGCTGATGCAAAATCTTTGTCCCCGCGCGCGTACTGTTGCTCACGACCTTACTCAACGCCGCTGAAAGCGGTGCGTCGAGAGAAGAAATTGGTAGGTCTTTGATTGGTGGGGTCATAAAAAGCAATAAAAATATTGGCGCACCCAACATCATTTTGGGTGATTTCGTAGATGAAGATTGTACCGAAAATTATCCCATGCGTGCGACTGCACAATACTCATTGCACCCACAAATTAGCAAAGGTGGACAAATCCATTTGCCCACCCTACATTTAAACCATATCAATGTTTGATACGAAGTTCGATCATCCGTCGCTGTAACACAAATGAATGCTGTCGCTTCACCAGTCGGTTTGCTGTCTGAGCGTTTGTGAGCAAACGCGAGTTTTAAACCGACCAAACCCAAGCGTTCATTGCTTTGCGTTACCGTGAATTTGATTTTTCGGTTACTTTTTACATCAAAGCAAAAGTAACCGCCTCACAGCGGAGAGCGAACTCCTCAAAAGGCACTATTAAATCCGCGATTCGTTAGGCTCTGACGGGCTACGACCTTTTATTCTTGCGAATTAAGCCCTGATCTCTAAATCGAATAGGAAGAATAAACCAAGAAAACAAAGCCTCATAAATGTGTAAATCCGCTACTGTTTGTAATCGCTGTAACTGAATCTTCATATCATCCGCAAGGTTGCATGCTCTTTCTAAATGCTTTGCATAACTACGGTCATTTGATGGTGATAAAGTTAAATCGAACTCTTTTTTATTTAACACCCAAAAAAAATCTTTCCCTCTTTTTTCTGGATGCCATTCAGGAACTTGAATATAACCCCTTAATTCATCATATAAATTTAACAAATCTATCAACTCTCGTTTGAGTTTTTTCTTAAGTAAGCCAGAAAACCTTACCACATCCTGCTTGTTATATAGTTCTCTTTCTAATCTATCAAACCGAGAAAAAAACTCTGAAGGAATGGCTCGTGAATTATAGATCATAAAATTAAGATTAACTAAATCCTGTTCATTTATCAACGAAATTACATAGTTTGCCCTATTTACATCTTTAGAAAAGTGTTTCTCAAAAATAGGTTTAAACAAAGCAAAAAAACCACCTGTTGCACCAATAACAACATATAAACGTTCTAATTGAGGTATCCAGGAAAAAATTTCTTTAAGTTGCTCTATAAACATCTCACTCATACCCCAAATTCCGTAAGCTCGCTTCATTATCCGCCCAACCAGAACGCACTTTCACAAACACTTCCAAAAACACTTTACAGCCAAACAGTTTTTCCATGTCTTGCCGCGCTTCGGAGGCGATGCGTTTCATGCGTTCGCCGTCTTTGCCGATAATCATGGCTTTGTGTGCGTCGCGCTCGACGAGAATGGCGGCGGCAATGCGGTACATGTTTTTTTCTTCGGTGAATAGTTCGATGGTGACGGTACAGCCATACGGTACTTCGTCACCCGAGAGGCGGAAGATTTTTTCGCGAATAATTTCCGTGGCCAAAAATTTGCTCGGGCGGTCGGTGATGTCGTCTTCATCGAAAAACGGTGGATTCTCGGGCAGTAGCGGTTTGATCTCGTCCAGTAAAACTTGAGTTTGCACGCCTTTTTTCGCGCTCACGGGAATGATGTGTTTGAAATTGAAGCGCTCGGCGATTTTTTGTAAAAACGGCAGTAAGTCGTTTTTCTTTTCCAGTTGATCGACTTTATTGACGACCAGAATCACGGGCGTGGCTTCCGGCAGAATTTTGAGTACGGCTTCGTCCTGCGCTGTGAATTTCATGGCTTCGATCACCCAAACCACCGCATCAACTTCACCGAGTGCTTGCGAGACATTGCGGTTGAGCACGCGATTGAGCGCGCCGCCGTGTTTGGTTTGAAAGCCGGGCGTATCCACAAAAATGTATTGGGTATTGTCCTGCGTCAGCACGCCGTTGATGCGGTGGCGCGTGGTTTGGGCTTTTTTCGAGGTGATGGAGACTTTTTGCCCAATCAGTGCATTCATCAGCGTGGATTTGCCAACGTTTGGGCGACCGATGATGGCGATAAAGCCGGTGCGAAAGTCTTGTGCAAATTCATGCGTCAAGTCGGTAGTTGGGTGTGAGCTGTCTTCTGACATGGTATTTCCTAAAGAATTGGAATGGTTTGGCATTCGCTTGCCTTGACCAAATGATGGCTTATTTTAGCCGTTTTTATGTGCTGATGGACGTTTCGCCGATTTCTTGCCGCTCGGTGCGCCATCGTTCAACTGCGCCATCGCCAAGGTGGCGGCGTGCTGCTCGGCCAATCGGCGAGTGCTGCCCTCGCCTTGCGTACGAATTTTTAGGGCGGGGATTTCGCACGAGACCGTGAACAGTTGCTCATGCGCTGCACCGTCAATGGCGACAATATCGTATTTGGGTGTGGGCAGTTTTTGCCCTTGTAGGCGCTCTTGCAATTGGGTTTTGGCGTCTTTGCCCGCAGTATTGGGGTCAAGTTCGCGCAAAATCGGGGTGAACAGCCGCGTGACGACCGCTTGCGCGGTGGCAAAGTCGGCATCACAAAAAATCGCGCCGAAAATCGCTTCGACTGCATCGGCGAGAATCGAGGGACGCTCCAAGCCGCCGCTTTTGAGTTCGCCCTCACCGAGGAAAATATAGCGGTGCAATTGTAGCTCTTGCGCAATCAGTACCAAGGTTTCTTGCCGCACCAGATGCGCGCGAATGCGCGAGAGTTCGCCCTCTTTGAGTTGAGCGAACTGGTGATATAGACAATAGGCAATGGTGCAGTTGAGCACGCCATCACCCAAAAACTCCAGCCGCTCGTTGTGCTCGGCCGCGTAGCTGCGGTGGGTCAACGCTTGTTGCAGCAGCTTTTTTTGCGTAAAGCGGTAGCCCAGTTGCGCTTGCAGATGATCAATCGATGAGGTGGATTTTCGCATGGTATGGATTATTGAATCGAGTGACCGATGCGCGATAAATGACCGAAATTCATCCACACGAAGTAGGCTTTGCCGATGATGTTTTGCTCAGGGACAAAGCCCCAGTAGCGCCCGTCCGTGCTGTTGTCACGGTTGTCACCCATCATAAAATATTGTCCTTGCGGCACTTTGCATTCAAGACCGGTGTTGTTCGGTAAATAAGTACACGCCGAGGTATTAGCGGCGAATGGGAACTGCTTGAGTTCGTTCGCATTAATTACCGGCTGCTGTTCGATGGTCAGAATATCGTGCGTGACTGCGCCTTCTTCAGAGGCTTTGCTCAGTATCAATTTCAAAATCGGCTGATTGGTATTCGGATAAGTCGGGTATTCCGCCGCCGGAATCTCACCGCTTTTCGGGGTCAAATGGTAGGTTTGACCATTCACCGTCAACACTTTGTTTTCATAGCGCACCACATCGCCCGGCTCGCCGACCACGCGTTTGATATAGCTTTGCGATTTATCTGGTGGAAATTGAAATACCACCACTTCACCTTTTTTCGGGTGATTCATCGGCACAATCACATCGTTGGTGATCGGCATGCGCAAGCCATAGGTGTATTTGTTCACCAAGATAAAATCGCCCACATATAGGTTCGGCAGCATCGAGCCAGACGGAATACGAAACGGCTCGACGATGAACGAGCGCAGTACAAACACCAGCGCGATCACGCCAAACAAACCGGCGGTGTATTCGAGCCATGCAGGACGTGCCAGCGCAGCTTGCGCGGCCTCTTGATACCCGCCAATCCCTTGAGACTTAGCTTGGCTGATAATCGCCTCTGCCGCTCGTTGACGTGCGGGCGCAAAGTAGAATTTGTCCAGCAGCCAACATACGCCCGAGACAACAAATAAAACCACTAGCAAAGTACCAAACCACATACTGAATCTCCCTTATTCATCCACACGCAAAATCGCCAAGAACGCTTCTTGCGGTACTTCAACCGAGCCGACTTGTTTCATGCGTTTTTTACCGGCTTTTTGCTTTTCTAACAATTTTTTCTTACGCGTGATGTCACCACCATAACATTTTGCCAATACGTTTTTACGCATGGCTTTGACATTTTCACGCGCGATAATTTGTGCGCCAATCGCCGCCTGAATCGCCACATCGTACATCTGCCGCGGAATCAATTCGCGCATTTTCGCTGCCACCTGACGGCCACGCGAGGCGGCGTTTGAGCGGTGAACGATGATCGAGAGCGCATCGACTTTTTCGCTATTAATCAGCATATCGACTTTGACCACATCCGCCGGACGGTATTCTTTAAACTCATAGTCCATCGAGGCGTAGCCGCGCGAAGTGGATTTGAGTTTGTCAAAAAAGTCCATCACCACTTCGGCCATTGGCATTTCGTAGGTCAATTTCACCTGACGGCTGTGGTAGGTCATGTCAATCTGTACGCCGCGTTTTTGTGTACACAGGGTGATGACGCTGCCGACGTATTCCTGTGGCATGAATAAATGCACGGTGACGATCGGCTCGCGAATCTCGTTGATTTTCGACGGATCAGGCATTTTTGATGGGTTTTCCATCTGCACCACCGTGCCATCGCGCATTTCCACTTCGTACACCACCGACGGCGCGGTGGTAATGAGGTCCATGTCAAATTCGCGCTCCAAGCGCTCTTGCACAATTTCCATGTGCAATAAACCGAGGAAACCACAGCGGAAACCAAAACCCAAAGCTTGCGAGACTTCAGGCTCGTATTGCAACGACGCATCGTTGAGTTTCAATTTTTCCAACGAGTCGCGCAATGCGTCATACTCGGACGACTCCACGGGGAACAAGCCCGCAAATACCTGCGGCTGGATTTCTTTAAAGCCGGGTAATGGTTGTTCTGCCGCCGGTTTGGCTTGCGAATTCACATGTGTAATGGTGTCGCCCACTTTCGCAGCGGATAACTCTTTCAAGCCCGTGATGATGAAGCCCACTTGTCCGGCGGATAACTGCGGCAGATTTTTGGATTTCGGGGTGAATACGCCCAAATGCTCCACGCCGTGCTGTGCGCCGGTCGCCATCATTTGGATTTTGTCTTTGGATTTGAGCGTGCCATTGACCACACGAACCAACATCACCACGCCGACGTAGTTGTCAAACCATGAGTCGATAATCAATGCTTGTAACGGCGCGCTCGGATCGCCTTTGGGCGGTGGTACGCGCTCAATCAGGCGCTCCAACACCTCCGCTACGCCCAAACCGGTTTTCGCCGAACACAGTACCGCGTCCTGCGCCTCGATACCGATCACGTCTTCGATCTCGGCGATTGCATTGGCCGGTTCAGCCGCAGGCAAATCAATTTTGTTCAACACGGGAACGACTTCCACGCCCAATTCAATCGCGGTGTAACAGTTCGCCACCGTTTGCGCTTCCACACCTTGCGACGCATCCACCACCAGCAGCGCGCCTTCACACGCTGAGAGCGAGCGCGACACCTCATACGAAAAGTCAACGTGACCCGGCGTATCAATCAAATTCAGATTGTAAACCTCACCATTTTTCGCTTTGTATTCCAGCGCAGCGGTTTGTGCCTTGATGGTAATCCCGCGCTCACGCTCAATATCCATAGAATCAAGGACTTGCGACTCCATTTCACGTTCTGACAGACCGCCACACATATGAATGATGCGGTCAGCCAAAGTCGATTTGCCGTGGTCAATGTGGGCGATGATTGAGAAATTGCGTATATTTTTCATGTAGATAATTTCAATAAATCTGCGATTCGCCCCAGCCCAACAAGGACGAAGCGTGAACAAAGCCAGCGCATTTGTCCAAAACGCGTTATTTTACTTGAAAGTACGGATTTTCGGGTGGCTTTCGGGGATTACGAATCAGCGAGGCTGAGCGCACATTTAAATCAGTGATGCCTCATCACCCAAAAAACCATCGCGTCGAAAAGTCAGCACCAAGGTATCGCGGTGACCGTGCTCATCCGTCGGCTGAATCGGCGTTGACTCATGAATCACGCGCACATCATCCATCCACAGCAGTGACCACGGCTCAGTCAATGTAAAACGCTGACCATTCGGTCCATCAGCCTCAAACACCCGCGTTTCACCGCCCTTAATGCCCACACGGTCGAGTAAAAACACCATCACAAAATCCACACCATCGCGATGCGCGCCCTCAGGTGTCGGGCGGCCTATGCCATCCGTGGTGTCAATGCGAAACTGATGCGCCTCAATGTACCAAACATCCGCCTGATCTATCGCAGGCTGAACCTCCGAGCACATCTGCGCCGTGCGTTGGAGTAAACCTTGCCACGCCGAGTGCGCCACCACGCTCGGTTCCATGGGCTCAAACCAGCGACGCATCCCGCCGTGCAAGGCGTTGTACTCAACCGGCTGAAAATGCGCACGGTGCGGCGTTTGCGACAGACCACCCTCATTCACAATAAAACACGAATGCCGCCGCAGGCGATAACGTCCGCCATCTTTGAGGTATTCGTCCCGACATAAATGATTCCAAGCAGGCATTAATTCAGACAAAGCCTCAACATCCACGCCGAGCTGTGACCAATCCTTGGCAGACAAAACCGAAAAACCTTGCCGTTGCATGGTTGGAATCAACTGATCAACAGTCGTTAGTGGAAGCAATGTATTCATAGCGTATCAGCCAAAATTCAAGAGTGTGGTATTGTAAGCGCAGCCATGCGTCCATACAATCTGTTCCGAATCGATTCTTGAAGCGGCTGGGCAAATCAGGCTGTAAATGGCTCCAAAAATTTGTTAAAAAATATTTTTTAACAAGCCACCTCTTGAAATAAGCGGCTTGAGCCATCATAATTAGCACTCAGAGGGTGAGAGTGCTAAATTCTCTCTGAAACAGCACCACCCCCGAGTTTTTTAGCTTTATCTATTTGATTCTAAACTTATTTCAAGGAGTTTTCCCATGAACATTCGCCCACTGCACGATCGTGTGATCGTTAAACGCGTAGAAGCTGAACGCACCACTGCATCAGGTATCGTCATTCCTGACAGCGCGACCGAGAAACCAGATCAAGGCGAAGTATTGGCCGTCGGTCCAGGCAAACGCAACGATCAAGGCGTGCAAGTTGCTTTAGACGTTAAAGTTGGTGATCGCGTGTTATTCGGCAAATACGCCGGACAATCGGTCAAAGTGGACGGCAATGAAGTCCTCGTGATGCGCGAAGAAGACATCATGGGCGTTATCCAAAACTAATTGAATCAAAAAAGTAAAACCTACTTTTCTGTTTGACTCAATTCACGAAAATCAATTCACAAATTTTGCGCGGGTAACACAAACACCCCACAAAATTTAAATCAAAATCTACGATAGGAGCATGAATATGCCAGCTAAACAAGTATTATTCGGCGATGCCGCACGTGCAAAAATGGTCGAAGGCGTTAACGTCTTGGCCGACGCAGTTAAAGTGACTTTGGGCCCTAAAGGCCGTAACGTTGTATTGGAACGCAGCTTCGGTGGCCCGACTGTGACCAAAGACGGTGTATCCGTCGCCAAAGAAGTGGAATTGAAAGACAAATTCCAAAACATGGGCGCACAAATGGTGAAAGAAGTCGCTTCACGCACTGCAGACAACGCAGGTGACGGCACGACCACCGCAACCGTATTGGCGCAATCAGTCGTGCGCGAAGGCATGAAATACGTTGCTGCCGGTATGAACCCAATGGATTTGAAACGTGGTATCGACAAAGCCGTTGCCGCAGCGATTGAAGAATTGCGTAAAATCTCTAAACCCACTTCGTCTAACAAAGAAATCGCCCAAGTCGCCACCATCTCTGCGAACTCGGACGACTCCATCGGTACCATCATCGCTGAAGCAATGGACAAAGTGGGCAAAGAAGGTGTAATTACTGTGGAAGACGGCAAATCATTGCAAAACGAATTGGACGTCGTAGAAGGTATGCAGTTTGACCGTGGCTACTTGTCACCGTACTTCATCAACAACGCAGAAAAACAAGTGGTTGAAATGGACAATCCATTCGTTTTGCTGTTCGACAAAAAAATCTCCAACATCCGTGACCTGTTGCCGACTTTGGAACAAGTGGCCAAATCAGGCCGTCCATTGTTGATTATCGCTGAAGACGTTGACGGCGAAGCATTGGCAACTTTGGTGGTGAACAACATCCGCGGCATTCTGAAAACCGTTGCAGTCAAAGCGCCGGGCTTCGGCGACCGTCGCAAAGCCATGCTCGAAGACATCGCGATTTTGACCGGCGGTACCGTTGTTGCTGAAGAAACCGGCCTGACATTGGAACAAGTGACTTTGGAACACTTGGGTCAAGCCAAACGCGTTGAAGTGGCGAAAGAAAACACCACCATCATCGACGGCGCAGGCGTTTCTGCCAACATCGAAGCACGCGTGAAACAAATCCGCGCGCAATACGAAGAATCGACCTCTGACTACGATCGCGAAAAATTGCAAGAACGCGTGGCGAAATTGGCCGGTGGCGTCGCCGTGATTAAAGTCGGCGCAGCGACCGAAGTCGAAATGAAAGAGAAAAAAGCCCGCGTAGAAGACGCATTGCACGCGACTCGCGCAGCAGTGGAAGAAGGCATTGTTGCAGGTGGTGGCGTTGCATTGCTGCGCGCACGCGCCGCAATCGCAGGCTTGACCGGCTCAAATGCCGAACAAAACGCCGGTATCCAAATCGTTTTGCGCGCCATGGAAGAACCACTGCGTCAAATCGTATTGAACGCCGGTGACGAACCAAGCGTGATCGTTAACCAAGTCATGAGCCACTCCGGTAACTACGGCTACAACGCCGCTACCGGCGAATACGGCGACTTAGTTGAGCAAGGCGTATTGGATCCAACCAAAGTGACCCGTACTGCGTTGCAAAACGCCGCATCGGTTGCCGGTTTGGTACTGACCACCGACTGCATGATCGCCGAAATCCCAGAAGAAAAACCTGCTATGCCTGATATGGGCGGCATGGGCGGTATGGGTGGTATGGGCGGCATGATGTAATTGCTGTTCAATTGTGCATGATAAAAACCCCAGCGCTTGCGTTGGGGTTTTTTGTTTCAGAGTTCTTCTAATGGCATCGTCAAGTTAAGTTGGCATAAAAGATGAAGGGCGATAAAATGGGGATATGAATACAAATAACCCCTACCATCGTCATCGATTTCCGCCCGAGATTATCAGTCATTGTGTTTGGTTATATTATCGGTTCTCCTTGAGTTACCGAGATATAGAGTTAATGATGGCAGAGCGTGGTGTGGAGTTAAGTTATGAGTCTATTCGCTATTGGTGCTTAAAGTTCGGACATTTATATGCCAAGCAAATGCGCAAAAGTAAGAGTTTTGGCGACCAATGGCACTTGGATGAAGTATTTTGCAAAATCAACGGTCAAACGTGTTACTTATGGCGAGCGGTTGATCAAGATGGTCAAGTGCTGGATGTTCTGGTTCAGCGCAAGCGCAATAAGCACGCGGCCTCTAGGTTCTTTGGCAAGTTAAAGCGTCATGGTCATACGCCACGTAGCATCACAACCGACAAACTGGCGAGTTACCGATTACCGCGTAAAGAGCATTTCCCTTTAACACCTCATATCACCGACAAATGGGCGAATAATAGGGCAGAAAACTCGCATCAAATAGTACGGATAAGGGAGCGCAGAATGAAGAAATTCAAGTCCATTTCACAGGCACAGCACTTTCTCCGTAGTATGAGTGAATTCTACGATCATTTCCAAATGAGTCGCCATAAAGCAACAGCCAAAGTACATCGAATTTTACTTAATCGAAGCCTCGATTTATGGCGCACCATAGCCCAAAATCCGTTCATCGCATGAAAAACTGCGTAGAGCTACGATTTTCTCAAACAAGAGAAGTTAATTTGACGATGCCGGTACGCGAACTAACCGATGATTGGATACGCGAGTACAACGAAGAACGTCCTCATGAATCCCTAGGAAATTTGACGCCTTGGGAATATTTGGATACAGTGAGCAACGCCCAAAACTCTAATTTACAGTGTAACTGAAAGAGGGAGGGTTAAAACTTTGATGATACTCTAATTTAAACTGTCACCAAAATGTCACCAATCAATTTATAAAAGAAAAACGAGTTAGCAATATTACGCTAACTCGTTGATTTTATTGGTGGGCCATGTAGGACTTGAACCTACGACCAAAGGATTATGAGTCCTCTGCTCTAACCACTGAGCTAATGGCCCGCTGTCTTTTTATGAAGGCGTCATTGTACGCAAAAAACCTTTGATTGGACAGCCTCTTTATTCGGCTCATCAGTGTGATTGAGCGCGATAAAAAGGCTGAATATCGCTTCGTTAGTTGTTTTCCAAGAAGCTTTTGAGTTTTTCAGAACGTGACGGATGACGCAATTTGCGCAAGGCTTTGGCTTCGATTTGACGAATACGCTCACGCGTGACGTCGAATTGTTTGCCGACTTCTTCGAGTGTGTGGTCGGTGGTCATTTCGATGCCAAAACGCATACGCAGAACTTTGGCTTCGCGTGGCGTGAGTGAGTCCAGCACGTCTTTGACGATGTCTTGCATACCGGTGTGTAGTGCAGCTTCGGCAGGTGTCATGGCGTTGCCGTCTTCAATGAAGTCGCCCAAATGTGAGTCTTCGTCATCGCCGATTGGGGTTTCCATGGAAATCGGTTCTTTGGCGATTTTCATGATTTTGCGGATTTTGTGTTCCGGCATGTCCATTTTTTCGGCCAACTCGGAAGCATCAGGTTCGATGCCGGTTTCTTGCAAAATTTGACGCGAGATTCGATTCATTTTATTGATCGTTTCGATCATGTGCACCGGAATACGGATGGTGCGCGCTTGGTCGGCAATCGAGCGGGTGATGGCTTGACGAATCCACCAAGTGGCGTAGGTCGAGAATTTGTAACCACGGCGGTATTCAAATTTGTCCACGGCTTTCATCAAACCAATGTTACCTTCTTGAATCAAATCAAGGAATTGTAAACCTCGGTTGGTATAGCGTTTGGCAATGGAAATCACCAGACGCAAGTTGGCTTCGGTCATTTCTTTTTTCGCCGTGCGGGTTTTGGATTCGCCCGAGACCATTTGTTTGTGAATGTCGCGCAAGTCCGGCAATGGCAATAGGACTTCTTTTTGAATGCTAATCAGGCGATTTTGCAATTCGTGTAGCGCTGGGACATTGCGCTCAAAAATGGTGTTGAATGCGTGCGGCTTTTTCAAAAGGTCGCCTGCCCAGTTCAGATTGGTTTGGTGTCCTGGGAAGTTGACGATGAAGTAGTCAACGCTCATACCCACTTTGTCCACGCACAGGGTGCGGATTTGGCTTTCGATGTCGCGAATAGATAGAACTTGTTGGCGTAGCTTGTCACACAGTCGATCTACGGTGCGCGCAGTGAAACGTATGCCCATCAGTTCTTGGGTCATGGCGTCTTGCGCTTTGTCATAAGCTTTTGAGCGATAGCCTTCTTTGTCAAAGGCCACGCGCATTTTGTCAAACAGCTTTTCAATGCTGTTGAATTTTTCCAATGCGCGTACTTTAAGCGCCTCTAATTGCTTGCTGGAAACTGCGCCACCGCTGTTATCGTCATCGCTTTCATCGTCGTCAATGTCTTCAACATCGGCGTCTTCAAATTCCTCTTCTGCGCCAACAAAACCATCGACCACTTCGTCCACCTGTGCTTCGTCATTGCGAATTTTGGCGAACATTTCACGCAGCTCTTGGATAATCGCAGGGCAGGCGGAAATCGCCACCATCATTTCGCGTTGGCCTTCTTCGATGCGTTTGGCAATTTCGATCTCTTGCGCTTTGGTCAGCAATTCGACAATCCCCATTTCCCGCATATACATGCGCACAGGGTCGGTAGTGCGGCCAAATTCGGAGTCCAATGTGGATACGGCGACCTCGACCTCTTCTTCGGTGGTGTCGTCGGCATTGGCAACGGGAACGTTGTCGCTCATCAGCAATACTTCGGCATCCGGCGCCTGTTCGTACACCTGAATCCCTAAGTCGGAGAAAGTGGAAACGATGTTGTCCAGCGCATCACCCTCAACCATGTCGTCCGGCAAACTGTCGTTAATTTCGGCGTAGGTCAAATAGCCACGTTCTTTACCCTGCTTGATCAACAGCGTCATTTGCAGGCGCTTAAATTCCAATGCTTGCGCGGACTCTTCGGATTCTTTGCCTTTTTTGCTTTTGGTTTTCTCCGGCTTGGTTTCAATTTCAACGATTTCTTCTTCGCTATCGCTGATTTCGCCAAGTTCGTCATCGATCAAGTCGTCGTCTTTACTCAAATCCAAATCGTCGTCAATCACAGCTTTTTTGCCGCTTTTGGCTGCAGGCGTTTTGCTGGTTGGTTTCGTTGCTTTGGCGACTGGCGTCTTGCTCACAGGTTTTGCCGTGCTGGTGCTGGCTTTTGCTGTTGATTTAACGGGAGTCGCTTTGCTTGCCACGCTCTTCGCCGGTACTTTTGGCGCAGCGGCTGGAGTAGTTGAACTTGCTTTTGTGGTTTTTGTGGCTACGGTGGCAGCGGTGGCTTTAGCCGTTGCGCTCGCTGGCGTAGCTACTGTTTTCGATTGGGATTTAGATGGGGTTTTACTTACAGGCATATTGCTTTTCTGAGAGGTTGGGGCTTTGACGCTTGGCGTCACAGCCGTTTTTTTCGCTGGCGTTTTCGCCGCAGACGGTTTCACTGCGGCTTTGGCTGAACTGGTGCTGGCAGGCTTTTTGGGCGCAGTGGCCACGGTGCGCGCTGAAGCAGGTTTAACCACAGTGGTTTTTTTGATCGTCGGCGCAGTTGGGGCTTTGCTTGATGCGGTTGTTCCCTTAGCAGGAGCTTTGCTCACCACTTTACTGGCGGTTGCTTTGGCCGACGTATTGAGCGTTTTTGCGGCAGCAGTTTTGGTAGCGCTGGCGCTGACTTTGGTGCTTGCTCTGGCGGTTGTTCGGCTACTGCTCACTTTAGCAGGTGTTTTGCTTGTGGCTTTCGGCATTACCTTTGTGCTTGGTGTGGCGGTTTTTTTAGCCGCTGGTTTAGTCGCAACTGCGCTGGTTTTAGCTGGGGCTTTCACCGGCGCTTTGGCTGTGGTTTTGCTGGCAACGACAGGCTTATTGACTGTTTTACTGGTTGATTTGGAAACCGTTTTGACCGTGCTTTTAGCGGTACTGGTTTTGCTGGAATTTTTGTTTGAGCTCATGGGGTAGGCCTTTTTAAAAAATTACTGCTTTTCTCAAATACAACGATTCAGTGACTTCAGTGACAACAAGTCGATTGCTTGGGCGATGCGATTGAACCTTAGCCGCTCATAAGGTTCAATAACAACGATAGAACTGCGCATTATAGCATATCTTAGCGACTTTTTTCTGTAAATAGTTGGACGTGCGTGTGGATTTTCATTTCAAAAACAGATGCTTAGCATAGTCTGCCCACATCAAATAATTGCACACGATTTAGGTATAGCGCGCACGCTCTTGTAAAAGTTGGCTGTATTCCTCTTTGGCTTTTGGGTCGTGTGCCAATTGTTGCGCGAGTACTTGCAACCTATTTTCTAAATGCTGGCGATACAGGTTTTTTTCAAGGGCTTGTAGCGCGATTTGCGCATCGGCCTCGGTAATTTCTGGCTCTTGTAATTGGCGTTGCAGAATGTGCTGATACAAGCTCCAATGATCGAGCTGCTCGATTTGATGGTAAATGACCGCCGGTGACAACTGGCTGATGGGTTGCATTTGTAAAAATTCAATCAATTGCGTCAATGGCTGGTGCTGTGCTTGCTGCTGCCAAGCGGTCAACTGCGCATTTTGTGCAGCACTCGGATGCGCCAAAATCAAACGCAATGCCTGATCTATGGCCGAAAGCGGTTGACTGCGTTTATTCTTTTCTGGTGTGCGCTTGCGCGCACGCGCTTGGCCAGTAATTTCTGCGTACTCCGCCACATCTATAGCCTGAATGCCCAGTTGATCCGCGATGGATTGGATGATTTGCGTGCGCAAGGCGTTGTGCGGCATGGATTGCAGCAGTGGTTTGGCCAAATGCAGTTGGCGCGCACGCGCTTCGGCGTGCGCTTCGGGCGCGGCTTGGCGCAGGCCGTAGAGCAAAAATTGCGATAGGGTCATGGCCGATTGAATTTCGGCGTTGAACCGCTCCGCGCCGAACTCGCGCACAAAGCTGTCGGGATCGTGTTCCGGTGGTAAAAATAGAAATTGAATCGTGCGTGTGTCGGTCGCATAGCTCAAGGCATTGGTCATCGCGCGCCATGCGGCTTTTCGACCGGCGGAGTCGCCATCAAAACTGAATACGATGCGGTCGGTGAAGCGGAATAATTTTTGAATATGCAGCGCGCTGGTGGCCGTACCGAGCGTCGCAACGGCGTTACCAATGCCGGATTGCGCCAATGCCACCACGTCCATATAACCCTCAACCACTAAGGCAAAACGGCTATGTGAGATGCTGCTGCGCGCTTCAAACAGTCCGTAGAGTTCTTGGTTCTTTTGGAATACAGCGGTTTCGGGTGAATTAAGGTATTTCGGTTCGCCTTTGTCCATAATCCGTCCGCCAAAGCCGATGATTTGGCCTTTAACATTACGGATCGGAAACATAACGCGGTCGCGGAAAAAATCGTAACGGCGCTCGCTGTCTTCGCGTTGTTTAACCAGCCCTGCATCAATCAGGCTGGAGGATTGCGCATAATCGGCGAATACGCTACTCAAATTCGGACGATCCGGCGCAAAGCCCAAGCCAAAGCGCTGTGCGATTTCTCCGGTTAGGCCGCGTCGTTTTAGGTAGCCAATGGCGTCGGGGTGTTTGGGCAATTGCTCGCGGTAAAATTTCGCCGCTTCTTCCAAAGCTTGGCTGATATTTTGCGTGCGAATTTTTCGTTCGGTTTGCTCGGCGATTTGCTGTCGCGACAATGGCTTGTCTTCGGGTACTTTCATGCCCGCACGCGAGGCCAAATCGTGTACCGCCTCGACAAAAGTCAGACCGTTGTGTTCCATCAAAAAGCCCAGAGCCGTACCGTGCGCACCGCAACCGAAGCAGTGATAAAACTGTTTGGTCGGGCTTACCGTAAAGGATGGACTTTTTTCATTGTGAAACGGACATAGACCTTGGCGATTATTGCCTGCCTGCTTGAGTTGAACGTACTGCCCCACCACGTCGACAATGTCAACGCGCGCGAGCAGATCGTTGATAAACTCAGCGGGTATCATGTGATGGTGTGGTGGTTCAAGTTAGGATAATTGCGCCTTAATTAGCGCGGAAACTTTGCCCATATCGGCTTTACCAGCCAATTGCCCTTTGAGTACGCCCATTACTTTACCCATGTCTTGCATACCTTTGGCTTCGGTCTGTGCGATCGCGGCTGAAACGTTGGAAGCGATTTCTTCATCAGACATTTGCGCGGGCAGGTATGCGCTGATGATGTCCAACTCAAACTGTTCGATTTGTACCAAATCAGAGCGATTGGCTTGTTGGTACTGGGTGATTGATTCGCGGCGCTGTTTGCATGCCTTTTCAATAACGGCGATCACCGCTGCATCATCCAGCGTGCTTTGCGTATCCACTTCACGTTGTTTAATAGCAGCAGAGAGCAGGCGCAACGTGCCTAGCTTGTCCATTGCGCGCGCTTTCATAGCGGCGATCACGTCCGCTTGGATGGTTTCTTTTAAACTCATATTAACCTCTGGGAAAATAATAGTTATACACGAAATCATGCGTTGTGCATGGTTCATCGTGTGTTGGGAAAGAGTATTTTATTGATGAATTATAACGCATCCAACACCATCATCCGACGAATGTGCTTCATGTGTTGTGTATCTGTGTTGTGTGCAAAACAAAAACCCGCTCGGTGGAGCGGGATTTGTATTGGTGTACTGCAATCGAGCTTGGTTTTTAAGCCTACAGCTTGATTAGTACATTTTCTTTGGCAACATTTGGCTGCGGATACGCTTGTAGTGGCGTTTGCATGCGGCAGCGTGTTTGCGTTTGCGCTCAGTAGTTGGTTTTTCGTAAAATTCACGTGCACGCAACTCGGTCAATAAACCAGTTTTTTCGATCGCACGTTTGAAGCGACGCATCGCAACTTCAAATGGTTCGTTCTCTTTTACACGAATTAAAGGCATAATCACTCTTTTTCAAAAAAATGTTTTGTTCCGTAAAAACAAAATCATAAATAATGGCGCGGCCGGCAGGAATCGAACCCACGACCCCTTGGTTCGTAGCCAAGTACTCTATCCAGCTGAGCTACGGCCGCTGAGAATTGAAACTATAGCAAACTTTCTATTTGCTTGGCAAGTGTTTTTTTAAATTTTCTTAATTATTTGATTATTTTTTGTGAATTTTTTGAAAAAATCGGCGTGCTTGAGTGGCTTTATTGCTGCAATGCAGTTAAAATGCGTCCATGTTTTTGCGCTATTGGAGCGCTGTTTGGTCGTGCCCTTACGTCATTTGACTATGTTTAATGTGGAATTGTTTTAAACCAATAGCGCAGTTATGGCACGATGATGTTTTCAGTTTATTTGGATAAAAATAAGTGCGGTTTATTTGAACCGCTGTTCATGGTGTTTTAGGTAGGATCGAAAATGATCACAGGAAGCTTGGTGGCGCTGGTCACCCCGATGTTGGAAGATGGTTCAATTGATTTTAACGCATATCGTGCATTGATTGACTGGCATGTTGAGCAAGGAACGGATGCAATCGTCGCCGTCGGTACCAGTGGCGAGTCGCCAACGGTGTCAGTTGACGAGCATTGCGAATTGATGAAGGTGGCGGTCGAGCACGCTGCGGGACGTATTCCTGTGATTGCTGGTGCGGGCGGCAATTCAACTCACGAGGCAATTAAATTAACCCGTTATGCGCATTCAATCGGTGCGGATGCTACTTTGCAGGTGGTTCCTTATTACAATAAGCCGACACAAGAGGGTTTGTATCAGCACTTTAAAGCGATTGCCGAGTCATCCGATTGTCCGGTCGTGCTTTATAATGTTCCGGGACGTACGGTTGCCGATTTGGCCAATGAGACGATTGTGCGTTTGGCGCAAGTGGATAATATCATTGGCGTGAAGGACGCGACCGGTGATATTGGGCGCGGCATTCAATTGCTCAGACAGGTGCCGAAGGATTTTGCGGTGTACAGCGGCGATGATTCAACTGCGGCAGCATTGATCTTGATGGGTGCGAACGGCAATATTTCAGTCACGGCCAATATTGCGCCGAAAATGATGCATGATTTGTGTGTCGCCGCGCTTAATCAGGATGTGAACGAAGTGCGTCGTTTGAATGCGGTGTTGTGCGATTTGAATAAATTGCTGTTTATGGAAGCCAATCCGATCCCTGTTAAATGGGCGCTGGCTGAAATGGGCCGAATCGGTTTGGGCATTCGTTCACCATTGACCGTTTTGTCCGAGGGCAATCAGGCGGTGATTCGTGCGGCTTTAAAATCTGCACAATTAATTTAAGTTTTTCACCTATAGTCTCGGGTATTTATACATGAGCAATAGACGATAGATTCACGCGTCGCTCAGTAAGCGTTAACCAGAGTATTTTCGATATACGCGTGTTATAACAGAGGATATTACATGACGATTCAAAAATTCACCAAGACAGTGAAGAGTGCCATGGCACTGGCGGCGCTGGGCGTAGCTTTATCAGCCTGCACCACTACCAGCCAGGAAAAAATCGATTATCGCAGCACGGTCAAAGGCTCACCTTTGGAAGTGCCACCGGGCTTAACCGATTATGCGAAAAACCCGCAGTATGATCTGAGCGGTGTGGTCAGCTACAAAACCGTGGCTTCGGGGCAAAACGTCCCAGTGGCTGGTGCGCCGGTATTGTTAGACAGCAAAGACATGTCGATTGAGCGTGCGGGTGATACCCGCTGGCTGGTGATCAAGCGTCCGGCTGAGCAAGTGTGGCCAGCATTGCAAACCTTCTGGGAAGACAACGGTTTTACCTTAAAAACCAACCAGCCGAGCACCGGCATCATGGAAACTGATTGGGCGGAAAATCGAGCCAATCTGCCACAAACTGGTTTGCGCAAATTGATTGGTAAAGCTTTGGACTCCGTGTATGACACAGGTATGCGCGACATGTTCCGCACCCGCGTGGAAAAAACCGGTAATGGCACTGAGGTGTATATCAGCCACCGCGGCATGGAAGAGGTTTACACCTCGACCAATAAAGACTCCACCACTTGGCAACCGCGTAAAGCCGATCCAGAGTTGGAAGCAGAAATGCTACGCCGCCTCATGGTTTCCTTGGGCACGGATAAAAAAGCAGCCGACGTAGCCATGCAAAATGCCGCCAATAAACTCAAAGGCGCTGAAATTCGTGGCGAACAATTGGTAGTCAATGACTCTATGGAAAATACTTGGCGTCGTGTGGGTTTGAGCTTGGATCGAGCTGGTTTGTCGATCACAGATCGCAACTTGTCACAACGTGTGTACTTCGTTACCCCGAATCCCGATGACCGCGGCCTATTCAAAAAATCGTTTGGTAAATTAAAAGAAACGTACCAAGTTCGTTTCACTCCGATTTCAGCCAATCAAACGCAGGTGAGCTTCGCCGATAAAAACGGTCAACCGTACAGCGATCAAGGCTTGGCTCGCGTATTGAAAAATTTGAAAAACAGCTTACAGTAATATGTCAGATTCCTATCTACGCTACGCCAGTCTGGGTAGCGGCAGCTCGGGAAATGCCACAGTCATCGAGGCGCGTTGTGAAGATCAGACAACGCGCCTTTTGTTAGACTGCGGGTTCTCGGTGCGTGATGCAGAAAAACGCTTGGCGCGCTTGAACCTCAGCGGTGCAGACATTGACGCACTGCTGATCACCCACGAACACGAAGACCACATTGGCGGCGCGGCACGCTTTGTGCGCAGATACGGCTGCGATTTGTACATGTCGCGCGGAACCTATATCAGCGTACTTAATCACGCCACGCGCTCCTGTGCGCAATTGCCTGTGCGTTTTTGCGCACATCAACGGGCGCTGACGATTGGCTCAATCGATATTCTGCCGTATACCGTACCGCACGATGCACGCGAACCGTTGCAATTTGTATTCTCAGCGCACGGACGGCGGCTGGGCATATTGACCGATGTCGGCCATGTGTCGCCAATGCTGACCGATGTTTTGCAAGGATGCCATGCGCTGGTGCTCGAATTTAACTACGACGCGCAAAAAATGGCGGCCTCGACCAAATACCCACCTTCGCTCAAACAGCGCATCATCGGTGCGCACGGACACCTTGATAATCGTGACGCACACAAACTACTGACCCAACTGATCCACCGCGAACTGCGCTCGGTACACGCCGCACACCTCTCGCGTGAGACCAATTCACCCGATTTGGTCGCGCAAATGCTGGACGAACTGCTCCGTCCACACAATATTCACTACACCGTCGCCTGCCAAGATGAAGGGTTTGATTGGTTTGATGTGCGGTGATATTTGCGCACGACCTCCTCTTCCAAAATCATCCACCTACTCTAAATCGCCAACCAATTGAAGATTGGATAATCTGCTAAATGGCATCATTCAGCGCCCCTCATAGGGGCGTTTTCGTTTGTCACCATGAAAATCTATATCAAAATAAATTATATAAAAGTACAATTTTTATTATTTTATTTTAATATGAAATCTCGCTACAATTCTGCAATTATAATTTTTTGTTATTTAAATTGGCTTTTAGTAGATTGAATTTTTATGAAAATTAGAGATTTGGATTTTTCTGACAATGCGCTCAATCACGAGCATACCGCGCTTGGATTGCCTCCATTGGAGCGTCAAATCACCGAGGTAGGCGAGCATCCGATTCTGCGAATTGCGATGTATGTGACGGTGGCGATTTTATTCGGTTTGGCGGCTTTTTTGCTGGGGAAGTTGTTTTTTGGCCATCATCAGACTTCGGGTATGGCGTTAATCAGCGAAACTTTGCACAGCAAGGTTTTTTGGAGTGCATTACTGGTCGGCCTGTTGGCACAGATTGTTGATGGTGCCTTGGGTATGGCGTATGGCATCACGGCGAGTTCGTTTTTACTGGCAATGGGCGCATCACCCGCGCTCGCTACGGGTGCGACGCATTTGGCGGAGGTATTCACCACCGGCGTATCGGGTGTATCGCACGCGAAACTGGGGAATGTGAATAAGAAGTTGTTTTTGAACTTATTGATCCCCGGCGTCATTGGTGTACTACTGGGTGCGTACATCATCACCAGCGTGGATGGCAAAGTCATCAAACCATACATCAATGTGTATTTGTTACTTATGAGTTTGTATGTATTGAGCAAGGCGTATCGTCGCATCACGCT
>CAXYYC010000006.1:0-86005 GCA_964293815.1 uncultured Burkholderiaceae bacterium
GTATCAAGACAAAAAGGATTCGCCCCGCGGCGGAGAGCGGGATATTGAGAAAATAGCGATATGCATTCCCACGCCGGAGCGTGGGAACGAGGAAAATTCAAAGTCGGAAGTTTTTCAGCAATCTGAGCCAATCCCAGCGGATTGGCTCATTTATTTTTTTGACACAAGCCACGCAAAACGCCCAATTCAAACCTGCGCAACAGTACAAAAAAACCCGTAAATTGTGTTAGAGTAGCGGCTGTTACTTTATGCAAAAACACCCTATTTTTTAAGGATTTACCATGGCCAAAGCAGACAGCAAAGCCCCCGTTACCCAAGCGTCAAACACCGAAGAAAAAGCCAAAGCCCTTGCCGCTGCGCTCGCACAAATCGAAAAACAATTTGGCAAAGGCTCGATCATGCGTCTGGGTGACAACGACACACCACCGGACGTGCAAGTGGTCTCCACCGGCTCGCTCGGTTTGGACGTTGCGCTTGGCGTTGGCGGTCTGCCTCGTGGTCGCGTGATCGAAATTTACGGTCCCGAATCATCGGGTAAAACCTCTTTGACCTTGCACGTCGTCGCAGAAATGCAAAAAATTGGCGGCACCTGCGCCTTCGTTGATGCCGAGCACGCATTGGACACCCAATACGCACAAAAACTCGGCGTCAACCTGAACGAATTACTGATTTCTCAGCCCGACACCGGCGAGCAAGCACTGGAAATGGTTGATGCATTGGTACGCTCCGGCGCCGTTGACCTGATCGTCGTCGACTCGGTTGCTGCACTCGTACCACGCGCCGAAATCGAAGGCGATATGGGCGACTCCTTGCCCGGTTTGCAAGCGCGCCTAATGAGCCAAGCCCTGCGCAAACTCACCGCCTCAATCGGCCGCAGCAACTGCACGGTCATTTTCATCAACCAAATCCGTATGAAAATCGGTGTGATGTTCGGTTCGCCCGAAACCACCACCGGCGGTAACGCGCTCAAATTCTACGCCTCCGTGCGTTTGGACATTCGCCGCATTGGCGGCCTGAAAAAAGGTGACGAAGTCGTCGGCAATGAAACTCGCGTGAAAATTGTTAAAAACAAAGTCGCGCCGCCGTTTAAAGAAGCCATTTTCGACATCCTCTACGGCGAAGGCATCTCGCGCGAAGGCGAAATCATCGATATGGGCGTCGCGCAAGGCATCGTAGAAAAAGCCGGTGCATGGTACAGCTACAATGGCAATAAAATCGGCCAAGGCAAAGACAACACCCGCGACTACCTGCGTCAAAATCCCGCACTCGCCGTTGAAATCGAAAACCTCGTGCGCGACAAACTCGGTATCAAAACGCGCGCCATTGCCAAAGCATCTGCTGCATCTGCGCCCGCAGAAACCGATGCAAAAGATGAATAATTCATCACCCCATATTTGCTAAAATGTAAGGGCAGGTTCAACCTGCCCTTATTCCTTACCAACCGTTCAGAAACGATCACACAATGTTCAGCTACCGCCACGCCTTTCATGCAGGCAACCACGCCGATGTACTCAAACACATGGTGCTTTTGCACATTTGTCGCTACATGACGCAAAAAGACAAACCCGTGACCTACATCGACACACACGCCGGCGTGGGCATGTATCAACTGTCCAATCCTATGGCACAAAAAAGTGGCGAACACGAGACCGGCATCAGCAAGCTCTGGCCGCATTGGCAAAATAAAACCACGCGCAACGAATTACCCGAGCTGCTGCACGACTACCTGAAATTCATCAACGAGCTGAACAACAGCGGCGAGCTGAAGCACTACCCCGGCTCACCCACTGTCGCCTCACACAACTTGCGCGAAATCGACCGTTTACGCATTTTTGAACTGCACCCGACCGATATGCGTCTGCTGGACGACAATTTGCAATATATCCAAAAACCCGGTGTGCAGGACGACAAACGCATTTTGTTCAAAACCGTGGATGGCTTCGTCGGGCTGAAAGCCAATCTGCCGCCCGCATCGCGGCGCGGGCTGGTTTTAATCGACCCATCCTACGAGCTCAAAGACGATTACAGCAAAGTCGCCAAAGCCATGAAAGACGCGATGACACGCTTCCCGACCGGCACTTACGCCATTTGGTACCCGATTTTGGCGCGCCCCGAATCGCGCAACTTGCCCGTTCAACTCGAACGCATCGCCACCGAAGCAGGCGCGAAATGGCTACATGCCAGCCTGATGATCGACCAAGTACAACCGACGCATCTCGCGGCGGGCTTGCAAGCCTCAGGCATGTTCGTATTCAATCCGCCGTGGACCTTGGCAAGCGAATTACAAACCAGTTTACCCACCGTGGTTGAACACACCAAAACCGGTTCAGCAGGCAGTTACCAAATCACCAGTGGACAGTGATGTGCCAATGAGCTTGTAGGGTTCAATGAATTGAATCCTGAGGTTGTTGGCAATACAGTACATTTATAAAAACGAAGTTCCGTCATTGCGTTCCGCGAAACTTCGTTTTATAGAAGCTGCTGTAAAGCCGTTTTTTGGCTTCGATTCGAGCTTGTGGCCATCCAGTTTCTCACCCTAACTCATTGTTTTTTTGAAATCTCTGGATACCCGCGTGCGCGGGTATGACGTCCTTTTTCTTAGATTTTGTGCTGAAATTCAAAGCCTGAGGTTTGTCAGCAGTCTGGATTCTGTTAATTGAACCTACTGTCTAAATAACTCATCAAATGCCCCTGCATGAATCTTTTGCCTCAGCAAAATAAATGTTGTTTCTTCAGTTTGCCTTAATTTTATCGTGTTTTAATCACGCCGTTCCGTCATCTTTATTCAATGCGAACAGCGAATTTTTCTCGATATACCCAAATTAAAGGACACAACATGAACACTTCACTGAAACTGGCTTTATTGACTTCTATCGTTGGTTTGACTTTGGCCGCTTGCGGCGGTAGCGATAAAGCTGAAACCAAACCTGCTCCAGCAGCTCCGACACCTGCCGCCACGACTGCTGCGCCAGCGACCTCAACCACAGCGGTTGCCACGCCAGCCGCAACACCTGCGCCAACCGTTGCTTTGGCTAAAGACAAAAACGGCTGTCCAGCCTATCCGAAAGATCAATGGATGAGCGAAGCCGACGCGAAGGCAAAAATCGCCGAAATGGGTTACAAAGTCAAAACATTTGAAGTGACCGGCAATTGCTACGAAATCTACGGCCATGACAAAGACGGCAACAAAGCGGAAGTGTACTTTGATGCCAAAACACTCGCCATCATGAAAAAAGGTGACTGATCTGAGCCATCCCACTCAGTGATGACACTGCGCCATCACTGAGTGTCATAAGCGGCCTGTCATAAACGGACCGTCATAAGCTGAGTATCACAAGCTATAGCGGCTGATGAGCAATAAAGATTCATCAGCCGATTTTTTAGGAGCAGCACATGAATCAAATCAAAGTTTGGGATCCGCTGGTGCGGATATTGCATTGGGGTTTGGCAATTTTGGTCTTTTCAAATTTTCTTAACGAGGATGGTCACACCGCTCATCGTTGGATCGGCTATACCGCCGCCGCATTGGTCACGATTCGCATCATCTGGGGATTTGTAGGAACGCAACACGCCAAGTTCCGAGACTGGTTTCCCACGCCGCGCCGCGTGGTAGAATACGTTCGTCTCAAACGTGTTGGCCAAGCGCCGCGCTACATCGGACACAATCCTTTGGGCGCGCTGATGATGCTGGCGTTGATCGCACTGGTCATCAATCAGGGCATCACTGGCTACATGATGGGGACGGATACTTTTTTCGGTGAAAAATGGTTGGAAGAGTGGCACGAAATCTCGGCCAATTTGATGATGGCTTTCATCGGCTTGCATGTTTTGGGTGCAATTTTTGAAAGTATCAAACAAAAAGAAAATTTACCGTTGTCCATGATTCACGGCTACAAACGTGCCGCAGAACCCAACGATAACGCACAACAATAACCCAATAAAAATAATCTTATGACAGCACTCTCTCCGATACAAATCATGCTCATCCCGTCCGCGTTCATTGCCATGTCGGGCGTTTTGGCCTTGCTGTGGCAGCCCTCGCATCGAGCGCTCAGTCTGATTCAGCACTTCGCAGTCGGCGTCATTTTGGCCGTTTTGACCACCGATGTGTTTCCCGAAATTGCGCGTGAACACGCGCCTGCTGAGGTGCTCATTGGTTCGTTCGCACTGGGCGGTTTTATGATGTACTTGATGAAAAAACTCACCGATCATCTCGAACATCAGGCGAAACAGGCTGGCAACGCCACCAACATTGGACTGATTGCAACCACCTTTATTGATGCGACGATTGACGGATTGATTATTGGTGCAGGTTTGGCTTCCAGTACCGCCACCGGTTTGATTTTGGCCGTTGGTTTATCAGTGGAAATGCTGTTTTTGGGCTTATCACTGATGTCGGACACCATGAAAGGCAAACGCATGGTGTTACTCACCTGCGTATTGGGCTTGGTAATGTTCGCCTCCATGTGGTTCGGCTACGACTTTCTCAAAGATGCGACACCAGCGGTCATCGCCTCGATTTTATCGTTTGGTGCTGCGGCATTGGTGTATTTGGTGACCGACGAGTTGCTCATCGAAGCACATACGGTTGAAGAAACACCGGTGTCGGCGCTGTGGTTGTTTGCAGGGTTCTTGCTGTTCTGGGGCTTTCAGTTATATACGGCTTAAATCCAAAATCGATTAAAAAGGCTTGATTTTCAAGTCTAAAATCAAGCCTTTTTGATCATGTTTCGGATACCTTCGCATCATTTAAAAATTGTTGAAACGGCTGATACGCCAAAAATGTTGCCGTCACAATTTCATCGAGTTTTTTACCGCCCACCTGCGCATCACTCAGATCACGCTTGACCCACAGCGATTTGTATTTGATCCACTCAATATGCGGACTTTCCGCCAAAACACCGGTAAAACCTTGCGGCGGTCGCACCAAACGGTCGCCTTGCACCTGTCCAAAAAACTGTTGAAAACTCGGCTCCGTCACTATTTCAACAAAATCTCCACCATTGTGCAGCAATCGCAGGCGAATTTGTTTCAGCCATTCGGGGCTTGGTGCGTGCGCACCGCCCGCGATCATGCTCGCACCCGGCTCGATGTGCAGATAAAAACCCGCGCGGTTAAAATCCGAACGTTTACCACTGCTCACCACATGTATGCCAAAATGCGTTTTATACGGTGCGCCATCGCGGGCGTAACGCGCATCTTTATAAATCCGAAACAAACAATTTTTCGCATCAACCCCCGCCAAAAACGGATCATACGGCATTAACGCGCCGATCAATTCATCGGTAAAATCGAGCAACTCGCTGTGCAGATTTTGATAGCGCGGTTTGTGTTCGTTAAACCACTCGCGGTTATTGTTCGCCGCCAACTCGCGTAAAAATGGCAAGGCATCACTGGGCAATCGCATACGCGCTCCTTTTTGACTGATTGGTTCGGGATGAGTTTGTTATAATACGCGCAATTTCCCTACAAACCAAACGCCTTGCTCTGCGCTTTCGCGGCAAGGCGTTATTGTGCAAGCATATGATTAATATTTCCAATCTGCGCCTACAACGCGGTCAAAAAGTCCTGCTCGAAAACGCCAACGCACGCATCGACGTCGGTCAGCGCGTCGGCATCATCGGGCGCAACGGCACGGGCAAATCCAGCCTGTTTGCGCTGCTGCGCGGTGAACTGCACGCAGACATGGGCGACGTACATATTCCCGCGCAGTGGGTGATCGCGCACGTCGCGCAGGAGATGCCCGAGACCGATATGTCCGCTTTGGATTATGTACTTGCGGGCGATGCCGAGTTACTTGAACTCAATCACGCACTGGCAAAGGCCGAAGCAGACAACGACGGCACACACATCGCCCACTGCCACGCCGAACTCGCGCGTATTGACGCATACAGCGCACCTTCGCGCGCAGCACAACTGCTCAATGGTTTGGGCTTTGCACAAAACCTGCAAAGCAACGCCGTCAACTCATTCTCAGGCGGCTGGCGCATGCGCCTGAACCTTGCGCGCGCCCTGATGTGCCGTTCGGATTTATTATTACTCGATGAGCCGACCAACCACTTGGACTTAGACACCGTACTGTGGCTGGAGCAATACCTCAAAAGCCACCCCGCGACTCAGCTCATCATCTCGCACGACCGCGATTTCCTCGATGCACTGTGCACACACACCATCGAAGTGGCGCAACAAACGCTCACCAGCTACAAAGGCAACTACAGCCAATTTGAACGCACGCGCGCCGAACGCCTACTGCAACAGCAAGCCCAATACGCCCAACAGCAGCGCCACATCGCGCACCTGCAAAGTTACATCGACCGTTTCCGCGCCAAAGCCACCAAAGCCCGCCAAGCGCAAAGCCGCATCAAAGCACTGGACCGGCTCGAACTCATCGCGCCGGCGCATCTGGATTCGCCGTTCACCTTCGAGTTCGCCGAACTGAATGATTTGCCCAATCCGCTCATGCAAACCGATGACATCAGCCTCGGCTACGGCGACAAAACCCTATTGCACAAAGTCGCCTTCAGCATCCAAAGCCACGACCGAATCGGACTACTCGGCATGAACGGCGCAGGCAAATCCACACTCATCAAAGCCCTCGCACAAGAACTCGCGCCGCTCACCGGCGAAATCACCACCGCTCAAAATCTACGCATCGGCTACTTCTCACAGCAACACCTCGACACCCTGCGCGAAGACGAATCACCGCTGTGGCATATGCAAAAACTCGCGCCGAACGAAAACCTACAAATCCTGCGCAACTACCTCGGTGGTTTTCACTTTCAAGGTGATCGCGTCGCCGAATCCATCGAAAATTTCTCCGGCGGCGAAAAAGCCCGTCTCGCACTCGCCCTGCTCATTTGGCAAAAGCCACACCTATTGCTGCTTGACGAGCCGACCAACCACCTCGACCTCGACATGCGCCACGCCCTCACCGTCGCATTACAGCAATTCAATGGCGCGCTGATTGTCGTCTCACACGACCGCAGTTTGCTTGCCAACTGCGTTGACGACTTCTGGCTCGTTGCCAATAGCACCGTCAAACCCTTTGAGGGCGATCTCGACGACTACCGCGCATGGTGCGCACAAAGCTGGCAACTGTTCAAACGCAGTACCCACGAGTCCACCAAAAATGCTGAAAACAGCGACGATGCAGGCAACGGCGACAGCATGCAAAACAAAAAAGAAGCGCGCCAACAAGCCGCCCAACGCCGTGCCGCGCTCAACTCAGCGCAAAAACCACTCAAACAAAAGCTGACCAAATTAGAAAAAGAGCTTGAAGCCGCCCAAAGCGAAAACGCCGAACTACAAACGTGGCTTGCTTCTGAGGCCGCCTACGCACCCGAACACAAAGACCAACTCGCCACCGCCGTGCGCCGCAACAGCGAACTCACGGCACAAATTGCACAATTAGAAGAGCAGTGGTTAGAACTGCATGAAGCGTTGGAAACGATAGAGCGAGAATTAGAAAACTAACCCACGCTATTGCACTTGATACAGACACCTAATTGCGCCGTCATCCAACATTAATGGTGCGCTGGCAATAAGCGCATCACGCCATAACCCACCAAAATCCCCACAAACAAAGCGCTCGGAGCACTGGCGCCCGTCAGTAGCAATACGATGAGCAATACGGCGATCGGCTTACCCATACCAGATGCCGCAGCGGCAGTCATGCCCGCGATCAGCGCTACTGTCACGGTATACTTGGCAGCCAAACCGCCGCGACCAACCCCAAAACAGCGCCCGCAAACAGTAGCGGAAAAATCTCGCCACCGCGCCAGCCACTACTTAAACACAAGCCCAATGCCAGAGCCTTGAGTAAACCCAGACCGAGCAACGCCGGCCAACCAACATCAATACCATATTCCAATAGATGCACCAGCTCATGATGACCGGAAAACCGCACCGCAGGTACAACTGTAGCCAGCAAAGCAAACGCCGCACTACCGAGCAAGGTCTGCACCTTCAACCCACCCAATTGATTCAGCGCATGAGTGATAGATGGACGGCTCAGGCGCAACACAACACCTGCGCCAGCACCCAATAAAGCAGGAATCAGCGCCCACAGCAAATCACTACCGTCTCGTGGAGCAATATAGGCAGGCAAAGATAATCTCAGTCCCTCATTCGGAATTAACCATCGAGCAATCAATAGAAAACCACCAAAACCAGAAACAGCCCCTAAAAATTTAAGCGCCAATGGTGTCGATTCATCATCACGATGCTGACTGCTTTGACCAAGCACACTGTCAGATTCTGTATAAACAGCCGCTCCCGGAGGCGCGCCATATAGACCAGATAACGCAGCAACCGCTCCGGTATCACCGATCAGGCGAGCCTCCACCTTACTGCGGGCAATCAGTATGGCAACGACTGCGGAAGCTTCGGACACCACCGCCACCAAACCGGCCTCCGGCCCCACCGCACCGCCAAACCCAACAGCAATAATGGCCGACAGCGCCAGAAAAAAGGTTCTGCGTTTTTTTAAATGCAGCAAATCATGCGTCTGCGTCAACTGAGTATTTAAATCCACATTCTCCGTTTCATCACGAATCAGTGCAATCAATACGCCGCCCAGCATAATAGCCAAAGGCACATACCAGCGCGCATCAGACAATGACCACACCCAGTGATTGATCGTATTCATACACCACAAGGTCACAGCCGCCAACGCACCCGCCAAGGCGCCATAAATTGTAGCGATGGCAGCAGAACGTATCGGCCTCATGATAAGCATGATGTGCACCCATAACAGATGCGTAATTGAAACAAATACCCCATCACACCATCATATTCAGTGAGTAAACGGTCACTTGTCATAAATGATTATTCCTTATCTTGCTGATGAATACTTTGTATCACGCTATCGGCCACAGCGGTCGCCGCAGCCACAAACAAGCCCAAACCGCACAACACATAGAAAATAGTGAACAGTTTGCCCAAAGTTGTATGTGGAGAAAAATCGCCATAACCCACGGTCGCGACTGTCATCACCGAAAAATAGACGGCATCCACTGGATGCCATCCCTCGACCCACCAATAAAATACTGAAGCCAAGCCGATCAATGTGAAGGTGATGAGCAGTAGCGCCCGTACATGCGCGCTACGCCAAGCGGCACATAGCCCTAACCTGATTTTCCCTAAAGAACTCATGATTTAGACTGTTTGCCAAGACTTTTAAGCTCAAAAGCCAAGAAGATCAATCCAAACCCAACAAAAATTGCCCAAAATATAAACACATACCACAACGTCACTGCGGTCATACTTGGATTCATCATCAGCAATACCCCACCCAGCACATAAAATAAGCCGATAAAGAAATTGCCCCACGAACGTTTTCGATGGTCACTATCCGAGGAGTAACGACCAAAAAAGATCAAAATTAAGCCGTTAATCAGCATTGAGACGGCAAACAGCGATACCATCACATTTAGAGAAATAACCCCTGCCAACGTAGGATGCATCACCAGCAATGCTCCCGCGATCAAGCCGATAATGCCCGCTAAAAATAACCATATACGGCTTTGCCCTGTGCTTCCTGTAAATGAGCGGACAATATTGAGCACACCATCAAACATCCAAAACAAACCCAGCCAGTACGTCATCGCGACCAAGGTTTTAAGCGGTGCCGACCACAAAGCCGCGGCCAATAGAAAAGCAGCAATACCTTGCACCAGTGGTACCCACCACCATTTGGATAACTCTTTCGTAAGTGCCTGTGTCGAATCAGTCATGAAAATCTCCTATTTTTATTGAAAAAATGATTGAACAACCCGTTTATCGTAAAACGTTTGAGGACTTTATCAACACAATAATATAAAGTAAAATGAATAATTATTAGTATTTCGATAACCTATTATTTATCATGATTACACAACGCCGTCTGCAACACCTGATTGTACTGGCCCAACACGCACATTTTGGGCGCGCCGCACAAGCATTGAATATTTCCCAACCCGCATTAACCAAAAGTATCCAGATGCTGGAAGCAGAGTTGGGCGTAACACTGCTGGATCGCCAACGTGGTGCGATTTCACTGACTGCATTTGGGGAATTAGTGGTCAAAAGAGGTGGATATTGGCTAACCGCCGAGGATGATCTGCGCCATGAAATCGCCATGCTGAGCGATAACCACATCGGCTCGCTTCGCGTCGCCATAGGACCTTATCCAAGCGTGATATCAGGCTTTGAGGGAGCCGCTCGGCTACTTGCAAAACATCCAAATATTCGCATGATGGTGCATGAAGCCAGCTGGTTTGACATCATCAATTTACTGAATGAGCAAGCCATAGACCTTGGGATAACCGAAATCAGCCGATTGGAGAAATACGATCATTTTGTGACTGAAACAGTAGGCCAACATTGCGGCTATTTTTTCTGCCGACCAGAACATCCTTTACTGAGCAACACAGCCATCAGTATTGAACAGTTGGTCAAGTTCCCTTGGGTTGCACCTCGAATCCCCACGCGAATCGCATATAGATTGCCAAAAGCACTTGGTCATGCAGGAAGCCTTGATCCGGCAACTGGCGATTTGATTCCCAAAATTGAAATCAGCACCCCACTCCAGTCAGTCAGTTTTTTAAAAAACAGCGATGCAATTACCCTATCAACACTGACCGTAATGGAGCCAAAGTTAAACTCTGGCGAGGTAGTCATACTCCCCCTATTTGATTTCCCACTTCAAACCAACTACGGTTTTGTCTATTTAAAAAATAGATCTTTTCCGCCAGCGGCCACAGCCTATATGCAAGAAGTCCGAGCCGTGGAAGATGCCATATTAGGACGTGAAGCAGAATTAACCCAATCGCTAAGCTTGCATGGGCGACATCCGCAACAAAAATAGTCTTTTAAGAGCGATGAACCGAAACCATGAATTTAGTCGCACAAAAAGCGGTGTATTACGACTGTGCTGAGTATTATTGACTCAAACAACCTGTTGATTATGATCCGTCGTGCCCATGCACGTACTCATTTAAACACATTGCATCGGGCATGCGTCAGCGCCACATTGATATAGCGCGTGTAGCAGGTGCCGTTGTCATACCTCACTTTATAGGTGTTGCTATCGACTAACTCATAAGTCACCATCAACACCGATCCGGCTTTCCCCCAAACCAAATCTTGGCCATAAGGACTTTGGGTTAATTCGGCTTGGTCTTTCGGATAACGTCCCTGCTCACGGTGAAACGATTGAACCGCCGCAAACAGCGGCTGGACATATACCTGTGCCGAACGTTTGGCTGTCATTTCCGGCGCCATAAAGGCGCAAGCAGTCACCAGCAACCCCACACCCAGCATCAACAGCGCTTTGATTGTGTGCATATTGCCTCCTATGATTTTGATTTAAACAGAATGTCATCCAGTTTTGGGTACGCATACAGGCACATCATATCGAACTTTTCACAAGCCCATCATCAAATACCCAACCACATACTGCCCCAATTCATACGCCTGTTGCGCATCTTCATCCGTAACCGTACTGCCGCGCACAATCAATTCCGGCTGTATCAAACGCATCCCATAGCCAGTCATGATGCGGGCGATTGCGCCCGCCGCGCCGCGACCATCGTTGTCACAGCTAATCATCAGGCCGTAGCCGCGTCCGGCGGTTTCCTCACGGATTTGGTTGTAACTGCGGTCAAACACGGCTTTGATTTCACCCGCCATATAGCCAAAATTCTCGGGCGTGGCGATCAGCCATGCGTCGGCTTGACGCAGATCGTCCAGCGTCACATCGGCCGCTGTTTTGAGCGTGATGTGGATTTGTTCATCCGCATCCAAGGTTTGGTTCAACGCCTGCGCGCCGTCATGCGCAGCGCACGCGAGCCGTTGATTATTGCCAGTTTGGCTGTGGTAGAAAATCAGTAGGTGTTTCATAAGCGTTATTTTAGTCATTTTGCGCCGAGCCGAGCATAAATACCCGCGCGTATTGCTCATCGGTACGCCAAATCTGCGCACCTGCGGCGCGGTAGCGCTCAATCACGCTGTCTCGCGGATGTTTAAAAACGTTGTATTTGCCTGCTTGCGCCACGGCAATTTTTGGCTGAATGGCCGCAATCAGCGGTGCGCTGGAGCTGCCGTCACTGCCGTGGTGCGGCATAACGAGAATGTCGCTGTGCAATGGCACGCCGCTGGCAGAATACGTCCGCAGCGCAGTCTGAGCGGGTGAATACGGGCGCGGCGCGGGGTCAATCACCATTTTGGCCTCGGCCAGCATATCCATATCACCGGTGAGCAAAATACTGTTCAGCCCATTGCCAGTGGTTTGATTCACTGAAAAACGCAGAACACAACTTTTTTGATTGTCCGAGGCTTGCGCATCCGTCAACGTGGGTGATTCGGGTGACAAAACGTCCATCGTCACGCCGTCAAACGTCTCTTGTTGCCCTGAAATACAGGATTGATGCGGAAGATCAACCAATCCCAATGCCTGCAATTGCGCTTCATTGAGCGACGTCACAATTCGTTTCACCGGCAACACCCCAACAATTCTGTCCGCGCCACCAGTATGATCGCGGTCATTGTGCGACAGCACCAGCGTATCGATCTGACGCACACCGATATAGCGCAAATGCGGCACAAGCACGCGCGCGCCGGCGTCGGCGTCACTGCTGTATTGTGGGCCCGCGTCGTACAGCCAGTTTTGGTGCGCGCTTTGCAGGAGCACCGCCGAGCCTTGCCCGACATCCATGATGGTGACGCGCAATTGTCCCTCGTTGATGATTGGATAGTTCGGCGGAATCGACAGCAGGCCAATGATCGCCAGCACACTGCTCAATACCATACCGCCATAGCGTTTGAGCGATACGCGTCCCCAGCCATGCCATAGCGTGCGCACCGCACCGACCAAGACCAACGAGCAGACAAACACCGCCAGCACCTGCCACCACTCGATGCGCCCCGCCCAGTAATATTGCCGAGCCAACGGCGCAATCGCCTGTAAACCGTGCACAATCCACAGCAAAACCTGATTCATCCAAACAATCGGCACGCTCCAGCCAAACAGCACCAACGCACCAACACTCACAAACAGCGGTAGCAATAATAACGACACCAGCGGAATCGCAATGAAATTCACCCACACACCGAACAGCGATGTTTGCCGAAAAAACAGCAAAGTCATCGGCAACAGCGCCAGCGAAATACCCAACTGCGCGCCACTCAAACCAAGCGCCCAGCGACTGAGCAAATACCCTTTTGAGCGCTCATCGACGTCATCCTGCTGCGGCACGCTCACCGAATCAAACGCCACGATGAGCCACGCCACTGCGCCATAGGACAGCCAAAATCCGACGGACAACACCGCAAATGGATCAACGAAAAGTACCCACAGCACACTAAACGCCAACACCCGCAAACCCGAATGCGCCACGCCCAGCCGCGACAACCACAACCACAGCGCCAGCATCCACACCGTGCGCTGCGCAGGCAAACCCCAGCCCGAAACCAGCGCATACAGCAGCGCGCCGATCAGCCCGACCCACTGCGCTACATGCAACGCGGGCACACGTTCGGTCAAATACGCACTGCGCCGCCACAGCCGTTGCGCCAGCCACGCCAAAATCCCCGCCAGCAAGGTCACATGCAAACCCGAAATACTGATTAAATGCGTCACGCCCGTGTCTTGAAACAACTGCCATTGCCGAGCTGACACAGCCGCCTGATCGCCCAGCGCCAGAGCCTTAAGCACACCCACAGCCTCCTTCGATTCTGCGTCCGCCAGTGCCACATCCATTTTACTCAAAGTATCAAAGCGCCCATTCTCAATCGCCGCCCACATACCCCCTTGCACGCCCAATAATCTCGGCAACTGCTCCGACGCGGTGTTTTTGTACACCCGCACATACGCCAGCGCCTCAATATCATTCGCCAACCAATAACGCGACTGATCGAACACCCCCGCATTGCGCGTCGCATGCGGCGCACGCACATGCAGCGGCAAACGCCATGTCTGCCCGACACGAATCGCCGCAATCCCACCCGCAGGCAAATCATCCTCCGCCCACGACAACGACATCTGCTCAGGCATATTCGCAGTGCGATTCGCCTGCTCATCCGAAGGCCGCACCAACATGCGCCAACCATAATCCGTGCGCGTCGGCATCGACACAATACGCACATCCATCATCTGCACCGTACGATTCCACTCATCGGGAATCACGCGGCTGGCTCGCTCCGCCCAGCGCATATTCGTCCACACAAACGCGCAGATAAACACCAACAGCGCGCACATCAGCACGCCGAGCCATTGATTGAACACACTATTTTTAACGGAAAAAAACCGATGGAGAACCCACCAGCCAGACACCAGCATCAACACCACGCCCACGCAGACCAGCAACACATCCACGCCCAGCAAAGGCTGCTCCAAAGAAAACGTCACACAGACAGCCACTAATGCCGCGATGGCCGAACACAGCGCGCGCCACGGCCACCGCACCTTAGCCACCGACAGCAGATTGCTCAGGAAATGCCGTGCCCAATGCCGCACCCAATACCGCCCTCATGCGCGGCAAAGCATTGAGCGAATTACACCACAACGCCTGCGCCAAATCCACCTCAGACATCCCCCGCACCTCAGCCAAAACCTGCGCCATTCGCGGCAACTCAAACGAATGATTCGCCTCACCCTCAGCCAACCACGCAGGCGGAATATCCGGCGCATCCGTCTCAATCACCACAGAACCCAACGGCACACGCGCCGCCAAACGACGAATCTGACGCGAGCGCTCATACGTCAGCGTCCCACCAAATCCCAAATGCAAACCCATATTCACAAACACATCCGCCTGCACATCACTGCCATTGAACGCATGCGCAATACCCTTTTGAATACCAAACTCGCGCACATATTTACCCACCGGATCCACCGCACGGCGCACATGCAACAACACCGGCAAATCAAACTCACGCGCCAGTTTCAACTGCTCGCGCAAAAACCACACCTGCGTGTCCCAATCCAAATCCGGCACAAACCCATCCAAACCGATTTCGCCAATCGCCACGAAACGTTCATCTGCCAGACTGGACTCAATCGCCGCGCGCAAAGTCGCCATCGCCTGCTCACGCGACATCTGCGCCACCACGCCCATCACATACATCGGATGAATCCCCAGCGCATAAAAACTGCCCGCGTGTGCCTGCGCCACCTCGCGCACTGTGGCGAAATTAAACGGCGCCACCGCCGGAATCACCTGCGCCACCACGCCCAACGAACGCGCACGCGCCCAATCCTGCGTGCGGCTGTCGTTAAAATCAGGGGCATCAAAATGAGTGTGCGTGTCGATCCACATAGTATTTATCAGGCGATTATCCAAACGAATTGATATTACACCAAAGCCCCCAATTCAGTGTGCAACTTTTCGCCGCAAATACTCCACCATCACAACCATCCACAACAAAATCACGGCCAAAAATACCGGTAGCCACGCATAACCCACCTGCGTCGCGAGCCAACCAAACAATGGTGGCGCAAAAGTCGTGCCCACATACGCGCTGGCCATCTGAACCCCCATCACCGACTGCGAATACTGTTTGCCAAAATTATTAGGCGTTTCATACAGCAAGCTTGGGAAAATTGGTGCGCAACCCAAACCGACCAAAAAGAACCCCAGATAAAACAACGGCAAAGCCGACACCATCATCAAGGCCACACCCAACGCAATCAAGCCCTGCCCCAGACGGATCATCAGCCGCGTAGACCAATACATCATCAGAAAGCCCGATAAAAAGCGACCAAAGGTAATACCGAAGTAATACACCGCCACCCAACGCGCCGCCAACTCTGGCGAAATCTGCTTGACCAACACCAAATAACTACCGCCCCACAAACCCAAACTTGCCTCAATCGAGCAGTAGCAAAAAAACGCCGCCAAAACCGGCTTAACCCCATTCAAGCGCATGATTTGCCGAATTGACAAAGCACCACCAGCGCTGTGCGGTGCTCCATCCACTCCACTGGACGAAGTATTTTGAATAGACGCCTTTTGCCACAACGGCAGAGAGACCAACAACACCATGACCAAGGCCATTTGTAGCAGGCCAATCACCCAATAACCCAAATGCCATGAATCATAGCGAGATAAGCCCCATGCCATCACCATCGGCCCGATGGTCGCCCCCACGCCCCAGAAGCAATGCAGCCAACTCATGTGTTTGGCCGCATAATGATTCGCCACATAATTATTCAGCGCCGCATCCACCGAACCCGCACCCAAGCCCAACGGTATCGCCAGCACGCACAACATAATGAAATGCTGCGATACCGCAAAGCCCAACAAAGCCAAAGCCGTCATCAATACGCTAACCAACGTGATTCGCCCCACGCCAAATCGACGAATGAGACGATCACTCAACACACTGGACACGATTGTCCCGCCAGCGACAATCATCGAAATCACACCCGCCCACGAAATCGGCACGCCCAAACCGACATACATCGATGGCCACGCCGCACCGATCAATGCATCAGGCAAGCCCAAACTGATAAAAGCCACATAAATAATGAGTAACAAAATACTGGAAATCATGGTTCATGCTCTCTAAAAACCACCGAAATAAAAATATCAGACTACAGCAAAAGCCCCCAATTGGCTATTCAAACCCCACCAAATTGCTCCGTCAAATAACATCAAACACAGCAACAACACCCTCAAACAAAACTATAGAAACATTTTTTGTTCCAATCGAAACAACATGCTATAATTGACTCAACAAAAAATGAGTTGATGAGGAGTTGATGATGACCGCCCTTCCTAAAACCTTAGCCCAAACCGATACCACTGACGACAAAGGCGCCTTGGCCAAAATGGTCATGACCCTACTCGAACACTGGCAACTCTCGACCGAAGACCAAGCCGCACTGCTCGGTTTGGCCAATACCAATCGCGCCGCGCTCACCCGCTACCGTAAAGGCGAAGCCATCGGAACCAGCCGCGACCAATATGAACGCGTCGGCCATCTGCTCGGCATTCATAAAAATCTGCGTCTACTGTTCCCACACAACCGTGATTTGGTCTACGGATGGATGAGCACGCGCAACCGCGCATTTGACAACCGCACGCCGGTCGAAGTCATACGCGAATGGGGCTTTGCCGGTTTACTGATGGTACGCGCCTACCTCGAACGCGCGCGTGGAGCATGACATGATGCCGCTCTCCGATGTGTCATTGTCCGCCGTTTCGCTCACCGACACCGCTGGCGACGTCATGCGCAACATCACCTCGATTCGCGTTTCGCAAGACTTATTTGACGACCTGTCCGACACGCCGAGCGATTGGGCGTTGGCGCAAAAAGTTGAGGGCGACATCAAACCACCGACCTTTCAATCCGCCACACCCGTGATTCACCGCCCCTTTGAGACCGCCGACTGGGACAACGCCATTGGCTACCCATTCAAACACTGGCAACAATCGCGCTACTCCGACGGCAGTTTCGGCGTCTGGTACGGCAGCGACAGCGTCGCCACCACGGTATATGAAACCGTCCATCATTGGCTCAACGGCATCATCACCGACGCAGGCTGGCACGAACCGAAAGAACCGATCATCACCGAACGCAAAGTCTACCGCGTCCACTGCCAAGCCGCCCTGCTTGATCTGCGCACCATCCTTGAGCAATATCCGCAGCTCATGCACCCGAGCGACTACAGCGCCGCGCAAAACCTCGGCGCACGCCTGCACCGAGAAGGCCACCCCGGCTGCATCACCGGCTCGGCGCGCTATGCCAAAGGCCACAACACCGTCGTATTCAACCCGAACATCCTCTCGCAACCGCGCCACGAATGCCTGCTGACGTATCGATTTATCGCTCAAGGGCAAAAAGTAGAAGTGGAGAAAACGCAGGGAAAGGTTTGGATGCGGGTTGAATGACTGTCTATCAATGACGCGTTGATTGAGTGGATAAAATCGTCTCATCAAGTTCAAAAGATCACTCTGTCATTTGTCTTTAAAGAACATTCAAAATATTTTTTACCAATACCTTGCATTGCAAGGTACATGGCTATATACTTACGTCATCAAATATCGCAAAAGAAAGAGGCATCATGCAAACACAGTTACGCAAAGGGGTATTAGAAATGTGCATACTCGCACTGCTCAAACAACAAGACAGTTATGCCTACGATATGGTACAGACCCTTGGAAAACACCTACCCATCAGCGAAGGCACGATTTATCCACTGATGCGTCGTTTACAAAATCAACAGTGGGTCGATACCTACTTGCAAGAATCATCCGAAGGACCGGCGCGTAAATTTTATCGATTGACCGATTTAGGCAAAGCCGAACTTCAGTCCATGCAATCCCAATGGCAAGACTTCGCCAACAGCGTAAACCATTTCCTTAACCAAAACTAATGCACACAGGAGACCCATCATGACGAAAATCACCAATCAAAACGAATTCTTAGCTCAACTGAAGCAAGAATTAAAGCACCTTCCAGCAGCCGAATGCGACGACATCCTCAATGATTACCGGAGTCATTTTGCCGAAGGCTTGGCGAATGGGCGTTCCGAGTCGGATATCATTGCAGGACTGGGCGATCCGAGCGTGATTGCCAAAGAATTATTGGCCAACCAATACATTGAACAATGGCAACACAATAAATCCTTTAAAAACCTGTGGTATGTGCTGTCGGTCAATGCCAGTTTGGGTTTGGTCAATATTGGCGTTAGCCTGCCTGTCTTGATTGGCATGGTGATCGCCACGTTATTGAGCGTTGGTTTCGGCATCTTGGCTGTACTCGGTACTGTTTTTACCCTCGCTTTACTGAGCCAACAACTATTTGGTTTTCCGCAGATCAATGCCTACCATTTGAATACGAGCGGCATCGGCCCTGTGTTGATTGACACCACATCCATCGGTCCTCTGCCACCGAATATCGACATCAAAGGCAAAGACAATCAAGCATTTAAATTAGAGCGCGGCAGTGATGGCTCGGTGACCATCCATACCCAGAAGGATGGGGAAACATTCACCATTGAGAAAAAGGCCGATGGCTCGATTGGTCAAATTAGCGGTCACAATAATGAAGGCGAATCCATCCATATCTCAGCCATACAAAAACCGGGATTTTGGTCACAACTATTCACAGGGCTGTTCACTGCATTCGTCGGAATACTCGGCTTTTGGTTGACACGACGCGCCATGAATCGCCTGCTGAGTTTTTGGAAGAAGCACCTGCAATGGACACAAACCACCCAAAAACAGTTCATGCCCTAATCATGGTCAACAAAATAAAAAGAAAATCACTCTCGTTCCCACGCTCCAGCGTGGGAACGTATCAGATACAGCGTGGGTTATGCCCACGAAATGAGAATATCGATCTGGATACCCGCTAAAATCTCGCGGGTATGACGTCATTTTTCTTAGATTTTGTGCTGAATTTCAAAGTCAGAGTTTGTCAGCAATCTGAGGCGATGAATGTAACTCATCGCCTATTTGATTACAAACGCACCTCATTGAGCGCCCCATCGCGTAACTCCAGCACCCGATCCGTCGCTTTGGCCAAGTTCAAATCATGCGACACGAGGATGAAGGCAATGCCCAGTTCGCGCGCGAGTTGGCGCACAAGGGCGAACACGCGTTCGGCGGTTTCGCGATCAAGGTTACCGGTCGGCTCATCGGCGAGCACACAGGCCGGTTCAGTCACTAATGCACGGGCAATCGCGACGCGCTGGCGTTCACCGCCGGACAGTTGGCTGGGCAGATGTGCGACGCGCTCGCCGAGGCCGACTTTTTCAAGGATGGCGCGGGCTTTGGCGTGCGCATCGGCGCGCTTCATGCGGCGAATCAGCAGCGGCATGGCGACGTTGTCCAGCGCCGATAACTCGGGCAGCAGGTGGTGAAATTGGTACACGAAGCCGAGGTTTTGATTGCGCACGACGTTGCGCTCATTGTCCGAGAGTTTGGAGTAGCTTTTGCCAAGCAAGCTGACTTCGCCGCTGTCGGGTAAATCGAGTCCGCCGAGCACATGCAGCAAAGTGGATTTGCCTGAGCCGGACGAGCCGATGATGGCGACGCATTCGCCACGCTGAACCTCGATCGAGGCGGATTTGAGGACGTGTACCGACAAATCATTGTCGGTGAAGGATTTGCTCACGCCTTGCGCGGACAGTACGCTGGATACGGTATTGTTCATGATGGGCTGATCCTTTTATTCATAGCGCAATGCACGCGCTGGCTCGACTGCGGCGGCTTTTCGGCTCGGATAGATGGTGGCGAGCAGGCTCAGGCCAAAGCTGACCAGCGCGATGGTGACGACCTCTTGCCAGCGAATATCGGATGGCATGCGGTTGATGAAGTACACACCTTTTGGCAATAATTCCATACCCAACAGATGCTCAATACCCGAGACGATTGAGCCGATGTTGGCGGCGACGAGTATGCCCAAAGCCACGCCGATGAGCGTACCCAATCCGCCAATCAGTGCACCCTGTATCATGAATATTTTCATAATGCTGCGCCGTGATGCGCCCTGCGTGCGCAGGATGGCGATGTCAGCTTGCTTTTCGTTTACGGTCATGACGAGCATGGAAACGAGGTTAAAACCGGCGACAATGGTGATGATGAGCAGGATGATGGTCATCATGGTTTTTTCGGTTTTGACGGCGGAGAACCACGCGGGGTTGATGGTGGTCCAGTCGCGCGACAGCACATGAAAACCGCCTTTTTCAGCGGCTGTTTCAATTTGCATACCGACTTTTTGCGCTTGCTCCATGTCGTTCACTTTGACGCGCAGGCCACGATTGCCATCGCGGAATAGGCGCGTGGCGTCGCCAACGTGAATATAGGCAAATGAGTTGTCGATTTCAAAATGGCCTGAACTGACAATGCCTACGACTTTAAATTCGCGCATCCGTGGCATCATGCCGGCGACGGTGACATTGGCTTCCGGCGCGAGTAGCGTGACTTCTTTACCCAAATCGAACTGATTCGGGCCGGTTTGTAGCCCGAGCGTGCGTGCGAGTTCGACGCCCAAAACGATGTTGAAACTGCCATCCTCCAAACCGTCCAAGCCACCGGCGATCAATTTTTTACCCACATCGGATACTTGATTTTCCTGTGTCGGGTCAATGCCTTCGACCTTCACGCCGAGCATATCGCCTTGATGCAAGATGATGGATTGGCTGCTCATATACGGCGCGACGCCCTGTACTTGCGGGTTTTTGGCGATGAGCTGTGAAAGCGGTTGCTCCCAGCCTTCCGGCGTGTTGGGCGCGGCATAAACTTGAATGTGCGGGATAACGGAGAGCATTTTTTCGCGCACTTCTTTTTGAAAACCATTCATCACCGACAGCACAATGATGAGCGCGGCCACGCCCAGAATAATGCCGATCATCGAGAGGATGGAGATAAACGAGATGAAGCGGTTTTTGTGCGCACCACGCGAAACGCTGGTGTAACGCCAACCGAGTAACCACTCAAACGACCAATTCATATAGTTCCTGTTGTCTGTAATCCGAAATTCCGAGGTTTTGGCGCAAAGGCGTACCCAAAACAAAGGCAATAGTTTATCATTCTTAGCCTATGACTTCGCGCTAAATACCCATTCCATGAGCTTTGATACCCCTGATTCCCACGTTTTTTACCTACAAGCGACCGACGCGCGCTTTTTTGACGCGCTCTGGTCAGCGCTCTCGCCACAGGAGCGCGCATCCACTCGATACGCCGACCTGCATCTGCTCAACGCCACCCGCTATCACCACCACGATGACACATTATCAACACAGCCGATTCACACTGCCGATGTGTGTTTTGAACTGGTACAACGCGGTCTGTCGGCGGATTTGGGGCTTGCGCCCTTACTCGCCGCCCGAGCCAACATCCCCGCCGCACGCGAGGACATCGCCCACGCATCAACGGCCACATGGTTGCGCCTGACGCCGGTGTACTGGGCGGCGGCGCGCGACCACGTGAATGTACACAACATTTATGGCGAGAGTAAGGAAATCAACCCTTCAGCGCAGGATTTGAGCGATTGGCAAGCGATTTTTCAGACCGTACAGCCGTGGTTGAGTGAATTGGGCTGGACGATCACGACCGCAGACAATGAAACCGTCGCCTACATCCGCGCGCCCAATGGTTTTGATTACCACGCGCCGAGTTTGGCCTATGCGCAAAGCGATATGTTGGAGGCATTTTTGCCGCAAGGGCACGATCTGAAACGCTGGCAAACCCTGCTGACCGAGCTGCAAATGCTGTTGCACACCCATCCGATCAATCAGGCGCGCACAGCGCGTGGCGCACGCCCAATCAACAGTTTTTGGCTGGATCAAAATGCACGCGCCGAACAAATTCCTGCGGACTTAGTGGCGCAAACGACGTTTTTGAGCACCCCAATACCGCGCATCACTTTTGCCAGCGATTTGGACGAATTGACGCACCTGTTCGCACCCGTGGCCGCTGCCTTGCGCGCGGGTAAAACCGCGCACCTGAGCATTTTGACCGACACGCCATACGCCTGCGCGCATCAGTTTGAGTTTACGCCGCTGACTATTTGGCAAAAAATCCAGCACCAATGGCGCCACAAGTCGCTTGCCAACGATACAACTCCATTTACTTGGCTCACGCAACACTGCTGTGAGGATGGCGTATGACGGTGATTTTGGCACGGGATTTTCGCCCCGCTGACGCGCAGAGTTTGCAAGCAAATGGTTACTCACCGCTGCTCGCACGGCTACTGGCCGCGCGTGGCGTACATACGGCGCAGGACGCCGTGCTGGACTTCGCACATTTACTGCCGCCCGCTGATCTGCTGCACATCGAATCCGCTGCGCAACATCTGGCCGACGCGCTCACGACGCATCAAAACCTCGTGGTCATCGCCGACTATGACTGTGACGGCGCGACCGCCTGCGCGGTGGCGGTGCGCGGTTTGCGTGGCTTGGCAACGGCGCTCGGCTCGCGCGCGCAGATTGATTTTCTCGTACCGAACCGTTTCGATTACGGCTACGGCCTGTCGCCCGAAATCGTTGATCTGGCCGTGCATTTGCACCAGACCCAGCCCGAATTTCCCAAACCGGATTTACTCATCACCGTGGACAATGGCATGGCGAGTATCAGCGGCGTCGCGCGGGCCAATGCGCTCGGCGTGCCCGTGTTGATTACCGATCACCATTTACCGGCGGATGAAACGCCCGACGCCATCGCGATTGTCAATCCGAACCAGCGCGGTTGTCCGTTTTCCAGCAAAAATCTGGCCGGTGTCGGCGTGATGTTCTACGTGCTGATCGCCACCCGCGCTGAATTACGCCAACGCGGTGCTTTTATTCATGCAGAACCCAATCTCGCCGAACTGCTCGATCTGGTCGCGCTCGGTACGGTCGCCGATGTGGTCAAACTCGATCACAACAACCGAATATTGGTCGCGCAAGGCTTGCGCCGCATTCGCCAAGGCAAAATGTCTGCCGGTATCGCCGCCTTGCTTAAGATCGCTGGGCGCGATTTCAGCAAAGCCTCCACCTTTGACCTCGGGTTTGCCCTCGGCCCACGGCTGAACGCCGCCGGACGATTGGACGACATGACGCTGGGCATCCGCTGTCTGCTGAGCGATTCGGCGCACGAAGCCGAGCAACTCGCGCAGGCATTGAACGAGATGAACGACGAGCGCAAAGCGATTGAAAAACAAATGCGCGAGGATGCGGAGGTTAACCTCTCCGCGTTGACCGTTGAGGCACACAACAGCATTTGCGTGGTACACGAAGAATTTCACCAAGGCGTCATCGGCATCGTCGCCGGACGACTGAAAGAAAAATACCACCGCCCGACCATCGTATTCGCGCCCGATGGACAGGAGTTTCTCAAAGGCTCGGGGCGTTCAATTGCCGGCATTCACCTGCGCGACGTGCTCGACTGGGTCAACAAAAACGCACCCGACACCATCGTCAAATTCGGCGGGCACGCGATGGCTGCTGGACTGACCATCGTGCGCGAACACTACGAATTGTTCAAAGCCACATTTGAGCGAGCCGTACTCGCCATGAGCGAACCCGAAGCATTCATCAAACAAATCCTGACCGATGGCGAACTCGCGCCACAGGATATGACGCTGGATAATATCGAGGCGATCAACGCCCAAGTCTGGGGGCAAGGCTTCGCCCCGCCGCTGTTTGAAGGTATGTTTGACATCGTTGAACAGCGGGTTTTAAAAGACGCGCACCTCAAACTCACCCTGCGCAATGCGCATGGCGTGACCTACAGCGCCATTTGGTTCTTTCACGCACAGGAAATGCCCTCGCCGATTCACTGCGCCTATCAAATGCAGCGCAACGAATGGAATGGCAATGTCAGCATTCAGTTATTGATTGAGTTTGCGCAGACGGTTGAAAACTCATAGGGTAGAATCGTTTTCAATATCGTTGGAACATCGTAGGGGCGGGTTTCAAACCCGCCCCTACTTAAACCACATCCACAATAGAGAACACCTAAAATCACGCTATTGAAAGATCATCACTCAAATCCATAATTTTGTAGGGTGCAATAAAACACTATTGCACCGGATGTATAAAAAGGTAGGAATTGAAAATATATGGCTTATTATTGACTTTTTAATAGGGAGTCCAGCGAATTAAAGACACTATCAATTCGATTTTCAACATCTTCATAAGTAAACACCTTCAGTGGAATATTAGACTCTGCACAAATATTGCGTTTCAAAGCATCAACCTGCTGCTGTTCTTTAGTTTTATGAAAGTCAGCCCCATCCAATTCAATAAACATTGCTTCAGATTTGCGAGAGTTATAGATAAGAAAATCAAGCCTCCCCTTACGCCCCCAATTATTTTTGTCATGATAAAAAAAGGACCTACTCCCACATTTTTCACCTGCGAGAGAGAATCTATGCACCTCCGGAATAAGAGCAGGAGCAGTTGGTGAATAATAATTTTCTAACCATACCCTGATAAATTTTTTTTCTAAATAACTTACAGAAACATCTTGAAGAAGCTCATAAAGCTTCTGATAACGACGACCCGAAACTTTAATATATTCTTCAACATGAGATACAGTGAAAGCATAACTCAACGGTGGCATTTCATTCTTTTTAATTCTTTGACCGTAACCAGAAGAGATATCCCAACCATACCTAATATCAGCTACTAGATCTTTTCCTTGAAAAACTCCAACATCTTGCAAGATTAGCGATATATCGTTTTTCTTGCTTTGTTTTAATTGATACTCTAAATATGCAGTGACTCTGGCTAAAAAATCAGGTTGTAACAAATCCTCTTCTGAAATCTCACGAAAATCTAACTTAAGCCAATATCTTAATTGTCTTAAAAAATGCTCCGTAGTCCAAACCTCTTGAGAACGTAAAGTTGCATCACAAAATGCTGACAGACATCCCTCGCTACTTTTATCAAAAATTTTACCCATTTAATACTGCCTAATTGATCTGAAAGCAAACTAAAAGAAAAGACTCAATACATCACTACTGATTTTAATTTACAGTAAGATAATTACACCCGACTCAAGTCACCCTTACCCTCACGCACCACCACAATCTCCTCCTCGGTCAAATCCAACACGGTGGTGGACTCGGGTTCGCAATATCCCGAATCGATAATCAGGTCAACCCGCTTGCCGATTTTGTCCATGATGTCGTCAGCATCGCTCAGTGGTACGTCGTCATCGGGCAGCATCAGGGTGCAGGACAGAATCGGTTCACCCAGCGCTTTCAATAGCGCTTGCGCCACTGGGTGATCAGGCACGCGCAGGCCGATGGTAGCTCGTTTGGGATGCAGCGTGCGGCGCGGGACTTCTTTGGTCGCGGGCAGGATGAAGGTATACGCACCCGGTGTGAGTTGTTTGAGCAGACGGTATTGTTGGTTATCGACACGCGCGTATTGTCCGAGTTCGGATAGGTCGTGACAGACCAGCGTGAGGTGGTGTGAGAGTTCGATTTGGCGAATCTGTAAAATTCGCTCCATCGCGTCGCGGTCGCCAAGCCGACAGCCGAGCGCATAGCCGGAATCGGTCGGGTAGACGATGACGCCGTTGCGCTCAATCACGTCAACGGCTTGCGCGATCAGACGCGCCTGTGGAGATTCGGGGTGGATTGCTAAAATAGTTGCCATGATGGTTCCCGTTCTATGTGACCCATTGATCTGGCCGAACGTAAAATCCTTCAAGTGGCACGTATTGCCACATCATGGAGCGCGGCAATACGTCGCAGGTATTTTAGCGAACGGCTTATAAATCGGTGGAATTAATGTATGCGTAGGCCGAGTGGTTGTGAATCGATTCGAAGTTTTCCGCTTCGACAGTGAATGCGCTCACACCGGTCTGCGCGCGCAACACGCCCGCCACATCACGCACCAAGTCTTCGACAAATTTCGGGTTGTCATACGCGCGCTCAGTGACGTATTTTTCGTCGGGGCGCTTGAGCAAACCGTATAAATCGCAGGAGCCTTGTTGTTCGACTTCGCGGATCAGATGATGTACATCAAATCCAGCCAATGCCTCAGCCGCCAAGTCCATGTGCAAGGTGACGTGCGAGCGCTGATTGTGCGCGCCGTAGTCGGAAATTTGTTTGGAGCACGGGCACAGGCTGGTCATCGGAATCAGTACGGATAATTGCACGCGCGCGCCGTGTGTGTCCGCCGTGCCTTTGAGCGTGATTTCGTAGTCCATCAGACTTTGGATGCCAGAAACTGGTGCGGTTTTTTTGATGAAATAGGGGAAATGCACAATGATGTCGCCTTCTTCGGCTTCCAATCGCGTCAGCATATCCACCGTCAAGGCTTGAAAACGATTGAGTGAAAAGGCTTCGCTGTGCTCCTCCAGCAGAGAGATGAAGCGCGACATGTGCGTGCCTTTTTTGTCCGCTGGCAGTTTGACGGTCAATTGGTATTGTCCAATCGTCGCCTGCGCGCCCGTACCGAGGTCAATCATCATCGGAAAGCGCACGTCTTTGATGCCCACGCGCGCGATCACCATATTGCGCGGGTCATGGCTACTTTGAATATCAGGAATGTGTGAATGTGTCATTGTATCGTTTCAATCGTTGTGTTCATTAAATCATGGGCGCTCTCAACACCGTAACGCACATCGAAGCCTCGCTCCGACCGCTGCACAACAGTATTTTTTGAATTGAGAACTGTTCTCAAGTAGAACTATGCCACAAATTGCATAACCTTGCTTGTGACCGATTCGGCATCCAAACCCAAGCGCTGATAAATCAGGTTGACATCGCCTTGATCAATGAACGCATCCGGCAAGCCCAGATGCAGGAATTTCGGCGCATAGCCGTTTGCCACGCACCACTCAGCGACCGCGCTGCCCGCACCACCAGCAATGCACGAGTCCTCAACGGTGACGATGTGGGTATGGGTTTTGAGCAATTCATGCAGCAGTTGTTCATCCAATGGCTTGACCCAGCGCATATCAACCAGCGTTGCATCGCTCGCTTCTGCGACTGAATGCGCGTGGTGCAGCAAGGTTCCAAAGGCCAAAATCGCGGTTGCACCCTGATTTTTGCCACTGTGGCGCAGCACATGGGCTTTACCCAATGGCAACGCATCCAAACTCGTCGGCACATCAATGCCCGTGCCCGAACCACGCGGATAGCGCACTGCCGCAGGGCCATTGTATTGATACGCCGTGGTTAATAATGCGCGGCATTCTGCTTCATCCGACGGCGTGGCAATCATAATATTCGGAATACAGCGCATATACGCCACATCATACGCCCCTGCGTGCGTCGCACCGTCTGCTCCGACCAGACCCGCGCGATCTACGGCGAAGGTCACATCCAAATTTTGCAAAGCAATATCATGGATAATCTGGTCATACGCACGTTGCATGAAGGTGGAATAAATCGCCAAAACCGGCTTCATGTCGTCGCACGCAATACCTGCGGCAAACGTTGCCGCGTGTTGCTCGGCAATGCCGACGTCAAAATAACGGGTGGGAAATTTCGCTTCAAATTCGACCAAGCCCGAACCTTCGCGCATCGCTGGTGTGATGCCGATGAGTTTGTCATCAGCCTCGGCCATATCGCAAATCCAACGGCCAAACACCTGCGTAAAGGTCTGCTTGACCGGCGCATCCGGCGTTTCAATGCGCACAATGCCCAAACTCGGGTCAAATTTGGCCGGTCCGTGGTAGGAAATCGGGTCTTGTTCGGCATACGGATAGCCGTTGCCTTTTTTCGTCACGACGTGTAGGAACTGCACGCCGCCGAGTTGCTTAATGTTGTTCAGCGTCGGAATCAACGAGTCCAAATCATGCCCGTCAATCGGCCCGATGTAGTTCAAACCAAACGCTTCAAACATGGTTGCCGGTACAAACATCCCTTTGGTGTGCTCCTCAAAGCGGCGGGCAAATTCGAGCACGCCGGGCGCGCCTTGCAACACCTGTTTGAGCTTTTCACGCGCACCGGAAACCAGACGCCCGCTCATGATTTTCGCCAAATGACGATTGAGCGCGCCCACCGGCGGTGAAATCGACATGTCGTTGTCGTTCAAAATCACCAGTAGATTGATGCCCTCGGTCACGCCCGCATTGTTCATCGCTTCAAACGCCATACCGCCGGTGAGCGCACCATCACCGATCACGGCGATGTGCTGACGTTGTGATTGTTTCAATTCACGCGCCGCCACCGCCATACCGAGCGCGGCGGAAATACTGGTGGATGAGTGCCCCGTGCCAAATGTATCGTATTCGGATTCGGCGCGCTTGGGAAAGCCCGAAATCCCGTCAATTTGACGCAAATGCGCCATCTGCTCACGCCGTCCCGTGAGGATTTTATGGCCGTAACTTTGATGCCCCACGTCCCAAACGATTTTGTCATCCGGTGTGTTGAACACATGATGCAGGGCAATGGTCAACTCGACCGTACCGAGATTGGAGGACAGATGGCCACCCGTTTTCGCAACCGAGTTGAGGATAAATGCGCGCAATTCCTCCGTCAATTGCCCGAGCTGTTCGCGCGAAAGTGTGCGCACATCAGCCGGTGAGGCGATATTGGGGAGAATCGGAGCGTTGTGTGCTGTGCTATTCATAGTCGTTATTTAAAATAATCTCTCATGGCAATACGCCGTCAAATCAGCCAAATACTGCACGCCTTGTGTGTATTCGTCCGCCGTATTGATCTGATTTAAATATATGAGCGCATCTTCGTACAATCTTTGCGCGTGCGCGCGTGCGCCATCAATGCCCAAGGCTTGAACATACGTCGGTTTATTCGCATTCGCGTCTTTGCCCGCCGTTTTGCCCAAAGTCGCGGTGTCTTGCGACACATCCAAAATATCATCCACCACTTGGAACAACAAGCCCAAATCATCGGCAAAACCCGACAATGACGCCGTTTGCGCCGCTGACAAAGGATTTTTGCCGCACATCGCGCCCATCATCACGCTGGCATGAAGCAATGCGCCGGTTTTCAGGCGGTGCATGGTTTGCATGGTATCACCGGTCAATGCCTGACCAACATGGTGGCAGTCAATCGCTTGGCCGCCCGCCATCCCCGCAACGCCCGACGCACGCGCCAAGGTGCGGATCAAATCAACTTGCGCCTGCGCAGACAAGTGCGAACCCAACTGCTCATGCGCCAGCACATCAAACGCCAGTGTTTGCAACGCATCACCCGCCAACAACGCCTGTGCCTGCCCATACACAATGTGCACGGTAGGCTGCCCGCGCCGCAGATCATCATCATCCATGCACGGCAAATCATCGTGAATCAGCGAATAGGCGTGAATATACTCTAAAGCAACAGCAATCTGCATCGCGACCACTGGCGCACCACCGACCAATTGAGCCGCCGCCAGTGCTGCCAAAGCACGCACGCGTTTGCCGCCATTCATCACGCCGTGCCGCATTGCTGATAACAATGGCGAATGCACCGCCACAGCATGCTCGGCATAGACCGCTAAACCATCAGCCAGCGCCTGTTCGACCTGTGGGCGCATCTGTTTTGCCCACGCATCAAACGCCTGCGCATCACCACGGATGGTTAGATTGGATGATACCGTGGACGCGAGCGAGTGCATCATGCCTCATCCTCATTCAACTCAAACGGGCGCACCATATCGGCCTCAACAATTTTCACCTGTTCTTGCACCTTTTGCAGTTGCGTTTGACAATATTTAACCAAAAACGCCCCGCGCTGATACGCCTGCAATGAGGCCTCCAGCGGCAAGTCACCACTTTCCATACCGGCGATCAACTGCTCCAACTCACGCATGGCCGATTCAAAATCAGCAGGCGTTTTTTGCAAATTTTTGGCAGTCGCCATAACACCCTCGATGGTTAACAATACGACACACAGACGCGTCGCAACAATAATTCGTTATTTTACGACAAAAAGCCCAAATCCGACAGCTTAAAACCACGTTCATCCAAGCCAAAATTTCCAAAAACACCCTAAAAATCAACCATCCCAGCTATAATTTACCTGTTTGTTTAGGTGCTCCCTCCCTTGGGATACACACCGTTTACCAGACGAATGGCTGTCCATCCGTGGACATGACCGCCGGGACTGCTCTGCCATCGCAGACGCCGGACTTACTAAGGGATAAAACCATGACCCATCTGGGTAATCCAACACAATTCACCATGGGGCAAACGCAACTGCCCGTCTCGGTCTACTTCGACGAAGCCTTGTACCAGCGCGAACTCGAAACCCTATTCAAAAACCGCCCGCAATACGTCGGTCACGAGCTGATGGTCCCGAACGATGGCGACTATCAAGTCCTCGCCTCTGAACAAAACGGCCGCGCATTGATTCGTGACAAAGGCCAAGTTCGCCTGCTGTCCAACGTCTGCCGTCATCGCCAAGCGCTCATGCTGACCGACCGTGGCAACGCGCAAAACATCGTCTGCCCGCTGCATCGCTGGACCTACAACCGCGAGGGCAAACTGCTCGGCGCGCCGCATTTTGCCGATGATCCCTGCCTGAATCTACACCAAACGCCGGTACAAAGCTGGAACGGTATGCTGTTCAAAGGTGGTAGCGAATCGCAAGTGGCGCGTGATTTAGCCAATTTAGGTGTCGCCGACACACTCAATTTCGATGGCTACGCACTGGGTCGCATTGAACAACACACCTGCAACTACAATTGGAAAACCTTCATCGAAGTCTATCTGGAGGACTACCACGTCGCACCGTTTCACCCCGGACTGAGCGGATTCGTCACCTGCGACGATCTCGCATGGCAGTTTGGCGAACAGTACAGCGTGCAAACCGTCGGCGTATTCAAGCAGCTCGCCAAACCCGGCTCACCCGCCTATCAAAAATGGCACGATGAGGTACTCAAATACCAAAACGGCGCACCACCGGCGCACGGCGCGATTTGGCTCACCTACTACCCGAACGTCATGGTCGAATGGTATCCAAACACACTCATCGTCTCGACCCTCTATCCACAAGGTTTGGACAAAACCCTCAATGTCGTCGAATACTACTACAACGACGACATCGTCGCCTTTGAACCCGACTACATGGACGCGCAACGCAACGCCTATATGGAAACCGTGATCGAAGACGACGAAATTGGTGAGCGCATGGATCAAGGACGCAAAGCACTCTATGAACGCGGTGACAACGAAGTCGGCCCGTACCAAAGCCCGATGGAAGACGGCATGCAACACTTCCACGCGTGGTATCGAAAAGTGATGGCGCTGCAACACTGTGCTCCGTAACCTCCTAAAAAAGGCAAGCACATAAAATTTGCTTTTTCAATCACATCATTGGGCAAAAAATCATTCAATTGACTGAAAAACGACAGTAATTGCTTAAAATCAGATAATCAGCATGCACGATCATAGGCATAATAAAAATCTCTAACCCCAAAAAGGATCAATCATGAAATACCTCAAGCAACTCGGTGTCGCCGCATGTGTTGTCTGTACAACACTGAATGCACAAGCCGCCACACAATCAAAAACCAAGCCAGCTGCGCCATTCTCAGTAAGCACTCAGAGCACGGTCAAAGGCCACTTCACTCAAGCCCAATTTGCCAATGTCATGGGTTGTACAGGCGAAAATCTGTCACCACAAATCAGCTGGAAAAACGCGCCAGAAGGTACCAAAAGTTTTGTGGTCACAGTGTATGACCGCGATGCACCAACTGGTTCTGGTTGGTGGCACTGGGTTGTGGCCAACATTCCTGCCAATGTGAGTGGCTTACCCGCTGGAGCCAGTTCAACAGGATCACTGCCCAAAGACGCCATTTCGATCAAAGGTGATAGTGGTCAAGCTGGCTACAGCGGTATTTGCCCACCAGTAGGTCAAGCGCATCGCTACGTCATCACCGTCCATGCACTCAAAGTAGATAAACTAGATTTACCACCATTTGCCACGCCCGCAATGGTCGGTTTTATGAGCTACGCCAATAGTTTGGGCAAAGCCAGCACCACAATACGGGGCAAACGTTGATGAACGAACAATTAGGTGAGTCATCTAATGAATTCATTTGACTCTTTTGATCCACACATCACAATACGCCCAAATGTCGGCTTGAGTGCCAGCATCAGGCAGACGCAGGCGTTTGAATTCAAACGCCTGTTTGTCGAGCAGCCGATATTGATTGTGGTACAAGATGGCACAAAAACCCTACGCTGTCAAAATGCGCAACACACCATTCACGCAGGCTCAGGTATAGCCATCGCAGGTGGGCAACACATTGATGTATGTGATCAAATCTCAGCCAAAGGGGTGTACTCAGCACAGTGGTTGACATGGGATACCTCATTGATCAGCGCCTACGCCGAACAACATCCGACTCAGCCAATCATCTACTCATCGCAATCAATCCCACAGATGGATACAGAATTTAGCTATGCCTTTGGGCAAGCGACCCAAGCTCTCAGCAATACGGACTTGCCCGAGTGCATTGCGCGTCACCGTGTTAGCGAGATACTGATTTGGCTCGGTATTCACATTGGTCGCTTTGCACCACTACACACCCTCAGTTGGGAACAAAAAGTGCGCCACATCATTGCCCGAAATGTAACTGAAGATTGGCATATGCACATGATTGCACAACATTTGGCCGTTAGCGAATCAACCTTGCGTCGTCGACTCCGTGAAGAGGGTAAGCAATTTCACAGTCTGTTAACCGACGTGCGTATGTTGATTGCACTCAGAATGCTACAATCAACTCAGCAAAGCATGACACAAATCGCTTTATATGTCGGCTACCAAACATCCTCTCATTTTTCAGCCAGTTTCAAAAAGCGCTTTGGAATCGCCCCCTCATCTTTACGTAGACCAAAAATTTGACCGCTCGCTACAGCCACTGAAGTGCTCACGAACACCCATAATATTGCGAACATCATCCACAATTCATACCGAGCAAAAGCGTACAATATGTAGATCTGACAACCTGCTTATGATTATAAAAATGAATATCCCACATCACACCAGCGCCATCGAAATCCTCAAAAACACCGCCCTCGAAGCCGGCGCCATCGTACGTAAAGGCTTCTCCGCCAACAAAGACATCACCCACAAAGGCACGGTGGATCTGGTGACCCAATACGACGTTGCCACCGAACAATTCATCATCGAAAAACTACGCGCCGCATTCCCCGAACACACCCTCATCGGCGAAGAATCCCATCAAGGCAATTTTGGGCAAAAATTCGACAAAGCCATCTACATCGACCCGATTGACGGCACCACCAACTTTGTCCACGGCGTGCCGCACGTCGCCATCTCCATCGGCGTGTACGAGCAAGGCGAAGGCGTGATGGGCGTGGTCTACAACCCCATTTTGGATGAACTGTATTGCGCCATACGCGGACAAGGCGCGCACCTGAACGGTCAAGCAATTCACGTCAGCACACAGGACAATTTGCAACAAGCGCTGATCGCCACCGGCTTTCCCTACAGCAAAGTCCAGCGCGGCGCAGATTTCGATTGGGTGATGAACGCCATGAACTACATGCTGCCGAACGTGCGCGACATCCGCCGCCTCGGCTCGGCCGCGCTTGATCTATGCTACACCGCTCGCGGCGTATTTGACGGCTACTACGAAATCACACTCAAACCGTGGGACGCCGCCGCAGGTATGATTATCGCGCGTGAAGCCGGTGCGCTCATCACCTCGGTGGACGGCTCGCCATGCGACTTTGCCGATACCACCGTGATTGCCGCGAATCCGACGTTGTATGCGCAAATTGTGAAGCAATTGAACCACGGTTGAAAAACACCATATCCAGAAATCAAACCGCTGTAGATTAGCGACGGGGCAAACATCTGTAGGTCGGATACTTGTATCCGACAAAAATTAAGGCGAAGATTTTTGGTGGGTTTACCGTATCCAAAACAGATGATTTTTAAAAAACCTCACCCATTGTCCTGTTGATATCGGATACAAGTATCCGACCTACGCACTAAAAATACAAAACGCCCCCAGTCGTAGGAGCTGGCACAACCCGATGTTTATTACGAAGTCGAGCCAATCGTCGCTGTAACGCAAATGAACGCGACCTATATAATTGTCGGTTTGTTGTTTGAGCGCTGGCGAAGCAAGCGCGAGTTTCAAACCGACCTAACTCAAGCGCTCATTGCTGTGCGTTACCGCGTACTTGATTTTTTTGACTACTTTTTTGATCAAGCAAAAAAGTAGTCGCCACGCGGCGGAGAGCGAAATATTCAAAAAACTGCATGTGTACGATTACGCTACGCTAATCGTACCTACGCGCTATCGGTATGTACGGGACAAGGGTTTCCCGACATGTACTCATACCATTGCTCTAACGACAGAACGGTTGCTAATTTTGGTTCAAATCCGGCTGTCGCAAACCAGCCACCCACCAACAACTTTGAATTGAGAACTCGTTGATCGTCTGGAACAAGCCGATTTCGATACGCCAGCATGCGCCATTCGTAGGACGTGTAGTGCCATTTCCTTCCGCAGTGCTTGCATGTAACACGAATGTCGTAACCGAGTTCAATAGCGTTCTGGTCAAAACACGGCAAGTTAACCGCGGACTCTGCGAGGATGTTTTGGTACTCGTCGTGCCATCCTGGGCCGTTCTCTTTGCTAACCCAATACTCGAACTGCTCCCAATTGCAGGGGCAGCCATGTTCACTAACGTACTCATTCAGCAACCCGACAATTACAGCCTTGTCTCTTTCGTACTGCCGAATTTGCTCATCGCACGGATTCATAGCGACACCTAACGTTTGAGGTAAGCGGCGCCGGAGTGCGCAGCACGGAGGGAAGGCAAACCGCATAGCGGTTTGGCCATCCGCTTGACCGAAGGGTTAGCTTTCATAGCTCGACGTTATCGCTCTTGTCCCTGTTGCACGCAAAGCAAGTAAGCCGGATATTTTGCTCTTCTGAGCTACCTCCTTTTGCAACAGGAATGATGTGATCAAATTCCAACTCATCGTCCCGTAGATGTTTGCTGCATTCTTGACATGTGTAGTTGTCTCTACGAGCCACGCGCATTTTTAATTTGAAAGGAAGATAGCGCCCGCTGCGCCTCTCTTCGGACGTTTCGGTGAACCCCTCGGCAGCAAAAACAACGGGGCAGATATGGCCAAATACTGTGCACTTCATCTCCGCAATTTCTTCTGGGATGACTTGGACGTAATTGGCTTCGTTAAATGAAGCGACCATTTTCTCGAATATCTTTTTTCGCTCTCGATCCAACGGCTTGGCGTCTTTGCCTTCACCGTATGTGCTTTTTGCAAGACAGTTTTTAAGGTATGCGTGATGTTTCTTAGCTTCGTCTAAAAGTGGTGGCAATAGCGGTGAACTTTCCACGAGTGGGCCATATGGACAGTATTTCAGCTCCCAGCAAGGCTTGCAGACACGAGAGGACATTTCCTTCCACTTCGAAAGAACCTCCTTATCCGACTCTTCAGGGCCAAAACCAAGAAGTATCTTAATCTTCGGATCTATTGCAGACATGATGAAGGCTAACTATTGTTATGTGTCGTTACATGTCAAATAACATTCTTGAGTTTGACGCATAACACACTGTAAAAAACATAAAACATTGGTTTTAAATTAAAAGATCAAAAACATGTGTGCGCAATTAGTCATCGCTTTGAACACAAACAGTCATCACTCAATTGCCCCAATGCACTTCAAGCACAACCCCACTCAACTTCATTTACAACAAAAACACCGTTGCCAATCCCAAGAAAATCAAAAACCCCATCGTATCAGTGGCAAAGGTCAGCAATACACTCGATCCCACCGCAGGGTCTTTGCCGAATTTTTCGCGCATGATCGGCACAAACATCCCCACGCTGACACCGACCAGCATATTGCACACCATCGAGGCCATCATCACGGCGGCAAGCGAGATGCTGTCTGAAATCAGGTAGGCGAAAATCGCGGCGATGACGCCGCCGGCCAAGCCCGCCAGTACGGTCACGGAGAGTTCTTTTTTAATCAAATCGCGCACATTGGAGCTGGTAATCTGTCCCAAAGCGAGCGCGCGAATCACCAGCGTCATGGTTTGGTTGCCCGAGTTGCCGCCAATCCCTGCGACGATGGACATGAGGAAGGCGAGTACGACGATGTGCGCCACGGTGTTTTCAAAGCGCGAGGCGACGTAGGAGGCGAAACCGGCGGTGCAGAGATTGACCAGCAGCCACGGCGCGCGGTTGCGCACGGCGTTGATCACGCTGGAGAAAATATCTTGTTCTTCTTTCAAACCGACTTGCGCGAGGACATCGGCGTCACCCTGCTCACGAATCGCGTCAACGACTTCGTCAATGGTGAGCCGCCCGACCAAGCGCCCTTGCCCATCGACCACGGGCGCGCTAACCAAGTCATAACGCTCGAATGCCTGCGCCGCGTCGTCCATTTCGTCCAGCGGATTAAGCTGAAACACTTCTTTGCGCATGACGTCGCCGACCAGCACATCGGGCTGATTGACCAATAGGCGGTTCAAACTCAAGCGCCCGAGAAATAGGTTTTCATCATCGACGACGAAAATTTGATCGGTTTGCTCAGGCAATGCGTCCATGCCGCGTAATTGACGCAAAACCATGTCTAAAGTGACGCTCGGCGAGGTGGTCAGCATATCGTAGTCCATCGCTGCGCCGACCGCGTCGTCGGGGTAACTCATCGCGGCGCGTAACTGCGCACGCTCTTCGAGCGGTAGACTTTCCGCAACCTCTTCGACCACTTCGCGCGGTAAGTCGTCGGCCAAATCGGCGATCTCGTCGGTATCGAGGTTTTTCGTGGCCGCCACCATCTCTTGGCGGCTCATATTGGCAATCAGCGTTTCACGCACCGAGTCGGAAACTTCGAGCAAAATGTCACCGTCACGCTCGGGATCGACCAAACCCCAAACGTGCAGACGATCATCCAGCGGCAAAGCTTCGAGCACATAGGCTATATCCGCAGGGTGCAGGCCATCGAGCACCCAACGCATTTCAGTATCCGCGTGCGCATTGACCGTCATCAGCTCATTCATATCGGTGACCGTACCGCGTATGTGTGCTTCGCGCCAATCCAACAAGGTATGCACCATATCGAGCGCCTGAGCAGCCTGCTCGGTCTCGAAATGTTGCTCCGGCTCCATTTTGGATTTGCCGTCCTGTTCATCCAGCGGATTGTTCGGATCGAAGATTTTGTCTGAATCGGCCATATTTTTATTCACATAATTCGTTATTAATGTGGGTGCGACTGCTCAGTTGATTTTGAAAACGCCATCAGCACGATTCCCGAGAGCGCACATGCGAACGCCACCGTATGATAAATCGTCCATACCTCACGAAACCACGTCACGCCGATGATGGCGGCGGTCAACGGTAACGCAACCGTCATCACACCGGCGCGGTTAGCGGGTATCCATTTTAAACCATTAAACCACAACCACGGCGCAATTTGGCTCGCCGCAACCGCGTAAAACACCATCAACGCCCAACGTGCAACGGAGATCTGCGACCACGCCACATCGCCCAGTTGGGTCAGCGCCAAAGGCGTGGTCAAAATCAGTCCGAAAGTATTCATCGCCACCGCCACCTGCTTGGGCGAATAGCCTTTGCTCAAATATTTCGCGCCGACCACATAAAACGCCTCGCACAGCAACGCACCCACCATCATCGTATTGCCCAGCAGTGACTGCCCCGCATCGTTCTTATTCAAGCTCAAACTCATCACGCCCAATACCGCCAGCATGATAGTCAAGCCACCGCTTCGGGTCAAATGCTCGCGCAGCACCCACGCCGAAATCAGCGCAATCACCGCAGGCAGCAAGCTCATAATGATGCCCGCCGCCGTCGCCGAGGTATGCGCCACGCCGTACAGCATACAAAGCGTGAACAAAAAATTGCCAAAAAACGACATGCCGAACAATACCCAGCGGTCATGGCGCGGCACTTGCGCGACCTTGCCACGCCAAGTCAAAAGCCACGGCGCCATGAACAGCGCCGCGATCAAGAAGCGCACCCACGCCAGCGCAAACGGCGGAAACACCGTGAGCAGTTCTTTAGACAGCGCGACATACGCACCGACCAGCATCATAGACACAGCCAGCGCGGCGTAAGCCGTCGGCTTACCCCAATGCTGCGGATTCAAACCCGCAAAGCGCGATGGTAACGGTTCTGTATGACGCGCCAATTAAATCCCCTCGTCATCCGGAATCTGCGCGCCACCCATGCGCCGCAAAATCACGTTCGCACGCCGTCCGAGATTGCGGTGTTTGCGATTGGCATCATAAAACTTCGGCGCGGGCAACATCACCGCCAGTTTCGCCGCCTGCTGCGCGGTGAGCTGGCTGGCATCGCGGTTGAAATAATGTCGCGCCGCCGCCTGCGCGCCAAACACGCCCTCGCCCCACTCCACCGAGTTCAGGTAAATTTCGAGGATTTTATCTTTGGGCAGCATCAGCTCCATGACGTACGTCATGCCGATTTCCTCAGCCTTGCGCAGATAACTGCGGTTGGATGAGAGAAATAGGTTTTTCGTCAACTGCATCGAGATGGTCGAGCCACCTGAAATGATTTTCCCGCGTCGCTCGTTGCGTTTTTTCGCGGTTTCAATGGCACTCCAATCCACGCCATCATGCTCTACAAAACCCGCATCCTCAGAGGTCACCACGGCTTTTTTCAGATTATCCGAAATCTCGCTGTAACTGCGCCAATCGCGTTCTAAAAGAAACTGCCCTTTCGCCGGAATCAGGCGCATTTGCTCGGCTTTCATAAACGCCGTGAACGGATGCAAGCCCACGCCGTACAGCGCCAACCACGCCACGCACCACATCTGGAATACCACAAAAATCGCGACCAGCGAATAAACATACGGTTTGAGCCAATAACGCCACATATCACGCCCCACGTTGCAATAACGGCGCCGTGTCGGGTGCAACACCATGCCAGATTTCAAAACTTTTTGCCGCCTGCTCAACCAACATGCCCCAGCCATCCGCCGTTTCTGCCCCCTGCGCCTGCGCCCATGCGAGAAACGCCGTTTGCTTGCCATACATCATGTCATACGCCAGCGCGCCAGAGGCGAATGCCACACCCGATGGCGGATTAAACGCATCGGATAAACCGCTCGCGGTGGCGTTAATCACCACATCATACATATTCAATCTCGCGTCATCCCACGCGCACACCGACACATCGCACGCGCCCACAACCTCGCTGAAATCAGCGTTTTTTTCAATCTCGGCCAACCAAGCCTGCGCCTTATCCAAGCTGCGGTTTTTCACTGTGACGCACGCCGGTTGTTCGTTCAAAATTGGACGCAGCACGCCACGCGCGGCTCCGCCCGCACCCAGCAGCAGAATATTTTTACCTCTAAGCGCCACACCCAAATTCCGCGTGATGTCACGCACCAAGCCCACACCATCGGTATTATCGGCTTTAACCATCTCGCCGGAAAAACTCAAAGTATTGCTCGCGCCTGCCCAAACCACATCGGACGAGCGCTCCCGCGCATAGGTAAACGCATCCAATTTAAACGGCACGGTGACGTTGCAACCACGCAAACCCTGCGCACGCAAAGCATCAACTGTTTGCGTAAAAGCATCGACCGGCGCCAATATGCGTTCGTAACGCAGCGCCATACCAAACTGCGCAGCAAACTGCGCATGAATTTCAGGCGATTTGCTGTGGGCAATCGGATTGCCAATGACGGCGAAGTAGTGAGCGACTTGATCCATAACTGAGTATTTGACCGTATTCAAAGACATTTTTTAGTAAATAATTAACCGCCGCATTGTACACCGTGATACAGGTGAAATTACAGATTCATGGCACAAGGATTGGTTTTTCATCCGCTCCCGAAAGAAAACCGCCCAAGTTCACTTGGGCGGCGAGGCTGTTGACAAAGTGGCACTTTTTCTTAAAAAGAATTCCGTCATTCCCGCATGGTTTTAGCGGGAATCTAGTTTGTTACTCTAACTTATTGTTTTTATTGGAATCTCTGGATACCCGCCTGCGCGGGTATGACGTTATTTTTTCTTAGATTTTGTGCTGAAATTCAAGACATGAGGTTTGTCAGCAATCTGACCGCCCAAGTTCACTTGGGCGGCGACACATCAAACGGTTAAACCCATGTCTGCATCAGACAAAACCACGCATACTGGCAAAAATATAACCAAAAATACACGCAGTCGTCACACCGATCAAACCCGGCAAAATAAAACTGTGGTTAATCACAAATTTACCAATATGGGTCGTGCCACTGCGGTCAAACTGAATCGCAGCCAAATCACTCGGATAGGTCGGCAAAATATAATAGCCATAGCACGCAGGTGCGAAGGCCACGATCACACCCGGCGGCACGCCAATACCCAAGGCCAACGGCACGAAGGCGGCAATCGCGGCGGCTTGCGAGTTCACGAATTTAGAGATCAGAAGCAACATCACCGCATAAGTCCAAGGGTGTTGTTGCACCACACCACCCAATAACTCTTTAATCATCGGCGTGTGTACCTCAAACATCGAATCAGCCATCCACGAAATCCCAAACACCGCGACCAAGGCAATCATACCGCTGCGGAAAATTTCGTTTTTACCGATTTTGCTGGCATCCATTTTGGTCAACAGCACCATCAATGCACCCGCCAACAGCATGAAAATCTGAATGGTATTCACCATGTTCAAACGGGTCAATTTATCTTTAATCATCCAAGCCGGACGCAGATTTTCAAACGCGCCGAGCAAAGCCACCACGACAATCGCGCCCAAGAAAATCCACATCGCCATCCAACTCTCACGCGACAGGGTTTTGCCCAACAAAGTCGTTGAGTCACCATAGACATAATTGCGGTTTTCAGGCACGGAAATGTATTTCTGAAACACCGGATCTTTGTCCAAATCCTTACCACGGAACCAACTGAAAAGACCAATTGCCAACACGCCCATCATGGACGCCGGAATGGTGATGGACAGTAAATCCAGATAACCGTTAAAACCATTCAATTTAGTGCCCGCACCCATCAAAAATGCGGTCAAAGACACCACCGCGACCGATACCGGACTGGCGATAATCCCGATTTGGGATGAAATTGATGAGGCCGCCATCGGACGCTCAGGACGAATATTATTTTTAATCGCGATATCGTAAATAATCGGCAACATCGTGTACACCACATGCCCCGTACCGCACAGCATCGTCAGGAAAAAGGTTGAAAACGGCGCCAAAATACTGATGTATTTCGGATTACGACGCAGGGCTTTTTCCGCCAATTGCAACATCACATCCAAACCGCCGCTGGCTTGCAAAGTCGCACTGGCCGCAACCACCGCCAAAATGGTGAGCATCACATCAACCGCAGGCTTACCCGGTTGAATTTTGAACAAAAACACCAGCATGAATAAACCGATACCGCCGAGTAAACCGAGCGCGATACCGCCTTTTTTCGCACCATAGAACAAACACACCAACACAACCGCCAATTGGATGGCAAATTGTGTACTCTCACTTAAATTGGTTAAAAAGTCCATTGTTTTTCTCCTCTGAACGATATTTGGCATGACCAAAATACCATTTAGATTATACGCCTGAGATTACTGAGTTTTGCAGAAACATATATTAAAGTTATTGATAAATGTAGATAATATTTTTATTAAAAACCATTGATTTGGTAACTTTTTTGTACAAAAACCGATATCCTTTAACCCCTTATTTGTGGTATAATTCGCGCCGCCCATCGAGGAGCGTTGCATCGGTTTTTAATACATATCCGACAGGCTCGATGAGACGCAAAAACATTTCAACGACGCTCACTTTGACACTTTTTATGGTTAGATCATCAAGTGGTTTGAGTGAGCGAATCTTAAGTCCTCCTTAACATTCCCCCACTGCTTCGCCACGCACTATTTATATGGAGCAGACTATGTACATCACCGAAAACGCGCACATCGCCGACATCGCATTGGCTGACTGGGGCCGCAAAGAACTCAATATTGCCGAAACCGAAATGCCGGGTCTGATGGCGCTGCGCAAAGAATATGGCACCACGCAACCGCTCAAAGGCGCGCGCATTGCTGGTTCATTACACATGACCATCCAAACCGCGGCATTGATTGAGACATTGCAAGCGCTCGGCGCAGAAGTTCGCTGGGTCTCATGCAATATTTTCTCAACGCAGGATCACGCCGCAGCAGCCATCGTTGCCAAAGGGACGCCGGTGTTCGCCTACAAAGGTGAATCACTCGAAGACTACTGGGCATTCACGCACAAAATTTTTGACTGGGGCAATGGTCAATACGCCAATATGATTTTGGACGACGGCGGCGACGCAACCATGTTGCTGATCCTCGGTGCGAAAGCGGAAAAAGATTTGAGCGTTTTGGACAAACCGACTTCGCACGAAGAAACCATCCTGTTCGCCGCGATTCGTGAGCAATTGAAAACCGCGCCTAATTGGTATTCCACCCGTTTGGCGAGTATCCAAGGCGTGACCGAGGAAACCACCACTGGCGTGAAACGTTTGTATCAAATGCAAAAAGACGGCGTACTGCCGTTCCCTGCAATCAACGTCAACGATTCGGTAACTAAATCGAAATTTGACAATCTATACGGCTGCCGCGAATCGCTGGTTGACGGTATCAAACGCGCCACCGACGTGATGATCGCGGGCAAAATCGCCGTGGTATGCGGCTACGGCGATGTGGGTAAAGGCTCGGCGCAATCCTTACGCGGCCTCGGCGCAACCGTTTGGGTCACAGAAATCGACCCGATTTGCGCACTGCAAGCAGCGATGGAAGGCTATCGTGTGGTCACGTTGGACGATGTGGTCAATATCGCCGACATTTTCGTCACCACCACAGGCAACAAAGACATCATCACCGCCGCGCACATGGCAAACATGCGCGATCAAGCGATTGTCTGCAACATCGGCCACTTTGACAACGAAATTGACGTTGCGGGTATCAAAGGCTTGCAGTGGGAAAACATCAAACCACAAGTCGATCACATCATTTTCCCTGATGGCAAACGCATTATTTTGCTGGCCGAAGGCCGCCTGATTAACCTCGGCTGCGCCACCGGTCACCCGTCGTTCGTGATGAGTAACTCGTTCACTAACCAAACCTTGGCGCAAATCGAATTGTTCCAAAATGGTGCTCAATACAACAATGAAGTCTATGTTTTGCCCAAACATTTGGATGAAAAGGTGGCGCGCTTGCACTTAGAGCGCATCGGTGCGAAACTAACTGTGCTGACGCAGGAACAAGCGGATTACATTGGCGTTAAGGTTGAAGGCCCTTATAAGCCCGATCATTACCGTTACTAAACCCATCGGAAAAAGTAAGGTTTTAATTGTTTCGGCTTGATTCAGTTTGTCCATTTTGTCAGGGGAAACCCTGACAAAATGGCATGATGAAACCAATACTGTTATGATCGTTGTGCTTTTTGGGCTTAAAAACACACCGTTTTCAATCATATTTTTCAGCTGGAATCTATTCATCTAACACAGGAGAACACTTATGGCTCGTTGGTTGATTCACTGGGCAATTGCCACGGTTGCATTGCTCGCCCTACCTTATTTATTCAATGGCGTACACATTGACCAAGGCATGACCGCCCTGATCGCTGCGCTGGTTTTGGGCTTGATCAACACCTTCATCAAGCCAGTCGTCAGTTTTCTCACCCTGCCGTTGCAAATCCTCACGCTCGGCATTGTGACCTTGCTGATCAATGCGATGTTCTTGTATTGGGTGAGCAAAATGGTCAACGGCTTTATCATTGACAGTTTCAGCACAGCATTTTGGGCGGCAATTGTGTACAGCCTGATTTCATGGGCGTCCAGTTCATTGCTCCTGCCCAACAAAGCACCAAAGCAGTAAACAAATATGCCGCGTCTGGATCAAGTTCTCGTGACACAAGGTTTAGCCGACTCGCGCGCACATGCGCAGCGGCTAATCGGTGACGCGCGCGTGCGCTGGCACAATGGCCGTGAGTGGCAAACACTGAAAAAGGCCGCGTATGAGTTGGACGACACCGCACTGCTCGAACTCGAAGCCTCTGATACGGATAAATACGTCTCGCGCGCGGGCATGAAACTCGCAGGTGCGCTGACGCATACGCAGTTGTCGGTCAAGGGATATAAGGCCTTGGATTTAGGCACGAGTACGGGCGGATTCGCCGACTGCCTATTGCAAAACGGTGTGGCGCATGTCGTCGGTATTGATGTCGGACACGGACAACTACATCCGAAACTCCAAGCCGAACCGCGTCTGACACTGTTTGAAAACCTCAATGCGCGACATTTGGATGCTGAGGTTTTAGCGGAGCGTTGGGACGACTGGGCGCACGAAGCAGGGGTGAGCGACAGCACGCCAATCACGCATGATTTTGACCTCGCAGTGGCGGATTTATCCTTCATCTCGCTGACCAAAATTCTACCGATTTTTGCCGACCATGCGCACAGCCTGCTCAAACCGCAAGGCCATATCCTCATGCTGGTCAAACCGCAGTTCGAGTTGGACGCCGAAGCCTTATCCAAAGCGGGCATAGTCAAAGACCCCGCGCGTTACAGCGAGGTTCAGAGCAACATCATCCAAGCCTGTTTGGTGCAAAACTTGACCGTATTAGACTATTTTGAAAGCCCCATCACCGGCACCGACGGCAACCGCGAATTTTTCGTATTTGCCCAATTTCAACCCGATTAACCCTATATCGAAAGGATTTTGTTGACCGATACCCAAACATCAATCTCCGCATTCAAAATGCCAATGCGTCATTCCCACGAAAGCGGGAACCCAGTGAATATCTGTAATTTTTCAAGATATACTATTTTGATAATCTGAATATATGGATTCCCGCTTTCGCGGGAATGACGGTAGAAATAATGTTTGCTGTACCCGATCAACAAAATAAAAATTATGACTGTATCCATCCCCGTGTCCTTTGAATTTTTCCCACCGAAAACACCCGAAGGCGAAGAAAAACTCCTGCACACTGTCGCCGAACTCGCGCCACACGCACCTGAGTTTTTCTCCGTCACCTACGGCGCAGGCGGCTCGACCCAAGAAGGCACATTCAACGCCGTCGCGAACATCCGCGCGCAGGGACATCAAGCCGCACCGCATCTGTCCTGCGTCGGCGCAACCCGTGGCAAAGTCAGCGAAATCCTCGACGGACTGAAAGCCCAAGGCGTCAACCGCATCGTTGCTCTGCGTGGCGATTTGCCATCGGGCATGGGCGGCATGGGCGAACTCAACCACGCCACCGATCTGGTCAAACTCATCCGCGAGCACAGCGGAGATCACTTTCAAATCGTCGTCGCCGCCTACCCCGAATACCACCCGCAAGCGCGCACCCCACAGGACGACCTCAAACACTTCGTCAACAAAATGAATGCCGGCGCGAATATGGCCGTGACCCAATACTTCTACAACGCCGACGCCTACGCACGCTTTGTCGATGAAGTGCGCAAAGCCGGTGTGGAACAACCCATCGTCCCCGGCATCATGCCGATCACCAATTACAGCCGCTTGGCGCGTTTCTCAGAAACCTGCGGCGCCGAAATCCCCCGCTGGATTTTGCTCAAACTCGCCAGTTTTGGTGATGACAAAGCCAGCATCCAAGCCTTCGGCGAAGAAGTTGTGGCGCAACTGTGCGAACGCCTGATTCAGCTTGGCGCACCGAGTATGCATTTTTACACCTTGAATCAATCGGCGCCGACATTGGCGGTGTTGAAGCGTTTGTAAAACGAAGCCACGGAATATTCCCTTATGAAATTTCCAAACATTTCAGATGAGGAACAAGAAGAGGTACTAAAAGCCTTTAGCCATCAGAAAAGACTAGTGGCTTGGGTCTTTTTTGCTCCATTAGTCGCGTTATTTTTAATCCCTCTACTATCAAACTTTATTTCAATTCACATCGGCTCATTTTTGTTTTACGGTTTGATTATTTGGTTATTTTTTGCTGGTATCTGGGCTTGGCTATATTTGCGATGTCCTCGTTGTAAAAACCTGCAAGACCACGCAACTTGGGCAAATCAGCCTTTATGGTGGGCCAAACAAGGCGGTGCAAATTTATCAGTACGACAATGTGTCTATTGTGGTGTGTATCTGCACAGGAAAGCTTGGGAACATGAACTTTGGTCTCGTGAATGGCGCAAAAATCATGGAAACAGTTAATCCCACCGCCCTATTCATCCTCGGCCCGACCGCTTCAGGTAAAACCGCGCTCGCGCTGGCGCTGGCACAACAGCGCCCCATCGAAATTATTAGCGTGGATTCGGCGTTGGTCTATCGCGGGATGGACATCGGCACGGCGAAACCCTCACGCGTGGAGCAAGCCATTTGCCCGCATCACCTGATCGACATCATTGAGCCGACCGAGGCGTACAGCGCGGCGCAGTTTGCCAAAGATGCCGAGCGTTTGATTCATGAAATTCACGCGCGTGGGCGACTGCCGGTTTTGGTCGGCGGAACGATGCTGTATGTAAAAGCACTGATTGAGCCATTGACCGCACTACCCGAATCCGATGCAGCCATTCGCGCAGAGATTGATGCGCAGGCGGCGCAATTGGGCTGGCCTGCGATGCATGCGCAATTGGCGCAGATTGACCCGATCACTGCTACACGAATTGAGCCAAACGACGCGCAACGCATCAATCGCGCGATTGAAATTTTCCGCATTTCGGGTAAACCGATGGCGCAGTGGTTGGCCGAGGATGCGCACAATCAAGGCGCGCATACGCTGTCATTCCAACCAATTCTAACCGCCTTAATTCCCGAGCCGCGCGCGTTGCTGCACGAGCGCATCAATCAGCGCTTTGTCAGCATGCTGGAAGCGGGATTTTTGGACGAAATGCGCACCTTGCGCGCACGCGGTGATCTGCATTTGGGCTTGCCATCGATGCGCTGTGTTGGCTACCGTCAGGCGTGGGAGCATTTGGATGGTTTGTATGGCATTGATGAATTGATTGAAAAAGGTCAGGCGGCCACGCGCCAATTGGCCAAACGACAAATGACTTGGATACGCGGTATGCCGCAAATTCAGGTGTTTGATTCTGCCAAATTAACTGCTACAAATACAGACGCATTGTTGAGTCGTATCCATGAGTTAATTGATTGATTTCGAGATCACTCAACAACACTATCCTCAAAATATTGTTCAACTTGATGAGCGGTTTCTACACAGAGAGATAGACGCTGCAAGCAAACCGTCGCTAATCACGCAGAATAAATGCGCTGTTCTCCTCGTCGGTTTGCTGATTGAGCATTTGCATAGCAAATGCGAGTTTCAAACCGACCACACTCTCGCATTCATTGTGTTGCGAGATTGTGACTTGATTTTTTGCTTACTTTTTACATCAAGGTAAAAAGTAAGCGCCACGCGGCGGAGAGCGAATAATTGATAAAACACGCCACGAAAAAACACCCCGACATTCATCGGGGTGTTTGATATGATATATTACAAAAATCGAGCCATTATTTCACTGATTCAACCAAAGTAAATTTACCGCTTTTGGCTTCGAGAATCGCGACTTCTGCGTCTTTACGCTCGCCATCCGGCAGGAAAGCCACCGTGCCGCTCAAGCCACTGACGCTGACCGTTGGCAAGGCCGCAGCAATTTTCATTGCATCCGGCGCACCGGCTTTTTTGATCGCTTCGGCCAATACCATCACTGCATCATAGGTCAATGGTGCGTAGGCTTGCACCGTTTGGCCTTTGAATTTTTGCTCGTATTGTTTGGTGAAGTCCGCGCCGCCTTTCATCGCGTCAACCGGAACCACGGTAGATGAGCAGAGTGTGCCTTCGCCCGCAGCGCCAGCCAATTTCAAATAGTTGGGCGTACAAGCCGCATCCGGCATGAATACGAAGCTGGTCAAACCGAGCTCGCGCGCTTGTTTGGCCAATACCGCGCCGGTGTCGTCATAGCCGCCCCACATGATGCCTTCGGCACCAGAGGCTTTGATCTTGGTCAGGAGTGATTTGAAGTCAACCGTTTTGTCGGTAGCTGACTCGCGCATCACCACGTCCATACCCAATTCTTTGGCTTTTTTCTCCACTTCATCAGACAGACCTTTGCCATACGCCGTTGCATCATCCAAAATGGCGAATTTTTTCACGCCTTTTTTCTGTGCGTACACGGCCAATGCAGGGCCTTGCATACCGTCATGCGCGTCCATGCGGAAGACAGAGGTCAAATTGTCGGCCATTTTCGGTGCTTTTTTGATCACATCTGGATTGGTACTGACGGTCAATGAGGCTACATTGGCGCGTGCGTAAATCGGGTTGGCGATCATGGTCACGCCTGAGTTGTAGTGACCGACAACAGCGACAATGCTTTTGTCATCAGCGGTTTTTTGCGCTACGGTTGCGCCGGTTTTCGGATCGGCTGCGTCGTCCTCTGAGACGATTTCAATTTTGTATTTTTTGCCGCCTACGTCCAAACCGCCTTTGGCATTGATTTCGTCCGCCGCCAAGACCGCACCATTGGCAAAGTCCAAACCGGCGCTGGCTTGACCACCGGAGAGTGGGCTACCCGTCGCAATGCGAATCACGTCACCTTTACCGGAACCGCCTGCATCACCTGATTTACCACCACATGCGCTCAAACCACCGGCAACTGCTACAGCGACCAAAGCCGCCAACCATTGTTTTTTCATCATTTTGTACTCCTGAATATCAATTTATTGTTGATCGGATCACGTCTGTAATTATGGGTTCGCCGCTGTTTGAAGCGATACGATCCGACATCAAAAAACAGCTATGGCGCGCAGTCTAATGGTGATTGTGGATAAAAACAAGAGTGCAGGCTCAATATCTGGTAAATATATTGGTAATAATTCTTAGCAGTATACGGATCAGCGGCATAAATCACTGCCAAACCACACCATCTTTGCTTTTTTTTGCCATTTGTTCGAGGTATTGCTGATGCAGATTTTGATCGTATTCGTCCACCGCAATCGAGGACAAAATCAGTTGCCGCACGTCCAATGTCACGCCAGAAGCATTGTCCGCCGCGCCGTGTTGGATGTCGATGCTCAAGGTTTCTTGCCCGCGCGTCATGGCGAGGTACACCTCGGCGAGAATCTCGGCGTCGAGTAAAGCGCCGTGCAGCACACGGTGCGCATTGGATACGCCCAACCGCTCGCACAGCGCGTCCAAGTTATTGCGCTTGCCGGGGAACATTTGCCGCGCCATGTGCAGGGTGTCTTCAACGGCGCAGACGGTTTCCATCGGCGCGCGCTGGAGGGCGGCCAATTCGGCGTTGATGAATTTGGTATCAAATGCGGCGTTGTGAATCAGCACGGTTGCGCCGTCGATAAATTCGAGCAAATCGTCGGCAATGGTTTTGAACAGCGGTTTGTCGCTGAGAAATTCAGTGGTCAATCCATGCACCGCGAGCGCGCCCTCGTCCGAATCGCGCTGTGGATTGAGGTAGTGGTGAAAGTGTCGGCCAGTGAGTTGGCGATCAATCATTTCGACCGCGCCAATTTCAACCAATTTATGTCCCAATTCGGGTTCAAAACCTGTGGTTTCGGTATCGAGTATGACGTAACGCATTATGATTCCTTCGTCGTTGTATCAGTTTGTACGCTGACAACGCCGCGATTGGCCAGTTCGTCCGCGCGTTCGTTATCAATGTGTCCTGCGTGGCCTTTAACCCAATGCCAGCTCAAATCGTGCGTATGCAGCAGGCTGTCCAGTGTTTTCCATAAGTCGTCGTTTTTGACCGCTTGCTTGCTCGCAGTTTTCCAACCGCGCGCTTTCCAGCTCTCCAGCCATTCGGTCACGCCTTTTTGCACATATTGCGAATCGGTGTAGATTTCAACCTGTGAACGCTTTTTCAGTGCGCGCAAGCCTTCGATTACCGCCAGCAGCTCCATGCGGTTGTTCGTAGTGTGCGCTTCGCCGCCGAATAGCTCCTTTTCGTGCGCGCCGTAGCGCAGCAACGCGCCCCAGCCGCCAACGCCCGGATTGCCTTTGCACGCGCCATCGGTGTAGATTTCCACTGTTTTTTTGCTTTGCATCTGTCTATTCTATTAACTATATTGCTATTGGGGCGACTGCGTCGCATTGTCTGTCCGCACCGCCGGCTGCACCACCCATTTTTTACCGGCTTTTTTCTCATCAATCAGACCAACCAGCGTCGGCGAATGCACCCGTTTGACCACCAGTAGCGCGTACACCGCGCCCGCAAAGCCCCACCAGCGATCACCGGCTTTATCCAGCCACCGGCTGCGATTGAGCCATTTGTCCTGCATCACATACGGCGTATAGCAGGCGTATTTGCCCTGCATCACGTCGCAGTTGAGCAACTCAATCCAGTCCTTGAGCCGGCTGATGTGCAACGGCGGATGCGGCATATTGCGGTACACGCCAAAACGCTCACCGCTCTGAAATTTTGCCTGCAAACCCCACAAGCTAAACGGATTAAAGCCCAAAATAATCAGCCGCCCCTCCGCGCGCAACACACGGTAGGCTTCGCGCAAAACACCATGCGGGTCGGGGTGCTCGTCCAGTGTATGCGGTAAAATCACCACGTCCAAGCTGTCGCTGGAAAAGGGCAGTACCGAAAAATCCCCCACATCCAATCGCCGCACGCCGTGCTCATCTGGCTGGCTCGGCTGTACATGCACATCACCGCGCTCAATCGCATAACGCTCAGAACAACGATTGCCCGCCAATCCGCCAATCCGCCCATAATGTCCCAATTGGATGGCATAATAGCCAAAAGCATCGCTCAACCATTCACTGAGTAACTGCCTTTCCCATGCGGTCACCGCCTGACCGGACACGCTGTCCCAGTAGGCCACGGGCGCTGTTTTGGATGTGCGCCCCGCGTTGGAAGAAAGCTGATTGTGTGTACTCATAACTGATTTTTGGAAATGCCCTATGACTCATGAAACGATGGCTTCAGCAAACCATGCGCTGCATCACGAAACGCATCACGAAACGCATCACGAAACGCATCATAAAGCGCATTATGAACTCATTGCCCTACCTGCGCGCACCGACAACTACATTTGGTTGATTCGCAATCAAACCCACGCTTGGGTCGTCGATCCGTCGCTGGCCGAACCTGTGCGTGATTATATCGCGCAACACGGTTTGATATTGGCCGATCTGTTGATCACGCACCACCACTACGATCATGTGGAAGGCATCGCCGAGCTGGCGCCACTCGTACAAGGCCGCATCATCGGCGACTCCGAACGCATCCACGGACTGACTGAGCACATTCATGCACCGACGCATATTCAATTATCGTTCAGTCAAGCGACCGTACACGTACTCGCCACTCCGGGACACACCCACGATCATGTGAGCTACTACTGTCCACATTTGCTCCAAACCGCCGTGCTATTCTGCGGCGATGCTTTGTTCAGTGCTGGTTGCGGGCGAATTTTTGATGGTACGATGGCGCAAGCCTTTGACACCATTGAACAATTCATACAGTTACCGAACGATACTTTGGTCGCCTGTGCGCATGAGTATACCTTGAGCAATTTGGACTTCGCCCTGCGTATTCAGAGCACGCACGAGGCCACTCAAGCCTATGTAAATCAGGTAAAATACGCGCGCGAATGCGGACTGCCCAGCCTACCGAGCAATATTGGACTGGAAAAACGCATCAATCCGTTTTGTCGCGCGGTCAGCATGGGAATGTCAAGCGAACCACTGGATACGGCTTGGATTGAAGGATTGAATCATTTGGCGCAGAGCGTCGAACTACCCGCCATTTCGTTGACTCATGTAGACACGAGCGAACCGAGCGCCCGAAAAGCACTGGCTTTGGCCTTGTTCACATTGTGTCGTGAACTGAAAAATCGAATTTAACGATGTTGCGCCGCATTGGATCGCAGTGAGCGAGCCGGCACAACTCCACTACCCAAGCGCGCATGAGCCGTTTGGCACAAAGGAATTTTATGTTGCGTAAAACCCCTTGGAAGCGAGCATCCGCACCACAGAGCCTAAAACTGCGTTTGAGCGCACAAGCCACCCTGATCGCACTGTCTGCCCTGTTTATGAGCGCCTGTTCAACGCCGCAAGGCACCGGCCCCACCACCCAGCACAAAATCCAGTCAGCACACTCCAACGATATCTGGCAACGCATCCGCGATAATTTCGCCATGCCAGAATTGGAAAATCAAGAGGTTTATTCACGTGAGAACTACTACACCACCCGCGCCGATTACGTTGGACGTATGGCCACGCGCTCGGGCGACTTTCTCTATTTAATTATGGATGAAGTCGAGCGCCGCCACATGCCGTCCGAATTGGCACTGCTGCCGTTCGTCGAAAGCGCCTTCGTCACCACCGCGCGCTCGCCCGTTTCCGCCTCCGGCTTGTGGCAATTCATGCCCGCCACGGGGCGCGATTTTTCACTGCAACAAAACCGTTTTGCCGATCAGCGCAACGACGTGATGGCCTCCACCAACGCCGCCTTGGACTATTTGCAACGGCTGTATGATCGCTTTGGCGACTGGCATCTGGCCTTGGCCGCCTACAACTGGGGGCAAGGCAACGTCAACCGCGCGGTTAATCGCTCCGTAGCAGCCGGCGGCTCAGGCAAATACACCGACATTAATATGCCCGCCGAAACCCGCCAATATGTACCCAAATTGCAAGCGATCAAAAACATCGTGCGCAATCCAGCTCAATACGGCATCAGCCTACCCAACATCCCCAATCGCCTGCGCCACGAAGCCATCCTCGTCACACGCGACATAGACGTATCCAAAGCGGCAGAACTGGCCAACCTGTCCGAAGACGAATTCAAACGCCTCAACCCCGCATACAAACGCCCAGTTATCGTAGCCGCACTCAACAGCAAAATCCTCGTGCCCGCCAACCGTGCCGACGACTTTCGCCGCGCTTTCAGTGACAAACACCGCCAATTAGCCAGTTTAACCACCTACACCACCTACAGCACCGAGGCCTTAGCCGACATTGCAAGCAAATACAACACCGACGAAAATCGCCTGCGTGAGCTCAACGATATTCCCTATAGCCACAGCTATGTGCGCGCCGATTCCACCCTGATCGTGCCACGCACCCGCGCCACCGATGAAATTTCCTACTTAGCATTAAATTCCAGTGTTCGCTCCATCACAGGCGATGTCGGCATCACCGACTACAACAGCTATAGCACACCAACGCTGGTGGCTGACGCAGGCAAAAGCAGTAGCAACAACATCACCGCACCCGGCAAATCCAGCACCGGGTTAGTCGCCGACACCAGCGACGCCGACCAACTGGGCACACTGATTAACAACACACCCAGCACACCCAACGTACCGACGTATGTACCCACCACAGTGGCAAGCACGATTACCCCAAGCAATACACCCATCAGCGCACCAACCATCCGCGACACCATCGTTGAACCACGCATAGAAACACCGGCGACAACGACCATTGCCACTACTCAAACCAACCCAAGCCACGCCACCGACATCCTCACCATGCCACCGGTCGCCAAACCAGCCAAAGACCCAATTGCACAACTGACAGCAGGCAACACCAGCATCAGCAATGACAATACAACCGAGGCAAACCAGCTCACCGCTCGAATCACTGACGTGGGCGACAGCACCAAACCTGTTGAACGCATTACCGAAAACAACGACGGGATAACCGAGCCAACCACCCAAATCGCCGACGCTGCTGACACAACCAACGCAACCCATGTAGCCAGCGCAAGCAATACCCCCGCAACACCAACCCTAAGCCCCACAGAAAAAATCGTAGCGGCAACAGCCGCGAGCGCTGCAGTATCCACAGCGAACGAACCCAACAGAGCCGTGGTAAGAACCAGCTACCGAGTACCCCAAACACCGCAAGTAAGCCAAGCGCCTGTGAAACCGACTCCGGCTAAAGCACCCGCCTTGGTCAAAACACCCGCCGCCAGCCAAAACAAAGCGGCTGTCGCCAACACAAAACCCAGCGCACAGCCAGCCAAAGCAAGCACCGCCGCCAGCAAGCCCGCGCTCAAGGCCACCAACAAACCGGCAGAAAAAGTGAGTAGCAAAGCATCGGCAAAATCAGCGCCGGTAAAACCCGAGCCGAAAAAAGTGGAAAGCAAACCAGCGCTCAAAGCACCGCCACCCAATACGGCCAAAACCAAAGTAGCCAACACGCAACAAACCACCCAAAAACCAGCGACTGCGGGTAAAATGCCGAGCAAAGTCGAGCTGAAAAAAGCCGAGGTCAAACCCAAAACCGCATCTGCGAGCAAAGTTGAGCCCAAAAAAGCGACTGAGGTCAGCAAAACGCCTGCGAAAATAACGCCGACCGCCGCCACAAAAACGGCGGTCAAGGGTGGTAACACCAGCAGCGTAAAACCGGCGGTGGTGACGCCGAAGAAAAAATAAGCTTGTCAGCAACCCAACCACATCCGACAGTCCATTGTCGGACTGAATAACGAGGAGAACAACGTGGGATTTTTACAAGGAAAACGAATTTTAATTACCGGCGTGCTGTCGAATCGCTCAATTGCCTATGGTATTGCGCAGGCTTGCCACCGCGAGGGCGCAGAGTTGGCGTTCACCTACGTCGGCGAGCGTTTCAAAGACCGCATCACAGAGTTTGCCAACGAGTTCAACTCGAACTTGGTCTACGAATGTGACGTCGGTGACGACGCGCAGATCGATGCGGTGTTCAGCCAATTGCGCCAAGTATGGCCGCAGTTGGACGGTTTGGTACACGCCATTGGCTTCGCGCCGAAGGAAGCCATTGCCGGCGACTTTCTCGAAGGTTTATCGCGCGAAGCGTTCAAAACCGCGCACGACATTTCAGCCTACAGCTTCCCCGCATTGGCCAAAGCCGCACAACCGATGTTGTCCGAACGCTCGGCGCTGTTGACCCTGACCTATTTGGGCGCGATGAAAGTGGTTCCGAACTACAACACCATGGGTCTGGCCAAAGCGTCATTGGAAGCATCCGTGCGTTATCTCGCCAGCAGCATGGGGCCGAAAGGCGTGCGCGTGAACGGCATTTCTGCCGGTCCGATCCGCACCTTGGCGGCCAAAGGCATCAAGGGTTTTGACAAAATTTTGAGTGAAGTCGAAGCCACCGCGCCGATCCGTCGCAATGTGACGATTGAGGATGTGGGCAATGCGGCGGCGTTCTTGCTGTCCGATTTGGCCAGCGGCATCACCGGTGAAATCACTTACGTCGATGGCGGCTTTAGCCAAGTGGTCGGCGGTATGTCAGATTTTTAATGCTTCATTGAGATTCGAGTCATACAAAAAGCGAGCCAATCGGCTCGCTTTTTTCAAGGTACAAACGATCAATCGTTCATGGGACATGTGCCCTGAGTGGCGCGACAGCCAGTACCATTATTCATACCGCCACCCATGCCGCCACCCATGCCGCTACCCATGCCGCTACCCATGCCACCGCCACGTCGCCCAGTAGTCGCACCCATGCCCTGCCCCATACCACGTTCAGGCGCTGAACTAACGATGCTGTCATATTGCGACTGCGTTAAATGTTGCGGTTGATATGCACTGCTCGGCGTTTGCATTTTCAAGCTCGCGTCGAATGAGCGCAGATGATTGCGCGAGCCGCGATTCAGATTATCAAACACACGCAAAATATCGGCTCGTTTGGTTTGTGTGGTCAGTTGATTGAGGTCTGCAATGTCCAACTCTTCAATCAAAGTGCCCACTTTCAGTGCCTCCACATTTGAGCGCGTACCCTGTGTCACCAACTGTTGATACAACTGCGTGAATTCAGGATTGGCAAATTCTCCTGTGCGCTTGCCCGCCGTCGGATCAGTGATGCGGTACGTTTGTAGCAAACCTTGCACTGCGCGCTGATGTTGGCGTTCACTCTGCACGATGTTGCCAAAATTGCGCAGGCCGGTGCGCTCATACAGCACTTGGTAGACATCACCGGCGAGTTTTTCTTCCTCAACCATGCGCAGCAAACCCTGAACCTCTTGCTCCGACAGCGCATTGGTGGTCGTGATTTGTGCATAGGCGGAACCACCAGCCAAAATCGCTGCGCCCAACAACACCGATGCCCAATAACGATGGATAGATAGATGTTTCATACTGACCTCCTGAGTTTAAAGAAACCTGTACTCAATCCTTAAGATCACTATAACCCCACTCTATGAATCCATCGTGTATGGCATGTAAAGTTTTGTAAAACACGGCTGAATCAATCCCGCTTTTGCCAAATATTGCGACAGCGGGTTTCGCGCAGCCACCACGTTGATGCCGCACCCAGCACCGCCAGCAATACCATCACCGCCATACCATATTGCCAAGTGCTTCGATCATACATGCGCACACCGTTGTTCAGCGTACCATGCCAACCCAAATCCATCACCCAGCCAAACAGGGGTTGCATCAACGCCGCCGCCAAAAAACCACCCATATTCGCCACGCTGGTGGACATACCGGACAAATGCGGCGGATTAACCTCCTTGGCACACGCCCACGTCAGGCTAAAGCTGGAGGTCAATAAACCCAATAGTGCAAATACCGCATACGTCACCGACACCGGCAAAGCCACACAAGAAGCCAACAGCAACCAAACCGCAGCATAGCAATGCGCCGCCAGCAGGATCACCGGCTTGCGCCGTCCCAAACGATCCGACAGCGTGCCAATGAAAAAACAGCCAATGGCAAATCCACCGAACCACAACGACAAATGCATCGAGGCCACCGTGCGTGACAAGCCATGTACCTGCATCAAATACGGCGTCGCCCACAGCCCCGCAAAAGTAAAGAACGCGCCAGAGATTCCCGCATTGGTCAGCACCGTCGGCCAAGTATCGCGATTGAGCGCCACATTTTTTAAGCCCGCCCACACCTGAGCCAACGACATCTGTCCTGACGCGCGCGAAGCGGGCTGACCAACTGCAGAATTGGGTGCATCGCGCACCACCCACCAGCACAACACCGAACCGAGCAGGGAAATGCCGCCCACCACGACAAAAATATTGCGCCAGCCAAACACCTGCGCCGCAGCGGACAATGGCGACCCCGCCAAAACCGAGCCCAGATTACCAATCAGCATACACATCCCGACCAAGGTCGCAAAGCGATTGTCCTCAAACCACAGCGCAATCAATTTAAGCATGGCAATAAACGTCACCGACACGCCCAAACCAATCAAAGTACGACCAACCAATGCCCACGAAAATGTTGGTGACAAGCCAAACAACACACTACCGACCCCAGCGATCAAACCACCGACAATCAAAATCCGTCGCGGCCCCCAAGTATCGACCAATACGCCCGTCGGAATCTGCATCACGGTATACACATAAAAATACGTCGCCGCCAACGCACCCAACGAAGTCGCTGAAATCTGAAACGCGCTCGACAAATCCTGCGCAATACTGGTCGGCGCAAAACGCTGAAAAAACGACAACACATAGCTGACGCACACCACGCCCAAGGCCAGCCAACGATGACGTTTTTGTTCTACCGTCAGAGACAAATTATTCATTCGTATACTCTTTATTCCGTGAAATCCAAAGATGCCCCGTCTGGCGCCGAGCGCACATCCGATGACCAGCGATCAAAAAAAGCCTGCAAACCGACATTCGCCTCATGCAGTTTGTCTTCCCAGTCTTGCACCGAGTTCTCCCCGATGCGGTCGGTGATGTACTTCACCGACAACAATGGAATACCCTCACGCTGACACACCGCCGCGACCGCAAAATTCTCCATATCCACCACGTCCGCCTGCGTGATCACCTGCGTGACAAAGGTATCGCCGGTATTGCACACATGCGAATAATCCAAGCCGTTGAGCATGGCAATACCCGCCAAATCAGCAGAAAAATCATGCCAATACGGTACGCCAAACTCTTTCACCTTCTCCATATCGCGATCCAGAAAACGCCCGCAGGCCAAGATCGAACCGACTGCCTGCGTGGCCGAACCTGCCGTGCCTACATTCAGCACCCAATCAGGCTGCTGCTCGCGTACCGCCGCAGATACCGCCAAAGCCGCATTCACCTTGCCAATGCCGGTTTCGCAATAACGCACCTGACAACCCGAAAATTCAATCAGAATCCGTTCAGCCGGAATGGCATAAGTCACCAAAATATTCATCGTCATCCACACTTTATTTCTATAACTTCTATAACAAACGGGGGCGTTAACCCCCGTTCTTTCACTCCTGTTTTACACCTATTGTCATCACGGCTTGTGTGCAATCAATGCCCCATTTGTACGCACACGGACGGTTTAATCAGCATGATGCACTGTTGCGCCACATGACGTCGGCATTATGCCGATTACTGCGGCTTTTTTTCGTCCGTATTCGTCGCGTGCTCGTCAGCAATCGCTTGACCAACATTTTCGGTTTCTTCCTGCACCAGCACTTCTTCCACCGTGTGCTGTGCCCCACCGCCAACGGCAGACGCACCCACGCCCACGGCAGCGGCAGAAATCACCTGTGCAATGCGCTGACCTTTGGTTAATTGCGGCTCCTCAGCCTGAACCACCGCCTGCACTGGCTCAGGTGTAACGCCCTCAATCACCACCGCGCTTTCTGCACCCCACTCCTCAGACACGCTGTCGGCGACGCTGGAAACCAGTGGTGTGCTGGCGACTGCACCCACTACCGCAGTGCTGGTGCTACCAGTACTATTGGCAGATTCGGCTTGAGTCGCATTGCTGACCTTGTTCACAGTGGCCTCGCTTACACCATGCGGTGTATTGGGCGCATTGGGCGCATTGGGCTCAGTCGGTTTCGTCGTTGCTGGCGGCGGTGTATTGTCTTTGCCGCCTTTATTTTTGCGCCACAAGAACCACACGGCCAAAGCGAGCAACGCCAGTACCGCGAGCACAAACAGCCAAGTCGAATTTTGCGATTGTTTCGGACGGGTAACGATCACATAGGATGATTTATCGGCAATATCCATAAAATTGATGGTCATTTCGCGACCAGCGTTTTTGACTTCTTGTCCATCCACGCTGACAATATCATTGGCAAAATTCACTTTCAAGACAATGCTTAAACCCTCGTTTAAATAAGTTTGGCGGCGGGCGCTTTGCAGAGGCAACAGCGGCTGTACGTCCGAGCCAATCAAGGCGCCTTGTGCGCTGTTGCGCTGAACCATGCCCTTAATATCCGTCACTTGCGCAAAAAATTTGACCGCGTCAAAGCTGAGATCGCCGGTCTTTTCGTCCAGCGTCACGCCGACCGGTTTATCCATTTCGTCGCTCATTTTGTATTTCAAAACGCCTTCGTCTTCGCATTTGAAATTTTTGCTGTCACTGACGAAAATTTTGCAATCAAAGCCTTCCATGCGTTCGGTCAACGCAGGGTTTTGACCTTTTAAGTTATTGAATACTTTGGAAAAATCATAGGTGGTCACGACTTTGACGTGGCCTTTGGCATCCACATCGGCTTTGCCATTAATCTCCACGCAGGCAAATAGTGATAAGCTGACCCCAATCAGTGCCAAGCGCATCAGACCGCGTTGCCACCATGTGGATGAAATCGGATGAGTTGTGTGTGTGTGTCCGTATGCGTTCATACTGTCCTCATGTGCCGTACATTGCGTAGATTGATATACCAATAGATGGGGTAATGTGGCGCTGCACATCCCGATATAAAAATACCATAAGTTCAGTACATTAAGCTGACATTATTTGACCAGCAGGGAGCGATATACGCCCAATGTGTCGTTTGGCCGCTTTTTCTACCAGTTTTCTGGTTTTTTATTCTTTTGGTTGTTGTTTTTGTGTCTCAATCTTTGTGTGCAATCCAGTGCGCCACGCTCTGACCATCACTCTGCGCCGCTTGCGCCAATAGGCGATGACCGGTTTGCTTGGTGAACACCGCCAAGTCATCCACCGCCGCCGGATCGGTGGTGATGACTTTGAGGATTTGGCCTGCGCCCATCTGCGCCAAAGCTTTTTTGGTGCGCAAAATCGGCATCGGGCAACGCAAACCGTGCAAATCCTCGGTACGCGCAACTTGCGCGTTAATCGCGGTTAATTCGGCGGTATCAATGATGAGCATTTTCTGCTGTTCCAAATGATGATGCGACAAATTAAGCGACAAACTCAATCGGCGTTGGCTTCATCGGAAAGCCCAAGGCTTCGCGCGACTCATAATAAGCCTGTGCGACTTTGCGCGATAGATTGCGAATCCGTCCGATGTAGGCGGCACGTTCGGTCACGGAGATCGCGCCGCGCGCGTCCAAAAGGTTGAAGGTATGCGCGGCTTTCAGCACCTGTTCATACGCAGGTAAAGCCAATTTACGCGCGCCCTCAATCACTTCGCCCGTGTCGGGATTCTCGCCCATCAGCTTTTTCGCTTCGCGTTCATGGTCGGCGAAGTGTTGGAACAGCACATCGGCATTGGCGTATTCAAAATTGTAGGTCGACTGCTCCACCTCATTTTGATGGAATACGTCGCCGTATTTCAACTCATGCGTCACGCCGTTTTCTTCCCAACGCGTCCAAACGAGGTCGTACACGTTTTCAACTTTTTGCAAATACATCGCCAATCGTTCCAAGCCGTAGGTGATTTCGCCCAAAACCGGTTTGCAGTCAATCCCGCCGACTTGTTGGAAATAGGTGAATTGCGTCACCTCCATGCCATTGAGCCAGACTTCCCAGCCCAAGCCCCATGCGCCAAGCGTCGGATTTTCCCAATCGTCTTCGACAAAACGCACGTCGTTCGCATTCAAATCCAAACCCAGCGCACGCAATGAACCCAGATACAAATCTAAAATATTTTCAGGCGCGGGTTTCAGCACCACTTGGTACTGGTAATAGTGTTGCAAACGGTTCGGATTCTCGCCATAACGACCATCTTTTGGGCGGCGCGATGGCTGAACATACGCGGCACGCCAGTGCTCCGGTCCGATTGCGCGCAAAAAGGTCGCTGTGTGGCTGGTACCTGCGCCAACCTCCAAATCGTAGGGTTGCAACAAGGCGCAACCTTGCGCATTCCAATAATTTTGCAGGTCTAAAATGGTTTCTTGAAAAGTTCTCACCGCGTGCGTCATATTCATCCTTCTGATTCTGGGGATCGGTATATTCGGTTAGGCACCAACAGATGCCATGTACGAACGAATACCGTAACGGCGATATTGTACCCGAACGGTTTCTTTTGAAGAAGCTCTTGCGCTAAATTAAGCGTGATATAAGCGGTATACGCATGACATAAGCCCACATAAGTACGCAGCAGCAGATAGCGTGGCCATTGACCACCATCGCCCCTGCGGCGTTTTTCAATATGACCACAGAGTTTGTTGCGTTTAAAGTGTGATTTGTATCGAATAGACCCTGCTATTTCGTTACAATAAAGCCTCATCTTCTCAAAAAATCACAGGTGCCTTATGAAATTACTTCAAACCAGCGGTTTAATCGTGGTCTGCGCCAGCCTTTTTGCCTGCGCGTCCCCGATCACAAACATGTCGCCCAAAGAGGCTATCCAATTTGGCAACAATCAATTTTATGAAATGCCCAGTTACCGAATGGACATGAGTAGCAAAGTGGTCAACATAGGCTTGCTCGGCGGCGCAGACGAAGACTCAGAAAAAAGCGACGAAGCATTCAATAAGTACCTGAATTTTTTCAGCAAAAAATTTATTTTTAGCGGCGTCGGCGTATTTGACACTGCGAATGATCAATACCAAATCATCCCCGAATACGGCTACGAAGCCAAAAATATCAATGCACACATTCGCTTTCCCATGGTCTTGGATCGTAAAGCCAAAACGCTCTATGCTGATTTGAGCGCACTGGACGGTGTCGTTACCAATTTAGACAACGCGGGCAAATACTCGCGCTTTGACCTGTCCAAGCTACCGATTCCCGAAGGCGCGGATAAAAAAATGGTGGACGTTATGCGCAAATACACCAACCGCTTATTCGACACGATTCCTGCTGGCGACATCAGTGAACAACCGTTAAGCGCAGAAGACCGCAAAGTGAGCGCTGTACGCAAATTGCAATTGACCCTCAAACCGACGGATCAAATCGCGCTGTATCCAGAGATGCTGCATGATATGGCTGCGATCATATTCCCGAACCCAGACAAAGCCCCTGAAGATTTCAAGCAAGATACGGACAAATTCAGCCAAGAAATCAGTCAATGGTTCTCCCCAGAGTCACGCGACCTCTACACCTTCGTATTCAATCGCGCCGGACAAATTGTATCGATGAAAGCTGATTCCAACTACATCATCCATCCAAAAGCGGGTAAGGATAACCTTGACGAATTGAATTCACCGTCCCAAACAGGCGACACAGCTAAAGGTTTTCAGCTGCATTTCGTTACCGACATGAGCGTCAGCGACATTGGCAAAGCCAAACTGATTGACCCACCAACCGCAGAGAACAGCGTGGATGGGATGGAAAATCTCAAACAAAGCCCGTTTGGCAAATCGTTTTTTAGCAAATACAACGACAATGCGGACGATCAGACGTGGAAAGACAACGATGTGGTTGTGGATGCAGCCGTTGCAGCGGAACCCATCAAAAAACCGAGCAAATCCAACAAAAAGAAACGTCGCTAATGCGAGAGGCGACACACCGACATCGTTAAAAAGGGCGCTCATCAGCGCCCTTTTTGTCATTCGATAGCCATTCTTTGTAATGGCCTCAATGCCATATATAGTAGGCCGCACTACAGGTCAGCGCAGAGTTTTTCACTTCCGAGCGCTCAAACATTTTCTCTCCGACCGCTTGCAGATTTTGTCGTTGGCGCATTTGTCGCAACAAATCGTCGCGCTCCTTACTGGAGAGGACATTGAGCATATCGCGCGCCACGCAGCGACAGCTAAATTGCAATTGATCCGGCGCCATCTTCAGCGAGGAAATGTAGCGATTGCTCGGCGCCTGCGTCACACAGGTTTGCGTGGCCAAACCCAGCCAAGTGGCGGTGCTTTCGTCCGCTCGCGCAGGAACGGATGTGCTCAATACCACCAACACGCTCACACCCGCAAGGATTCGTGAAAAACGCCGGATGCCATTTGTACTATTCACCATACTCACCAGCCCATGTAGCCACGAAAATGCGAGCGCGGGTGAGGCCCGAACCAAAACGGGTCATACTGCCAGAAAAATGGGTCGTAATACGGCGCATGATAATAAACCGGTTGCGGATTCGCATCGCGGTATTGTTTCAGCGCGTACAGATATTCTTTGAGGAACGGCGCTTCGATTTCTTTCGGGCACACGCCGAGGTATTCTTGCCCGAGCAGGCCAACGCGTTCGCCATTGGCCGGTGTGCAATACTCAGCCAAACCTTTTTGGTAGGCTTTCAGATAATCGTTTTTAAAGCGCGACACGTCGCTAATGCTGCCCGCGCGTTTGCCAGACTGACAAGTTGAGAGCAGTTGATCGACACTGCGCGTGGTCAAACCTTTTTGCCCGTCGGCGTAGCCTTGCGCCTGTGGATCAACGCTTTGACACTGTTCGCGCGTCATGCTCGCGCAACCACTCATCAGCAACACCACCATCAAAGCCCATGCGTATTTCATTGTATTCTCCTAACGAGAAGCCCTTTTTGCCCGTCACTCCATGTGGTTCGGTACCAGAATTTCACGCGAGCCGTTGCTTTGCATCGGTGAGACCACACCGCTGCGCTCCATTTGCTCCAGCAAGCGCGCCGAGCGATTGTAGCCAATTCGGAACTCGCGCTGTACGGAGGAAATCGAGGCTTTTTTACTGCGGATAATGAACGCCACCGCTTGATCGTACAGCGGATCGGCTTCAGAATCGCCGTCCTCACCGCTTTCACCATCCGCACCGGCTCCACCAGATAAAACGTCTTCGATGTAGTTTGGTTGACCATGTTCGCGCAGGAATTCTGCCACACGGATCACTTCATCGTCTGAAGCAAACGCGCCATGAACGCGCACCGGTAATCCCGTACCGGGTGCGAGATAGAGCATATCGCCCTGACCGAGCAAGGCTTCTGCGCCCTGCTGATCGAGAATCGTGCGTGAGTCGATTTTGCTGGACACTTGGAAGGCAATGCGCGTTGGTACGTTGGCCTTAATCAAGCCGGTAATCACGTCCACACTCGGGCGCTGGGTTGCCAAAATCAGGTGAATGCCTGCCGCGCGGGCCTTTTGTGCAATACGCGCAATCAGCTCCTCGACTTTTTTACCCACCACCATCATCAAGTCAGCCAATTCGTCAATCACGACGACAATCATCGGCAGTTTTTCGAGTGGTTCCGGGTCATCAGGCGTCAAGCTGAACGGATTCGGAATGTTTTCGCCTTTGGCGTGTGCTTCATCAATTTTTTTATTGTAGCCCGCCAAATTACGTGCGCCGAGCGTACTCATGAGCTTGTAGCGCCGCTCCATCTCGCCCACCGTCCAGTTGAGCGCGTGTCCGGCCTGTCGCATGTCGGTCACGACGGGGCAGAGCAGATGCGGAATGCCTTCGTACACGCTCATTTCGAGCATTTTCGGGTCAATCAAAATCAGCCGAACTTGCTCCGGTGTGGCGCGGTAGAGCAGGGATAAAATCATGGTGTTAATCCCCACCGATTTACCTGAACCGGTCGTGCCCGCGACCAATAGATGCGGCATTTTCGCCAAATCGGCGACCATCGGATTGCCGCCGATATCTTTACCCAGCGCCACGGTGAGCAATGAGTGCGCGTCGTGGTAAATTTGCGAGCCAATGATTTCAGACAAGCGCACGATTTGCCGTTTCGGATTGGGTAACTCCAGCGCCATGAAATTTTTGCCCGGAATGGTTTCGACCACGCGAATGGAGACCAAGGCGAGCGAACGCGCCAAATCTTTGGACAAATTGACGATTTGGCTACCTTTCACGCCCGTCGCTGGTTCGATTTCGTAACGCGTCACCACAGGCCCCGGATAGGCGGCCACGACCTGCACTTCGACGCCAAAATCACGTAATTTTTTCTCAATCAGGCGCGAATTGAATTCCAGCGTATCGTGCGCCACAGTCTCTTGATTGCGATCCGCCGGATCAAGCAAAGCCAACTCAGGCAAGGATTTATCCGCCATTTCAGTAAACAGCGGTACTTGTTTTTCTTTTTGCCGACGTTGCGATTGCACCACTGGCGGCGCTGGCGGCTCAATGTGCACGGGCACGATTTTCTCAACGCGTTGCTTTTCCTGCGCCAATTCGCGCTGACGATCTGCAACCAAAGCAACTGCGACTTTTTCGTCCTTTTTCGCATCAAAATAGCCGAGCAATTTCATGACCGACAATTCTAAAGCCGTACCGACGCGCTCAAATACCGACAGCCACGAAAAGTTAAAAAACCAGCTCAAACCCGCGTAAAACAACACCACCAGCAGTAATGTGGTGAAAATCTGCCCCAAAACCGTCGTCAAACCTTTGGCAATCATCTCGCCAAGCACGCCGCCGTGGTCATACGGCAAAGGCACATTCCAGCCAACCGTATGCAGGTATTCCAAACCAACGCTGGTCAATAGCACCACGGCAAAACCCACGCGAAACAGCAGCGTATCGCGCTTTTCCTGCTCGGTTTTCACCAAGGCCGCGCGCTCCTGCGGCGTATACAAACTCAAACGCAGAAAACGCCGCACGCCACGGTAAATCGCCCAACCACAGAGCAACACCCACCAATACGCCGACAGGCCAAACACATACAGCAAAGTCGCCGAAATCCACGCGCCCAAACTGCCGACCCAGTTGTGCACCTCTTTCACATCCGAACCCGCGTGGAAAAACGACGGATCGCCCGGATCAAAACTGACCAGCATACTCAGTAAAGCCAAGCCCAGCAAGGCCAAAACAATCCATTTGGCCTCGCGAAACAACTGCTGTGTGCGCTCAGAAAACGACGAATTTTTTAAAACTTCAGGGGTAGTGCCCATGTGATACCTATTCAAACAAGTGTCAACCACGCGCAACAAGGCGTGGTCAAAAATCCAATGCCTGATATTCTAACGTGCTACGGTAAAAATCGCACGGAAAATACTGATTTGATTGATATTTAGTTATAAATTCAGTACCACACACAGGCAAAAAGAAACCCAAATCGACTCGATTTGGGTTCATGCTCAAGACCGACAGACATCACACTTCATGCGCCCACAGCTCAGTCAGCACTTCACGCCGGCGAATCACCCGCGCATCCGCGCCATCGACCAGCACCTCAGCCGGACGCGTGCGCGTATTGTAATTCGAACTCATGCTAAAGCCATATGCACCCGCAGACAGCACCGCCAGCACATCGCCCTGTTTGACTTTCAAGGTACGCTCCTGCGCCAGCCAGTCGCTCGACTCGCACACCGGCCCGACCACATCGTACACCTGCGCAGGCACATCATCGTGCACCGTGCAGTTCTCGACGCCGACCCACGCTTCATACAGCGCAGGGCGGATAAAATCATTCATGCCCGCATCAACGATGGCAAAATTTTTATCATCGTTGTGTTTCAAATACTCTACCTGCGTGAGCAACACGCACGAGTTAGCGACCAACGAGCGCCCGGGTTCAAACAGCAAATCATGCGCAAAGCCCGCATCACGCAAACCTTTGAGCGACTGCTCAATCAATTCGCGCGGCGCAGGCGGCGTTTCATCGCGATAACGCACGCCCAATCCGCCACCCAAATCAATGTGCGTCAATTCAATGCCGACCGCGCGCAGTTGGCGCACCAGTTCAAACAAACGGTTTTGCGCATCCAAAAACGGCGACAGCTCGGTGATCTGCGAGCCAATATGATAGTCAATGCCAATCACGTCCAAGCCCGGCAAACTCGCCGCACGCTGATACACCGCGAGCGCATCGGTGTGCGCAATCCCGAATTTATTGCCGCGCAGACCGGTTGAAATATATGGGTGGGTTTTCGCGTCCACATCCGGATTGACCCGCAGAGAAATCGGCGCACGCTTGCCCATGCGCAAAGCGATTTCATTCAGACGTTCCAATTCCGCCGCCGACTCAGCATTGAAACAAAAAATCCCCTGCGCCAGCGCAAAGGTGATTTCACGTTCCGACTTCGCCACACCTGAGAACACCACACGGTTCGCCGGTGCGCCCGCCGCCAAAGCACGAGCGATTTCACCCTCAGACACCGTGTCAAAAAACGCGCCGCGCTCGGCGAACAATCGCAGAATATTCAAATTCGAGCAGGCTTTAACCGCGTAGCACACATGAATATTGCGCTCATTCGTCGGATACTGCCACGCCGCCCAATCCGCCAGCAATTGTGCCTGCGAGTAGACATACAGCGGTGTGCCGAACTGTTTGGCCAGCGCATTAAGTGCGGCGTTTTCAAGGAACAATTGCGTTCCTGCCTCGCTCGAACGCGCGGATAACTGGGGCACGGGATAGGGTGAATTCATTGATGAACCCACGGACGAACTCTCGGATAAACTCATTGAAACCAAGCCTTTTATTGAATGAAAATAAATTATTTTTTAACGCCCATACCCGACTCATCGACCGGCGCGACGTGCAGAGCGCCATCGATTTTCTGCTGCTCTACCGGCGGCTGCATGGATACCGATGTTGGCGGCATAACCAACGGCCCTTTGAACCCGCACGCGCTCACGCACGCGCTCATCACGCCCAGCGCCACTGCCGTTTTCATCGCCGCCTGCAAAGTCAAAGCCTGATTCATATATAATCCGTCCGTTGAGTCAATCATGGAAAGCGCTATTATGACCGAAACCGAATATTTACAACAGGCAAAACGCCTGTTTGATGCAATCATGTCACACATCGAGGAGGTGCATCCCGATCTGGAAACCCAAGCCCACGGCGCGATTCTCGAAATCGAAAACGACGACGGACAAAAAGTCATCATCAATCAGCAAGCGGCCATGCAAGAAGTCTGGCTCGCCTCACGCGCCGGTGGCTATCATTTTAAATTTGCTAATGATGAATGGATTAATACCCGCGACGGACGGAGTTTTTGGGACTATTTGGCAGAGGCGGTGGCGGGCTTAAGCGACTGAAGCGCACACCCACCGTATTTCACAATTGCGCCAGCACAGGCCTTTGGCGCACACGCACCCAAGCCAGAGCGGCCAGAATCACCAACATTCCGAGCATAAAGAACACCACCTGCGTTTGCGACGGTTGTGCATCATAGCCCATCAAGGCGTGCAAAAACTCACCCGCAACACTGTCATTGCCCAGCCAAGCAGAACTGTCCCACAGAGGTGTCGCACCGTTAGGCAGCAAGCCCATTTGCACCAAACGATTGCCCAGTTGCGAAGCCATACCCGAAGCGAGCAAGATAACCAAGACATTGGTGACGTTGAATATCTGCGACACGGGAATGCGATTCAATCCGAGATAGAGTAAAACCCCGATCAATGCGCCCAAAAGCAAACCGACTGCACCACCGAGCCAAATATCTGTGGTGTTTAAAGGTGGCGCAGGTGATTCAGGCGATGTCGTTTGCATCGGCGTAGGCTCAACACCACTGGTCGGTGCAGATGCGGTTAAATCCAAAGTCGTGGGCAAAGGTTCAAACGCTGGTGCAGGTGCAGATGCTGGCGCAGGAGCTGATGCGGTCAAGTCCAAGGTGGTGGGTAAAGCGCCCGCGTTGGTATTTGCGCTTGCCGAACCGCCCGTTGCCGTCAAATCCAGTTGATTCGGCAAACTCGGATTGGCGGGCGTAGCCTGCACTTCAGATGCCGTCTGCGTGGGCATGTTCGCCGCCAAAGCACCGTGTACAAACAACACGGTCTCCGAACCCTCGCGCAACACCATCATCGCCACGGCGATCATGATCGCCATCATCGTGGTGCGCCCATTGCGCGCTGATTGTCCCATTTGTTTTGCCTGCTGCACCAACTCTTTGCCATGCTGGCTCGACCACACCACATGCCACGTGAGCATCGCAAAGGCCAAGGCCAAAATCACTACCTGCAACCAGTCCTGTCCAGAGCCATCCGCCCAATCGTTGATTGAGCGCATACTCAACGCCACAGCAACCGAGCCGATCACCCCCAACAACACGCCCAAACTCAACCAGCCGCCGCGACGTGCAATCCCTTTGGTAGCGGCGGCCATGATGCCGATAAATAAGGCGGCCTCCAGTGTTTCGCGAAACACGATTAAACCTGTGGTGTACATAAACCTCCCGTTTTGTTCTTTTTATCTAACGCGCTTATTGAACGCACTTATGAACGCTCATTGCGCAATAATCCAACCCTGCGCCGTTTTGAGATTAAACTCGCCAAAAAAGTTGTATTGCCCCGGCTTTAACGGTGCGACAAACACCGTAATTCGTCCACCCCCCTGAACAATTTTTTCAAACTTCATTTGATCCGACTCAAACTCTTCGGGGGTGCGATCCAGATTGGTCACCACTAATTTGAGCGGTTTTCCAGCGGGCACTTTGATCTGGCTGGGGTAAAACTGATGGTTTTTAATGCTGATATTCGCGGTCAAAACCTCTTGTGCTGATGCGGCCATACTGCCCAAACCGAGCGTCACCAAAACCGCCAAAGCGGTGATGCGACGTAGCACACGCGAAAATTGCTGTATTTTGTTCATAGTCAATGCCTTTCCTTAATTCGGTACCGTAATCAGCGACACCTTGTGAATGCCCGCATTCTGAATCTGCGCCATCACACCAGCCACATGCTGATACGCGGTGTCTTTATCCGCGCGCACCTGCACCTGCGCATTGGCCTGCGCCCCAGTTTCGGTAAACAAGCGCGCCAATGTCGGCGCATCCACAACCTGTTGATTCCAATACACCTGCCCCTGCGCATTCACCGACAATTGCACCGGCGGTACCTCAGGGGTATGCACCTGCGTGCTGGCTTGGGGTAGATTGATTTTGATCGAGTGCTGAATCACCGGCATGGTAATCATGAAGATAATCAACAGCACCAGCATCACATCGACCAAGGGTGTCATATTGATTTCCGACATCACCTCTTCTTGCCCCTCATAGTTGGATAACTGCATCATCAGCCTCCTGCATGGATGGGCATGGATGGTTGCACTGTACCCGTTCGAACTGGTTCCGCTTTGCGCTCAATCCGCGAACCAGTGATGAAATAGGCGTGCAAATCGTGCGCGAAGTTCCCCAAACGCGCCATGATGGATTTGTGCTGGCGTAACAGTGCGTTATAGCCCAGTACCGCCGGAATTGCGACCGCCAAGCCCAAGGCCGTCATAATCAATGCCTCACCCACCGGACCGGCCACCTGATCCAAACCGACTTGCCCCGAACTACCGATATTCAGCAAAGCGTGGTAAATCCCCCAGACCGTACCGAACAGTCCAACAAACGGCGCGGTACTGCCTACTGACGCCAACACCGACAGCCCCGAACTCAAATGCGCCGAACTATTGTCAAGCGAGCGGCGCAAACAGCTGGACAGCCACTCACTGACATTCAGAGCGCCATGCAAGTCCTCGCGGTTATCAGCATGATGCTCCACCGCCTGCAAGCCATCGAGCGCCAAATGGCGAAACACATTATCGGTTTTGGCCTGTCCCAAGGTATTTAGACCCTCGGCAAAATTCTTGCTGTGCCAAAAATACTCCGCCACCCGCCGTTGCTGTTGACGCAAACGCCAAAACACCAGCGCCTTGTAGACAATGACCACCCACGAGACAATCGACATGGCCAGCAAAAACAACGCCACCGCGTGCGACACCCAATCACCCTGTTGCCAAAAATGGCTCATTCCATATGTTTCATTCATAAATCTTAATCACTCACTCATTAATTGAATTGCAGCCATCATCTGGCCTTAAACAAAATCGGCAAATTAAATGCACGCTGCGCACAACCGGCGTTCGCCTTAAAGCGCGCATTACGAGCACTATTGAGCGCAAACTGATCCAAAGCCGAATCACCACTGCTGCGCGCCAAAGAAACGGCGGAAACCGAACCATTGGCATTGCGCGTCATGTACAACAGCACCGTGCTGTTCTGCCGCAACAAACCCGGATAGCGGCGATTAAACCCAACCAAGGTACTGCACTCAGCCACCGACGCAGTACCAGCACCCTGCATCGAACCCTGACCTACCCCACTGCTATTGGATGAGGTCGCGGTCGATGCTGTACTACTTTGCACGCTGCTCGCCTGAGACGAAGCACTGGAAGCCGTCGACGACACCATCTGCGCCGCAGGCACACGCTGATCACGCACTGGTAAAGGCTGAGTCACCCGCACAGGCGTGGGATTAATCACCTTTGGCGTAGGCGTCTTAGGTACTAGCGCTTGTGCTACCGGCTCAGGCACTGGCGGCGAATCAAGCTCCGTTGATTCTGATTCGAGCACCACCACTGTTTCGCGCTCGCCTGCGGCCAAATGCGCCTGCACCGGCTGACTGGTCCAGCGCATCAGCGCAAACAGCGCCAGCAGATGCAGTACAATCACCGCCACGCTCAAATACAGCTTGAGTTTGACGCGATCCGCATTCTGTGGCGACAGCCGCATGGCCTGTACCACATACGCACTGTCCAAGGCCAAATTAAACCGCCCCATAAATCCATCCTATTTCTAACATCATTGACCATTGTTTCCAATGCACACAGCACACAACGCACCGATCATGAGTCCGCCCACATGCGCAACAGATTGTGGTAACAGCCGGTCAACTGCACCAATGCCGCACCGTCTTCTGTATGCCCCGCTTGTGTGCGCTCGGCACGCAAATTGACAATGGACACGTCCAAGTCAAACAGCAAGCGGCGGCGTCCATCCGAGCGCACCATGGATTCAAGCCAAAAAAACGAGCACACGCGCGTGCCTACCGTGACAGGTTCAACCCGATGAACACTGGAGGACGGGTATAAAATCGCATCACCCGCCGCCAACTTGACCCGATGGTCGCCATAGGTATCCTCCACCACCAACTCGCCGCCCTCATATTCATGCGGCTCATTCAAAAACACCGTCATGGACAAATCAGTACGCACCCAATCGGGATGCTCTTTGCCACGAATCGCGTTATCAATGTGATTGCCAAATGAATTCATCGAGCCGTCGTAACGATTGAACAACGGCGGATAGATTTTTTTCGGCAAAGCCGCACTGAAAAACAAGGCGTTGCGTTTGAGCGCATTGAGGATGTGCATCCGCGCCATGACCGCTTGCGCATCGTTTTCCGGCAATTGGCGATTGTTTTTCACCTGATTGGACTGCGTTCCCGCAGTGACCGCACCAGAGACCCAACCGGCCTGCGCCATCAATTCTTGACAGATGCGCAATTCGTCGGCATTGAGTAAATTCGGGATTCGAAGCATCATGATGCTGTTTCCTTATTGCTTGGTTATCGCTCATTCAGCGCCCGCCTGTATCAAACCCGCAGGCGCTGACGACCTAAAGTTAAAACTTCATGCTCAACATCAACTGAGCCGCACGATCCGTACCGGGTACGACGTGACCACGGTAAATCCCTTCGTAATAGCGCTTGTTCAGCAGGTTGAAGATATTGAGTTTGGCGGTGAGGTTCTGATTGAAATTGTACTCAACCATAGCATCAACCCGCTGATAACCCGCGATTTTGGTTTGATTGTCATCACCCGTAAAGCGTGAGCCAACGCCTTCAAGCCCCAGACCGAGTTTTAAATCCGGTGTCACTTTGTAGGTACTCCAAACACTGAAGGTATTTTTCGGCGTATTGGCTGGGGTTTTACCGACATTCGCCGCATTATTGCCGACACCTTGATCAATCTTGGCTCGCATATGCGCGTAGTTGGCATAAATGTCCCACTTGTCCGTCAAACGACCATTGACTTCCAATTCCAAGGCATCGGTGTGGCGCTTACCTGAGAGCAGGAACACGTCTGGTGTCGCCAAGTCGGTATTGCGTTCATTGGTTTTTTCCGAGCGCGACAAGGAGGCGCGCACCGCCAATCGGTTGTTGAGCAGATTCCACTTAGTACCCAATTCGATGTTGCGGGTTTTTTCCGGCGGGGTATTGGTGCCGCGTGGGTCGAGTTGATACAACTCAGCCGATGGGTTAAATCCTGTACTGTATGCGGCATAAACCATACCGGCTTCGCTCGGGGTGTACATCAGGCCAAAGCGAGAACTGAACTCTTTGTCCGTTCGGTTGTAAGTTTCGTATCGGTTATTGGTGTAATCCGCGCTCATGCGGTCATAGCGCAAACCAGCCATGAACTTCCATTTGGGCGCAAATTGCATCACGTCCTGTACGTAGGCACTGTAGGTGTTGCCTTTGTATGCGCCTTGGAATACTTGTGTGAAGTTATTCACGAAATTGGCGGGCAAAGTCGGATAAATATTCGGATTGCCGACCGTAGTCGCGGGATTGGCAGTCGGGTTGGTTAAACCCCAACGCGTGGCCTTTTCGTTCAAAGCCTCGACGCCCGCGATGAGTTCATGCCCGATGCTGCCGGTATTGAAGTTGTGGCTGAAATCGCTTTGCAGACCCAAGGTTTTTTCACTCGCGCCGCGCGATTGACGCTGGCGATTGATCACCGTATTATCGGTAATCACCGAAGTGCCGCCTGCCAAACGCGGCGCGGTGGCATGTAGGCTGCGATCGTATTCACCTCGGCGCACGGTGGTTTTCCAAGTGGCGCCATTGCTGAACATTTTTTGGTAACTGATGGTTGCAATGCCGGTTTTGTTCTTTTCGTAATCCGCATTGGCCATACCGTAGAAACGATCCAATGGCACAGCTAAGGGTTGGTTTTGGAAGTACGGCACGCCATAATCCGGCGTATTGTCGGTGTTCAGATAGTAATAGGATAAATTGACCTCGTCCTCGGTACCCGCACCGATGGTCAAGGTTGGCGCAACGCCGGTACTTTTTTGATCCACCCCTTTTCGATACGACTTGGTATCCAAATTCATGAAATTCAGACGAAACGCCACTTTGTCGTTGATCGGTGTATTGATATCGGCGGTCACGCGGCGGTAATCATTGGTGCCGCCCGTGAGATTGACTTCGGACATCGCCACTGGCTTGGCGGTTTTACTCACCTGATTAATCACCCCGCCGGTAGAACCACGACCGAACAGCATGGATGAGGAACCTTTGAGCACATCGATTTGCTCCAGATTAAACGTGTCGCGGTTGTATTGCGCCACATCGCGCATATTGTCCAAATACAAATCCGATACCGCTGAATAGCCACGCAAGGTAATGTTGTCACCAATGCGTCCACCTTCCCCTGCATTAAAGGTCACGCCCGCGACGTTGCGCAAGGCTTCGCGCAATGTGGTGGCATTTTTTTCATGCATCAACTGCTCGGTCACCACGGTTACGGCCTGCGGAATATCCTTAGGATCCTGTTGGGTTTTACCCACGCGGGTTTTTTCCGCCTTATAACCCACCTGCTCGCGGGTTTTGTACTGATTGCCCTCAATCACCACTGTTGGCAATACCTCCGCATTGTTACTGACCGACGCATCCGAAGTTTGCGCCCATGCCGAATGGCTGGCCATCATCACGCTCAAAGCCACACCAGCCAATGCGCCAGAGCGAGCGCTTTTACCGCCTACAGCCTGATGTGCACCCTCAGTCGGCGCAGCCACACGATCAAAATGCACGCCGCTGGTTTGCTCGTGTTTTAACAACGCCAGCAAATCATCCTCATCCACCAAATAATCACTCATGAAAATCCATCCCTAAGAATAAGAAACACTCATAAACCATCGCGTGTGCACTACTTGATTCAATAGTGACATGCGCCCATCCTGAGTCGCGTTTTGTCCACTTTTACTCAGAAAGCAGATGGCTTGGCTGACGCGGTGTTCCCGAAAATCATAAAAATAAACGCCTCCCAGCGTTTAAGGCAGATCATACTTAATTTATTCATAAATGTAAATAGGAATCATAATCATTAACTTTGACTGTTGCAAAAACTACCCAGCGACCTCTTACGGACTGAATCATCGTGCTCAGGCATGAAAAAAGCGGACAAATGCCCGCTTTTAAAAGCTCAATCTAAACAATCGCCAGCAGAGTAACTACTTCGCCTCGCCCACCGTCATTTCGACATTCTGCCCACGCCCCTCGCGCCAGATGTCGAGTTGCAGCCGCGTGCCGGGTTTGCTCTCGCCAATATAGCGCGCGAAATCGCGGACGGACTCAACATTCGCGCCATTGATTTTGGTGACGACATCGCCTGCTTGCAAACCCGCTTGCGCGGCTGGCGAACCTGCTTCAATTTGTGCAATCACGACGCCTTGGGCTTTGCTCAGACCAAGTTCTTTGGCCATATCTTCGCTCACGGGCTGAATGCTAACGCCTACGCGCCCACGTTCAACCTTGCCTTTGGTGCGCAATTGTTCGGCCACTTGCAACGCGTCATTGATCGGGATGGCAAGTGCAATCCCCGAAAACGCGCCACTCGGGGTGAGGATTTGCGAGTTAATGCCAATCACTTCGCCAGACATATTGACCAACGGTCCGCCCGAGTTACCCGGATTAATCGCGGCATCGGTCTGGATGAATGAGAGGTAATCGCCCGTATCGCGATTGATCGCGCTGACCACACCCGCAGTGATGGTGTTTTTCAGGCCAAACGGCGAACCGGCCGCCACGACCCATTCACCGACTTTGAGTTTATTAGAATCGGCCATGCGCAAGAATGGCAAATTGGTCGCGTCGATTTTGAGCAAGGCCACATCGGTGCGCGCATCGCTGCCAATTACTTGTGCTTTAAATTCGCGGTTGTCCGGCAGAGCGACCGTGATACTGCTCGCGCCATTGATGACGTGGTGGTTGGTCAAAACATAGCCGTCCTGCGAGGTGATGAAGCCAGAGCCTTGCCCTGCTTCGCGCTCGGTCGGCGCATTGCCGCCGGTATTCGGCGCGGCGCGGCCACTACAGCCCGGCAAATCCGGCCAGATCATGCAAATGGGATGCCCGCGCAAATCCATGCCTTGCTGCGTGGACACTTTTTCACTCACGCGGATATTGACCACAGCAGGAGAAACGTAGTCCACCAATTTGGTAAAGTCGGGCAGACCTGTGACCAGCGGTGCGCCCTGTTGCGCCGGAGCCGGTGTATGGATGGGCGATTCTGGTGGTGCAACCGCCGCCGTGTTGTTCTCCTGCGCGTGACAGCCGACCAATGCGCCACTGAGCGCAAACAGCAGGGATGGCAACAGCCAATACCGTTTACCGATACGGGAAAATAGGTGGTGACGATTCATAGCGCAATCCTTTGAAATACGGAGAAATAGTCTAATCTGGCAATACAGTACAACCAACCGTGTCGCATTATCAATAATGCTTTTGGATTAAGTATGGACGAGCTGCGAAGAAACAAGGGGACGAGCAGCGATTCGGTTGACGAGAGCGTCTTTATCGCTGTTTACTTAATGGTACTTGATGGCGACGCACCATTTGGGGGCATTATCAGTGAATATTTGAGAAAATTTGTCCTTCGAGCGCATCTTTATATCCTTTGGTGCAAACGATTCTTTACTTTAAACAACAGCCTCGTGCATAATCGGCTCTGGCAAATCATTCAAGCCATTTGCCGCACAAAAAATATGACCATAAAATAGACAACGAGAGGCTGACCTATGCCCACACATTTTTACGATGAAATGTATGCGGACGCTGCCAAAACCAGTGTCCGTGCGCACTACGCTGCACTGAACGACTGGATGAACCGACAGACCACAGAGCTGATTGCCGAGAAACGCCAGCAGGCGGATTTGATGTTTCGCAAAGTGGGCATTACCTTCGCGGTCTACGGCGAAGGTGCGGACACCGAGCGCTTAATCCCCTTTGACCTGATTCCGCGCGTGTTTCCGCAATCCGAATGGAGCACGCTGGAAAAAGGTCTGCGCCAACGGGTGCAGGCGCTCAATATGTTTTTGCACGACGTCTATCACGAGCAAAACATCATCAAAGCGGGGCTGATTCCCGCCGAGCGAATTTTTAATAATTCACAATACCGTCCCGAAATGCAGGGGATCAATGTCGCACGCGGCATCTACTCGCACATCAGCGGCATCGACATCGTGCGTGCGGGCGAAGGTGAATTTTATGTGCTGGAGGACAATCTGCGCGTGCCATCGGGCGTATCGTATATGCTCGAAGACCGCAAAATGATGATGCGGCTATTCCCTGAATTGTTCTCCAAATACCGCGTCGCGCCGGTGGCGCATTACCCTGACTTGCTGCTCGAAACCCTGCGCAGTGTCGCGCCCGCAGGCATTGACAATCCGACCATCGTGGTCATGACGCCAGGCGCGTATAACAGCGCGTATTTTGAACACGCCTTCCTCGCGCAGCAAATGGGTGTGGAGCTGGTCGAAGGACAGGATATGTTCGTCGATGATCTGCATGTATATATGCGTACGACCAATGGCCCCAAACGCGTGGACGTGATTTACCGTCGGATTGACGATGACTTCCTTGATCCGCTGGCATTCCGAGCTGATTCGTCACTGGGCGTACCAGGTTTGCTCAATTGTTACCGCGCAGGGCACGTCACCCTGACCAATGCGATTGGTACGGGCGTGGCCGACGACAAGTCGATTTACCCGTTCGTGCCCGATATGATTCGTTTTTACCTGTCCGAAGAACCGATTTTGAACAACGTTCCGACATTCCAATGTCGCAAGCCGGATGAACTCGAATACACCTTGGCCAATTTAGACAAACTGGTGGTGAAAGAAACCCACGGCGCAGGCGGCTACGGCATGCTCGTCGGTCCGGCGGCGAGCAAAGCGGAAATCGAGGAATTCCGCCGCGTGCTGATCGCCAAACCGGAGCAATACATTTCGCAACCGACGCTCGCGCTGTCCACTTGCCCAACCTTCGTCGATGCGGGGATTGCGCCGCGCCATATTGACCTGCGCCCGTTTGTCTTGTCGGGCAAAGAGGTGCAACTTGTGCCGGGCGGTCTGACGCGCGTCGCACTGAAAGAAGGCTCTCTGGTGGTCAACAGCTCGCAAGGCGGCGGTACCAAAGACACTTGGGTTTTGGAATAATAAAAATTTTGATTGAGAGACAGCCATGCTACTTTCCCGCACCGCAGATCACCTCTACTGGCACGCCCGTTACATTGAACGCGCAGAAAACACCGCGCGTATGCTCGGCGTGAATTACGACACCTTACTTATGCCGCACGAGCCACAGCAAGAAATCGATCTCTGGCGCGCGACGCTTGGCCTGTCCGAACTCGAACCGCAGTTTCTCGAACTCTACGGCGAAATCAGCACCGAAAACGTCTTGCGTTTCATGGTCACCGATCAGCGCAACCTCTCATCCATCGTCTCATGCCTCTGGGCCGCGCGTGAAAACGCCCGCGCCGTACGCGACAGTTTGACCTCGGAAATGTGGGAAACGGTCAATGATATGTGGCTCGAATCCTGCCAATGGGTCAAATCCGACCGCGCGATTACCCAAGTACGCGAATATTTAGACTGGATCAAACTGCGTTCACACCTGATTCTCGGAGTGGCGCTGGGTACGATGCTCAAGGACGAAACCTTCAACTTCCTGCGCATGGGCACATTCATCGAACGCGCCGACAACACCGCGCGGCTGCTGGACTTAAAATTCTTTGAGTCATCCGAGATTCAACACCAAACGCAAGACACCAGCGAACACGACGACACCCAAGATTTTTACCACTGGGCGGCGTTATTGCGCTCCGTTTCTGGCTTTGAAGTCTACCGCCAGACCTACCACGACGTCATCACGCCCGCGCGCGTGGCCGAATTGCTCATATTCCGCAAAGAAATGCCACGCTCGCTCGCCGCCTGTTTGACCGATTTAAACAAAAACATCGCCCATGTGCGCAATGCGTATTCACAAAAAACCGAACGATTAGCGGGTAAAATGTTGGCAGACCTGCAATACGGTCAAATTGAAGAGGTTTTGCACTACGGCATCCACAACTACTTAACCGAGTTTTTGGAAAAAGCCTATGCCTTGGGACACCAGATCAGCCAAGACTTCTTAGTACCGCTTAATCCGGCACACAGCAAAAACACGTCCCAGTAACACACCCGCAACGAATGAACGTATGCGCTTTGAAATTACACACAACACCGACTACCACTACGAAGACCCCGTTTCGTACCTGATCCAGTTACTGCGCCTGACACCGCGCAGTGACGCAGGGCAAACGGTCATCAACTGGCACATTGGCGCGCCCACGCGCCTGCACGCCCAAATTGACGCCTTTGGCAACCACACGCACCTGCTGACCCTGAATCAACCCACGAAGCAACTGCTGATCGAGGTGCGCGGCACCGTTGAGGTCAACGAAGACGCATCATCCAACCGCCGACCAGCCAAAAACAGCCGCATCTCGCCGCTGATTTTTACCCAAGCCACGCATTACACCACCGCAGATGTCGAATTGAACGCATTTGCACGACAATTCACGCAGACTAATGGCATGCTGTCCGAAGACAACGCCCTGCGCCTGATGCAAGCTGTGCATGAGCGCATCCAATATGTGAGCGGCGCAACCACCGTACAAACCACTGCAGCGCAAGCATTCACCCAAGCGCAAGGTGTGTGCCAAGACCAAGCACATGTATTCCTCGCCGCCGCGCGCGCCATCGGCATCCCCGCGCGCTACGTCAGCGGCTACCTCAACACCGGCGATGTTGGCCATCTCGCCAGCCACGCTTGGGTTGAGGTCTACACCGACCGCCACGAATGGCTCAGTCTGGACATCACCCACAACTGCATCACCGACGGACGCCACTGCCGCCTCGCCATTGGCCGCGACTACGACAGTGCCGCACCAGTACGCGGCTCACGCATGGGCGGCGGCTTTGAAGCGCTCAACGCCTACGTTCATGTGTCTGCGCAAGGCGACGACCCGCACGCCATTTGGATGCAGCAGTGATTCGTTGCTCGCTGAAGCAGAAGCCACGTCCATCATTTCGCCAGTAATTCACGTTATGATGAAGGAAATCAGCTCTGTAATATCAGCTCAGTAACGCTAAATATAAACAAAGGACTTCAATCATGCGACTACTCCACACCATGCTGCGCGTCGGCAATCTCGAACGCTCCTTAGCGTTTTACCAAGAGGTTTTGGACATGCAACTGTTACGCAAACAGGATTACCCCGAAGGGCGCTTCACCCTCGCCTTCATCGGCTATGGCGACGAGGCCAATCACACGGTGATTGAGTTGACCCACAACTGGGACACCGAGCAATATGAGCTGGGCAATGCTTATGGTCACATCGCCATTGAGGTTGAAAATGCGGCGGCCGCTTGCGACGCGGTACGCACACGCGGCGGCAAGGTCACGCGCGAGGCCGGACCGATGAAGCACGGCACGACGGTGATCGCCTTTGTCGAAGATCCCGATGGCTACAAAATCGAATTTATCGAGAAAAAAACCTCTGGGGTACAATAAACCCGCTTGCGCTGTCATCATACGGCATCGCAGCGTGTGCGCAGAACTTATCCTGATGGATGATGGTCTGTATTTTTTCTAATCAAAGGAGAGAATCAATGAACACCACACATCGTTGGAACAAATCACTTTTGGCATGTTTGTGCGCGGTTAGTTTGGGTTTGAGTGCGTGCGCCACATCTGGCCTTGGCTCTACGCCAAGCATCAAAACAGCCATGAAAGGTTTGAAAACCGAACACCAAGCCGCCATGAACAGCGCCACTATGGATGAATTTAAAAACCATGTGGCATTGTTTAAGCAAAACGTGCAATACTCCGTCGCCAACATCTATCAAGGTTCGCCTGAAGAGCAAGCACTGTATCAACAAGGCATGCAAGAGCTCAACGCCGGACTAACCCGCCTCGATCAAGCCATCGCGACCAACAATCTGACCGTTTCCAAACAAACATTGGACGGTCTGCTGACCATACGCAATAAATACCACAAGGTGTTGAAAAAATAACCCAACGAGATGATGACAAAAGGCTTGGTGATCCAAGCCTTTTTTTGATCGAATGATGATCAAATTGCTCACCAATAGACACAGGAACATACGAAAAAACAGCCAATTTGACATATAATCACCCATCTTCACATCCAACTTTATTACCCAAGGTTTTTGTATGACTTACTGCGTCGGCATCAAACTCAATCAAGGCTTGGTTTTTCTCTCCGACACGCGCACCAATGCCGGCGTCGATTTGATCAATCGATTTCGCAAAATGACGGTATTCGAGGTGGCAGGCGAGCGCACCATTGTGTTGATGACCGCGGGTAATTTGTCCATCAGCCAATCGGTCGTACAATTATTACAATCGCAGACAGGGAACGAGTCGAACAGTTCGCTGTGGAATGCGACCAATATGTTTGAAGCCGCGCGCTTGGTCGGTCAGGCCACCCGCGAAGTGCATGCGCACGACGCCACGGCTTTGGGACAATTTCACGTCGATTTCAACGTCAGTTTCATCATCGGCGGGCAGATTCATGGCGAGGAAATGCGCTTGTTCCAAGTATACGCCGCAGGTAATTTCATCGAGGCGACGCAGGAAAATCCGTTCTTCCAAATCGGTGAGGCCAAATACGGCAAACCGATTCTGGATCGCGTGATCACGCCGGACACCTCCTTGGACGATGCCGCCAAATGCGCCTTGGTCTCGATGGACTCAACGCTGCAAAGTAATATCTCGGTCGGTTTGCCACTGGATTTACTGGTGTATGAAAAAGACGCTTTGCGCGTGACCAAATTCAGCCGCATCACCCACGAGAACCCGTATTTTCAAATGATTCACCGCGAATGGGGTAAACGCCTGCTCAGCGTGTTTGAGGACATGGCGCCACCGATTTGGAATGCGCATCCTGAGTTGAGCGTCAGCGACGAGACGGACAAGCTGGTGCGCCCGATCATTGCCCAACGCCGCGTGAATACGGCGCTGTCCGCCGCGCAGCCCACCGCCACGGTTAGCGCAGGGCAAGAAGCACAAACGCCGAGCGCCATTCAGACGATGGCCGAACATTATTGAACATTGAACATCGCGGCAAAGTCACATCGCTTTGCCGCCCACCAACACTGTTTCATCTACCATAAAGCCGACATGCCAGACACCATTCAGACCAACACCGCCCATACCGCAAACATCCCTGAGCAAATCACCATCGTTACCCGCGAATCGCGCTTGGCCATGTGGCAGGCGCATCATATCCAAGCGCGTTTACAGCAACTGTATCCGAACACGACGGTGAACATTCTCGGCACCACCACGCGCGGCGATCAGATTCTCGATCAAAGTTTGTCGAAAATCGGCGGCAAAGGCTTGTTTGTCAAAGAACTCGAAGTCGCTTTGCACAATGGCGACGCCGATATCGCGGTACATTCACTCAAAGACGTGCCGATGAATCTGCCCGAGGGCTTTGCGCTCGCCTGCGTGACCGCCCGCGAAAATGCGCAAGACGCGTTCATCTCCAACCAATACGCCTCGCTGGAACAACTCCCCGCAGGCGCCGTCGTTGGCACCTCAAGCCTGCGCCGCGCCGCACAATTACAAGCGCGCTTCCCGCATCTGAACATCGCCGCACTGCGCGGCAATCTCGACACCCGTTTCCGCAAATTAGACGAAGGCCAATTCGACGCCATCATCCTCGCTGCTGCCGGCGTGATTCGCTTGGGACTGAAAGAGCGCGTGCGCTCGTTCATCCCGTTAGAACACGCGCTGCCTGCTGCTGGACAAGGCGCGCTCGGCATCGAAATCGCCGCGCACCGCAGTGATTTATTGGCATTGTTACAACCGCTGATGTGCGCCGAAACCTTCGCCTGTACCGTCGCCGAACGCGCCGTGTCGCGTGCATTGGGCGGCTCATGCCAAACGCCACTGGCCGCACACGCCATCGTGGACAATGGCGAGCTATGGCTGCGTGCCAGCATCGCCCTGCCGGATGGCTCGCGCGTCCTGCACGCGCAAGCGCGCGGTGCGCTCAACGATGCGGAGCCAATCGGTAACGCCGTCGTCGCAGATCTGAACCGCCAAGGCGCGCAGGACATCCTCGCCGCATTGGCCCACTGGGTCGCGCCCGAGCCGACGGTTTAATCGCTTACCTCAAACGGCCTCACGCCCATGCGCACCATTGTCCTCACCCGCCCATTGCCCCGTGCCGATACATTACACACCCAATTAATGCAGATGGGTTTGCATGTGTACCACCTACCGACACTGAGTTTGAGCGCGTTTCAGGATGATGGCGCAGAAGCGCGCATCCGCAAGCATTGGCCCAATTACACCGTCACCATGTTCGTTAGCCAACACGCCGCTGCGTTCGCTCATCAGCACATGACGCGTTTGGGCTTAACTTGGCCAGCCGACATCCGCTTCGCCACCGTTGGGCAAGGCACGGTGGATGCCTTGCGCCAACTCTGGCCTGCGCACCAGCTTTTCATCCAACCGGCGTCCGCCGACACACAGGACAGCGAGGGACTGTGGCGCGCCATTGGCGCGCATCCCGAGCTGCAAAGCCCTCAAAATCTGCTCCTCATTCGCGCCGAGCAGGGGCGCGATCTGTTGCTACAACTCACGCAACAAGCCCACTGGCACAGCGATATTTGGCCATGTTATCGCCGAGCGCCACGCCATTGGAATGACGACGAATTGGCGCAATTTGCCCATGCCTGCGCACAAAAAGCCATGCTGGTCATCACCAGCATCGAAGGCCTCAGCGCACTCATCGAACAACTCAGCCCCGAACTGCACCACACCGCGCAGCAACAGCGTGTGGTCGCCATTCACCCGCGCATTGCCCAATTCGCCCAAGCGTCAGGCTTTAGCGACGTGCATGTGTGCCTACCGAGCCAATTGGCCGAGCAGTTGCCGCAACTGGCGCACATTGATCGGTAAATCCAGCGCGCCCCCCCTACCCCACATCAACACCCCACGCAAAAACCCACAGGGTGCGCACATTGTTTTACAATACAGGCAAAACCCATTTAAGGAGTCGCCATGAGCAATACCCCCGAAAACCAGTTGAACACCTCGGCCACAGACAGCACCACCGCCAAAAAATCCGGCGGCTTGGGGTTCAAATTGGCACTGACCTTATTGGTTCTACTCGCCGGAACCGGCGCAGCAGGCTATTTGGCTTACGAGCGCGGCATGGCCAATCCGTATTTGCCGGAAGTTTTACAAAAGAAAACGCCGGAAACAGTCACTCTGACGCCAGTATCACCGACAGCACCTGCAACACCCGGCACGAGCAATGAATCCGCGCCTGCGCCAGCCCCTGCTGCCCCCACCAACGACCAGCCAGCCAGCGCCGCCGGTTCATCCGCAACAGCAGCCACAACGACACCGCCAGCCGATGGCACCACAACGCCACCTGCGGCCACGCCAAACGCTGATGGCACAGCCGCCACAGCACCCGCTGCATCCGCAGCACCCAATGCAAGCACACCGACAACCACAGCGTCTGCACCTACTGTCGCAAAACCACTCATCAGCAACGCCGTCACCAGTGCATTATTGACCACCATGGATGCGCAAAATCAATGGCAAGCCTTGCAATACGATTTCCACCAAAACTGGGACACCGCCGCCGCTCTGCAACAAATCCAAATGCTGAAAAATCAATTGCAAGCCGCGAACAACAGCGCACTACTGCCCTCCATCAGCGCCCTGACCCAGGTCGAAGGCCAAATTCAAGCGTGGAACAGCCTCAATCCGAAAGCCAATTTAGCCGCGCTACAACAAAGCATGAGCGATATTGGCCAACTGCACATCCGCACCACGCAAGAACAGCAAAAAGCTGAAGAACAAGCCGCACCGAGCGGCTGGTGGAACCGTTTCATCGCCACACTCAAACAAGTTTTTGAAGTCAAACGCGTGAATACCAACGAGATCCAAGCCTTAGACAACGCCACCGCCGCGATTGTCAAACAAGGTATCAACGCCAACCTCACCACCGCACTGTGGTCCGCGCGCAGTGGCCAATGGAGCGTGGCGCAAGAACAAATTCGCATGGCCAGCAGCACCATTGCACAATACGGTCAGGGCTACAACCTCGACGCACTCAAACCACTGATCGACAATACCGGCGCATGGCCCGCATCGCCCGACTTTGCTGTCGTGCAACAAGCACTCACCCAAGCGCGCGCACAATTAGCCGCGCAAATGCAAAGCGAATCCGGCGTGAGCACCACACCGAGCCAACCGGCACAGGCCACGCCGCCCACCGCGCCAGCGAGCCAACCCAACTCAGCCGGCTCAAATAAAGGAGTGTCACTATGACGCGCAAACTCATTTGGACACTGCTGTTGATCGCGATTGCCGGCGCGCTGGCCTACGGCATGAACCACTACCCCGGCAGCGCCAGTTTTGAATGGTTCTCATGGCGCATCAGCATGTCCGTGTACGTCTTTATTCTGCTCGGCTTGATCGCATTCACCCTGCTGTTTTGGCTCTGGCGCCTGTATCGCGGCATGGTCGCATTACCCGGTCGATTCAGCGGCTGGCGCGAACACAAACGTGAACAACGCGCCTTAGCCGCACTACAAACCGCCACCATCGCCCTGCAAGAAGGTCGCTGGGCGCACGCCGAAAAAGCTGCTAAAATCGCTGCACGCAAACCCGAAGCCGCAGGCTTGGCCGCCATTCTCGGCGCAGCCAGCGCACACGCGCGCGCAGACCAAAGCACCGCGAACGAATGGCTCAACCAACTGGACGAATTTCCCGAGTTTTCCGACGCCAAATTCCTGCAACAAGCAAAAATGGCGCTGGACAATCAAGACACCACCACCGCCCTCAATGTACTGGACAAAGTTTCCCCCAAACTGCGCAAACACAGCCAGCGCTACAAAGAACTCCTGATTCAAGC
>CAXYYC010000007.1:0-82523 GCA_964293815.1 uncultured Burkholderiaceae bacterium
TCCTTTGTTTCCTATATGATAAACAAAACGTCAGATTAAGTCTTAACTAATACAACTTATAACCAATCAAATGAATCGGTGCGGCGTTCGGATCAAACCACTGCGCCATATTCGAGCTATACGCCCATGCCAAGTGCAATCCGGTAGCGATTTGTATGCCCAAAGCGGCCATGCCGAGCGGCTCGTATGTGTGCTCAAACTTCAATAACGCATTTGCATCGCGCGCACGCCACGCCTGCGGCACAAAGCGAATCACCAAAATCAGGTGACCGCCGACCCAAATACATGCGCCCAGCAAATGCAAAAACAGCACCAACGCCATAATCCTCTCCTATTTTTATTCATTATCTGCGATGGTCGCTATTTTAACCCTATTCTGTCGGTATTTTGTCTAAACCGTGCTCAACCGCATACACAGCGGCCTGCACGCGCGAGCTTAGGTTCAGTTTGCGTAAAATGCTTTGCACATGCACCTTGACCGTGCTCTCGGCGACATCCAAACCGCGCGCAATGTGTTTATTGCTCACGCCTTTGGCCAGCCACGCGAGGGTTTCGCGCTCACGCGGGGTCAGTGATTCAATCTCAGCCGATTGCTTGTTACTCTCGGGCGAACGCAAACGCGCGACCAATTTAGCCGTCATTTCCGGCGACAGCACCGAGTCGCCATCCACCGCTCGGCGAATCGAGTCCAGCAGAAAATCAACGTTGATGTTTTTGAGTAAATAGCCGCGAGCGCCGATGCGCATACATTCGGTCAAGTCGTTGCCATCCTCGGACACAGTGAGCATCATCACCGCCAAATCCGGCTGGCTGGAGAGGATTTGTGACAATGCCTCTTTGCCATTCATCACCGGCATATCGATGTCCATCAGCACCACGTCTGGACGCAGCAGCGCCACCAGTTTGATCCCCTCCAAGCCATCGGCCGCCTCGCCGACGATTTCAAAATCCTCTTGGCGCTGTAATAGGCTGCGCAAACCACTGCGAAACAGTGCATGATCGTCTACCAATAAAATCTTGGTCATGCGCTGTTGCTCTGTGTGAAGGTGTTTGGTATTCATAATGTGACATGCTCCTTACCGGGCAAAATGAGTTCGACGCGCGTGCCTCGCCCCAAATGTGAATGAATCTGGACGCTGGCGTTGACCAAGTGCGCACGTTCGTGCATGATTGCCGTACCGACATGACGCGTGCGTTTATTCTCCAAAGTATTGGCTTCAAAGCCAATGCCATCGTCCTCGATGCTCATGACAAAATCGCCTGCGGCATTGGCCTGATGGTGAATATCCACTCGGACGTTTTGCGCTTGCGCATGTTTGCGCACATTGGACAGCGCCTCTTGTAAAATAAAAATCACCTGCAATTGCTGCTGCGGCGAGAGCCAACACTCGCCTCCTTGAATATTGAGCCGCGTGGTGATACGCGCCTGCTGCTCAAAGCGTTGCAATACATTGCGCGCGGCCTCGACGAAGTCCTGTTTATTCAGTCGTGTGCGGAAATTGAGCAATAACTCGCGCACATCCTCATAGGACTCCTGCACACCGTTTTTAATGAACGCCAGATTTTCCTGCGCCTGCTCGTCCTGCTGATTGTTCAGAGCATCTTCGAGTATCTGCACCTGCATATTGAGGAACGACAGGGTTTGTGCAATTGAGTCATGCAAACCCTGTGCCATCAAATTGCGCTCCTCGACCACGGCGAATTGCCGATCACGCGCGATCAACCGTTGGTTTTCTATCGCCACGCCCAATTGACTGCACAGCGCTTCAATCACGCGCTGTAATGACCCGTCCAAAGACACCTCTTCATCAAAATACAAGGTGAATATGCCCAATTCATGTGAATAAAACCGCACCGGGAAAAGGATCACCTTGGTGAATCCCGCTTTTCGGCAATGCGTCGCTTCGGCTTCTAAATTCTGCGGATAGATCGTGGTAATCTGGTTCAGGTGCATCACATCACAGACGCATGTATGCTCTGCGCTTTGCAAAGCCTGCATCATGGCTTGATTCAGGCCGATGCTCGCCAAATAATTCAACTGATTCAAACGCGTATCCAGCAAACGCACGCTGCCGGCCTGCGCGCCTGAAATATGCAAAATCCGCTCAATAAAGCCCCGACTCATCTCCTCAATGGTGTGCGACTCGTGCAAATACGCGGTCACGGCGTAGAGCGTGCTCAACTCTTGGTTACGCTCGCCCAGCGCATACGTCTTTTCCGCGACCTTGTCCTCTAAATGCGCATACAAATCCTGCAAGCTCTCCGCCATGTGATTAAAACCTTTGGAAACCAAGCCAAACTCGTTCTGCTGATGGGAAATCACGCGGGCTTTTAAGTCGCCATCACTGAGCCGCACAATGCCCGCGCGTAGTCCCTCCAAGGGGCGAATCACCAGTTTGAGCAACAGATGGATTCCCGTAAACGCGGTGAGAAAAGTCATAAAAATCAACAACATCTGAAACAAGCGCAGCAGACGGATATTGCGCGTATTGTCATCCTCAATGAGTTTAACCACAAGGTTAATTGAGTTGGCGTAGTCGTCCAGTTGCTGGCGATTATCCGCATGGATGCTTTGATGTGTTTGCGTCAGTTGCGCATACCACGGCAGCATTTGCTCATGCCAACGTAGCTCCAAACTTGCGACCTGCTCGCGTAATTCGCTGTTATCCGGTAAAAATAATTTGCCATGCCCGACATTGCGCAGATTGAGCAAAACGTGCTCAAACTCGGCCTGTTCAGCTTGCAATTCCGGTGAGTTCGGTGCTTGGTTGTGTAGCAAAGCCATTTGAAACGTGCGTTTGCGCAAACTGCCTGCGTAATTGATCGCCATGCCGCCGTTTTCCAGCTCCCACGACAATAACAAGGTGTAACCCGTGAAAATCAAGGCGAAAATCAGCCAAATAATCATCCCGAGCAAAAGCTGGAACGACAGGCTCTTGAATCTCGAAATCGAACGAAAGGCGGTCAATAGATCTTGAACCATGTCAATCGCCCCATTATTGACCATCCTTAAAAGCGTCGCGCGTCGGTGTTTCAGGCAAGTGCGGATTCACAAAAGTACCGCTTTTGCCGCCTTCCTTGCGCAGCAGCATCACGCCACCGATGCGCATGCTTTTATCCACCGCTTTGAGCATATCGTATACGGTCAATAAACCCACGCTCACGCTGGTGAGTGCCTCCATTTCCACGCCGGTTTTGCCGTAGGTTTCGGCGGTCACGTCCATGTGTAATCTGTTTTGCTCGGGATCAAGGCGAAAATCCACCGCGACCCGCGTCAAGGCCAGCGGATGACACAGCGGAATCAAATGCGCGGTCTGCTTGCTCGCCGAAATAGCGGCAATCCGCGCCACGCCGAGAACATCGCCCTTGTGCGCCGTGCCTGCGGCCAATTGCGCAAACGCCGCTTCGCTCATCGTGATGTGACCGCTTGCCTGCGCCACGCGGCGGGTTTCGCTTTTTTGGCCGACATCAACCATATGCGCCTGTCCGTGCGCATCAAAGTGTGTTAATTTGTCTAAAGAATCTTTCATGATCGTGTGGTAAATTATGGATGTTACTACCATATCATACGCCTGAGTGATCGTCCATAAACCTTTTGGGGGATAACAGCGTCGTCGCAAATACGGATAATGGTATCGGTCAGATAAGAGTTTTCAGAGGTTTTTTATGATTCATATTCGCTATTTCGGGATATTGCAAACGCGATTGAATACCCGTGAAGAACAATTGCCTTGGCACGGCGGCGACAGTGACGCCCTACTGACACACCTGCGCGCGCGCGGCGAGCCGTGGCACAGCGAGTTAGCGCCTGAGCGGATTTTCAAGATGGCGGTCAATCGCCAACTGATTCATGCCAATACGGCTATCGCCGATGGCGCGGAAATCGGTTTTTTACCACCGGTCACGGGAGGCTGACGATGCTCAATACCGCCTCAACCTGCTGGCGCGAAGTGCGCATTCAAACTCAGCCCTTTTCTCTGGGCGAGGAAGAACCACGTCTACGCTCGCACGCACACAACGCTGGCGCATTGGTCGCATTTCAAGGCATGGTGCGCGAATTTGACCACGCGCAATCCCTGCGCGCGCTATTTTTGGAGCACTATGACGGCGTGACCGAAAGCGAGATTGAGCGCATCATCGATGAGGCGGCGGCACGCTGGCCATTGTCTGCGGTACAAGTCATCCACCGCGTCGGCCTACTGAACGCCAGCGAGCCAATTGTGCTAATCATGGTCTGCGCCGAACACCGTGCCGAGGCGTTCAGCGCCGCACAATTCATCATGGATTATCTGAAAATCCAAGCGCCGTTTTGGAAACGTGAACACCATGCCGATGGCAGCGAGACGTGGGTTGAAACCAAAGCCAGCGACCAACAAGCGAGTGAACGCTGGTCATGAGTTTGCCTCCGCTCACAGTCCCCAAAATCGCCGGACTGATCCTCTCAGGTGGACAATCGCGTCGTATGCGGCGGCAGGATAAAGGCCTACAAATGCTCAATGGCCAAGCACTGGTCGCGCATGTCATCACGCGTCTGCGTGCGCAGCTTGATCAAATTTGGCTGTGTGCCAATCATCACCACGCGCAGTACGAAACCTTTGGATTGCCGGTATTCTCCGACGAAACCCGCTATCAGGACTTGGGGCCGTTGGCCGGTATCGCCAGTTTTGCCTCAATCCTGCCCAACGAATATACCTATGTGCAAATTGCGCCGTGCGACACCCCGTTTTTGCCCACCGATTTGAGCGCGCGTTTGTATACCGCCGCGAGCGAGTCCGGCGCATTAGCGGTATTCCCACAAACATCCGAAGGCGCGCATTACAGTTGCGCTTTGGTACACCGTTCTTTACTCGCGTCCGCTGCGGCTAATTTACACGATGGTCAACGCAGCCTGCATCGCTGGCTGGCACAGCATCAGGCTGTGGCGGTGGCAGGCTTTGACGAAGCGGATTTTGCCAATATCAATACCCCCGAACAATTACAATCACACATGGATTTTTTTGGAGCGAACCATGCTTGCTCATTATTGGGCCCTTGACCACCTGCCCGCCGAGGCGCCCCCGCGCCCCCCCGCCATCACCGAACGCGCCCTGATCGACAGCCGCCAGCATTATCTGGCGCAGACGATCAGCGCACAGCACGACATGCCGCAGTTTGACAACAGCGCGATGGATGGCTACGCGCTGTGCCTGAATGAAACGCCTGAAAACCTAAATTACACGCTGTGCGGACGCATTGCCGCCGGTGATTCCGCCGAGCCGATTCAGTTGCAATCAGGCCAAGCCGTGCGAATTTTCACCGGCGCGCCGATTCCACAAGGTTGTAATGCAGTAATTCCACAGGAAAATACGACGATCTCGGACGATCAACTGGTTTGCCTCAAAGCACCCAAACTCGATGACAACATCCGCCGTCGTGGTGAGGATTTCGCCCACGGCACGGAGATTCTGTCACAAGGCCATTTGCTCACACCAGCGGCGATAGGCTTGGCCGCCGGTCAAGGTTACGCAGCATTGCCCGTACATAAGCGTTTGCGCGTAACCGTGTTTTCCAGCGGTAATGAACTGCTCGAACCGTCGCAACCGCTACACAGTGGCGCGATTTACGATGCGAACCGTTATCAGCTCATTACTTGGCTGGAGGCTCTTAATTGCGAGGTGCGCGACGGCGGCATTTTGCCGGACGATTTGGCGCACACCGCCGAACAATTGCAACAGGCCAGTCACAACTGCGATCTGATCATCACCAGTGGCGGCGCGTCGGTCGGCGAAGAAGATCACCTCAAAGCCGCGATCACCCGCATTGGCACACTGACGCAGTGGAAACTGGCCATTAAACCCGGCAAACCTTTTGCTTGGGGCAATATCGGCAGCACTGCGGTGATGATGTTGCCGGGTAATCCTGTGGCGACCTTTGTCACCTTCAAAATGCTGGTCGAGCCAAGCCTGCGCGTGATGATGGGCGCGCATCCGAATGCCGCCCTGCCCGCGCCGATTCAGGCGCAAGCAAATTTCAGCGCCCAAAAATCCGATGGTCGCCGCGAATTTCTGCGCGGTATTGTGTGGCATGATGCGCACGGCGTCGCGCACGTCGATCGCATGAGCAATCAAGGCTCGCACATGCTCTCAGCATGTGTACAGGCCAATTGCTTGATCGAAGTCGCCGCCGGTGTGCTGGTTGAACAAGGCCAACTATTGCCCGTATATCCACTCTAATCCATCGGAATCCAGTCATGAATGATTTACAGCCCCTAAAAATCGGCCTTGTTTCCATCTCCGACCGCGCCAGTAGCGGCGTGTACGCGGATGAAGGTTTACCTGCGTTGCAAAATTGGCTCACGCGCGCAGTGCGTAACTCGTTGGCATTTGAATCGCGCTTGATTCCCGATGAGCAGGCATTGATCGAAAGCACCTTGATTGAATTGTGTGATGTACAGCAATGCGAACTGATTTTCACCACCGGCGGCACCGGCCCTGCGCCGCGGGATGTCACGCCTGAGGCGACCTTGGCGGTGGGCGAGCGCGTCATGCCGGGCTTTGGCGAACAAATGCGGCAAATCAGCCTGCATTATGTGCCGACCGCGATTTTGTCACGGCAAACGGCCGTGATTCGCGGTCAAAGCCTAATTGTCAATCTGCCGGGCAGACCCAAATCCATCGCCGAGACTTTGGAAGGCGTGCGTGATGCCGACGGCAGTATCATCGTGCATGGAATTTTTTCGGCTATTCCCTACTGCATCGAATTGATGGGCGGAACTTATATCGATACGCACGAAGCGATCAGCAAAGCGTTTCGCCCGAAAAAAACCTAATCACCGGTTGCTGTGTGCGCCGCACACCGCACAATCGGGATTTTTGCTCAAGCCAAAACTGAGCCATTCGCCGTTAAGCGCGTCAAAAGTCTGCAATTGCCCGACCGCCGCATCTGCCAAGCCCAAAAGCACGCGCAAAGCCAAACTCGCCTGCATCGCACCAATGACGCCCACCAGCGGGGAAAACACCCCAAGCGTCGCACAGGCGCCATCATTGACTTGCTCGGCGTCAGGGAATGCGCAGGCGTAGCACGGGCTGTGCGCCACACGCGAATCATACAGCGCGATTTGCCCATCAAAACGCACCGCCGCACCAGAAACCAAGGGAATGCCGGTTTGTACCGCAACCCGATTGAGCGCATGGCGCGTGGCAAAATTATCCGTACAATCAAGCAGTACATTAACCGGTGACTGTGCGCATACAGCCAATAAATCCGCTTGCGTCACCCGCTGTGTCAGCGCCTGTACCTGCACTTCGGGATTCAATTGCGCAATCAAACGCGCCATGACCGTACTTTTTGCTTGCCCCAAATCCTCGGTACGGTAACTGACCTGCCGCTGTAAATTTGACAACTCAATCACATCGTCATCAATGATCGTCAAGCGCCCAACGCCGCTGGCGGCCAAATACGGAATCGCCGCCGAACCCAATCCGCCGCAGCCGACGACCAATATGTGACTATTGAGCAAACGCGCTTGCCCTTCGAGGTCAATCGCATCGAGCAAAATATGGCGCGAATAGCGCGCCAATTGGGCGTCGTTCAAATCATTCCAATCCGTCGGAAGCGGTTTTCGCTTGTGTTCAGCAGCATTCATCAGTCAACTTTGAAAAACTCTTTTATAATGCACCGCAGTATACCCTCAACCAATGCGCATCGGGCATCCACCATTGGACGTAGTGTCATCGCGGCGTGCCAATCATACAATAGGTCATTCGCTACGCACATAGCAGACATCACGAGAGACAATAGGACTATAGCCATGCTACAAGACCGCTTCGGCCGCACCATCGACTATCTGCGCATTTCGGTGACAGATCGTTGTGACCTGCGCTGCGCCTATTGCATTCCGAAAGGCTTTCGCGGTTTCGAAATTCCCGAATCATGGCTCAGTATCGAGGAAATCACCCGCGTGGTCAATGCGTTTGCGCAATTGGGCACGCGCCGTATTCGCCTAACCGGTGGCGAGCCGCTACTACGCAAAGACCTTGTACCTTTGGTCAAGCAAATCAGCGGCATCAGCGGTATCCATGATTTATCACTCTCGACCAACGCCACGCGACTGGCGCTTCACGCCTACGATTTGCGCCGTGCGGGACTCAACCGCATCAATGTCAGCCTCGATTCATTACGCGGCGAATGTGTGCGCGAAATCACCGGCAATGACAGTCTGCCCAAGGTTTTACACGGCTTGCGCATGGCCAAAGGCGCGGGATTTGAGCAAATCAAGTTAAATATGGTGCTGCTACAAGGTGTCAACGAGCAAGACGTCGGTGAAATGCTCGACTACTGCATCGAAAATGGTTTTACCTTGCGGCTCATCGAAAACATGCCGATGGGTTCATCCGCACGCAGCATGGGCTACGCCAGCGCGCAACCGATACTGGACGCACTCAAACACAAACATCAACTCATACCCTTGGACAAAACCTTGGGCGGCGGGCCTGCGCGCTATTGGCAAACTGCTGATGGACGCTGCACCATTGGCCTCATCACGCCGATTTCCCAACACTTTTGCGACACCTGCAACCGCATTCGTATGGCGGTTGATGGCACGCTGTACATGTGTTTGGGGCAGGAAGAGAAATTTGAATTGCGTCCGCTGCTGCGTCGCAATTGCTCCGATGACGAGCTTCAAAACGCCATTCGCCAAGCGATTGAACTGAAACCTGAGAAACACGAATTCACAGAAAAGCCCGAAAAAATCGTGCGTTTTATGTCCATGACCGGCGGATAAAACCGCTTTTAGTCCGATTGCGCCATACGCTGTTGCAAAATCAAACTGATTTTCGCGATCAAGACATCCACCGCCACATTGTTGCGTTCATCACTCGGAATGATGATGTTGGCATGGCGTTTGGTCGGCTCGACAAACTGATTGTGCATCGGACGAACCTGCTGAGTATACTGCGCCATCACCGACTCCATCGAACGACCACGCTCCAAGCAATCGCGCTGCATCCGACGGATAAAACGTAAATCCGAATCGGTGTCCACATACAGCTTAATATCCATCAAATTACGGATTTTTTCATCATACAGCGCCAAAATCCCTTCGAGGATAATCACATCCACCGGTGCTTGATGCTTGGTGTGCGCCGCTCGGTTATCGGCGGCATAGTCGTATTGCGGTAATTCAACCGCTTCTCGCCGCAGCAAGGCGCTCAGTTGCTCGTACATCAACTCATTATCAAACGAAAACGGATGATCGTAGTTTTGTAAACGACGCTGCGCCGGCGATAAATCCGACTGATCTTTGTAGTAATAATCCTGCTCAATGATGGTGATGGGAAAACCGCTGAAATGCTCGTATAAAGCACGCGAAACGGTGGTTTTACCGGAACCTGAGCCGCCGGCGACGCCAATGATGATGGGCTTTTTATTCATGCTGGATTCTTTGAGTGAGCAATGGAACAGTCTTTTTATATAAATTGCGCATATTTCCGCGCTTGTGTAATTATATAAGAAAAGCCCTTTTTAAAGCATACGAGCGAACCGCTATGTGACAATATTCAGCGAATAATGATTAGAAAACATATGCCCTCTGAAAACGTGACCTACTGTTTCAAGAGATTGCCGCAAAATAGTCCATCGTAGTGGTTAAAAACGCATCCAGCCAGCAATCCACGAATCCAGTACGTTACACTCCGGCTCACATCATGAAAGTGATTTAATCAAACAAATCCGGCTCAAACAAATCGCCCTGCTCTTGTTGTACCGCCACCGTGCGCCGCACATCCAGCGTGATGTCAGAAGTCACGGTGCAGCAACATGGCAATACCTCATCATGCGCAATAAAGGCCAGCGGTAGATCGACGTAATCAACCGAGCCGGAGAGCAATTTCACCCGACAGCTACCACAATAACCCGCGCGGCATTGATACTCGACCTCATGACCGGTGCGCGCAAGCCCATCCAGCAGGCTTTCGCCTTCTTGCAGTTCAAATGAGTAATCGTGGGTGGTGATGCGCATGAAAAGCCGTTAATAATCAATTCATTACAAAGGAACAAAAAAATTCAGGCGCATGCCCAAGTTTGCCTTAAGCCATGCGCCTGCATCAGCGTAACAGTAATTACAGTTCGAAATCGCTCAGATCGCTGGAATTGATTTCGGCATTGATTTGACCGACCAAATAGGAGCTGACCTCGACCTCTTGCGGCGCGACCTGTACGTTGTCCGAAGACAACCATGCGTTGATCCACGGGATCGGATTTTGCGTCGCATTGGCAAATGCTGGCGTCAAGCCGACCGCGCTCATGCGCAGATTGGTGATGTATTCGACGTACTGCGCCAAAATATCCTTATTCAAGCCGATCATTGAGCCATCTTTAAACAAATACTCAGCCCAGTTTTTCTCCTGCTCGGCGGCACGTTTAAATAGTTCAAAGCATTCTTGCTCGCATTCACGGGCGATCTCGACCATTTCTGGATCATCCTGACCACTGCGCATCAGGTTCAAAATATGCTGTGTGCCGGTCAAATGCAGCGCTTCATCGCGCGCAATCAATTTAATGATTTTGGCATTGCCCTCCATCAATTCACGCTCGGCAAAGGCAAACGAGCAGGCGAAACTGACGTAAAAACGAATCGCTTCGAGCGCATTCACACACATCATGCACAGATACAATTTCCTTTTCAGATCGCGCAAGGTAACGGACACTTCGCGCCCATTCATGTGGTATGTGCCTTCACCAAACATTTGATAAATCTGCGTCGCATGAATCAAATCATCGTAGTAATGCGAGATTTCCTTGGCGCGCTCGATGATGTGCTCGTTGCGCACGATATCATCGAAAATCACCGATGGATCGGTCACGATATTGCGAATGATGTGGGTGTACGAACGCGAATGCACAGTTTCGGAAAACGACCAAGTTTCAATCCACGTTTCGACCTCAGGCAATGACACCAGAGGCAGCAACGCGACGTTCGGACTGCGCCCCTGAATCGAATCCAGCAAAGTTTGGTATTTCAAGTTGCTGATGAAAATGTGCTTTTCATGCTCCGGCAATGCTTGGTAGTCGGCACGATCACGCGAGACATCCACCTCCTCCGGTCGCCAGAAAAAGGACAATTGTTTTTCGATCAATTTCTCAAAAACAACGTGCCTTTGCTGGTCATAGCGCGCCACATTGACGTTTTGTCCGAAAAACATCGGTTCTGCGATTTGATTATTCGGCGTTTGGCAAAACGTACTGTAGGGATGACTCAGGTGAATGTTACTCATTTTATACTTCGCAATAAATTATTTTAAATCAAGTAATTAAATAATATAGTTAAACCAATATATTAAATTTTACATGCGCCCGATGCACAGTCATCATCCGCGACCTGCACGTCAAATTGTGCATCATCCGCCCCGTCGCGGGTGTTGTGGTAATACAGGGTTTTCAGACCATATTTGTACGCCATCAACAAATCGGTCAACAATTGTTTCATCGGTACGCGGCCATCTTCGAAGCGTTGCGGGTCGTAATTGGTATTGGCTGAAATCGCCTGATCGACGAATTTTTGCATCACGGCAACCAATTTCAAATAACCTTGATTGTTTGGCATTTGCCAGAGCAATTCATATTTTGATTTGAGTTGCTCATAATCCGGCACGACTTGCTTGAGCACGCCGTCTTTCGAGGCTTTAACCGTCACCAAGCCGCGCGGTGGCTCAATGCCATTGGTTGCGTTGGCAATCTGACTGGAGGTTTCGGACGGCATCAATGCGGTCACGGTGCTGTTGCGCAAACCGTCTTTGACGATGGCTTGGCGCAAACCTTCCCAATCATAGTGCAATGGCTCGGCACAAATCCCATCGACGTCTTTTTTATAGCTGTCAATCGGCAAAATACCTTGCGCATAGGTGGTTTCGCTAAATGCGCCGCAAGCACCCTGCTCGCGCGCCAATTGATTCGAGGCTTTGAGCAGGTAATATTGGATCGCTTCAAATGTGCGGTGGGTCAAGCCCAGTGCGGAGTCGTCCGAATAGCGCGCGCCGTTTTTCGCTAAATAGTAGGCAAAATTGATCACACCCACGCCGAGCGAGCGGCGCTTCATGCTGGCGATATACGCCGCTTTGATCGGGTAGTCTTGATAATCAAGCAAGGCGTCCAGCGCGCGAATGATCAGATCAGCCAAACTTTCGAGTTCGTCCAGATGCTCCAACGCGCCCAAATTAAACGCGGACAAGGTACACAAGGCGATTTCGCCCTCTTCGTCGTTGATGTCGTTCAGCGGTTTGGTTGGCAACGCAATTTCCAAGCACAGATTTGACTGGCGCACTGGCGCGAGCTGCGGATTAAACGGGCTGTGGGTGTTGCAGTGATCCACGTTTTGGATGTACACGCGCCCTGTGCCCGCGCGCTCTTGCATCATCAGGCCGAACAACTCAACTGCTGGAATGCGTTGTTTGCGAATGGTTTCGTCTTGCTCGTATTGCTCGTACAAACGGTCAAATTCATCTTGGTCGGCAAAGAACGCTTCGTACAAATCCGGCACATCGTGCGGTGAGAACAGCGTGATGTCTTGGTTTTTAATCAAGCGCTGATACATGGTTTTGTTCAACTGAACGCCGTAGTCCATGTGACGCACGCGGTTTTCCTCCACGCCACGGTTGTTTTTCAGCACCAGCAACGATTCGACTTCCAAATGCCACAAGGGGTAGAACAAGGTCGCCGCGCCACCGCGCACACCACCTTGTGAGCAGCATTTAACCGCCGTTTGGAATAGTTTGTAGAATGGAATACAGCCGGTGTGTTGCGCTTCGCCACTGCGAATTGGGCTGCCGAGCGCGCGAATGCGACCGGCATTGATACCAATACCGGCGCGTTGCGACACATATTTGACAATCGCGCTGGTAGTCGCGTTGATTGAGTCCAAGCTGTCATCGCATTCGATCAACACGCAGGAGCTGAATTGACGCGACGGCGTGCGCACGCCAGACATAATCGGTGTCGGTAAGGAGATTTTGAAGGTAGAAACAGCGTTGTAAAAACGTTTGGCGTATTCGAGGCGCGTGGCTTTCGGATAGTTGGCAAACAGGCACATCGCCACCAACATATACAAAAATTGCGGGCTTTCGTAGACTTTTTTACTCACACGATCTTGCAGCAGATACTTGCCTTCGAGCTGCTTCACCGCCGCATAAGCAAAATTCAAATCGCGTTCATGTTGAATCTCAGCGTCTAACTCGGCAAACTCTTCCGGTGTGTAATCCGCCAAAATATGCGCGTCGTATTTGCCCATTTGGGTCAATTTACTGACATGGTCAAATAACGAAGGCGGCTCGTACTGGCCATAAGCGATCTTGCGCAGGTGGAAAATCGCCAAACGCGCCGCTAAATACTGATAATCCGGGTATTCGGGCGAAATCAGATCGGCCGCCGCTTTGATGATGGTTTCGTGAATATCCTGTGTGCGAATGCCGTTGTAGAACTGAATGCGTGATTTGAGCTCCACTTGCGAGACCGAAACGTTGTTCAGCCCTGCTGCCGCCCAAGTAATGACGCGGTGGATTTTGTCTAAATCAATCGGTTCTTGGCGACCATCTCGTTTGGTGACCAGGATATTGTCTGTGTTCATAGGGCGTGAACCTTTGTTAAATTACAATTGTCGGTTAAATTAAAAGCTTTTGAATCCTATATGTGCACTGCGCAGCGAATGCAAGGACTGATCGCGTGCTCGCACCAAGATGTACGAAGGCACACAAATGACAGACATTGATTCACTATAGGTATGTGCCTGCTTTTGGTTCGAAAGCCTGCACATCAGCACGTCACGGTAGGTATCTGACTCGGCACGCACAGCCTTGCTTTGTGCCTCACAGTTGCGCCACAGTCCGTGAATTTCACACGGTTCCCTACTTCCAATCAGGGGATTTTCTCAAGCATTCGCGCGTGGATGTGATGTTGCATCATATCAAAAATTTGAGCGCACTTGTAGCGGGAAAGCAGGGATTTTTTAGCCGAAAACAGAGGATTTTTCCTTGACTTTGGCGTGAACTGTCCAAGCCCTGCGTGTTTACTGGCTCAGGGAAATTTACGCCAAATCAATGTCTAAAATCGACATGGTCAAGGTGTAGGAAATTTCACCATCGTCTTCGTCTTTGTAGATCGTTGCGATGAATTCGTCGTGCAAATATACCTCGGCACTGTCTTTGGCTTTGCTTAATTTGACGCGAAAATCCGAACCGAATTGGTTGGACAGGTAGTTTTCCAGCTTGATGAGTTCTATTTTATTCATTTTGCTTATCCATTGAGTTTGAAATATTTTCTATTTTAAATACCATCTTGAATGATACCCGATTTTACGATTCATCAAATAAAAATGGGCACAACACTCAAGCCGCACCCATTTTTACGTTCAAATCCAATAGCTGCCAAATTATTCTAAAGCCTTCAGATTCTGAATAATCTCGCCCGCCATCGGCTGCGCGTCGCCGTACAGCATGCGGCAATTATCGGTGTAGAACAGGGCATTTTCAATACCGGAGTAACCCGTGCCCTTACCACGCTTGATGACAATCACGTTCTGCGCATAATCGGCATTCAAAATCGGCATACCGTAAATCGGGCTGGATTTGTCAGTCCGTGCGCTTGGATTCACCACGTCGTTCGCACCGATAATCAAAGCCACGTCAGCTTGACCAAATTCCTCATTGATTTCCTCTAAGTCAAAAATCTTGTCGTACGGCACGCCCGCTTCGGCCAACAGCACATTCATGTGCCCCGGCATACGCCCTGCGACCGGATGAATCGCGAATTTGACCTCCACGCCCGCTTTTTCGAGCAAGCCCGCCATTTCCCAGACTTTGTGCTGGGCGTGCGCCACCGCCATACCATAACCCGGCACAATGATGACTTTGCTCGCATAGCGCATCAGCGCTGCCGCATCAATCGCTGATAGCTCTTTCATCGTGCCTTCAATCGCTTGGCCGCCCTGTGCTTCGCCGGTAATCGGCGTGAACAGGATATTCGCCAGCGGACGATTCATCGCTTTGGCCATCAATTGAGTCAACAGCGTACCCGCCGCGCCCACCACGATACCCGCGATAATCAGCGCCGGATTGCCCAATACATAACCCTCAAAGCCCACCGCCAGACCAGTAAACGCGTTAAACAGCGAAATCACCACCGGCATATCCGCGCCACCAATTGGCATGGTCACGACCACACCCAACACCAGCGCCACGATGAAAAACAGCACGATCAGCCAACCCGAAGCCGGCGCAAATGCGACCATCATGAAGCCGAGCACAATCGCCGCGACCGCCAAAGCGATATTCACGGTATTTTGCGCGGGCAAACGATGCGCCTTTTTGATCAAACCTTGCAATTTACCAAATGCCACGCATGAACCCGTGAACGACACCGCGCCGATCAGCGCGCCCAATACCGCCAAAATCAGCGTGCCCGTGCTATGCGCTTCACCTTTGGCGAACTCAATCGCCGCAATCGCCGCCGCCGCGCCACCGCCCATACCGTTATAAATCGCCACCATCTGCGGCATATCGGTCATTTGCACTTTTTTACCGGAGATCCACGCGGCAGACGCACCAATCACCAAGGCCAGCAACATCAAGCCAATATTGTTCAGATGCGGTACCAAAAACGTACCGATAATCGCGACCAACATACCCACGCCCGCCCAAACAATCCCGCGACGCGCCGTGGTTGGCGAACTCATGCCCTTCAAACCGAAAATAAACAACAACGCTCCGGCAAACCATGCCGCCTGCACATAAAACGGAATGCTCATGATTGACCTCCTGCTTTAGGTTCGGACGGCTCTTTTTTCTTAAACATCGCCAACATCCGCTCCGTCACCACATAGCCGCCTGCGGCATTGGCCGCGCCCAGCGCGACTGCGAAAAAGCCAATCGCTATTTCCAGCGGCGTCTCCGCATGACCCAAAGCGATCATCGCTCCGACCACGACCACGCCGTGAATAAAGTTGGAGCCAGACATCAGCGGCGTGTGCAAAATCACCGGCACTTTACTGATGATTTCGTAGCCGACGAACGCGGCCAACATGAAAATATAGATAGCAAGCATACCATCCATGATTATTCTCCCAAAACTTGTTTGACACCGGCATGTACGGTCGCGCCGTCTTTGCACAGCAATGAACCGGCAATAACCTCATCCTGCCAATCAATGTTCAACTCACCGTCTTTAATGAACGGCGACAAAAAGTTGTACAGATTTTTCGCGTATAACTCAGAGGCATGCGTCGGCATACGCGAGGGCAAATTCACCGGCCCGACGATGGTCACATTGTGCGTTTGAATGATTTGACCGGCCTGCGTCAAAGCGCAATTGCCGCCTGATTCTGCCGCCATATCGACCACCACCGCACCTTGCTTCATGCCTGCGATCATGGCTTCGGTCACGATGAGCGGTGCTTTTTTGCCCGGAATCGCCGCCGTGGTGATGAGTACATCTGCCGTGGCGACCGCTTTGGCGAGGCGATCGGCCTGCTGGGCTTTTTCTTCCTCGGTCAATTCACGCGCATAACCACCCGCGCCATCCGCCGAAACACCAGTATCGACGAATTTCGCGCCGAGCGATTCGACCTGCTCTTTCGCCGCCGAGCGCACATCATACGCATCGACCATCGCGCCCAAACGTTTACAAGTCGCAATCGCTTGCAAGCCAGCCACGCCCGCGCCGATCACCAAGGCGCGCGCCGGACGAATCGTCCCCGCCGCCGTGGTCAACATGGGGAAAAATTTGGCGCTGTGTGACGCGCCGATCAGCGCGCATTGATAACCCGAGCACGCGCCCTGCGACGACAGTGCATCCATGCTCTGCGCCCGCGAAATGCGTGGTAGCAATTCCAAGGCAAACGCGCTGATGTTGCGCGCATTGAGCGCAGCCAAGCGTTCACGACTCTCATAAGGCTTGAGCAAACCGATCAACACCGCGCCTTGCGGCATCTGCGCAATTTCCTCAGCCGTCGGCGGCGTTACCCGCATAATGATCTGCGCGTTTTGATAGGCGTCGGCCTGAACTGGGCTTATCTCGGTGTTGAGGTAATCCGCATCCACAAAGTGGCTGTTCAACCCCGCCCCTTGCTCCATGCGCAATTGCGCGCCCAATGCGGAAAACTTTTTGGCCGTCTCAGGCACCAAAGCCACCCGACGCTCGCCTTCCAAGTGCTCGCGCCCCACTGCAATCGTGATTGGCATAATGACACTCCGTTGTTTTATCGAAGACATCATTTTAACACCGTACACGCGATTAAAAAACGCTTTCAGTGGCTAAAAACAATTACTTTGGCTTATAGAACGCCTCACACACATTTTTAAAGCTCATATCACACAAACACCGTGTTCCACAAAATCGTCCTAACTCACACCGCTATTTTTCTTCGGGCTTTATGGTATAGTGAACCATGCAAACCAATCACCTTCATTGGCACGAAAACGATGTGCCGTACCAAGCGCGCTGGATTTCAGAGGCCAACCATCCACCGCCCAAACACCTCACCTTAGCCGACGACACTTTGCCTGCGGATCAAGCCTATCGGCTCGCCAGCGCCGGTCACGGATTACTCTGGCGCGGCGATTTTCAAAACGCGCGGCATCTGCTCCAAGCCCTCATGCGCCGTTTGGATAAAGGCAAAAAGCGCCCGAATAAAGCTGCGCCCGCATTGACACCATTAGAGCAATTTCACCGCCACCGCATGGCGCAGGCGCAGCGCGCACATATTTTGAACGCGATCCTCATCCCAATTCAGGCCGATCATCACATTGATTTGCGCCGTGCGCCGGATGTCGCTGCGGCCTGCTCGCAGATTTTGGGCAAACAAACCGAGCCGTATGTGCTGTCCTTACGCCAGTTACAAGCATTCATCGCCGCCCACGAATGGCGCAAAAAAGGGGTATTGATCCCCGCATTAAACGCACACATTCACCCGCACTACGGCGTTTTTTCACCGATACGCGGCGAATATTTGGATTTATTGATGCAAGCGCCGTTGCCTGTCAATTGCACCAGCGCATGGGATATCGGCACAGGAACTGGCGTAATTTCAGCAGTTTTAGCCAAACGCGGCATCCCCAATATCACCGCGACCGATACCGATGAGCGCGCATTGGCCTGCGCGCGCGAGAACATTGAGCGATTGGGCTACGCACGACAGGTTCAAATACAACAAGCGAACCTATTTCCCAATGCGCCCGCTGCCAGCGCCGATTTGATCGTCTGCAATCCGCCGTGGCTGCCGGCCAAAGCCAGCTCGCCAGTTGAGCACGCGATTTTTGATGCGGGTGGCGCTATGCTCAAAGGTTTTTTGTCTGGCGTGGCGCAGCACTTAAGTAAACACGGCCAAGCTTGGCTCATCATGTCCGATTTGGCCGAGCACCTCGGATTACGCAGTCCTGATGAGATTCCCCAACTGATTGCACAACACGGCTTGGCTGTGCGACAGCGGCTTGATATTCGCCCGAAACACGGCAAAGCCTTTGACCCCAGCGATCCGTTGCACGCCGCGCGCTCAAAGGAAATTACCTCGCTGTGGTGTTTGCATAAAGCTTAAAAATCAATGAGATAGACGCAAAAAAGCCACCTAATTCGGTGGCTTTTATTGAGTTCTGAACAATGAGATCAATCAAAATGGTGACATACGCGAGAGCACATCATCTTTGGTTTTGATTTTATGATAGACCGCGCCAACCACATGCAATACCAGCAAAATCACAAAAACCGCTGCGCCTGTTTCGTGCATTTCACCCAAGGTATGTGCCAGCGGTTCGTTTTTCGCAATCAGCGTTGGCAGATTAAACAGACCAAATACGCTTACAGGGAAACCTTTCGCATTGCTGATGAGCCAGCCGACAAACGGCATGGCCAGCATCACCACCATCAATAAGCCATGAACGGATTTTTCGACCAAATGCATGGCGCCGTGATTGACCGATGGCGGAATTTTGCCCATATTGCGCATGCGGTTAACAATACGCAATATACCGAAGATAAAGACCAGCGCGCCCAATGATTTGTGCAAAGGCATCAAACCGCGGTTGTCCTCCATCATCCAGCCGACAACCAGCGTGGCGATCATCAATACAGCCAATAATGCGTGAAAAATGATCATCGACATCGGGTATTTGTGCTTGGTGTTCATAGTCTCTCCTAAAAATAGTGTGTGAAGCATCCGTTTCGGAAGTGGCGAATTATACCCGAATTTGTTCCGAGCATCTGTTTTCGCCTTTCTCTTCGCCTGTGGCTTACACCTGACGCGCCAATTGCGCTGCAATCCCGATGTAATTGGCCGGCGTCATTTGCAACAAACGCACTTTCTCTGCCTCAGGAATAGCAAGGTTTTGGATAAACGCTTGCAATGCCTCGCGGGTAATGCCTTTGCCACGGGTTAATTCTTTCAGTTGTTCATACGGATTTTCAATACCATAACGACGCATCACGGTCTGAATCGGCTCGGCCAACACTTCCCACGTCGAATCCAAGTCTGCGTTCAAGGTATCCGCGTTCAATTCCAATTTACCCAAACCGCGCAGGCACGCATCATAGGCAATCAAGGCATAACCCAAACCCACACCCATATTACGCAATACCGTCGAATCGGTCAAATCACGTTGCCAGCGCGAAATCGGTAATTTTTCGGACAAATGACGCAACAGCGCATTGGCCAAACCGAGATTGCCTTCGGAGTTTTCAAAGTCAATCGGGTTAACCTTATGCGGCATGGTGGACGAACCAATTTCACCTGCTTTGGTTTTTTGCTTGAAAAAGCCCAGAGAGATATAGCCCCAGATGTCACGATTTGCGTCGATCAAAATAGTGTTAAACCGCGCCAGCGCGTCGAAATACTGCGCCATATAGTCATGTGGTTCGATTTGAATGGTGTATGGGTTATAGGTCAAACCCAAATCATTTTCGATCACAGCGGTGGAGAATGCCACCCAGTCGTGGTTCGGATAGGCAGAAAAATGCGCGTTGTAGTTACCGACCGCACCATTCATTTTCGCCAGTAACGCGACCTGCTCAAACTGCTCGCGCGTGCGTTGCAGGCGATACGCGATGTTCGCCATTTCCTTACCCACCGTGGTCGGTGACGCTGGCTGTCCGTGCGTGCGTGAGAGCATCGGCTGCTCGGCCAACTCATGCGCGAGTTCTTTAAAGCGCGCAATCAACGCATCCATTTGCGGCAAAAGCACCTCGGTGCGGGCTTTTTTCAGCATCAAGCCGTGCGAGGTATTGTTGATGTCCTCTGAAGTGCAGGCAAAATGCACGAACTCGGCGGCGGTTTTCAACTCATTGCCAAACGCCGTCATTTTGTCTTTCAGATAATATTCCACCGCTTTCACGTCGTGGTTGGTGGTTTTCTCGATGTCCTTGATCGCTTGCGCATCCGCTTCGCCGAAATTGATCACAATGCTGTTCAAATACGTCACCGCCGCGTCAGAGAACGCAGGCAATTCGGCAAAACCGGCGCGCGACAGCGCTATGATCCACGCGACCTCGACCTGAACGCGGTGGTGCAGCAAACCGGCTTCGGACATAATGGGACGCAGCGCATTAACCTTCGCGGCATAGCGCCCGTCAATCGGGGAAATAGCGTATAAAGCGGACATAATGTTTCCTATCAAATTGAAAAATGAATGGCGGCATTTTAACCTTTTTGCGCGATAAAACCCAGAACTTGTGCGCACAGCACCCTAAAAATCAGCCAAATTGGCTATAATTCGCCCTTAATCTTAAAAAGGATGGCAATGAACAACGCGCAGCATTATTTGCAACAAGCCTACCACGGCAACGCAGACACCCGCTACAGCTTGCCCGACGACTGGGCACAAGGCCGCGCCAGCTTTGGCGGTCTGATCGCGGGCATGCTGCTCTGCGCCATGCGGCGTGATGTGCCTGTAGAGCGCGCCTTGCAATCCATGTCCTGCACCTTTGTCGGGCCGGTCGCCATCGGCGAGCCATTCACGATTGAAACCGAACTGCTGCGTAGCGGTAAAAACGCAGTACAAATGCAGGCGCGCATCGTCCAAAATCAAGCCACGCAAACCGTGCTAATCGCCTCATTCGGCCTACTGCGCGAGTCCGCTGCGCACATGCCTGCCCTACCCGCACCCACGGCCACCGCGCCCGATGGTTTGCCCTCCATGCCATTTATTCCCAACGTGATTCCGAATTTTGTCCAGCATTTTGACATGCGTTGGGTTTTTGGCGGCCTACCCTATTTTGGCGAAGGCACGCGCGAAATGGGCGGCTGGTGGCGTTACAATGACTTTGATGACGCACATCATGACAGCGCCATGATTTTGTCCGAAGCGCATTACGTCACCTTGCTGGATGCGTGGCCACCGGCCATTTTGCCATTGATTAAAAAGCCCGCACCGGCCTCCAGCATGACATGGTTCGCGCAGTTTGTTCAGCCCTTGCCGCTGTTTGCCAATGATTGGTTGCTGTATCGCGCACAAATCGCGCATGCGGCCAATGGTTATGGGCAAACACAAGCACATATCTGGAACGCGTCAGGTGAACTGCTGATGGTCAGTAGCCAAACCGTCGCGGTATTTGATTAACGTTGAGATAAAACCATTACAATGAAACAATATTTAGACCTCATGCGCCATGTATACGAACACGGCACCGACAAAACCGACCGCACCGGCACTGGCACACGCTCGGTATTTGGTCACCAAATGCGTTTTGACCTGACCGAGGGCTTTCCGTTGGTGACCACCAAAAAAGTCCATTTAAAATCAATTATCTACGAATTGCTGTGGTTCATTCAAGGCAATACCAATAATAATTGGTTGAAAGAGCGCGGCGTCAGCATTTGGAACGAATGGGCGCGTGAAGACGGCTCGCTCGGACCAATTTACGGGCATCAATGGCGCTCGTGGCCGGACAAAGACGGCGGCACAATTGACCAGCTCGCTCAGGTGGTAGAACAGTTAAAAAACAATCCTGACTCACGTCGCATCATCGTCTCCGCGTGGAATGTCGCCGATATTCCGCGTATGGCTTTGCCGCCCTGCCACGCATTTTTCCAATTTTATGTCGCCAATGGCGAATTATCGTGCCAGTTGTACCAACGCAGCGCCGATATTTTCCTCGGTGTACCGTTTAATATCGCCTCCTACGCCCTGCTGACCTATATGCTGGCGCAGCAAACCGGATTGGTCGCCAAAGAGTTCATTTGGACCGGCGGCGACTGTCATTTGTACAGCAACCACTTTGAACAAGTACAAACACAATTGGCGCGCGAACCATTGCCACTGCCGCAATTAGTCATCAAGCGCCAACCCGATTCGATTTTTGACTACGAATTTGAGGATTTTGAAATCCTAAATTACCAAAGCCACGCGCCCATCCGTGCGCAGGTCGCTGTTTGAAAGCGTCATAAATGAACTAGAAGCCTGCTGTTTGAGTGCATCTCAAGCTCCTTGAATGATGCAATAAAACGCCCGATACGGTTGCATCGGGCGTTTTTCAGTACTTGTTAATATGACGGCGTTTGAGTCTAAATCTGTCAACTTACCTGTCAACCCATTTTGGGACAGAGTGCTCGGCTTACTTCATATTGGGGTATTTTCTCAAAATAGTGCGTTCAAAAATCAGACTGCCGAATGGAACCAAAGCCATAAGCAAGCCGATCCAACTGTGTTTGGCAGCCAGTGATCGGCGCCCCATCGCCCAACCCAGCATGGCGACATACAGCAAAAATACGGCACTATGCGCCAACCAAGCCCAGAACATCATGGCTTCTGAGTTGCCCATCCCTTGTTTAAACATCACTGTCAGCGCAATCGCAATCAGTAACATCACACCTTGCACCCAAGCCAATTGTCTCATTACGTTCCTTTCTCTTGTCCTATCAACCCTGCACACTATCGGTCATTTGATCGCAATATTGTTGCAGATCCTCCGGTATTTCCTCTGTACACACGCCGCACGCGCGATTACTCGGCACGGCATAATCAATGAATTTGGGGTAAGCCAAATTCAGATTGCCCATGATTTCGATAAATTCTGCTAAAGATGTGTCGCCGCCCAAACGCGGATTACGGGTTTTCTCCTGACCGATATTGGACACGCGTCGCTCATGATAATCATGCCCCGGATAAACCAATACGTCATCTGGCAGCGTGAATAATTTCTCGCGCACACTATGGAATAAGTCCTGCGCATTACCGTTTTGGAAATCTGTCCGACCACAGCCATCAATCAGCAAGGCATCACCGGTAAACACCCGCTCACCCGCCAAAAATGCCAAGTGCCCATCCGTATGCCCTGGCGTGAACAGCGGCTCAATCCGCACACTACCCATCTGAACCGGCGTGCCCTCACGCAACACCACATCCGTACAAGGCAAGCCATCCACCGCTGAACAGGCGATTTGGCTACCGGTTTCGCGTTTCAAACGCATCGCGGCGGTCACATGATCGGCATGAATGTGCGTGTCCAAGGTATATACCAGCTTCAGACCCAATTCATTTAACAGTGCCAAATCACGCTGCCACACCGGCAAAACTGGGTCAATCAACAACGCCTGCCCCGTTTGCTCACAGCCGAGCAAATAAGTATAGGTGCTGGAAATCGGTTCAAATAGTTGGCGAAAAATCATATGCTATCCTCCAAAATCAAAAAGGGGCAAACAAACCGTTTGCCCCTATCTTAACCTTTTGCAAAGATTAACTCAAACTGCGATGCAAACCCTGCACATCATAAACGTTAATCTCGTGCAAATGCTTCATGCCCTCAATCGAGGCTTCCGCACCAGCGACCGTGGTTTGGTAGGTGATGCGCTGGGCAATCGCGGTTTTGCGAATTGAGCTGCTGTCGGCAATGGCTGACGCCGTTTCATCCACTGTCGTGAAGACCAAAGCAACTTCTCCGTTTTTCATCGCATCGACGATATGCGGACGACCTTCTTTGACCTTGTTGATGCGTTCAACCGCCACGCCCGCATTGCTCAAAAATTCTGCCGTACCGCCTGTGGCGCAAATCGTATAACCCAATGAAATCAATTCATTAGAGAGTTTCGCCATGGCCGGTTTGTCTTTATCTTTGACACTGATAAAGACTTTTCCTTTGGCGGGTAAGCGCGACGAGGCCGCCAATTGGCTCTTGAATAATGCTTCGCCAAACGTTCGTCCCACGCCCATCACTTCGCCCGTTGAGCGCATTTCCGGCGACAATACAGGGTCAACACCTGGGAATTTATTGAACGGGAATACCGCTTCTTTCACGCTGAAATAGTCAGGGACGATTTCATTCGTTGCATTCAATTCGGCCAAAGTTTTCCCCGCCATCACCTGCGCGGCGATTTTTGCCAGCGGACGACCGATTGCTTTGGACACGAACGGTACGGTGCGTGATGCGCGCGGATTGACTTCCAGCACATAGATGATGTCTTCGCCGTCTTTTTCCTGAATCGCAAACTGCACGTTCATCAAACCGATGACGCTCAAAGCACGCGCCATTTCAGCCGTTTGGCGTTTGATTTCGGCAATCGTATCGGCTTTCAAATAATACGGCGGTAATGAGCACGCCGAGTCGCCCGAGTGAACGCCCGCCTGCTCAATATGCTCCATCACCGCGCCGATCAGCACTTGCCCCGTTGCATCACAAATGCAATCCACATCGGCCTCAATCGCATCATCAAGGAAACGGTCCAGCAAAACCGGTGAATCATTCGACACCTGCACCGCTTCGCGCATATAGCGCTCCAGACCATCCGAGCCGTGGACGATTTCCATCGCCCGCCCGCCCAATACATACGATGGGCGCACCACCAGCGGATAGCCAATTTCATCCGCCAAGCGCAAAGCTTCTGCTTCGGTACGCGCCGTGCGATTCGGCGGCTGGCGCAGGTTGAGATCATGCAACAATTTTTGGAAACGCTCGCGGTCTTCTGCCAAGTCAATTGAATCCGGCGATGTACCGATGATCGGTACACCATTGCGCTCCAAATCCAGCGCTAGTTTCAATGGCGTTTGCCCGCCGTATTGCACAATCACGCCGGCTGGTTTTTCGACATGCACGATTTCCAGCACATCTTCGAGCGTGACCGGCTCGAAATACAAACGATCGGAGGTATCGTAATCGGTTGATACAGTTTCAGGATTACAGTTGACCATGATGGTTTCATAGCCGTCATCGCGCAAAGCGAGTGCCGCGTGTACACAGCAGTAGTCAAACTCAATCCCTTGACCAATGCGGTTCGGTCCGCCGCCCAGTACCATGATTTTTTGCTTGCTGGTTGGTTGCGCTTCGCACTCTTGGTCATAGCTTGAATACATATACGCCGTATTGGTCGCGAATTCCGCCGCGCAGGTATCCACGCGCTTGTACACAGGACGGATGCCAAAGGCGTGACGCACTGCGCGAACGGCTGAATCTGTTACATTCAAAACCTGCGCTAAGCGTTTGTCTGAAAAGCCTTTTTGTTTCAAAATCATTAAGTCTTCCGCACTCAATTGATCCAAGCCGAGGCTGGCAATGTGTTGCTCTAACTGAACGATTTCCTCAATTTGCACGAGGAACCAACGGTCAATTTTTGAATGATTGAATACTTCATCCACGCTCATACCGGCGCGGAAGGCATCGGCGACAAACAAAATTCGGCGGTCTTTCGGCTCACGAATTTCTTCGATAATGAGATTTTTATCCGATGACACCGGTGTCAAACCGTCAATGCCGATCTCCAAACCACGCAAGGCTTTTTGGAACGACTCTTGGAAAGTACGACCAATCGCCATCACTTCACCCACCGATTTCATCTGTGTGGTCAAATGCGGGTCGGCTTCGCGGAATTTCTCAAAGGCAAAGCGCGGAATTTTGGTCACGACGTAGTCAATCGACGGCTCGAACGACGCAGGTGTTTGACCGCCCGTGATGTCGTTTTTCAACTCATCCAGCGTGTAACCCACCGCCAATTTCGCCGCAATTTTCGCAATCGGGAAGCCCGTGGCTTTCGAGGCCAAGGCGGACGAGCGCGACACGCGCGGGTTCATTTCGATCACAATCATACGCCCCGTGTCCGGATTGACCGAGAACTGCACATTCGAGCCGCCTGTATCCACGCCAATTTCACGCAATACGGCCAATGAGGCATTACGCATGATTTGGTATTCTTTGTCCGTCAATGTTTGCGCCGGCGCAACGGTGATCGAGTCGCCGGTATGCACACCCATTGGATCCAAATTTTCAATCGAGCAGACGATGATGCAGTTGTCCGCCTTATCGCGCACCACCTCCATCTCGTACTCTTTCCAGCCGAGCAGGGATTCTTCGATCAATAACTCATTGGTCGGTGACAAGTCCAAACCGCGACGGCAAATTTCCTCAAACTCCTCACGATTGTACGCAATCCCACCACCCGTACCGCCCATGGTGAACGATGGGCGAATGATGATGGGATAGCCCGAGTTACCATTGGTCTGCGCAATCATCGCGTGTACGGCGCTCGCTTCATCCATGCTGTGAGCGATGCCTGATAAAGCCGAACCCAGACCGATTTTCGTCATCGCGTCTTTGAATTTCATACGGTCTTCGGCCTTATCGATGGCCTCGGGCGACGCACCGATCAGTTGCACATTGTATTTGTCCAAAATACCATGACGGTGCAAGTCCAAAGCGCAGTTCAGCGCGGTTTGACCACCCATCGTTGGCAAAATCGCATCTGGCTTCTCTTTCTCAATGATTTTTTCCACCACTTCCCAAGTGATCGGCTCGATATAAGTCGCATCCGCCATTTCTGGGTCGGTCATGATGGTCGCGGGATTCGAGTTGACCAAAATCACACGATAACCCTCTTCGCGCAAAGCTTTACACGCCTGCGCACCCGAGTAGTCAAACTCACACGCCTGACCAATGATAATCGGCCCTGCACCGATGATGAGGATACTTTTAAGGTCTGTCCGTTTTGGCATTTCTAAACTCCAAATTTATTTCAATTTAATTCATTTTTTAATACTTCTTGATACGGTCTACTCTGCATCAAGTGAGCAAATTCAATCACGCTCCTGCTACACCCTACCGCACCGCCAGCATATTCATCACCAATTTAATCATGGTGTCTTTCTGCGCAGGCGCAGACTCGGCAATCAGCAAGGCCAAGGCCGCCAAGCCAACATCATTAATCACAGGAATACCTGCATCATCCATCAACCGCCCGTTACGATGCAAAAAGTCGACAAATAAATACGCGCCACTGCATTTATTACCGTCTGCAAATGGATAATTCTTAATCACAAAATACAGCAAATGTGCGGCTTTGGCTTCAATGCTTGGGTATGCCGCTTCACCAAACACGCTTTGAGCCAAGTTTCCTAACAAGGCTTCCAAACCGTCGCCTCGCTCACGCGCAAATAATTCCGTGGCATCACCTTTGTGTAGTAAATCCTGCTTCAATCCGGCCAACATCTGCCGCGCATCATTCACCGAGGGTAAGACACCGCCCACTTCGGTTTTCGGATCAGTCAATAATCCTTCGTCATACTGCTGCAACAACGCAAACGCATGAGCGTATCGTGTCACAATATCAATCAGTCCTCGCCCTGTTTCGAGCTACAAATCAGGACTTTGAGCCGCTTTACGCACCAGCTCCAGCGCAGCTTGCAATTCACTCGCGTTACTTTGTAAGCGTTGCTGATTCAAGGTATAACCACGCGTGAGGTGCTCTTTAATCAGACGCGTCGCCCACTGGCGAAACCGTATGCCTTCAGGAGACTTAACGCGATAACCGATGGAAATAATCACATCAAGGTTGTAAAAAGCAACGGGTTTGTCCGAATTTGCAATATGCAAAATTTGCATATTGCTTTTTTTATCCAGCTCCTCAGCAAATACGTTATTCAAATGTCGTGAAATCACAGGCTGAGTTCGGCCGAACAGTTGCACCATTTGCTCCTGTCTGAGCCAAACCGTGTCATTTTTTGCATCAAAACGTACTTCTAATGCACCCGTGGCATTCTGATAAACCTGATATTCATCCATATTTGACATCGGCATCCAATTAGCACGCTATATTTTAGCGTTCGCCCAAAATATTCATATACCCCTGCATGGTTTTCTCCATGCCCTGCTCCAAACATTCCACAATCAGCGCATGCCCAATCGAAACTTCCAAAATATTCGGAATTTCGATAAACCGTGCCAAGTTGTCTAAATTCAAATCATGCCCACCATTTACGCCCAAACCCGCATCTTGTGCGGCTTGCGCGGTTTTGGCAAATTGCGCCAAAATCACTTCATTTTCAGGCGTGCCGTAGGTTTCGGCATACGGCTCGGTGTATAGCTCCACGCGACTTGCGCCCAACTCTTTCGCCAACGCGACATTTGGACAATCGTAATCGACAAACAAACTGACGCGAACACCCGCCGCGTTCAATTCAGCACAAACTTCGCGCAAAAAATCCGCGTTATTCGCCAAATCCCAGCCGTGATCCGAGGTGACTTGGTTCGGATCATCGGGAACCAGCGTGCATTGTGCGGGTTTCACTGCCAACACCACATCGAGAAACTCGCGTGTCGGGTTGCCTTCTATATTCAATTCTGCGTTATAACGGTCACACACCACTTTGAGTTCATGCGCATCCGAGTAGCGCGCATGACGCTGATCGGGACGCGGGTGTAAGGTAATTCCATGCGCACCGAGTTGCAAAAAACGTTCAGAGAATGCCGCCACATCTGGATAATTGCGCCCACGCGAATTGCGGATCAGTGCGATTTTATTGATATTGACCGATAGCTGTGTCATGCACTCTTTTCCTTATTCCAAAGTGGCGGTCGCCAAACGCAGACCAAAGCCCAAAAACATCGCGCCAACCGTTCCCGTACCGAGCACCATCCACAATGGGCGTGCGCGAAAGGTTGCCGCTAACTTATCACCTGAGAAAATCAGCACGGACAGATAAATCATGCTGCACGCCTGCAAAATTGCAGCCAATACCAAAAACGCGAGCAATGGATGCGGCGCATCAGGGCGGACAAATTGAACGAAAAAGGATACACAAAACAATATCGCTTTTGGGTTGATCAGACTAATCAACAGCGCCTTAATAAAAGGCGATTGGCTTTTGTGCGATACGGATTCCAGCCGTCCTTCATGCGCGTCTACGGTGCTGTTCTGCTCCAATTCGATTTGCGACAAAATATGAGCGCGGTTTTGCCAAATACGGTATGCGCCCATCAGCATTTTAAACCCCAAAAAGGCCAGATACATACCACCGACCAACTTGAGCGTGGTAAAGACAGCCGGAGCAGTCTTGAACACCGTCGCCGCCCCCAGCGCTGCGAGCAGCATCAAAATTGAATCACCGACAAACACACCCAATGCAGCCCGATAACCGTCGCGCACGCCTTTTTGCGCCGCTGTGGTCAATACGAACATCGAGTTCGGCCCGGGCAGTAAAATCACTGCGATCGTACCAATGATAAAGGTGGTTAAACTCGTGATGCCTAAGTCCATCTAAATTCCTTAAATACGCCCCATACGTTTAGGCGCGAGCCGCGACCATATTACCCACGAATCGGTCAAACAAATACGCGATGTCGTGCGGTCCGGGTGATGCTTCGGGGTGTCCTTGGAATGAAAACGCCGGTTTGTCCGTAAACGTGATTCCTTGTAAACTGCCGTCAAACAAGGAAATATGCGTCACGCGCACATTGGCTGGCAAGGTTTTTTCATCCGCGGCAAAGCCGTGGTTTTGCGAAGTAATCGCGACATGCCCCGTATCCAAATCTTTCACCGGATGATTCGCGCCGTGATGGCCGAATTTCATCTTCAGGGTTTTTGCACCTGAGGCCAATGCCAAAATTTGGTGTCCCAAGCAAATACCAAAAATCGGTACATTTTTATCCAAAAATTCACGGGTTGCGGCAATCGCGTAATCGCATGGCTCAGGATCGCCCGGGCCATTGGATAAAAACACACCATCGGGATTCATGGCCAAAACTTCTGAGGCAGGCGTCTGCGCCGGTACGACGGTGATGGCACAACCGCGTTCGGCCAGCATACGCAGGATATTGCGTTTCACGCCAAAATCATACGCCACGACTTTAAACTTCGGCTCGGTTTGTTTGCCAAAACCCTCACCCAACTGCCATTCGGTTTCTGTCCATTCATAAGCAGTTTTCGTCGTAACGACTTTTGCCAAATCTTGTCCGGCCATTCCGCCGAAACCCGCCGCAAGCGTTTTCGCCTGTTCAACATCGTCGCCGACGAGAATACAGCCGCCTTGCGCACCTTTTTCGCGCAACACGCGGGTCAACGCGCGCGTATCAATGCCTGCGATCGCGACGATATGATTGGCTTTCAGATAATCTGAGAGACTTTGCTCCGCGCGAAAATTGCTCACCGTCGCTGGTAAATCTTTGATAATCAAGCCCGCAGCATAGACTTTATCCGCTTCGACATCCTCAGAATTCACACCGACATTGCCGATGTGCGGATAGGTCAAAGTGACCATTTGCCCCGTGTACGACGGATCGGTCAAAATCTCTTGATAGCCGGTCATCGCGGTATTAAACACCACCTCCGCCACAGCATGACCGCTCGCGCCAATGCCGTAGCCCTGAAAAATCGTACCGTCTGCCAATGCCAAAATCGCTTTGGGAAACTGAGAAGAGAAAATCGGTAACACGCTTGCTCCTTTTTACCTACAGGTTTACACTGTACCATGACGTTGTGAGTAGCCATCTTATTGACAGTCATGAAGTCGATGGCGGGCGAAAAAAAACCGCCCTATCCATAATCACTCAGTGATTTGTCTTCAGGCGGCTTACTTGGCCAAAAACGGGAGGCGGCTCACAAAAAATTGTCATTTGTACAGTCTATTCAATCGTCAAAACTAAATCTGCGGGATTTTAACAGAAATTTAAAGTAGCTATGACACAATAATTGCACTATTCCACTATTCCTATAGATTATTGACTGCGCATCGATTGATTATTTTTTAACCACACCAACCAAAAGAAGAAAAATGATGAATTCATTAGACCAACTCAAACAATACACCACCGTTGTCGCCGATACAGGCGATTTCCAGTCCATCGCGCAATTTTTGCCGCAGGACGCGACGACCAATCCGTCCCTGATTTTAAAAGCGGTACAAAAACCCGAATATCAGCCGCTGTTTGCCGCCACCGTACAGGCGCACAAAGGTGAGCCTGTTGGCGAGATCATGAACCACATTTTAGTCGCATTTGGTTCAGAAATCCTCAAAATCATTCCCGGTCGCGTCTCGGCTGAGGTGGATGCGCGTTTATCATTCGATACAGCCGCAACGGTAGAAAAAGCAAAAACCGTGATCGCCCTATTTGAAGAAAAAGGCTACTCGCGCGAACGCATTTTGATCAAAATCGCCGCCACTTGGGAAGGCATTCAAGCCGCCAAAATCCTCGAAGCACAAGGCATTCATACCAATTTGACCCTGATGTTCAGCCTCGCGCAAGCCGTCGCCTGCGCCAATGCCAACGTCACGCTGATTTCACCATTCGTCGGGCGTATTTACGACTGGTTCAAAAAACAAACGGGTACCGAATACGACACCAGCAACGACCCGGGCGTGGAATCCGTGCGCACGATCTACAACTACTACAAAAAATTTGGCATCAAAACCCAAGTCATGGGTGCGAGTTTCCGCAATATCGGGCAAATCATCGGTTTGGCCGGTTGTGACTTGTTGACCATCAGCCCCGATCTGCTCAAACAGTTGCAAAGCATGAATGAACCGGTCAACGCCGCACTCAATAGCGAAAATGCGCAGGCGCAAACCATCGAACCACTGAATCAGACCGAAGCCTCATTCCGCCTGATGCTGAACAACGACCCGATGGCGAATGAAAAACTCGCCGAAGGGATTCGCTTATTCTGCGTGGACACCGAAAAATTGATTGATTTGATTGAGCAACATTGATGCACGCTTAATCCAGCAGCGTTACCCAACCGCCACCCATTGTGTGGCGGTCAGATTGCTGACAAACCTCCAGCTTTGAATTTCAGCACAAAATCTAAGAAAAATGACGTCATACTCGCGCACGCGGGTATCCAGAGATTTTAATAAAAACAATAAGTTAGAGTGACAAACTAGATGACCGCAAGCTCGAAGCCAAAAAACGGCTTTCCCGCTAAAATCATGCGGGAATGACGAAACTTCGTTTTAACAAATGTGCCTCTTTGTCAACAGCCTCACCGCCACCCATTATGTGGCGGTATTTTTTTGACTTTTTGTCTAATGAACAGATAAAAGCCGATACATTGCCCCAACCCCTTAGATGATTTTTATTGCCAAAGCACATTGGCTCCCTGACTTTACAAAACTTTACTTAGTGGACACAAACGCCGTATGTAAACGATTTAAAATTCAATCATCCACTACAGCAGTAATGTTTTTGGTGAGTTGTACTCTTCAATTTTTAAAAAGGATTAAAAATGGCACTTAATCGTCAATGGGTAACTCCGCTGGTTGCAGGTTCTTTCATTTTGATGGGCGTTACCGGTCTTTTAATGTTTTTCCACCTTGATTCGGGTTTGAACAAAACCGCACACGAATGGCTCGGCTGGGCGATGGTCATTGCAGTTGTATTGCACGTTACAGTGAATTTCCAAGGGTTAAAAAATATGTTCCGCACCACTTTGGGCAAAGGCATCGTGGGTTTATTTACCGTGATTTTGGCCTTGAGCTTTTTCAACTTGGGTGGCGGTGAAGGCGATGGTAAACCAGCATTTATGAGTTCCGTCAGCGTATTGTCCAACGCCTCTATCAGCGAACTGGCACAAATCAGTCATATTGACGAACAGACTTTGCTCACGCGCTTGCAACAAGCGGGCGTGAACTCAGCAACATCACAGTCCTCGGTTAAACAATTGGTCGGCGACGACGTAGGCAAACAGATGCAAACTTTAAACAGCATCCTCAAAACTACTCCATAAATTCATCGTAAAATAGCCGCGTGTCCCTATCGCTCAAATCAAGGTTTGAGCGATATTGGTTTTTGCCTGTGTACAATAGGCGCATCATCAGACGTATTGAGACGTTAGATTAAGACGGATTTTTATGAATATTTTGGCAAAACTGTGGCGCAACGTATGGATTCGCCGCCTGATTTACCTGATCGTACTGCTGCTCGTCGCATGGCTCGTCAAGCTGGTCTTTTTCCCCAGCAAAGCGCAGAACAACTACATCACCGCATCGGTAACGCGCGGGGATTTGGAGCAAACGGTACTGGCAACGGGCATCGTCAAGCCATACAAACAAGTCACCGTCGGCGCACAAGTCACGGGTGAAATCAAATCGCTCAAGGTCAAACTGGGGCAAACCGTGAAGCAAGGCGAGCTATTGGCCGTGATTGATCCGCGCACGCAGAAAAATACCCTGCAAACCGCACAAGCGCAGCTCAACAGCAACCAAGCCACCTTGGAAAAAGCGCAGTTGGACTTCAACCGCCAAAAAATGATGCTGGCCGAAGGCGCCACCTCAAAAGAAAATTTTGATGCCGCCAAAGCCGCTCTCGCCTCAGCCAAAGCCAACGTCGATCAATCGCGTGTCAATGTGGACAACGCCAAACTCTCACTTGGCTACACCCAAGTTGTCGCGCCGATAGACGGCGTAATCGTGTCGCTACCGGTCGAAGAAGGTCAAACGATTAACTCAAATCAATCGTCACCCACGCTGATGGCCATTGCCCAATTGGACAAAATCACCATCCGCGCCGAGATTTCCGAAGGCAACATCACCAAAGTGAGCGCCGGTATGCCCGCATATTTCAATATTTTGGGCGAAACCGACAAACGCTACGACACCACACTGCGCTCCATCGATCCGGGGCCGACCACCTTATCGGACAACACCTCCAGCACTTCGTCCAGCACATCTTCATCCGCGATTTATTACTACGGACTATTGGACATGCCGAATGAGGATGGCAAACTGCGCATTTCCATGACCGCGCAAGTATCCATCATTGTCAACGCTGTCAAGCAGGTGTTGATCGTCCCATCCACCGCTTTGGGCGAGCGCAATGCGCAAGGGCAATACAAAGTACTGGTTTTGGGCAAGGACAACATAACCACGGACAAATGGGTGGATGTTGGCTTAAACACCAACATCAATGCCGAAGTCAAATCCGGCCTGAGCGAAGGCGAGCAAGTCGTCGTGAGTCAATCCACCGACGCGTCGAAAACAACCTCTGGTCGCCGCATGGGTCCACCTATGTAAGCTCGAATTAAGCCTCGAACCTATTAATCAACGTTCTACATTGGCCTCAATGACACGCAACACCACACACACCACCGAACGTCCCGCACTGCTCGAAATTCGCAATTTATACCGCGAGTTTCCTTCGGGCGACGATGTGGTGACCGTTTTAAACAACATCAATCTGAAAATTGCCGCCGGCGAAATGGTCGCCATCATCGGCCAGTCAGGCTCCGGCAAATCCACTTTGATGAATATCCTCGGCTGTCTGGATCGGCCAACACGTGGCAGCTATCTGGTTAACGGTCATGAAACCGGCGACATGGCGCCGGATGAATTGGCGCGTTTACGCCGTGAATATTTCGGCTTCATCTTTCAACGCTATCATCTGCTCGGCGATTTGGACGCAATGGGTAATGTTGAAGTACCCACCATTTATGCGGGCTATCCCACCGAACAACGGCGCTCGCGCAGCGCCGCCCTGCTTGAACGTCTGGGATTGGGGGATCGCAAACACCACCGTCCGAATCAACTCTCTGGCGGCCAACAACAGCGCGTGAGTATCGCGCGCGCATTGGTCAATGGCGGCGAAGTCATTCTCGCCGACGAACCAACCGGCGCATTAGACAGCCAAAGTGGGCAGGAAGTCATGCGCATCCTGCGTGAGTTGCACGCCGAAGGCCACACCGTCATCATCGTCACCCACGATGCGCAAGTCGCCGCGAATGCCAACCGCATCATCGAAATCCGCGACGGCAGCATCATTGACGATCGCCGTACAGATAAGAACAACGATGATAGTAACGAACATACCAACAGCAGCGAGCACATCAACAGCAACGACACACATACCCAAGAAAATGCCCGTCAGGTTCAACGCGAGGCACAACAACTCGCGCAAAGCGCTGGCAAACCCTTGTTCGGACTATTTGACCGTTTCAAAGAAGCCGCACTGATGGCCGTGCGCGCTATGCTCGCGCACCGCACGCGTACCTTCCTGACCATGCTCGGCATCATCATCGGTATTGCCTCCGTGGTCTCGGTCGTGGCTTTGGGCGAAGGCTCGCGGCAAAAAATCTTGGAGGACATCAGTTCGATGGGAACCAACACCATTGATATTTTCCCGGGTAAAGGCTGGGGTGACCGACGTGCCTCATCGATTCGCACGCTGACGGCGGCGGATGCGGAGGTTTTGGCGCAACAGCCCTATGTCAATTCGGTCACGCCAAGGGTCAGCACCTCGGTGACTGTTCGTCTGGGCAATAATTCGGTCAGCGCGCAGGTGCAAGGTGTCGGCGAGCAGTATTTCCAAGTCAGAGGCATCAGCATGGATTTGGGTAAGCAATTTGATCGACAAGCCGTCACAGAATACGCGCAAGAAGCAGTGATTGACCCGAATACACGCAAAACCCTGTTTGGCGAAAGCGTCAATCCCATCGGCCAAGTCATCATGCTGGGCAATGTACCCGTGCGCATCATCGGCGTGAGTAAGGCACAATCCTCTGCCTTTGGCGGTGACGAAAACCTGAATATCTGGGTTCCCTACACCACGGTTTTGAGCCGAATGCTGGGGCAAACCTATGTGCGCAACATCACCGTGCGCGTGTCCGACAGCGTCAGTAGCCAAGCCGCCGAACAAGGCATCACCAAAATCCTGACTCAGCGCCACGGTACGCAGGATTTTTACATCTCCAACAGCGACACCATCCGCCAAACCATTGAGTCCACCACGCGCACCATGACCTTATTGGTATCCATGATCGCGGTGATTTCGTTGATCGTCGGTGGCATTGGCGTGATGAACATTATGCTGGTCTCCGTCACCGAGCGCACGCAGGAAATCGGTGTGCGCATGGCGGTCGGCGCGCGCCAAAGCGACATCATGCAGCAGTTTTTGATCGAGGCGATTATGGTGTGCCTGCTTGGCGGCCTGCTCGGTGTGGGCTTGGCCTTGGCCATCGGCGCTATTTTCGACCATTTTGTGAAGGATTTCAGTATGGCGTTCTCCGCTACCTCAATCATCGCGGCGTTCACCTGCTCCACCTTGATTGGTATGATTTTTGGCTTTTTACCGGCGAAAAATGCGGCCAAACTTGATCCGGTGATCGCCTTGTCACGTGAATAAAGCGTGAATAAGGCGTGAATAAATCGCATCTGTGAGTACATATTATGCAAACATCCCATCACTTTCGCCGTCATTTAACCGCCCTACTCGTACTGAGTGCGCTGCTGGCCGGTTGTGCCAGCACCGGCCCGACGATGGAGCAAGCAACAGCGCGCATTCAAACGCCAGAACAATGGCAACATGCCGCAGCCAATCAAGCCGACAGCCATCGCGCCAGCAGCCTAAGTACCGCGAACTCGAAATGGTGGGAGGCGTTTCACGAACAACGCCTGAATCAATTGGTTGAATCCGCGCTTGAAAAGAACAATACCTTAGCCAGCGCAGGCTATAAACTGTACCAAGCGCAACTCTCCGCCGGTTTGGCGCAGAACGAGCGTTACCCCTCGATTTCGGCCTCCGCAGGTGCATCAAGCTCACGCTCTTTGGACAGCAGTTCCGCCACCAGCACGCGCAATTTTTCCAGCGGACTGTCGGTCTCGTACACATTGGATTTGTGGGGAAAATTAGCGAAAGCCAACAGCATCAAACAATGGGAAGCGCAAGCCAGCGAACAGGACTTGTTGAGTACCAAACTCACCATCGAATCTTCGGTGAGCAAGCTGTATTGGCAATTGGCCTACCTCAATCAGCGCGTGCGCATTGGCGAACAAAGCATTGCCTACGCGCGCAAAACCCTCGATTTGGTACGCGTGCAATACCGCGCCGGCGCAGTGTCCAAGCTGGATGTCATCACCGCCGAGCGCAGTTTGAGCAGTCAGGAAGCCTCGCTCGATGCACTCAAGCAGGAGCGCGAAGTCGCGCGCAATGCGATGGCGATTCTGTTTGACGCGCCACCCTCCGCGCACATCAGCGACGAGCCACAAAATCTCGCCAATGCCGCATTACCGAGTATTGCCGCGGGCATTCCGGCGCAAGTAATCGCCAGTCGCCCTGATTTGATCGCCTCCGAACTGCGTTTGCGCCAAGCGCTGGGCAATATCGATGTGGCGCGCGCTAATTTTTACCCGAATTTCACCTTGACCGGCAATATCGGCACCGGCTCCAGCTCGCTCTCGGATATTCTGAGTAATCCAGTTGGCTCGCTCGCGCTCAATCTGGCGCTGCCTTTTTTGAACTGGAACGAGCATCAACTCAATCTGAAAATATCTAAAGCCGCGTACGAGCAAGCCAGCATCAACCACCGCCAGACGGTTTACACCGCGCTACAAGAGATTGAAAACGCTCTATCCGCACACACGCTGTATGCCACACAAGCGCAAAAGGAGGCCAAATCACTGGCCAATGCGCGCGAGGCCGAGCGTCTGTATGAGGTTCGCTATCGCGCAGGTGCTGACAGCCTGAAAAATTGGCTGGATGCCCAAGAAGCCCGCCGTCAAGCGGAATTGGCGCATTTGGCAACCCGTTACAATCAATACATCAACTACATCGATTTGATGTTGGCTCTGGGCGGTTAATGGTTAATGCCCTGTTCAAAATGCAGACCAAACAAAACGGGTGCTTAATTGCACCCGTTTTGTTCATACTATCGATCCGCTCCAGCCATTAATCTGCCGTATCTACGCGGAATGAAATTTTGCAAATCGCACCGTAGGTGGTGACTTTGCCATCTTTCACATGCGCTTTGATGTCTTGCACATAAACAGAGTCGATATTGCGCACGGTTTTAGACACTTCGGCTACTGCGCCTTGAATTGCGTCCTCAATGCTGGTTGGCGATGATGCGATAACTTCGATAACTTTTACAATTGACATAATGAATTCTCCTATTGGTATCGTTTGACCGATGTGCAGTCAATCTTGGGTTCATAATTTTGCTTTGACTCATCGGCCAATGAAACCATTTGCCGACAGAGTGACTCCATTGTACTGCAAATAAAAAAGTATGGGATTTTCACCCCATACTTTTATACCGCATGATTTTCACACGATTTGCGAAGGCTTAATGACCGCCCACACCTCGTGGTGGCATCGGCATATTCGCATCCGGATGCGGGGTTTTAATCAATAGGGTTGCCAAAGCCGCAATGAACAGCAACGCACCGGCAAACATGATCGCATTACCCGGTGTCGCACCGAGGAAGTTGTGATACACCTTACCAAACGACAAGGTTTGAATCAGCATTGGAATCACGATCATCATATTGATAATGCCCATGTACACACCATAGCGTTCGCGCGGAATTGCAGCCACGGCAATGATATACGGTACACCCATCATACTGGCCCAAGCAATACCAAAGCCGATCATCGGGATGAACAGCATGTATTTGTTGCCAATATGCGGGAACATCCACAGCCCAATAGCGGCCAAAATCAATGCCCCTGCGTGTACCCATTTCGCACCGTATTTACGCGCCATAGCCACCAAGGCGAATGCGGACAAGAACGTGACCACATTATAAAAACCATTGACCAAACCGGTCCAAGCGACTGCTTGAGAATACAACTCTTTGTTCTCAGACGTAGCGTGCCAGACCGACTGCGCGATACTGTGTGACACATATTGCCAGTAGCAGAACATCGCATACCATTGGAACAAATACACCAAAGCCAATTGCCATAACTGTTTCGGCATATCTCTGATCGCTTCGGCGATTTCAGTAATCGCGGCTACCAAACCACCTTTTTTCGCACGAATGGCGGCCAATTCAGCCTCAGTCGGTGGAATTTCAGGGGTTTTGGAGACGGATAACAAAACTGAACCGATCGAACAAACCGCCCCAAAGAAGAATGAGCCAAATACCCAGTACGGAATCCCCGAAGCCGTTTCACCCTTAATCCCTTTTTGGAAGAAAAACAAAGACACATTCGCCAAAGTAATCCCTAAGCCCGTAAAAAAGCTTTGGGTCAAAAAGCCGCTGGCGTGTTGTTCGGGTGGCAAACGATCCGCAATAAACGCACGGTACGGCTCCATCGCTGTATTGTTACTCGCATCAAGCAACCACAGCAACAGCACCGCCATCCACAACGCGGTACTGAATGGATACGCAAATAAGCACAAACTACAGCCCAGCGCACCAATCAGAAAATAAGGCTTACGGCGCCCCCAACGTGGGCTCCATGTGCGGTCACTCATCGCACCAATCAGCGGCTGAATGATCAACCCGGTCATTGGCCCCGCCAGATTTAACAAAGGCAACTCCTCAGGAGATGCCTTTAAAAATGAAAAAATTGGATTAATTGCCGTTTGCTGCAAACCAAAACTGTACTGAATCCCAAAAAAACCGAAATTCATGAGAATGATTTGTTGCAACGTTAGTGTTGGTAACTTTCTTGGCTCAGACATTATCTTTCCCCTGCGACCCAAAACAAACGAGTCAAAATGATCAATTCAATAAAAAACTGAAACACGTCAAATAAAGATACTGCAAAAACAAATTAACTTATCCGCAAGCCACACAGCCAATCGGCACATCACACGGGCTATCAAAAAATCGTTGTGGATCAAAACTCATATATTTTGAGTGACCGATTATGCAAACAGCCAAAATATACAAAGCCACACAAGCGCGATATGTTTAAACGAATACACATGCGATATTCCGCTAAAAAATCGATCAATTGCCCTGTGAATCGTGATTGCGGTGTATGCATTCTATTCTCTTGCCATGCCATGTCAAGCAATTTATGCAAAAATTATGTAAACGGTTACATAAATTAATTAGTAAGAATATAGATTTTTAGACGAAAAAGATAACTTTTAATCTAAATTTATTACTAATATAAAAATAAATATAAAATCGATTACACAAATCAAATGAAAAGTGATGAGTGAAAAAATCACTCATCAGAGCACTTTGCTGAAAAAGCAACACTACCGTTTTTTATTAAAAGACAAAAAAGACATAAAAAAGAGCCGACAGTAATTGTCGGCTCATCAAAGCATTCAATAGTATTTGAGATCAATTACATATTCAACGCACGCTTATCCACGGCCAGAGCCGCCTCACGCATCACTTCAGACAAGCTTGGATGCGGGTGGCAAATTCGCGCGATGTCCTCTGATGAGGCTTTGAACTCCATCGCAACGACTGCTTCCGCGATCAGATCAGACGCGCCCGCACCGATAATGTGCACGCCGAGGATTTCGTCTGTACTCGCGTCAGCCAATACTTTGACAAAGCCATCCGCAGCGGCCATACCCAGCGCACGACCGTTGGCCATGAACGGGAACTGACCTGATTTATACGCGCGCCCTGCTTTTTTCAGAGCCTCTTCGGTTTGCCCCACCCATGCAATCTCAGGCGAGGTGTAAATCACCCACGGAATGCAGTTGTAATCAATGTGCGGCTTTTGCCCAACGATGCGCTCGGCCACTGCCACGCCTTCGTCCTCAGCTTTATGCGCCAACATTGGCCCAGGAATCACGTCACCGATTGCCCAAATACCCGCAACGGCAGTTTGGCAATCGTGATTGACTTCGATAAAGCCACGTTCGTTGGTTTTCACGCCCACCGCTTCGAGATTCAATCCATCGGTATTCGGCACACGGCCAACCGATACGATCAATTTGTCACAATCCAGCGTTTTTTCTGCACCGGCCGCGTCTTTGTAGGCAACGCTCACACCTTTTTTACCATTTTTGACGTCGCCGATGGATACGCCCAGCTCGAACTTCAAGCCTTGTTTTTCAAACAATTTTTTCGCTTCTTTGGCAATCGCACCATCCGCCGCGCCGAGGAATGCAGGCATGGCTTCGAGTACGGTCACTTCTGCGCCCAAACGACGCCAGACCGAACCCAATTCCAAACCAATCACGCCCGCGCCAATCACGCCGAGTTTTTTCGGTACTTCGGTGAAGTTCAAAGCGCCTTCGTTATCGCAGATCACTTGATTATCGACCGCGATATTCGGTAAATGACGCGCTTTAGAGCCGGTGGCGATAATCACATTTTTTGCATTAACGATTTCTTCACCCACTTTGATTTGGGTCAAACCATCGGCTTGGCCGACAAATGAGCCGTAGCCTTTGAGCAAAGTGACTTTATTTTTCTTGAACAAATACGCGATCCCGCCGGTCATTTTGTCAACGATGCCGTTTTTACGCGCGACCATTTTGCCCACATCCAGCGTTGCACCTTTGACCGTAATCCCGTGCACATCCAAATGTTGGGTCGTGTCTTCATAGTGATGCGAGCTGGCCAACAATGCTTTTGACGGAATACAGCCTACATTCAGGCATGTACCGCCGAGACGCGGCTCGCCTTTCGGATCCGCATACGCATTACCTTCGATACACGCGGTGGACAAGCCCAACTGCGCTGCACGAATCGCCGCAATATAACCACCCGGGCCTGCGCCGATGACCACTACGTCAAAATTTTGAGACATTTTCAGTATCCTTTATAAAATTACAATTGTTTTCAATCACAAATGCAGATCACCGGAGTCTTCCGGCTGATACACCACTTTTTCCACACGCACACGCACCGTTCCGTCAGGTGCCGGCCATTCAATTTCATCGCCCTCCGCCAAGCCCAATAAGGCTGAGCCAATCGGTGCCAAAATGGAGATTTTGCCACCCTCTGGGTTCATATCTTTCGGATAAACCAAGGTATATTCAAAATGCTCTTTAGAGGCAAGCACTTGAAAACGCACGGTTGAATTCATCGTCACCACATCACGCGGGATGTCTTTAGACGCGACGATATCTGCTCGATCCAATTCGGACAGCAAAGATCTTTTAATCAAATCCGCGCTTTTTGGCATATTCGCCAAAAGCTCCTCAATTCGACCGGCATCCAGCTCAGTCACAACCAAGTTAGGCTTTGTATTCATTGTTATACCTTTATAAAACCAATAAAATCAATAGATTATTAAAACGAAATACTGCTATCGAACCAATAAATCTTCAAAAAATGCACCGAATGGCTTCGTCGGATGCGCAATTTGAATCTCCAGAATCCACAACCCAACATCGGGCACTTGATCAAAATCACCTAAATCACCCGCACGATAAATCGCATGAGGAAAATCACTGACCCGATGACCCTTGATCTCTAAATTTAAATTCCAGCCCCATTTTTCCGCCTCCTGTTCGGCAAATACATACAAATCCTGCCCAGAAAAATGCGCTGTTTCCCACTGCTTTTTCACTGCGGTAAAAATCTGCTGACTCGCCGCAGCGCAAGCCTGCATATCGGTATCATTTCCCACCACAAAGGTCGCACCCGCATCACCTTCATGTCCATCCCAAACCACACCCAAATCAACAAAGAAAATATCATTCGCCTGCAAAATGGGATCACCATTGGATGGCTCGTTGAATTTTTTCAGAGTATTGACACCAAAACGCACCAAAATTTGATGCCAAATCCGATCCATACCCATTTCGATCAACGTATCTTTCGCCATCGCACGCGCCTGCGATTCGCTCATGCCCACGATTATTTGACTCGCGATGAGATTCACCGCTTCAAACGTCTTGTCGCGGGCATAGCGCATTTTTTGCAGGTCAAACTTTGCGCCGACGGCTTGTTTGTTTTGGTTCATAGATTGGTAGATTGGTGGTGAGTGTTTCCCATGCCCCAACATAATCAACATTTAAAATTGAATTGTTGCGATCCAGAAAGGCATTTACCTCAACCGGCTTTATGGTCGCGGTTGTTCAACCACCCACTTAGCAACATCCTCACCCAAAACACTGGAGACTTTGCCTAAAATATTACAAGCACCTCGATAAGCGCCAAATACACCACCACCCGAAGTACGAGTAAATGATTTGTTGGCGACAAGTTTGCCATCTTGGCGTAGCGTAACTTTGACAGAACCACCCGTTTGTTTGCCAAACATAAAGCTACCGCCGCTGGTCATGGTAACCAACTGAGCTTCTACAGCATAGCCTTTGGAAGGATCCAATTGTGCCGACTTCTCTACTTGAAAACCACTGGCTGTCAGACCTTCAGCCAATGAATGAGAAAAAGTCGAACCTAAATCAGTACATTCTTTCAAAACATTTGCTTGTACCAATGTTTCATCCAAATACGGAGCAGATTCGCTGATAAAGATGTTTTTAGTTTCATTTTGTGCCAGCACGCTGGTACTTGCCAGAAAACCAAACCCAAATAACACTGTTACCCATTTTTTTATCAACATATTGATTTCTCTTTAAAAATCATATCATTCATAATCAAAGTAACAGGTGGACAAAATATATTTTGCCACTCTGTTGTCTATTTTTAGGCAAAGTGGTCAAGAAAATCTCTTGCCACCCTACCCTACGACTTAATTACAAATCCAACAACAAACGCGCCGGATCTTCGAGAGCGTCTTTCATCGCTACCAAGCCAAGTACCGCTTCGCGTCCGTCAATGATGCGGTGGTCATACGACATAGCGAGGTAGTTCATTGGGCGAATGACGATTTGACCATTTTCAACCACTGGGCGATCTTTGGTGGCGTGGACGCCGAGAATCGCGGATTGTGGTGGGTTGATGATCGGGGTAGACATCATGGAACCGAATGTGCCGCCGTTAGAAATGGAGAATGTACCGCCGGTCATTTCTTCGATCGTCAGTTTGCCGTCACGCGCTTTCGCGCCGTATTCAGCGATTTGTTTTTCGATATCGGCCAAGCTCATTTGATCGGCGTTGCGCAAAATCGGTACAACCAAACCACGCGGTGAACCGACGGCGATACCGATGTCGAAGTAGCCGTGATATACGATGTCATTGCCGTCAACCGAGGCATTCAGCACTGGGTATTTTTTCAGCGCGGCAACGGCTGCTTTGACGAAAAAGCCCATGAAGCCGAGTTTGACGCCGTGTTCTTTTTCAAATTTTTCTTTGTATTTATTGCGCAAATCCATCACTGGTTGCATATTGACTTCGTTGAACGTAGTCAAAATTGCATTGGTGGATTGGGATTGCAATAAGCGTTCGGCAACGCGCGCGCGCAAGCGGCTCATCGGTACGCGCTGTTCAGGACGATCGGCCAACACGTCGGCGACGCTGATCGGCGGACGCACTTGCGGCAATGCGCTGCCCAAGGCAACAGCCGGAAGCGATGTATTGACCGGCGCAACGGCTTTGGCAGCAGGTGCGGAGGCATTCATCGCGTCGGCTTTGGTCACGCGACCATCTTTGCCTGTACCTGCAACATCTGCTGCGGCAATGCCTTTTTCAGCCAAAATTTTGCTGGCGGCTGGCATAGCGACGCCTGCGGCTTTTTCGCTGACTGGTTCACCAGCCATTGGGCGTACTTCGGTCACGGCTGCGGGCGCTGGCTCCGGCGTTGCGGTACCGACGGACACGCCGGTTTTGGCTTCTTGCTTATCGCTCGCGCTGACGGCTTCGGTGTCAATTTTGGCGATCAGTTGACCGCTGGTGACAGTCGCGCCATCAGCAGCGATGATTTCTACCAGCAGACCAGAGGCTGGTGCAGGTAGTTCCAGTACGACTTTGTCGGTTTCGACATCAATGAGGTTTTCGTCGCGTTTGACCGCTTCGCCGATTTTTTTGTTCCACGTGAGCAGGGTTGCTTCTGCAACCGATTCTGAAAGCTGGGGAACGACTACTTCGATAATTGCCATTTTTATATCCTTAAAAATCATTCAATAGAGTAGAGCTCTACTTCTTTGGTTTAATTCGGAAATTTTGTCTGGTTCTCCTGACAAAATTTAAATCTCAACCGTGTGTTTATTTTTTCAACCAAGATTTTTGCTTGCCGAACGCGGTTTGCAACAGATTTTTCAGTTGCTCATAGTGTTTGGCGTAGTAACCCACCGCAGGGGAAGCCGATGACGGACGACCTGCGTAGCCGAGTTTTTGCCCTTCTTCCAGATTTTCAAACAGGTTATGTTGAATCTGGAACCAAGGCCCTTGGTTTTGTGGTTCGTCTTGTACCCACACGATTTCTTCGAGCTCTGGATATTTTTTCAGCTCGGCCGCAAATGCTTTGTGCGGGAATGGATACATTTGTACCACACGGATCACCGGTACGTTTTGCTCTTTCTCTTCGCGACGCGCGGCGATGATGTCGTAGTACACGCGACCTGAGCAGACCAATACGCGTTTGACTTTTTTCGGGTCAACCGTGACGGTCTTATCGACTTCTCCGATGATGGTTTGGAAACCACCTTTGGAGAGTTCAGCCAGATCGGAAATCGCTTCTTTGTGGCGCAACAGCGATTTTGGCGTGAAGATAATCAATGGTTTGCGGAAATCGGCTACCATCTGACGACGCAGGATGTGGAAAATCTGTGCCGGTGTGGTCGGCTGAACCACTTGCATATTGTTGTCCGCACACAGTTGCAAATAGCGTTCGATACGCGCGGATGAGTGCTCAGGCCCCTGACCTTCGTAACCGTGCGGCAACATCAAAGTCAATGCAGAACAGCGTCCCCATTTCACTTCGCCACTGGAAATAAATTGATCGACGACGACTTGTGCGCCATTGGCAAAGTCACCGAATTGCGCTTCCCAGATCACCATGGTGTTCGGCGCTGTGGTTGAGTAGCCGTATTCAAACGCCATCACCGCTTCTTCGGACAGCACCGAGTCAATCACGGTGAAATCGGCTTTGTCGCTGACCTGTTGCAATGGAATATATGCACCTTTATCCCAAGATTCGCGTTCTTGGTCATGCAGTACGGCGTGACGGTGTACGAATGTACCGCGACCGGAGTCTTGACCGGTAATACGCACGTCGTAGCCATTGGCCAACAATGAAGCGAACGCCAAATGCTCTGCCATACCCCAATCCAACGGCATATCGCCACTGGCCATCAGAGCGCGGTTTTTAATCAAAGTCGCAACCAATGGGTGCATTTTGAACGTGCTTGGAATGGTGGTGATTTTTTCGCCCAAACGTTTGAGCTCGGTCAAATTGATGCCGGTGTTGTGCGCATCGACCCATTTTTTGCCCAAATAGCGCGACCAGTCGTTGGCAAACATATGTTTGTGGTCGGTTAAAATCGAGGTGTTGTAGTGTTTGCCTTCGTCCATCGATTTGCGATATTCTTCGACGAATTTGTCCGCTTCACCTTCTTTGAGCACGCCTTGTGTGGTTAATTTTTCGGCATATAAAGCGCGCGTACCCGGATGTTTACCAATGGATTTATACATCAATGGTTGGGTCAATGCCGGTGTATCTTGCTCATTGTGACCGAGTTTGCGGAAGCAGACGATGTCCAAAACCACGTCTTTTTTGAAGGTTTTGCGGTAGTCCAGAGCCAATTCTGTTGCCCACACCACCATTTCAGGATCGTCACCATTGACGTGCAATACCGGAGCTTCGATCATTTTGACCACATCGGTACAGTACAGTGTCGAACCTTTGTCTCGCGGATCAGAGGTGGTGAAACCAATTTGGTTGTTAATCACGATATGAATCGTGCCGTGCGTACCATAGCCGCGCGTTTGTGCCAGATTCAGGGTTTCCATCACCACGCCTTGACCGGCAAATGCAGCATCACCGTGCACTTGAACTGGAATCACTTGATCGCCGGTTGTGTCACCACGACGGTCTTGACGCGCGCGGGCAGAGCCTTCAACCACTGGATTGACGATTTCCAAATGCGATGGGTTAAATGCCAGATTCAAATGCACCGGCCCGCCAGTAGTCGATACATCGCTGGAAAAGCCTTGATGGTATTTCACGTCACCTGCCGGTAGATCGTCCGCGTGTTTGCCTTCAAATTCAGCGAATAAGTCCGCAGGATTTTTACCCAAGGTGTTGACCAATACGTTCAGACGACCACGGTGCGCCATTGCAATGACGATTTCTTGCACGCCTTGTTTACCGGCATGTTGAATCAATGCATCCATCGCGGCGATGAAGCTTTCGCCACCTTCAAGCGAGAAACGCTTTTGACCGACATAACGGGTATGCAGATAGCGCTCCAAGCCCTCTGCCTCGGTGAGTTCGAGCATAATGCGACGCTTTTGGTCGATGCCAAAGCTCGGCGTTGATTGGCATGATTCGATTCGCTCTTGCCACCAACGGCGCTCAACTGGATCGGTGACGTGCATGTATTCTGCACCCAAGTTGCCACAATACGTTACACGCAAGGCATGAACCAAATCACGCAAGGTCATCTCTTCTTGACCAAAATAGGTGTTGTTGACGTTGTACGAGTTGTCCATATCGGCATCGCTAAAGCCGTAAAACGCCGGATCTAACTCAGGCAGCTCAGGACGGTCGCGACGTTTGAGCGGATCGAGATTCGCCCAGCGTGTGCCCAAAAAGCGATAATTGGAGATCAGAGATTGCACGGCGACTTGCTGTTTACCGCCGACACTACCGACATTGGCAGCTTGCCACGCGAGGAATTTGTTTTGTTTCGCACGTTGCGCAAATGATTCGACAACAGGTGCGTGTGCCACGTCGGTGGTCTCAACCTGCCCGTCACTTGCCGGTAAATTCTGCATCGAGTCGAAATAACCGCGCCATTGCTCAGGTACTGAGTTCGGGTTATTCAGGTATTGCTCATACATTTCTTCGACATACGGTGCATTACCGCCGAAGAGGTATGAGTTTGATAAATAATCATTCATCATAATGTTGCTCAACCTTTCTGTACGCTTCGTACAAGTGGGTGTGGGAAGGATATTAAATCACGCTCCCGTTGATTTAGCGGCCTCACCGCGCCATCAACAGCTTTCAATCTTTTGTTGAGATACCGCACTGCACTGTCTAACAGAATTTCTCAGGCAAAAGGTTTGTAAATCTCCGAAAACGGGATTAAAAATTTGCACAAACGCCCATTACGCAAGTAACGGGCATTTCATTTAATTCATTCAAAATATATTCGATACATTGGTGTATCAAATAATTCATAAATTTTTTTGATTGTATCATAAGCACAAGCCGTATTTGTCAAATAAATACGGCCTGCGCTCAGATAATTACTTTTTCAAAACAAAAAGCATCAACGCGCCGCCAAATTAGGCACATCACGCTTGGCTGCGCCGACGAACAATTGGCGCGGACGACCGATTTTGTACTCAGGATCGGTGATCATTTCTGTCCACTGCGCAATCCAACCAGACATACGCGCAAGCGTGAAAATACCGGTGAACAACTCAGTTGGGATGCCCAACGCACGCTGAACAATGCCTGAATAGAAATCGACGTTTGGATACAGCTTACGTTGAACGAAATACTCGTCGTTCAGCGCGATTTTTTCCAATTCCATCGCCAAGGCGAATAAACGGTCGTTTTCCAAGCCCAATTCTTTCAATACTTCATAGCAGGTTTCGCGCATCAGTTTGGCGCGCGGATCGTAGTTTTTGTACACGCGGTGACCGAAGCCCATCAAGCGTACACCGGCTTCTTTATTTTTCACTTTTTCCATGAACGGTTTAACGTTCTCAATCGTGCCGATTTCTTCAAGCATGGTCAAACACGCCTCATTCGCGCCACCATGCGCCGGCCCCCACAAGCACGCCACACCAGCTGCCGCAGCCGCGTATGGGCTGGTACCCGATGAGCCACACAGACGCACGGTTGAAGTTGACGCATTTTGCTCATGATCTGCGTGTAGAGTGAAAATTCGATCCACAGCGCGTTCCAAAACCGGATTAACCACATAATCCTCGGTCGGCACGGCAAACATCATGCGCAGGAAGTTACCCGCATACGACAAATCGTTGCGCGGATACACAAATGGTTCGCCAATCGAATATTTATACGCCATAGCGACCAATGTCGGAATTTTCGCGATCAAACGATGCGCCGAAATCGTACGGCTTTCTTCGCAACTATTATCCGATGGATAAAATGCACTCATCGCCCCAACTGATGCGGTCAAAACTGCCATCGGGTGCGCATCACGGCGAAAACCTTTGAGGAATGAAGCCATCTGCTCATGTACCATCGTGTGGTGCATAATGTCGTGCTTGATGAATTTCTCTTTTTGCTCTTTGTTCGGCAATTCACCGTTCAGTAGCAAATAAGCGACTTCCAAGTATTCACACTTCTCGGCCAATTGTTCAATCGGATAACCGCGATACAGCAGCTCGCCCTTATCACCATCAATATAGGTAATAGTGGAATTGCACGAAGCCGTTGACATAAAGCCCGGATCGTAGGTAAATTTGCCCGTTTGACCATACAGCTTGCGAATATCGATCACATCTGGGCCAATCGAACCACCGTATACGGGAAACTCAACCGAAGGTGAACCATCCGCAAATGACAAAATTGCCGTACTTTTCGTTACCAAACTCATACTTTCCTCCTTTTATATCAATCAATTACCAACCGTTACTACCCTTAAACCGCGCGCAACAAGGTCAAAATATCATTGGCCTGACGCATATCGTTCTCATCCATCATGTGCTCGACGGGATCCACATCCTTCAGCTCCTTGCGTCCCATGATCAAGGCAAATAATTCATCATCCGACAAATCCAATAACAAATCCAAACCATATACCTGCTCATCGCTCAAATTCGGATACGCATCAAAAAAGCGCGTCATCACGATGTCATTTTCCAACAAGCCACGCTTGGCGCGCCAAAGCAAACGCGCGCGGCGCACCGAGTCTTCTACTGCATTTTTTGCTACCGCGCCCAAAGGCACTGCTTTTGCGGATGAATCCATAAAACCCCTCGTCTATTCTTTTATTCATAAGCGTAGATTGCCCGTCGCATACCGCTCTCACATCCAAAAAACGATCAACAAGCAAGCTATTTCATAAGGATTATAAGTCAAAAATTTACTTAAAAAGCCACATTTTTCCCCAGAGAAAACACTGCAATTATTAAAAAATCAAAAACATCTACATGTTTTAACCATATTCTTTGAAAAAACACGCTATTTTTGCCAAAATCGCACCATAACAAGCCCCCGATTAGTCCAAGCTTACGCTTGACTTACTATCAACACACATGAACTTACAGCCATCTTACGATAAATTCGCAAAAATTCTAAATATGCAGCATCAGCCAAAATAATGATTGAAATATTCATAAAGGCGTCACTATAATGCGAACGTTTTCATATTTTAACTAGAACGTTCAACCAATCGCTCTACCGCAAATTTGTTTAAGGAGATGATGCATCATGTCACTAAAAAAGGTCTTAAGACAAAAAATTGAGGCGCACCGTCCTCGCACTACCCGCCTGATGAAAGAATTCGGCAAAGTCAAAATTGACGAAGTTACGATTGATCAATGTATCGGCGGCGCACGCGATATCCGCGCATTGGTCACCGACATTTCCTATTTGGATCCACAGGAAGGGATTCGTTTCCGTGGCAAAACCATCTCCGAAACATTCGAAATGCTGCCTAAAGCAGAAGGCTCGAACTACCCTACCGTTGAAGCATTTTGGTTTTTCCTGCTGACTGGCGAAGTACCGAACGAAGAGCAACTTGAAGCCACAATGCTGGAATTCAAAGCACGTCAACATGTACCACACTATGTGTTTGAAATCATCCGCGCGATGCCTATCGACACACATCCGATGACCATGCTCTCCACCGGCATTTTGGCCATGCAAAAAGACTCCGTATTCCACGAGTTTTACAGCTCCGGTCAATTCAACAAAAACACTGCGTGGGAATACGTTTACGAGGACGCATTTGACATCGTCGCCCGCATCCCCGTATTGGCCGCGTACATTTACAACCTGAAATACCGCGATAACAAGCAAATCGAAATCAATCGCAAACTCGATATGGGTGCTAACTTCGCCCACATGATCGGTCAGTCGAAAGAATACGAAGACGTCGCGCGTATGTACTTCATCCTGCATTCCGACCACGAATCAGGCAATGTATCCGCACACACCACCCACTTGGTACATTCAGCACTGTCTGATCCGTATTACTCATACTCGGCTGGTTTGAACGGTTTAGCAGGCCCTCTGCACGGCTTGGCCAACCAAGAAGTGTTGTACTGGACATTGAAGTTCCAACAAAAATACTGCTCGGATCAAGAACCAACCCGCGAATTGCTGACTGCCGCATTGTGGGACACTTTGAATTCAGGCCAAGTGATTCCGGGCTATGGTCACGCGGTATTGCGCAAAACCGATCCACGCTACACTTCACAACGTGAGTTCTGCTTGAACACCCCGGGCTTGCGTGACGACCCACTGTTCAAACTCGTATCCATGATTTACGAAGTAGCGCCGGGCGTATTGACCGAGCATGGCAAAACGAAAAACCCGTGGCCGAACGTTGACTCACAATCAGGCGTGATTCAATGGTACTACGGCGTACGCGAATTCGATTTCTACACCGTCTTGTTCGGCGTGGGTCGTGCGTTGGGCTGTATGGCCAACATCGTCTGGGATCGTGCTTTGGGCTATGCGATTGAGCGTCCAAAATCAGTGACTACTGATATGCTCGAAAAATGGGCGGAACAAGGTGGCCGCGAGATTCCTAAAGCCTAAGCAACATCGATTCAAACAGCTTGAAAAAAGGATGCGATATTCGCATCCTTTTTTTTGCCGCTCATAACTTCTCAACAACTCAAAACAAAACGCCTGATGAAGTCATCAGGCGTTTTATCACGTTTATCGCGCTTATCGTATTGATTGCTTTTGTCCGCTTTTTTAGGCTCCGCTGCTCGTATATTACCAGCAGCCAAGTACTAAAAAATCAATTATTTCACGCGGTTACGGTATTCGTTGGTGCGTGTATCGATTTCAATTTTGTCGCCGGTATCGACGAACAACGGCACTTGAATTTCAAAGCCCGTCGCCAGCTTGGCGGTTTTCAATACTTTACCAGATGAGGTGTCACCTTTAACCGCAGGCTCAGTGTAGGCCACTTCGCGAACGATGATGGTGTCTGGTTCAACCGAAATCGGACGGTCTTGGTAGAACACCACGTCACAGCGCATGCCGTCTTCGAGGTAATTCAGTACGTCGCCCATGCTATCGGCTTCGATTTCGTATTGGTTGTATTCGTCATCCATAAACACATACATTGGATCGCCAAAGTATGAGTAAGTCACGGATTTTTTATCCAAAATCAGTACGTCAAATTTATCATCGGCGCGGTATACCACTTCCGAACCGGCGCCGGTCAACAAGTCTTTCATTTTCATTTTGATGACCGCGCCTGAGCGACCTGAGCGGCTGTATTCGGTTTTCAATACGACTTTGGCAACGCCGTCTACCATAAAGACGTTACCCGCGCGGAGTTCTTGAGCTGTTTTCATAATCTGTATAACCTTTGTTTGTATGAGGGATTGAACATATGTGATTTGGGTGCAAACCGACTCATCAAACGGATTACGATTGCGTCTAAAATCACGCAAAGCCCAAAAATTAACGCAATATTATAGCGTTTTTCAACAAAAAAAACCAGTGAGGCATACAACTTAAATCAATCAGATTTAATGCCGAGGTACGTCCACAATCGATTAAGCAAGTCACTTTGCTGTGCCAATGCCGCGCTGCGTTGCTGCGCTGCTTGCCGCATTGGCTCGCGTAAAACCACCCAGCGCTCCCATGCCTGCCGCAATTGTGCCTCATCGGCTTGAGTGCCTGCATTCCACAGCATCAGCCAATCCGACCAGACAAGCGCAATTGATTCGGGTAATGACTCACCATACATCTGCGCAAATGCTCGCAATTTCTCCCAATGCACATCATCGTCCTGCTTGTAAATATCCCACGTCAACGGCTTGCCCGCCCACAGCGCACGCACGAGACTGTCCTCGCCGCGCACCATATTGATGTCCGCACTCCACAGCAATTGATCGTATTGCGCTTGCGTCAACATGGGTAAAAAGCGCACGCTCAGTCGTCCCGCTTGCCACTGAATTGATTCACCATCACATTCATAAGGTAGCTTTAACGCCATCCAAGCCTGTTTGAGCGCATCGGTGGCTTTACCCGCAGTCACCGCCAATTGCACCGGTGCTTCACCATCAATCAAGGCGGGCAACCACGCCTGTAAAGGCATATTTTCGTAACCAAACAAACTGATTTTCAACGCATCAGGCTCCCATTCAAAGCCCGTCACGCCTGACCAATAGCGCGGATGCTGCGCGACAAAGCGATCACGATTGGCCAATAAATCCCGCTCGCGCAACAATCCGCCAGTGCGCTCGGTAAAACCGGGAAAAAAGAAGACCTTGTTCAAACCACCCGACTGGGGCGAAGGCAATAAATGCGCGCCTTCAACCCACGCCTCGGCGCTGAGGTATTCCAGATTCAGCCAATGCGGTTTCACTATACACCGAGCCATATTGGCCACATATTCGGCGGGAATGTCGCAAGCAAATGCTTCAATCACGCAGTCCGCAGGCGCTACCGCAGACCAATCCCGCGCTTCATCCCAAGCGCAGACCTGCAATAAAGGCATATCGCCCAATTCGTCCAACCAAGCGTTCAAGACCTGCGGCTGATCGATCCACAACCGCACCGAGACACCCCGTTCGCGCACCAATTGTCGCGCCAGACGCCAGCACACACCGGCATCACCCCAGTTATCAATCACCCGACAAAACAAATCAATTCGCATTGTTCACCCAAAAGACTCGCGCGCGCAACCCTGCAGAGTCGCGTAGAATACAGCCTTGAAAATTTTTAAACAGCGCCCATTTTAACAAACATGACACTACCGACTGATACTTTATACCGCTTTCTATTTGCCAACGCGCCTGTCAAAGGCGAATTGGTGCAATTGCCCCATACTTGGCGCACCATCACCCAGACCGCGAAAAAGCGCGCCTACCCTGCTGTCGTGACCGAAATTCTCGGCCAGATGACCGCCGCCTGCACCCTGCTCTCGGCCAATCTGAAATTTGATGGCTCGATGATTATGCAAATTCACGGTGACGGTCCGATTCAATTACTGGTGGTCGAGTGCCGCTCTGATTTGACCATCCGCGCCACCGCGAAAGTCAACGAACACGCGACAATAACGCCTGAGATGGATTTGCAAACGCTCTTAAATCAACATGGCGGAGCGCGTTTTGCCATCACGCTGGATCCAAATGATCGCCAGCCCGGTCAGCAGCCGTATCAAGGCATCGTGCCACTGCAAGGCGATAGCATCGCCGAAATCCTGATGCACTATATGTCAGCTTCCGAACAATTGGACACGCACATAGAATTAGCTGCGGATGCGCACAGCTGCGCCGGTGTCTTGCTGCAAAAACTGCCATTGCACGGTGGTGTGCAGAACGATTCTCAAAATTTACATGTCTGGGACGAATTGCGTTCAATCGTGCACACTTTGGGTAAAGACGAATTGCTCAATACTGACAGCGACACATTGATGCACCGATTATTTTGGCAATACCCTCTGGAACACAGTACCGAGCAAAATGTGCAATTCGGCTGCACCTGCTCACCGCAAAAAGTCACGGATATGCTGAAAATGCTGGGAGAGGAAGAAGCGCTAGAAATGCTGGACGAGAAAAATCAAGTTGAAGTCGGCTGTGATTTTTGTGGTCAAACCTACCACTTAAGCGGCGAGCAAGTGCGTTCGCTGTTTGATCCAAATGCACAACCTGCCTCGCAATTGCATTGAAGTTACATGGCTAAAATCATCATAAAAAACCGCAGATCACTGCGGTTTTTTGACGTCGCTTTTCTGCTCTGTGGTGGCTTGAGCATTCGGCTGTGCGCTCGTTTGCGGATTGGCTGGATTGGCTTGAGTGTTAGGCTGTGTGGCTGACGCAGCATTGCCCGCTGCGGTGGCAGCTTGCTGATTTTGGGGATTCGATGCGCTCGGCTGAACGGTCGATGGCTGATCCATCACCTGCACAAACACCTCATTGCGCTTAATCATCCCCAGTTGCAAACGCGCACGCTCCTGTACCGCGTCCTGACTGCTTTTCAAATCCTGAATTTCCGCTTGCAAGGCGGCATTGCGATAAATCAGCTCCTGATTTTGCTTTAACTGTACCTCGATTTGCTTTTTGGTCTGATAAACCTGCCACCAGCCAAAGGCCAGCGACACCGACAAACCGCACAATGCAAGGAATAAAAACAAAGGTAGACGTTTCATCAAAAGCCTCAAAAGAAATCACAGCAAAAACGCAGCAAGACGTTTTTATGGAATTGTCGCACAACTTGCGCCTGCACGCACCCTTTCGCAAAAATTTGGTGCATTTTTTGCGATCAAAATTTGATAAAAAGCACGACCGTATTATTTTTTAACATGACGCAACACAAACCATGCTATGATGAAATTTCTAAAAATTGAAAGGACACACATGAGCACCATCACCGAGCAATTCGAAGCCGCACAAGTCGCCGTCAAAAACCTGAGCGAAAAGCCGGGGAATTTTGACCTATTGGCTTTGTACGCTAATTTTAAACAAGCCACTGACGGCGACGCCGATGGCAACCGTCCGGGCATGACCGAGTTCGTCGCCCGTGCGAAATACGATGCATGGGCGGCTTTGGCTGGTTCATCGAAAGAAGACGCCATGCAAAGCTACATTGATTTGGTCAATCGTTTGGTTGAACAAGATCAATAAATCTCAGCTTTCAACACATAAAAAAACACACCGCGCGGTGTGTTTTTTATCGCCTGCATTGCACTTATTCAACAATACTGCCCCACAAATCGTATTCATCACTGCTGTGGATTTTCACATTGACAAACTGACCGACTTGCAGCGGCTGTTCGGTGTAATCAATATAGACCAAACCGTCAATATCCGGCGCATCGGCCATTGAGCGTGCAATCGCGCCGTCTTCATCGATTTCATCGATCAGCACGGTTTGCACCGATCCAACTTTTTTCGCCAATCGCACAGTGCTGATGCCCTGCTGTTTCTCCATAAAGCGCGCGACGCGCTCCTCGCGCACCTCATCGGGCAATGCGCCGTCAATCTGATTGGCCGTTGCACCATCCACTGGAGAATAGGCGAAGCAACCCACGCGATCGAGTTGCGCTTCATCCAAAAAGTCGAGTAAATATTGGAACTCCGCTTCGGTCTCGGATGGGAAACCCGCGATAAAGGTCGAACGAATGGTCAAATCAGGACACGCCGCGCGCCACGCCTGAATGCGTTCAAGCGTTTTTTCACTGCTCGCGGGGCGTTTCATCGCCTTGAGGACACGCGGATGTGCATGCTGGAACGGCACGTCGAGATACGGCAAAACGCGCCCATAGCCATTGACCGCCGTCGCATTCATCAATTCAATCACATTGTCCACGTGCGGATACGGGTACACATAATGCATCCGCACCCACACGCCCAACTGCGCCAGTTCCTCAGCCAACTGTTGCATGTGGGTTTTCACCGGACGACCATTGACGAAACCCGTGCGGTATTTGATATCCACGCCATACGCGCTGGTGTCCTGCGAGACCACGAGCAGTTCCTTCACGCCCGAGTTGACCAGTTTTTCCGCCTCGCGCATCACTTCACCAATCGGTCGACTGACCAAATCACCGCGCAACGACGGAATAATGCAAAAGGTACAGCGATGATTACAGCCCTCGGAGATTTTCAAATACGCATAATGCTTCGGCGTCAATTTCACGCCTTGCGGCGGAACCAAGTCGGTGAACGGATCATGCGGCTTGGGCAAATGCAGATGCACCGCATCCATCACCTCATTGCTCGCGTGTGGGCCGGTCACAGCCAATACTTTCGGGTGCAACGCACGCACCATATTCTCACCGCTCGCATCCGTGCGCGCGCCCAGACAGCCGGTCACAACCACCTTACCATTTTCATGCAACGCTTCGCCAATCGCATCAAGCGACTCCTGCACCGCGCTGTCGATAAAGCCGCAAGTATTGACCACCACCAAATCCGCGCCCTCATACGACGGCGCGATTTCGTAGCCTTCAACCTTCAACTTGGTCAAAATATCCTCGGAGTCCACCAACGCCTTCGGGCAGCCCAAAGACACAAAGCCAATTTTCGGCGCACTCACCGCATTTATTTTCTCATTCATAATCAGCCAATATCCAATTAACGATGTGCAGGAGCCGTGATCTTGCGCGTCGCCACACGCCCCACCAAAGCCATACCCAACAACACTAAAGCCGTCCCCGCCAACTGCGTCAGCGTGATCGGCTCATCCAAAAACCAGTAACCCAAACCAAGCATCGAAATCGGCCCGAGCATTCCCACCTGCGACACAATCGGCGACCCCAGCCGCGACACTGCCAACATGGTCAAAACCACCGGCGCCACCGTACTGAGCACCGCAATCATCAAAGAATAACCGAGCAATTTCGGATGCGTAGCCAACAACTGAGGCAAATGCGCCCACTCGCGCAGCAGCGCGTACTGCGCCAAACAAAACACCGTCGAAATCATCATCGCATACGCCACCAAACGCAGAGACCCCAGATGCTTGACCAACTCCCCCGTCATCAGCAGATACACCGCATACGACAACGCACTGCCAAACACCAAACTCGCGCCCAACGCCACATTCGAGCCGCCAAAATTCACCTCATGTGCAAACACCAGCACGATACCAAGATAGGCTAAAATCATCGCCCACCACTGTTTCGCATCCACATGCTTGCCCAAAAACACGCGCGAAATAATCAACACCAAAGACGGCGTAAGGAACAACAACAAACGCTCCAAACCCGTTGAAATAAACTGCAAACCCGTGAAATCCAGCATACTCGACAAATAATAGCCGACAAATCCCACCAGCCACAACTGCCAAAAATCCCTGCGCGTCAAACGATACGGCTTGCGCCAATGCGCCCAAAACGCCAACGCGATAAAAAACGGCAAGGCAAACAACATCCGCAGGGTAATCACATCCAACGCATCCGTACCCTCGCGGTACATCAGCTTCGCCATAATCGCCTTATTCGAAAACAACACCGCGCCGAGTGACGCCCAAGCAAACGCCAGCACACGCTGGCGGTGCGTAAATTGAGCAAAATGCGGGTCGGAATGAGGCATGAAGAAGACTTTAAAGACGACTAAGCGATTGATTCAAAAAGCAAACGCGCATTTTACCGTAAATCAATGAGCTTTAATGCACATATCTATTGCCGAAGAGTCAATCAGGACGCCATCATGCGCCCCCACAATGGTAACACCTCAATCAATAAACCCCCTGCTCCGCCATCGCCTGCGCAACTTTGACAAAGCCGGCGATATTCGCGCCATCGACGTAGTTCACCGAGCCATCTTCGCGCGTGCCGTAGCGAATGCAGTTTTGATGGATGTCTTTCATAATCGTGTGCAGTTTGGCATCGACTTCCTCAGACGTCCACGACAGGCGAATCGCGTTTTGCGACATTTCCAAGCCCGAAGTCGCCACGCCACCCGCATTGGACGCTTTACCCGGCGCGAATAAAATACCTGCCGCGATAAATGCATCCACCGCCGCCAGTGTCGAGGGCATATTGGCGCCTTCGGCCACGCATTGCACGCCGTTGGCAATCAGGGTTTTGGCGTCGCTCTCGTCCAATTCGTTTTGCGTCGCGCAAGGCAGGGCAATATCCACCGCGTGATGCCACGGGCGTTTGCCTGCTTCAAACATCAACCCGTGCTGTTGCGCAAAATCAGCCAAGCGACCACGTTGCACATTTTTAAATTCCATCAATTGTGTCAACAAGTCCTGCGTCATGCCCTGCGCCACATACAGCGTGCCGCCCGAATCCGATAGCGTGAGCACCTTCGCGCCCAGCTTCATGGCTTTTTCGCAGGCGTATTGCGCCACATTGCCCGAGCCGGAAATCGCGATGGTTTTACCTGCGATGGTGTCCCCACGATGCAGCAGCATCTCTTGGGTGAAATACACTGTTCCATAGCCCGTCGCTTCAGGACGAATCAGCGAACCGCCAAAGGTCAAGCCTTTGCCAGTAAACACGCTGCCCGTGTCATTCGAGAATTTTTTCATATAGCCGGTCATATAGCCGACTTCGCGCGCACCGACGCCGATATCACCTGCCGGTACATCGGTATTCGGCCCGATGTGGCGGTATAGCTCGGCCATCAAGGCTTGGCAAAAACGCATCACTTCACCATCTGATTTACCTTTCGGATCAAAATCCGAACCACCCTTCCCGCCGCCCATCGGTAAAGTGGTCAGCGCATTTTTAAAGGTTTGTTCAAATGCCAAAAATTTCAAAATGGATAAATTGACCGACGGGTGAAAACGCATACCGCCTTTGAATGGTCCGAGCGCGTTGCTGTGCTGAATCCGAAACGCACGATTGACCTGCGTTTGCCCCGCATCGTCCACCCACGCCACGCGAAATTGAATCGCCCGCTCCGGCTCGACCAGTCGTTCTAAAATGGCATTCTTGGCATACTGTGGATTTTTCTCAATGAACGGCCACAGACTGCCCATCACTTCCTTCACCGCCTGCAAAAATTCTGGTTGGTTGGGGTCACGTTGGGCAACGTAATCGAGAAAATCTTCTAAACGAGCGTACTTCATATAGTCTTTCATCATATTAAAAAAACCTTGGTGCAAAAAAGCACCGCAATGGTGCAAATTATCGCATAAGCATCAGAAAAACCGATAATTAAATCGCTGTTTGAAGTAATTTCCTTATTAAAAAGCCGAATTCGGCTGTTGCAAAAACTGCGCTTCTTCTGCGGTAGACACTCGCCCCAAAATCGTGTTGCGATGTGGATAGCGACCGAATCGCTCAATAATCGTTTTGTGTTTGAACTCAAACTCCAATTGTGCCGCATCACCCAGCTCGGTGTATAACCGCACAGCGAGGTCGTGCATGGCGAGCGACTCGCTGTGCATGAACGGTAAAAACATAAAACCGCGCATCTGCTCGGGCAACTGCATATGCAGATTTTGCCCAATTGCCTCCTGCGCCAAAATCAAGGCCAACGCATCCGAGGCAAACGCACGCGGCGTATCGCGAAACATATTGCGCGAAAATTGATCCAACACCATGATCTCCGCCAATCGCCCGCGCGCATCCACGCGCCAATGCCACAATTCGCCGCGATTGGCCTGTGTATGAACGGTTGAAAAGCGTTCAGTCATCCGCGCATCCAGCGCAGAATCCTTGCCCCACCACTGTGCGGGCTGTAATTCGTCAAACCAAAAGTGCAGGATGTCGTCTGCGGTCATGTTCATTGGGTCGCTCATATTAGTTGATGCTTGCTCGATGGTGTGAAACACAGACAAATCACGAGTTCGCCTGTTCATCCAAACTTTTTAGATACGCCAATTTCTCTTTGATTTTCTGCTCCAAGCCACGCTCGGTCGGCTGGTAAAAATTTACCTGCAGCATATCCTCGGGGAAGTAGTTTTCACCCGCCGCATAGCCGCCTGCTTCGTCGTGCGCATAGCGGTAATTTTTGCCGTAGTCGAGCTCTTTCATCAACTTGGTCGGCGCATTGCGCAGGTGCAGCGGCACGGGGCGCGAGCCATCCTGTTTGACCCACGCGCGTGCTTGGTTGTAGGCCATATAGCCCGCATTGGATTTGGCGGCCACAGCAAGATAAAGCACGGCTTGCGCGAGCGCGAGTTCACCCTCGGGCGAGCCGAGGCGCTCGTAGGTTTGCGCCGCGTCGTTACAAATTTGCATAGCGCGCGGATCGGCCAGTCCGATGTCTTCCCACGCCATGCGCACAATCCGCCGCGCGAGGTAGCGCGGGTCAGTGCCGCCATCCAGCATTCGGCAGAACCAGTACAGCGCCGCATCGGGATTGGAGCCACGCACGGATTTGTGCAAGGCGGAAATTTGGTCGTAAAACGCTTCACCGCCCGCGTCGAATCGACGCAAAATCGCACCGAGGCTGGCTTTTAGGTGTTCGGCGCTGATTTGGGTTTGCTTATGCGCGCGCGCGACGTGCATGGCTTGCTCAAAATGATTGAGCAGCCGCCGTGCGTCACCATCGGCAGATTCAATCAACGTTTTACGGGCGTCATCGGCCACACCATATTGCGTGGCTTTGACCGCGCGATCAATCAAATCGGATAGATCATGTTCATTCAAAGACTGCAACACATACACCGCCGCACGCGAGAGCAAGGCGTTATTGACCTCAAACGAGGGATTTTCGGTGGTCGCGCCGATGAAGGTGAGCAAACCGGATTCGACATGCGGCAAAAAGGCGTCTTGCTGAGATTTATTAAAACGGTGTACTTCATCGACAAATAGGATGGTTTGGCGCCCTTGCGCTTTCCAAATCTGCGCTTGCTCAACCACTTCGCGGATTTCTTTGACACCGGACAACACCGCTGAGAGCGCGACAAACTGCGCATCGAACGAATGCGCCACCAGCCGCGCCAAAGTCGTTTTCCCCACGCCCGGCGGCCCCCAAAAAATCATGGAGTGCATCCGCCGTTGGGCAAAGGCGACCGCGAGCGGTTGCCCTTCGCCGAGCAGATGCTTTTGCCCAATGACTTCGGACAGGCTGTGCGGACGCAAGCGTTCAGCCAGCGGCGCGTTTTCATCCACTGCGGTATGCGCGCCATTGGTCGGCAGATCGTTGGCAAATAAATCACTCATTGTTTGGCTCTATTCATTATTGATCGGCTTTAAAACGCGTTGACTCAAAACGCATTGACACACAGTTCACCAATCACAGGTACAATTTCATCATTCTAATGTTTACAAGTGGAACAAACAATGCACACGATGAATAATAGCGCTTTGCGAGCACAACTGGAAACCGGCTTAACGCTGAATTTGAATGGTGAATACGCACTGATTCGCATCAGCGGCGCGGATGCAAAGGCATTTCTGCACACGCAATTCACGCAAGACATCGCACATTTGGCTGACAATGAGGTACGGCTAGGCGGCTATTGTTCGGCCAAAGGTCGGCTGTATGCAATTTTTTACGCCTACTCCGAGGGTGAAACGGTGTTTTTGCTGATGCACCATTCGGTCGCTGAAACGGTGGTGAAACGCCTGCGGATGTTCATTTTGCGCATGAAGGCAGTGCTGGAAGATATCAGCGATCAATACCACATCAGCGGATTTGTCGGACAAAATGCCTTGGCCAACGGTATGAAGCAAACAGCGGATGGCGTCATCCGATTGGGCATTTTGCCCAGCGTACTCGATGAGCCAAGCGCCCACAGCCTGCCGCGAGAAATTCGCATCACTGCTCAATCAAGCCAAACAGCGACCGACGCGAGTGAATTGACTCTATGGCACTGGCTGGATATTCACGCCGGTATGGCGCATGTGACGGCCGATATCTCCGAGGCATTTGTGCCGCAGATGATGAATTTGGATCGCATCGGCGGCGTGAACTTCAAAAAAGGCTGTTATCCGGGGCAGGAAATCGTCGCACGCAGTCACTATCTGGGCAAACTCAAACGCCGCATGCAGTCCGCCCGCATTGTGTTCAACGATGCCGAATCCTGCGCCGCAAGCTTGGCACAATTGCGCATCGGTATGGACGTGTACAGCAGCGCAGACCCCGCGCAGCCTGCCGGACAATTGCTCGCCTACGCGCGCAGCCCGCTGAACGACACACAGATCGACGTGCTGTACGAGGTCAGCCTGCCGCTGCTGGAGAACGACGCGCAGCTCTCATTCACGGAGCCGAGCGCTCAATGGCAACATCGTGCGTTACCGTATTCGTTGAACGACGCAAAATAAGCATCGCTGCGATCAACGGCGATATTGCCCGGGGGTCACGCCGTATTTTTGTTTAAACGCTTTGCCAAAGTGGGTTTCCGATTGAAAACCCACAGCCAAAGCAATGTGCAATATCGAGTACGAACTTTGACGCAACATCTGCGCCGCCCGTTGAAGGCGAACGTGTTGCACAAAATGATGCGGGCTCATCCCCACGTGTTGCTTGAATAAGCGCATCAACTGCGCGCGCGACACACAAGCCAACTCGGCCAAATTCTCGACCGTCCAATTCTCCTGAGGCAAGTCCAATACCGCATGAATCAGCGGGTATAGGCGACGATCACGGGAAGCCAACAACACGCCACGGCTCAACACCTCATGCTCAGCCAAAACCATATGCCGACGAATAATCAACGTGAGCAAGGCAATGGACAATGAATTAATGATGCTGTTCGCCCCTCGCTCCTGCGCCTGCGCCTCGTACTGAAGCAGCTCAATCAAACCACCGAGCGAGGGGTGATCGAAATTTAAAAACACATATTCAGGCAAGGCTTTCATCAAATCCGACGTTTCCGAATACGAAAAATGCCCGCAAAACAGCTCGGTACGCGCGCCCTCCGTCCCCATTTTTTTGACCGTAAACGAGCCGAACGAGGTTTCCTCCGGCGCGGACAACTCATCCACCACAAAGGTCGGGCTGCTGCACAACTGATGCGCACGCGCGCGCGGCAAGAAAAATAAATCCCCCTCATGCAGCAGCTTGGGCGCTGTTTGATCGAGTTGTAAATACGCCTGCCCTTTCACCACGATGTGCAACTGCGCATGACCCTGCTGTTGATCAGCGTCTTTGATCTTCCAATCCCCCTGAAAAACGCAACGCGTATCCACCGCGCCACTGAGCTGCGCCAACTCCACCAAGCGATCCAAAACATCCATTTGAGCCATTTCCTCCAATTTTTGAGACGATTAGACCATAAACACCTCGTTTAAACCGCAATAATACAGTCACTTCATTAACTTCACAAGGAACAGAAATGTTTAAGGATTGGAAAGCACATGTCACGCATGTCAAAAAATCGTTTGGCGCTTTGGGCAAAAAGCATCCGAAAATGATGGCAGCCTATGCTTCATTGAACGATGCCGCCGCCGCAGAAGCATTAGACGGCAAAACGCGCGAGTTGATCGCTTTAGCCGTTGCCGTCACAACCCGCTGCGAAAGCTGCATCGGGGTTCATGCGGAAGCGGCCATCAAAGAAGGTGCCACCGAATCTGAAGTGGCCGGCGCTTTGGCCACCGCGATTGCCCTGAACGCTGGCGCGGCTTATACCTACGCGCTGCGTGCGCTGGAAGCCTACCAAGTCAATCAAAATCCCTAATTTTCAACAACCGCTTATTGCCTATTGTGTAATAGGCTACTAACAACAAGGAGCTATGATGAGTTCATACAATCAATTTCTCAACAAACTGGCAAACTCTGAACAATGGGGGGTTCATCTGTGCCGCATTTCAATTGCTATTGTATTTTTATGGATTGGCTGGCTCAAATTCATTCCCTACGAAGCGGACAGTATCGTGCCGTTTGTTGCCAACAGTCCCTTTATGTCATGGTTGTACAACGATCCGGCCAACTATGCGCAATACATGAATGGCGAAGGCGTTTTGAATGAAGCGCACCGTGCTTGGCACCATATGAACAACACCTACGGTTATTCAAACGGTTTGGGCGTGGTGGAAATCGTATTCGCTTTATTGCTGCTGTCGCACTATATTTCGCCGAAATTGGGCTTGATCGGTGCAACTTTGTGCTTCTTGACCCCATTCGTCACCTACACCTTCCTGATTTTCACGCCTGAAACTTGGGTTCACGGTGCAGATGCGCACACCGGTTTTCCTTATCTCTCCGGCGCGGGACGATTGGTACTGAAAGACGCGATGATGCTCGCCGCAGGTTTCGTCGCCATGGTTGACTCGGCCAAAGCCATTTTGGCACAGCAAAAAGTTCGGATTTAATGCAATAAAATCTCTGCCCACTTATAGATTTCATCATGATTTGGCTCAAGAGATTGAGGAGGAAAGAAGGCGTGGCAGCCCCAATGAGTGAACAGTTCTTCTGCTCTGATGGCATCCCCCCTTCTTTTTCTGCGCAAAGCTCTTCGCTTTGCGCATTTTTATATACAAAAGCCCCCAGAATCAATCGCTTAATCACACAGTGAGCACTCATAAAGCGTATAATCACGCCCTTCAACGAATTGCTCAGCGCGCACATTGCGCTGATGTCACGTCCCCAGAATAAACCACTGTTTCGACGAGAGATAATGATGAAAAAAGTATTTATCAAAACCTTCGGTTGTCAAATGAACGAATACGACACCGACAAAATCCATGACGTTCTGCGTGAACAAAGCGGTTTTGAAAAAACCAATGAGATGGCTGAGGCCGATGTGGTGTTACTCAACACCTGCTCCATCCGCGAAAAAGCACAGGAAAAAGTCTTCTCCGACCTCGGGCGAATCCGCGAGCTGAAAAAGAAAAATCCGAATCTGATTATCGGCGTGGGCGGCTGTGTCGCCTCGCAAGAAGGCAAAAACATCGTCGCACGCGCGCCGTATGTGGATGTGGTGTTCGGCCCGCAAACCTTGCACCGCCTACCGCAATTGCTCGATAAACGTGCGAAAACAGGCCGTTCGCAGGTGGACGTATCGTTCGTCGAAATCGAAAAATTCGATCATTTGCCACCACCAAAGGTGGAAAAAGCCACGGCCTACGTCTCCATCATGGAAGGCTGCTCGAAATATTGCAGCTACTGCATCGTACCGTACACACGCGGCGAGGAAGTCTCGCGCCCGTTCGATGATGTATTGACCGAAATCGCCGATCTGGCCGATCAGGGCGTGAAGGAAATCAATCTGTTGGGGCAAAACGTCAACGGCTATATGGGTACCATGGGCGGCACGTCAGAGATCGCCGACTTCGCCACCCTGCTGGAGACCATGGCACATATTGACGGCATCGAACGGATTCGTTTCACCACCAGCCATCCGAACCACTTCACCGACCGCCTGATCAACGCGTTTGATAAAGTACCGCAGTTGGTTAACCACCTGCATTTGCCGGTGCAATCCGGCTCAGACCGCATTTTGAGTGCGATGAAGCGCGGTTATACGGCGCAGGAATATTTACGCATCATCGAAAAATTGAAAGCGATTCGGCCGAATCTGGCGATGTCCTCGGACTTTATCGTTGGTTTCCCGGGCGAAACGCATGAGGATTTTCTCGACACCATGCGTCTGATTGACGCGGTGAAATTCGATGTGAGTTTCTCCTTCATTTACAGCGCACGTCCGGGCACGCCGGCGGCGGAGTTGGAGGATTTGGTTCCGTACAACGAAAAACTGCACCGCCTACAAACCTTGCAAGCCGAAATCGCCCAATACGCAAAATCGGTCAGCGACAGCATGGTCGGTCATATCGAAAAAGTGCTGGTCGAAGGTCTGTCCACGCGCGATCCGTCTGAATTGTACGGACGCACGGAGAATAACCGCATTGTGAATTTCAAACCACCGGTTGGTCTGGCCAATGCGCGACAAAAACTCATCGGGCAAATGGTCGATATGCGCATCACTCAGGCGATGACCAACACCCTGCGTGGCGAAGTCGCGATGAGTGCCGAGCAGATGGATGCGTTCACACCGCTGCCGTACAGCGCATCGCGCGGGTTCATCAGCATTCCGATTGCGCAGGCGTAAAATTGAATTGGCTTGTTGGGTTGTTCGGTTGTCCTCCACCCCAAATCCAAGTCGCTGTTTATCATTCAGGAGCAATCTCAATACAAAGCCGTCATCCCCGCAATGATTTTGAGCGGGGATTCTTCAATCATTCAATTTTGTGGGCTTGATTGATTCTTCTGGATGCCCGCCCCAAAAAAGAAACCGTTCTTTATGCGTATTTTAAATTTCATCTCACATCACTCCGCCTTATTCATGATTCTGGCGACTATTTTAGGCTTTTTGCTGCCCGAATTGTCCGATGTGGTTTTACCCTACCTACCGATGGTGTTGTTTTTCCTGATGTTTTTTACACTGATGGCGATTAACCAGCATACCTTGGTACGTACGCTGTCGCAGCCGTCCGTCTGGCTGTATGCGCTGATTCACACGGTTGGTATGTCGATTTTGGCGATTGGTACCTGCTATCTGCTCGGTATGCGCGATGATTTATTGCTGGCGGTAGCGGCGATTATGGCAACGGGTTCACTATTCGCCACGCCTGCGATCGTGCGCTCGATTGGTTTTGAACCACTGTATGCGATGGCGCTGACCATCGCCACCACACTGCTCATGCCCGTCGTGCTGTACATCAATTTGTGGCTGTTTCAAACGGCGGATGTTGAGCTGGATATGGTGCTGTACGTCAAACGTCTGTTGATTTTTATCGTCGGACCGATGGCTGCTTCTGCGCTGGTGCATCGTTGGATTGCCGAATCGGTATTACTCAAAATCCACCAGCAATTGTCCAAAGTCACCATGCTGTTGGTCATGACCTTTCCGTTTGGCTTGATTGGCAGTTTTCGCCGCGAGTTTGATCAACACCATTGGCATGCGTTCGGACTGCTGTTTTTATCCATGTCCATCGTCACTGTGCTGTTTTGGCTGAATTTTTATCTGTATCGCAAAAGCACGACCGAGCACCGCATTTCCGCCGCCGTCGCCTCGGGCGGACGCAATGTATTGCTGACCTTCACCATCGCCGCGCCATTCCTCGGAACGCAATATCTGCCCCTGATCGGCGCCATGCAGTTCCCGATTTACGCCCTGCCGCTGGTCTCACGCGCGTGGATGCGCTGGCAGGAGCGACGTCATCATGTCGCTATTCCCCATGAAATGACGGATAAAGATGATGTGGTGTTGTGAGGTATAATTGCGTACGAAATCACATCGCCATTCAGTCAACACGCCACCGTAGCTCAGTGGATAGAGCATCTCCCTCCTAAGGAGAGGGTCACAGGTTCGATTCCTGTCGGCGGCGCCAATGAGGCTAAAAAGCCCGAATCACTATCGATTCGGGCTTTTGTTTTGAATGGTAAAGTTAGAAGGCGGTGCTTGATTTTTTCAATGCTTCGCGCATGCTGATGGCTTGGGCGCGTCGTTGAACCATGAAGTCGATAAATCCTTGATAATTCGCGGCTTTTTTCTGAAAAGCTTCGATCGTATGCGGGTGCGTGGTGATCATGAAGCGCTCGGCATGAATAGCCTCACTGGTGATTTTAGCCAACTCTTCAGCGGTAATGGCGCTGGCTTGCAAGTAGGGGGAATGTGCGATCATTTGGGTTTTGACGCCTTCCGGACATAAGACCGAAACCCGAATGCCTTTGTCCCGATAAGTAAATGCGAGCCATTCGGCCAAGCCAATGGCCGCGTGTTTGGTCACGCCATAGCCAAAGCTGTCGATTTCGTTGAGTAAACCCGCAGCAGAAGCCGTGTTCAGCAGATAGCCGCTGCCGCGTTCGATCATGTGCGGCAGTACATGGCGCGCTGCCCAGTAGTGGCTTTTGAGGTTGATATCGAGGGTTTTGTCCCAGTATTTTTCGGGGCTAAACGCATCCATTGGTAGCGCAATACCCGCATTGGAGCAAAACAGGTCAATTCGCCCTTCATGCGCCAACACATCGTCAATCAGCGATTTAACGCCGTCTTCCGTCGAAATATCATTTGTCAGAAAGCGATTGGCCTGCGTCTGCTCAGGCACTTTCAAATCAGAGCCAATGACCGTCGCGCCTTCGGAGCGAAACTGATCCACCAGAGCACCACCAATGCCTCCCGCCGCACCGGTCACCACGACAACCTTATCCTTTAATTCCATACATTCTCCTGTGAAGTGATTATTGTAATTTAACGCGCATCCCAGTCGGCTCGACCTGTGCGAATGGTACGTAGCGCTTGAAACGCCACACTCGGATGCTCAAGCGCATGGTAAATCGCCGGTATCGGCAGGTCAACACCCATTAATTCATATACACCATGCATTGCCCCCCGTACGGAGTATTCAACCGTGAACACGACGTCTTCTGGGATTTCCACATATTGACCGAGAAACGCGAAGTTTTTCGCTCCCTTCGGAACAACCAAAGGACGATCCTCCGGCACTCGCCGTTCAAATTGCGATGTGATGTATGGCATCATAACGGTCGTGACACGGGTTGTCTTGCGAATTTCATCGTCTGCATCTTTGAACCCCAGCTGACCGAGCAGTTCGGTCAAAATCTCTTGTCCGGTACATTCGGACATTTTTTTATTCACATAATTGCCCTCTCGATCAATGAATAAGCCATAACCCCACAGTGTATATACATCATTCGGTTGACCGATGAAATGCGGTGCGTGCGGTACCACAATGGACATGAGCCAATTGGAGTCTTTAAACGTCATCAAGGCGCCGGTTCCCGGCTGATTGCCACTAAAATCAATAATGCGTTGCAGGAGTGCGCGCCCCGTCATCGTCAAGGTAAACGACTCCCACTTAGACTCATCCACATTGCCGCAAAAAGCATTCGGGCGACCAAAGTCGCCGGCCTTTGAGGCAATGGTTTCCCACAGTTCAAAGCCGCCATCGCGTTTATCACGAATCAATGGCGGAACCGTGTCATCGCCACCATAGGCCGCATCCGCCGTCATGGAGCCAAGCGTCAGAAACACATAATCTTGTACACCCAACTTAATCTCCTGAGCCTGCCCATTGCGCTCAATATGCAAGGCACTTGCCACACGCGCATCGGCTGATTCAACAAAATCCACATCCTTGACCGTCACCCCGGATTCAAATTGAACCCCATGATTTTGTAGCCATCTTTGTATCGGCAAAACAATCGAATCATATTGATTCAACTTGGTTCGCCGTACCCCTGCCAAGGTATGAATACGCGGCACTTCCTGCATAAAACGCAGCAAATACCGTTTCATCTCAATCGCACTGTGCCACGGCTGAAAAGCAAACATACTGCACCACATCGTCCAAAAATTCGTTTGGAAAAAATGCTCAGAGAAAAAATCCTCGATGCGCCGCGCGCCAATAAGTTTTTCAGGAAGAGCAAGCAAACGTGTCAATTGAACACGATCATAGGCATCCAACCCCAAATCCGCCGCATCCACAATCTGATGATTGCGATCAATGATGCGGGCGCGGGCATACGTCGGTACTTCCTGATTAAATTGCGCGATTTCCTGACGAACATTCAACTCAGGATTACCCACAGTCGGAATGCTCTCTAACAAATTCCACAAACACACATAGGCTTCATCCTCCAACATCCGACCACCGCGCGTGACATAGCCCTCGACACTGGGCGATCGCGCACCATCCAAGGAGCCGCCATCCACAGGCAACTGCTCATAAAAATGAATGTGTTCACCGAGTACACCCACATCACGGATCAAAAAAACTGCCGCAGACATCGTTGCAATACCGGCTCCTACCAAATGAATGTGAATATTTTTGGGGTCTAACATTCGATGACTGCATTTTGACATAATATTCCTCCATGGAAATACAACAAAAATTAAATGACAAAGTGTAATTAGATAATTTTATTCTGCTCTTATCCACAAGCCCTGTCAAGTGACAGTTAGTCATTAAATATTTTTGTAGTAAAATTCATAGAGGAGAACACACAATGACCACACCCACCCGTACCCGCATGCGCCCTGAAGAAAGGCGTCAGCAAATTCTCGATACCGCCCTGCAATTGTTTGCGCAACGAGGCTTTGAAGAAGTCACCATCGGTGACATTGCCGCAGCAATGAATATCGTCCGACCAACGATCTACATTTACTTCCCCTCGACCAATGCCATTTTAGATGCGATTTTTGACGATCTGCTCAACTCATACTGGCAAAAAATAGAACCGATCATCAGCAACAGCAAAGGCATGCCCACGCCGCAAACAGTCTCACAGATTTTTCGCATCATACTCAACGAGCCACACCTGCTCGCCATATTGCGCTGCGGTGGTCCGTCTTTTCAGCGCAAACGCCATGCACAATTCGATAAAAAATTGAATGCCCTGCTGGATATTCACGCAGAACAACAAAAAAGCCCCTACCTGCGCCCGATGCTCGGCGCGCTCATCGAAGGTTTGGCTTATTGGGCGGTGCGGGAAGATATTCAAGACACGCAAGCGTTATCCCAAGCATTGGAAGACTTTGTCACTCATGGGCTAAATAACGCCTAATTAAATAACGCTTAATATCTCGCCCTTTAATTACAAAAGAGAACTCTCCAAACAACATAGATTTAATTAACTGACGCACCTAAAACAACAAATTCCTGTTATAAACAGGAATTTGCCTTGCTAAAAATAGCGATATTTTATCGCGTGCATGAATTACTGCGCAATCAAACTCACCCCATAATCAGCCAATTGCACACCTACGGAGTCTCCGGCACGATACGGCATGAGCACATCGGGATTGACGGCAAAAATATCACCGACGCTGGTTTCTAATTCCAATTCCCACAGCATGCCCAAATAGGTGGCCTTGCGCACGGATGCGGGTAAACTATTCGGCGTATTTGCCTCAACGATACGCACGGCTTCGGGGCGAATTGCCACTTGTTTCGCGCCATCTCGCAAGCCCGTCGCATGTGACAAAGTCAAATTGCCCAAAATGTATGGATAGTGCTCACCACTAACCGGTAATAGATTGGCATCGCCCATAAATCCCGCGACGAACGCGCTGTTGGGCTGTTGATACAGCTCTTGCGGTGTACCCTGCTGCGCAATCACACCGACATTCATCACAATAATTTGATCCGAAACCGCCAGCGCTTCGCTTTGATCGTGCGTGACATACACCGCCGTGATGCCGAGGCGTTGTTGCAATTGACGAATTTCTTCGCGCATTTGTCGACGCAAGCGCGCATCCAAATTGGACAAAGGTTCGTCAAACAGCAATACCGATGGCTCCATCGCCAAGGCACGTGCCAATGCCACGCGCTGCTGTTGGCCACCGGACAATTCCGCAGGCCAGCGTTGATTCAGATGTTCCAAATTCACCTGAGCCAGTACCTCCAGCGCTCGCTCATTGGCCTCGGCCTTTTTCAAGCCTCGGTTCAGCAGACCATACGCCACATTGTCCAAAACCCGCATATGGGGAAACAAGGCATAGCTTTGAAACATCATACTGACATTGCGCGCCAACGGCGGTAACAATGTCACATCGCGCCCACCGATCCAAACTTGCCCTGAGGTTGGCTGTTCCAATCCCGCAATCATTCGCAAAGTCGTGGTTTTGCCACACCCCGATGGACCCAACAGTGTCACCAAAGAGCCTGCTTCGACCTTAAAGCTCACATCATTAACCACGGTCACATCACCATACGCTTTGACCACATTTTTAAATTCAATCGTTGCCATTTGTTTATTCTCATTCATATCAGCACCTTAAAATACATTATTCGCAGCATTCTTAACCGCCGCTTTGCGACGCCCCAATTGCGCATCGCCCACCAATTTCTGCACGCCCATAATCACCGCCAGCATCAACACGATCAATGCGGAACAATACGCCAATGCCTCGCCATACGCACCATTACCGACGCGTTCAACGATATAAGTCGTGGCCAATTGATACTCCGCATTCACAAGGAAAATCCCCGCCGACACGGTTGTAACCGAACGCACGAAGCCATACGCCAAAGAGGTCACGATCGCCGAACGCAACAAAGGAAACGTCACCCGTCGCAAAGTCCCCGCCGTAGACGAACCGAGCATTAACGATGCCTCATCCAAACTTTTGTCAATCTGCTGGAATGAAGCCAAACCTGCGCGCACCGAGACTGGCAAATTTCTAAAAATAAAACTCAGCACAATAATGGCAGCGGTTCCCGTCAACTCAAAAGGCGGCAAATTAAATGCCAAAATATAACTCACGCCGAGGACCGTTCCGGGTACCGCAAAGGTAATCAAATTGGAAAATTCAAAGGCATCGCGCCCCGTAAACTCGGTACGCGCCAACACATACGAAGTGAGCAAGCCCAATAAAGCGGTAATCGGTGCAGCGATAAGCGCCAACTTCAGCGTCATCCAAAACGACAACCATGCCGAACCTGACCAAATCAAACCGCCAACACCCATATCAATGCCAAACGCCTTTTTAAAATGCGCCAGCGTCGGGGTATAATTGATCCCCCAATTTTCCACCAAGCCACCAATCAGCGCAAAAGCATAAATCACCGCCGTCAGCAACAGCCACGGTAAAGCAATTGCCAACCCCGTGCGACGTACGCCGTCCGGCAGAGCCATCGGCACGCCCGAATCCCCCTTGCCGCCGACCGTCACATAACTTTTCTTACCGACGACACTATATTGGATATAAAACGCCACCATAGCCAGCAACAGCAGCAAAAACGACAGCCCCGCCGCGCGCCCCGAATCCAATTGCGCACCGACAATCGCAAAATAAATCTCCGTTGAAAACAGCTTAAAATTTCCCCCCAGCAAAATCGGATTACCAAAATCAGCAATACTCTCCACAAAACCGATCAAAAATGAGTTACCCAAAGCAGGCAAAATCAGCGGAAAGGTCACGGTCCAAAACGTCTTGCTCGAATTAGAACCAAGCGTCTGTGCCGCCTCCTCCAAACTCGGCGCCAAAGCCTGAACCGCGCCACGAATAATCATGTACGAAATCGGTGCAAAGGCAAAGGTTTGCGCCAGCAACACCCCGTCCAAACCATAAATCCAACGCCCCAGCTCAACCCCAAAAAGCTGCTCAATCAACTGCGTCACAATGCCTTGGCGCCCAAACAACAATAATAAGCCCAAGCCCAAAACAAATGGCGGCGTGATGATCGGCAACAATGCCAAAGCGCGTAACCACGGCGGATTGTATTGACCAAAAAAACCGCGTCGCTCACCCAAAAAGGCAAAAGTCAGCCCCAACAAAGTCGTGGTAAAACCGCACATCAAAGCCAAAAACAAAGTATTCCAAAAAACGCCACAATGCCCACCGGCAAAACACCCCAACGACCAAACATCTGACTGCGTCATGCGCGCCCACCAAGTGGGCAGGGAAAACACACTTTGCCCTGCCTGATCGACAAAAAACATCCCCAGCAAAGATTTACCCACCGGCCAACCCACAAAAATCAGCATCAGCCCAAACACACCGACTACAATACCCGCGACCAGCGAATCACCACGAAAATACCCCATATCGGCCAACGCCACACCGATCAAAAAAATCATCGAGGCCAAATAGGTGTACGCCCCCAAACCCATGCCGTCTTGTCGCCAATCCTGTGCTGCCGAAAAATGTTGTAAACCCAAGGACACACCGCGCGGCATAATCGCAAAACCGGTATAGAGTAAAGTCACCAAAGCCAACACCACCAAACCCAGCAGCCAGCGCCCGCGCTGCGGACTGCGCTCACGCAAACACACGACGATGACCAGTACCGCAAACAGCAACAGCAGCGCCAACCACGGTTTATGGTTGAGCAACATCTGCACCACCGCAACCGCATAATCGGTCGGCGCAAATAACGAAGAAATACCCTGCCATGTATTTTTATTAAACGGCATATACCAAGGCAACAGCAGCATCGACAACAGCGGCACGAGGCCAAGTTGTAAAGTATTATTTTTTAAGAACGCTCGCATATCCTATCCAAACCCTATTCCATTGCACCAATTACACTCAGCACACTCAATCAATGCAGTGATGAATACCTTCCGATCAACTGGATCAATAAGCAATAATCACCGATAAGACCGATAGCAAACTGCGCCCATGTTCATTCATGAGCGCAGTTTCATTACATTATCTCGATACCATCGGATTATTGTTTGACCAAAGAGCCGATCTCTTTACTCCAGCGTTCAATCAAACGCTTGCGTTCGGCTTCGGCACCATATTTTTTCAAGTCATATTTAATCAACTTGGTTGTTTCGGGATTGGGCGCACCGTCAGGCGTTTTCGAGGCTTTATTGGACGGCGTGTGGAATTGTTTCACCATAGGGCCAACGGCTTGCCCATCCGGCGACAAAGCCCAATCGACGAATTTCTTGGCCGCATCCAGATTGCGTGAACCTTTGATGATCGAAACCGCGCCAACTTCATAACCGGTTCCTTCGCATGGCGTGACGGTTTCTAATTTGAATCCGGCTTTTTGCTCCGTCACGGCGTCTTGCAAGAAACTCACCGACACACCGGTTTCACCTTTTGCCACCGCCTTGATCGGCCCCGTACCTGAACGAGTGTATTGATTAACATTGGTATGCAAGGCTTTCATATAATCAAATGCTTTATCCTCACCCATCAACTGTACCAAAGAAGCAATCGCCACATAAGCCGTGCCTGAAGAGTTCGGATTGGCAATCTGAACCTCACCTTTGTATTCCGGTTTGATTAAATCCGCCCAGCAGGCAGGCGCTTTGGCCTGTTTTTTCTCCAATACCGCAGGGCTGTAACCAAAGCCCAAAATGCCCATATAAACACCATGACTGCGGTTGCCGGTGATGGTGGCAATTTCCTGCGCCCACGGTTGTAATTCGGCATTGGCCGGCGCATCATACGCTTCGGTCAGACCACGTTCCGCCGCAGCGATATGCGGGTCACCCGTACCGCCGAACCACACATCAGTTTTAGGATTGGCGGCCTCAGCATTGATTTGAGCCAGTGATTCGCCTGAGCCTTTTTGCGTGATGGCAACTTTAATACCGGTTTTCTTTTCAAACTCAACCGCCGCCGCATTACACCAGTCCGCTTGTACGCTGCACAACACATTCAACTGCGTCCCTGCTCCCGCAGCTTTGTCAGCCGGCGCACCACCACCGCACGCGCTCAAAACCGCAGCACCCAAAACTGTTAGACCCAAACCGAATAATTTATACTTTGCCTGCATGATTAACCCCAATCTATCTAATGTTAATAATTGTCCGCAATCAATTTCGCTCGACGCGCCCTATGCCAAATATTCCACTACCACAGCGCGTGCGCACATTAAAAAATATCAGATAAACCACTCATTTTCACCATTGATTGCCAAGGTATTATTATCCTATTTGCTTGCCTTGTCCATGCTTATTGATGAATTTTGTCACAATAATTCATCAAAAAAATTTCATCATGGACGATAAAAAATGAATGGATTCACCATGCTTTGGTGATAAAAAAGCCATGACGAATACACAGTCATGGCAGATTTGGGGATTAAAACTTTCCCTGCTTTTGCTGTTGCAAAGCATCGTACAGAGGATTACGCCTCGGAAACAGCCAAAAGTAAACGCCGTCCAGTACCAATAATGCACTCAATGCACCGCTGAATGCCCCCACACCAAACAGTATCCAAAACGAATCATTACGCAAATCCAACGCCATCAACAAAAAGGCCAGACCGAATAATGCGCCTAAAAACATCCCCATGAGTATACGTTTGATCCAGCGCGGATTACGAACCGTCTGGGTTTTCAGGTAATAAGCATAAACCGCGCCTGTCAATAATGCCGGTATCCCGCCAAAAACCAAGCTCCATGGATACAAGGTAAAGGTGGCAATCAGTAAATCGTTCCACACATCCGTTACCGTTAAAGTCCCTTCGACAAACAATGTGTCGTAACCAAAGTACATCATGCTGCCGACCCACGGCGTCCAAACCCCGAACAAAACCGCCAAGCGAAAGATTGGATTGCGCAACCACGCCATAGTCACCGCCTCCCCGTCATCGCCTGCGCGAGCGTGCCCAAATCGACTTGTTCGAGTTCACTGCCAACCGGTACACCCTTGGCCAATCGCGTCACGCGCAAACCACGCGCCATGAGTTGTTCGGCAATGTAGTGGGCGGTCAGTTCGCCTTCATTGGTAAAATGTGTGGCCAGAATCACTTCCTGCACCACACCATCGCACGCCCGTTGAATCAACTGATCCATCGCGATTGCTTTCGGACCAACGCCTTCGAGCGGATTCAGATGACCCGCGAGCACAAAATACAGGCCTTTATAGGTCATGGTTTGTTCGATCAGCAGCTGATCCATCGGCGACTGCACCACGCACAATAATTCCCGTTGACGACGCGGGTTGGCACAAGTGCTGCACACCGCATCGTCCGACAGGGTGTAGCACTGTTCACAATGACGCAGATGTGCCAAAGCATCGGTAATGGCTGTGGCCAACTGCTGCGCGCCTTCGCGTTCATATTGCAGCAAAGTGAATGCCAAGCGCTGCGCGGATTTATTGCCCACACCGGGCAGCACGCGCAGTGAATCGATTAAATATTGAATACGGTCTTTTTTCTCAGTCATAAAAGGCTTACTTTAATTTGGCCGCTTGTCCCGACAAATACGTCCAGACCAATTGTGCGGCAGCATTACTGGTCAATTCGGCGTGATCGTATGGCGGTGCGACCTCGACACAATCCATGCCAACCCAGTTCAAATCTGCGCTCGCTTCCAGCAGGGTAAATACCTGATTGGTGCTCAATCCAGCCACTTCGGGCGTTCCTGTGCCGGGGGCAAACGCCGGATCGAGACAGTCAATGTCTAAGGTCAAATACACCGGCAAACCTTTGGCGGATAAACGCGTCCGAATCGTCTGAATCACCTCGGATAACTGCCCTTCCGAGGTCAAGCCACGCAAATCGCGTGCAGTGAAAATCACACCGCCTTGATCGCGCACATACTCGCGCGCCTCCCGTTCACCCGCCGAGCGGATGCCCACTTGCACGAACGACTCAGGGTCAACCAATTGTTCTTGGATCGCTTCATACACCCAAGTGCCATGCCCCGACGGTTCGCCAAAGTGATCTTCCCAAGTATCGCAATGCGCATCAAAATGCAGTACGGCCAGCGGCTGACCCGCCCATGCTCGGTAGGCTCTCAACAATCCCAGCGTGATCGAATGATCGCCACCGAGCCAACACATATGGTACTGCGCCAACAATGCCGGAATCTGCTCTGCCAAAGACGCGCGCATGGCGGTTAAATCGGTATTCGGTGTCGCCAAATCACCCAGATCACGGACAAAATCATACGGCGAGGTATTAAAAAACGGATGAATACCATCGCACAGCATCTGACTGGCCGTGCGAATGGCCGCCGGCGCAAAACGCGCACCCGGCCGATTGGTCACCGCGCCATCGTAGGGAATACCCGCGATGGCAAACGGCTTGTGTTCCGTACTGTCCGGCACACTTAAAAATCGATTTTGACTCAAATAGGCGAAACCATGTTTCATACCTGTCCATCCCTTCTATTTGCATAAGGCGCATAATGTGCATAATGTGCATAAGGCAGTCATGATGCAATATATTTCCGTCTTTTTCAAGCAAATATCCGTCTGTTGGTTTATCATCCAAACGCTCATTTTTTAAAGGAGGAGCATCATGAACGCATTCAAATTAAACTTAGCAGCAGTTGGCATCATTGGTTTACTCGCAGGCTGTGTCGGCGTACCGACCAATGGCGCTGGCGTTGGCGGCGTTGGTACAGCGACCAGCGACATTGCCAAATTACAAGGCGGCGAATGGGTGGTTCAAAGCATCAATGGTAAAGCCGTGGATACACAGATAAAACCAACCCTGAATTTTGGTCAAACCTTCCAATTAACCGGCCATACCTCATGCAATACCTATTTTGCTGGCTATCTGCTGACTGGCCCGAGCATCGTGGTCAAACAAGCGGGAAGCACGCGCATGGCGTGCGAACCGGCCGTGATGGAGCAGGAACAGCGCTTCCTCAAGCAACTCGCCGCCAGCCAAATATGGAATATCGACAGCGCCGGCACGCTGACCTTAGTCGGCACATCGGGCGTGATGGTCGCCAAGCGCAAATAAAGTGGATGTCAGCGAAACCAAAAATGGCTCGTGTTTTCACGAGCCTTTTTTTGCACAATGTGTCGATACAGATAATCAAACGGAGACCCCATGAGCCACGCCAAAAATATCTCACGCGAACACATCCGAAATCTCATCGCGCGCGAATCAGCCGCATTCCTCAGCCAACACCCTAAATCACATCAACTGGCGCAGCAAACCCAACAAAACTTCCTATTTGGCGTGCCGCTGCACTGGATGGCCGACTGGAGCACGCCTGTACCGCTATTCGTCGAGCGAGCGCACGGCGCAGAATTCACCTGTGTGGACGGACACTCATACATCGATTTTTGCTTGGGCGACACCGGTGCGATGTTCGGTCACAGCGCACCCAAAATTGCACAGACTTTGCGTGACTACGCCGATCAAGGTTACACCGCCATGCTGCCAACCGCCCATTCTGCCCAAGCAGGCGCGGCATTGGCCGAACGTTTCGGCTTGCCGTTTTGGCAACTAGCCACCACCGCCACTGATGCCAATCGCTTTGCCCTGCGCTGGGCGCGCGCGATCACGGGACGCAAAAAACTGCTGGTTTTTAATGGTTGCTACCACGGCACGATTGACGATGTATTCGTTGATCTGGATGCCAATGATTCCACAGCGCCGGCCACCATGCGCGCCAGTTTGCTCGGTCAAGTGTACGACTTGACTCAGTTCACCGACGTGGTCGAGTTTAACGACATTGAGGCGGTCAAAGCCAAACTCGCCACGGGCGAATTTGCCTGCGTGTTGACCGAACCGGCATTGACCAACTGCGGCATGGTATTGCCACAAGCCGGATTTCTCAAACAATTGCGCCAAGCCTGCGACGATACCGACACCCTGCTGATTTTTGACGAAACACACACGATCAGCGCAGGCTACGCCGGCTACACAGGTATTTGCCGCGAGCAAGACGGCTTTTTACCCGACATGATCGTTGCCGGTAAAGCCATCGCTGGTGGCATTCCCTGCGCCGTATACGGCATGAGCGAGGCCGTTGCGCAACGCGCCCGCGCCGCGAAAGAAGCCGCCCCCGCAGGTCACTCCGGTATCGGCACGACGCTTTCGGGCAATATGCTGACGATGGCTTTGCTGGCGGCGAATTTAACCGAAGTCGCCACGCCTGCTGCGTTTGACACCATGATCGCGCGCCAAACCCAGCTGGCAACCGGTATGCAAAGCCTGATTGCGAAATATCAATTACCGTGGAGCGTGACACAGCTCGGTGCGCGCAGCGAATTTCAATTCTGCGCCCAAACGCCGAAAAATGGCTCGGAAGCCGAACGCGCGATGGATGACGAACTCGAACGCGCAGTACATTTATACCTGCTCAATCGCGGCATCATGATTACCCCGTTCCACAACATGACGCTGGTTTGCCCTGCCACCTCTGAGGCGCACATCGAGCGCTATTTAGATGTATTCGAAGCTTGTTTGGCCGAGTGTACTGCGTCATAAACAATGAACAACCAAGCCATTACACCCAAACTGGCAAAACAAACCGCTAATTGGAGTGTAATTGGGGTGCAATGTGACTAAATATCACATAGAATAAAGCAAAAATATACCCACAAGCCCATACAAAAAACTATTTTTATGATTAAAATCAATATGTTGGGATAATCACTGGAAAGCAATAATGAAACCGATACTTGTATTACAACACGCACATTACGACTGGCCGGGCTACTTCACCGACTGCCTGATTAACTGGGAAATTCCGTTTGAGCTGGTGAACATCGCCGCAGGCGATACCCTGCCGCTCTCCATCGTTGACTACAGCGGATTTGCCATCATGGGCGGCGCCATGAGTGTCCACGACACCGAAGAATTCCCGCACCTGAACGACACCATCGAACTGATTTACGAAGCCATGACACTGAGTATACCCGTGATCGGTCACTGCTTGGGTGGGCAACTGCTGGCCAAAGCCAGTGGTGGCTCGGTACAAAAAGCCCCACACAAAGAAATCGGCTGGCACACCGTTACACCCGAGCATGACAATCTGGCCTACCAATGGTTCGGCGGTATTACCCCAGTGACCCTGTTTGAGTGGCACAACGAATTTTTCATTCCGCCGTTGCGCGCGCACAATTTAGCCACCAGTCTGTATTGCCAAAACCAAGCCTTCGTACTGGACGACATCCACCTCGGTATGCAGTTTCACTGCGAAGCCCTACCCGAAAAAATCAACCACTGGCTCGATACCGCGCGTGAAGACCTACATGATGCCAACGACGCAAACGTTCACAGCATCGAGCGCATCCAGCGCGAAAACTGGACGCACATCGAAAATGCCATGGCCGTTGCGCGACAACTGTATTTCAAATGGCTCTCCAACGTCGAAATGTCAGACAAAATCCGCAAACAAATCAAACTCTAAATCAGCACCAATACAAAAAACCCGCATCATCACAAATCCTGCGTCGAAACCTGTCATAATGTGAAAAAATACTGATTCATTCAGGATAATCAAGGAATTATGATGAAAACATATTCAAAAATCGCCCTGTTTTCCCTACTACTCGCTGGATCGTTGTGGCACACTGGTGCATACGCCGATACCAACGACAGCGCCAACACCCAACCGGTCGAGCCGTGGCATCCGCACAGCTACGAATTAAAGCCCATCGCTAAAACAGACACAACCGATGCGGATAACAACGCACCCGGCCTCAAACTGGGCACAAAAAACAAAATCGAACTCTACGGCACCGTAGAAATCGGCTACTCCAAATGGTCACACAAAAATTGAGTTTGCTTTTTGCCCTTATAAGCAATAAAAAACCCGCAGAAATGCGGGTTTTTACATGAACCAACAGTGCAATATCAATGACTATGCGCTGGCGCGCGGCGCGCATCCACCACGGTATAAACCACCGCAAGCCCAACCGCCAGTGCAATTAAAACCGACACTCGCCAATCGCTGTATCCCGAAAACACCGTCTCGGACAAATAAGTCATCGCCGGAACAAAAGCCAAGGTCAGCATGGTAATGATGGGGCGGACCTGTTGTATGCCCCATTGCAACAAAAACATCGGCAAAACCACACCGAAAAAAGCCACAAATGCTGAAAACAGCCAAAAATCCCAACGCCAAATCCATTGCTCAAACACCAAGCCCAAAACCAACGCGGACAAATAGGTCAAGTGAAAGCGCCGCGCCAGCACCAAGCGCGGACTCAGATGCGCCAAATGCAAACGCGCAATTGAGGCAATGATTGCCGCGCCCAAGCCCGCAACGCACGACAACACAATGCCCAAAGCCACCCGATCAACCGCAACCCCGACCGTTTTCAAAACCAACAACGTCGCGGCGAACATCGCCACGAAAAAACCACCCGCACTCCATAAATCGCGCCGATGAGTGATGGCCGCATGGCTCAATTTTTCACCGACAAACCACGCCGAGACAAACACCGCAAACAGCGGTCCCACCGCAACTTCGGTCAAGCTCACCACTGACGCAGGGATAAATGCCATCGCCGCAAAAAATGCCACATACGACAGAGCCGTGAACACCCCGAGGCGCCGCATGGCACGACTGTCCGCACCTATTTGCGGCGCCACCGGCCAAATACGCAATGACAACACATAAAATAGCGTACATAAAACACAGGCGATAAATGCAAACTGCATCATATTGCCCGACGGATAACGCGCTGAGACATAACCATAAGCCACCGATTGCAGCAGCAGCGACACGATAATTGCCAAAATATAGCGCATACGATCTCTTTCTAAAAAAACAAGGAGCGCAGATTGCGCCCCTTAATTCTCATTTCGCGAGACTGTGAATTAGAAATAAACACTACAAACTACAACAATATTTTTCAGTACTTATCTAAATTTACCTACTAAAGCCCTTACTAAAAAGGGTAATACCCCCTAAAAAAGCCAGCACCTAAAAGTAGAACCCTTTAAACTAACC
>CAXYYC010000008.1:0-70191 GCA_964293815.1 uncultured Burkholderiaceae bacterium
ATCCTCATACCGCAGGGGAATATGCAACAAAATATCCTGATCGTTGCGCACGCCCACCTTGACGAGCTTGTCGGCCATGCTCGGCGTGATTTTTAATGCTTTAGAAAAATGCGTGTTCGCAACTGAATTCATGGCATGAATTTTAGCGCATTCGCACGGCAGATGGCGCCGAATCGACAGCCAAATTGCGCCCAAAGACCGGACAAGCCGGCAACACAACCTCGCTTAACTTTTGGTCAAAGCCAATTTTCCGCCGAAGAAGACAAACAATACGCCCACCGCCCGCTTGAACCAAAGCGAATATAAGCGCAGGCTCTGGAAGCGTTGCGCAACGCCCGATGCCAGCCAAGCCACAAAAATATTCCACAAAGTGCCATTGATATCAAACACCAAACCCAGAAACAACATCGTCAGAATATGGCTGGGCGCATCTGGCGCAATAAACTGAGGTAAAAATGCGAGGAAAAACAGCGCGACCTTTGGATTGAGCACATTGGTCAAAAACCCGCGCCAAAAAATCTGTTGTGCGCTCATGAATGGGGGGATGGCGACTGTTTCCTCAGCGTGCTTTGACGCTGACTTCTTTGGTGCTGACTTCTTTGGCACTGAATTTTGAGCGCTGCGCAACATATTTAACCCCAGATAGATGAGGTACACCGCGCCGATCCATTTAACCACCATATAGGCCTGCGCCGAGGCCGCTAAAATCGCGGATAAGCCCAAAGCCGCGGCCAAGGCATGCACGATACAGCCTGCGCCGATACCGAGCGCGGCATAAAAACCTTTGCGAAAACCGTGCGTCGCATGATGCACGATGTAGAGCGTATCCGCGCCCGGTGTCATATTCAGCAAAAGTCCACTGATGACAAACAGCCCCAAACTTTGTGTACCCAGCATAGCGCCTCGTCGAAAAATTAGTGTGTGGGTGACAAACGCAACAGCGCATCATTGCGATCATCGGTGATGTAGAGTTTGCCGGATGGCGACGGGCGAACCTCTACCGGCGCGCCCATAGGTTGCGTTTTTGTACTCGCCCAGCCGGCGATCACGTCCGTGCTTTTTCCCGCTGGCAAGCCGGAGGAGTTGGCGTTAAAGGCGATCACGCGGTGTCCGGTATCGCGATAGCCGTGTAAAGCGACCAAATAGCGTCCGCGCAAAGCAGTGATACGGCCATCATTCGGATAGCGTGTGATGCCGAGCGGTGCGCTGTGCGCAGGCAAAAGCAGCGCGGGTTTGAGTTTGTTGTTACAAATCGTCGTGTAACGTCGGTATTCTGGGCTGATGTGGTTGTTGTCAAAGCAATACGGCCAGCCATAGTCACCGCCCTGAGTCACGACGTTGATTTCATCATGCGGCAGCCGTTTATCGCTTAATCGAGCGTCCACTTGGTTGATAAAGTCGCGTCCGTTTTCTGTCACCACCATACGGCCATCCGCGCTCCAAGTCATACCCATGGCATTGCGCAAACCGCGTGCGTAGACGGTGGTTTTGGGCTGATTGAGCGGCGAGGTGACTTTCCAAATACTGGCGGTGGCTTGATTGCCCGTGGCTTCCGCGCATGGAAATTTCGGCGCTTGCCCGTTGGTATTTTCACAATTATTGGTTTTCGCGCCCATGCTCAGGTAGAGATTACCCGCGCTGTCCAACAGCATTTGTTTGAGCGGATGATGACCATCGTCGGGTAGATTGGCAACGACGGTTTGCGCGGGCGCGTTGGGATTCTTCGGATTGAGGCGAATCACTTGATTCGCTTCTCCGATATAGACCCAGCCGTCTGCGCCGAGCTGCAAGCCGTGCGGACGATCCAGTTTATCCAGAATGGTGCTGCGTTGGTATCGGCCATTTTGCCAAGTCAGACGCGATAGCCGACCGCTGTTACGTTCCCACGCGCCCATCTCTGTAATCCAGATTTCATTATCGGACAGGGGCAATACGCCGCGCGGCATTTTCAGATCAGACGCGACAACCCCCACGCAAGTACCGCTGATGGTTTTGACATTGACTTTGGGCAGGCCATCGCATGTGCCCGCAGGCGGATAAGGATTGCCCGCCTGTGCGGTGAGCGCAAATCCCATGCAAAGTATGGCACTTCCGATTGCGTGTAGTGTGTTCATGGCTCCTCCGCATTTGAGCGAGTGTTGGCAAAACCAAATTCATTTGTCTGGGATTATAATGAACTTTCCAATGACTGTGATGATTGCGGTGGCGCGTCGCATGAAAGCATGCAACTCAGCGCAAAAAAATGCGGGCATTGATGCCCACACCAATGCCCGTACTACGTTGTTCGAATCAATATGGATGTTTACAGCGTCCCGTAGGAATGCAAGCCCGATAGGAAAATATTCACGCCGAGGAAGGCAAATCCGGTAATCAGCAGCCCTACCAACGCCCACAGCGCGCTGCGCGTGCCGCGCATACCCGCCATCAGGCGCAAATGCAGCCACGCGGCGTAGTTGAGCCAGACGATCAGCGCCCAAGTTTCCTTCGGATCCCAGCTCCAGTATTTGCCCCACGCATCGGCAGCCCAGAACGCGCCGAGGATGGTCGCAATGGTGAAAAACACAAAGCCCACCGCAATGGCCTTATACATAATGTCGTCCAGTACGGCGAAATCGGGCAAACGTTTGGCCAAGGCTTTGCGCGCCAGCAAAATAAAGCCAACCGCTGCCAAACCCGTACCGAAATACAGCGCCCAATACGTTGAAATATACTCTGCCGTCACCCCTTTGCGGAACACCATCGGCTCAATGAACAATAACGCGCCGAGTACCCACAGCGCGATCGTCAACCAACGCGTGCGCTTCGCATGACGCGCAGTCGCAGTAGCGAGCGCCTGCTCAGCACCGGCAACGCCCGCTTTGGGTAATGCGCCGTAGCTTGATTGAAACGCTGGCGGCAGTTCACTGAACGGCGTACCGACAAATTTGACCAAATAGGCAAAACCCACCATCGCAGCAATGGAGAACGTGCCATAGCCGACAAAGTTCGCCGGCACATGAATTTTCATCCACCACGATTGCAGCGCCGGAATCAGTGGCTTGATTTCGTGTTGCCCGCGATCAATGCTGTACCACAGCAAAAAACCAATCGCCGCAACGACCACGATCATCACGAATGCGCCCAACTGCTTGGTATCGTAATGCTCCTCGTAATACAGATAAAACGCCGTGGTCAACAAAGCAAACAGGATGAACACTTCGTACAAATTCGATACCGGAATATGCCCGACATCCGGCGCGATCAAATAGCTTTCGTACCAGCGCACCATCAAGGCCGCCGAACCCATGACCAGACCGGCGTAGGTCATTTTGCTCGCCAGCCAATTCACCGTGGTCAATTTCGGCCAAATCAACGCGACCCAGTACGCCACGGTAGCCAAGATGAACAACACGCTCATCCACATCACCAGCGGTTGGCTGGCAAATAGATACCTCAGACCAAAAACCGATTCGCCGCGCGCCAAATCGCCTGCGTACCATGAAACGGCGAGCAAGCTGATCGCCGCCACTGCCGCAAACATCCATTGCAATGGCCGCCAAAACCAGCCCAGCAAAATGATGGACAGCACACTGAATACCAAGATGATTTCCTCGTACACGTCCATCAAATCGCGATTTTTCAGGCCGCCGTAAGTAAACAGCGCAATCATCAGGGCAGCGAACACGCCGTCACGCCACCCCAGACTCGACCAAAACGACGGTTTGCGCGTTGAAGCGCGCTGATGCACCGTCAAATCAATCGGCGTGAGATTGGGGTTGTTTGCACTTGATCCCATGAGTCCATCCTTTAATATTGCTAATATTTAAACCACATCCAACTGAAACACTTGACCGCACGAGGCTGTCACCTTCGCGCGCGCCCTGCCTATGATCGTGTCGGCGTAGATTCCTGCTGGGCTAACGCAGCCTGTACCGCATCAGCGTCCTTCGCCGCATCTTCCTCTGCCGTAGCCGCAGCCACGTCATTTTGCAGCGTTTGCCAGTGTTGCAAGTAATCATAGGTGCGCCGTGTGCTGCTCATGGCCAAAGTCACTTGGTTGCCCGCGCCATCCGACGTGATGTGCAACCAGACACGACGTTCACGAATAAAGGCCATCGCCAAAGTGCCCAGCACCAACATGACCGAGCCAAGGTAAACCCACCATTGACCGGGCGAGCGCGTGGCCTGTAAACCGCTGGCCTGTTTAATATCCATCCCCGCTAATTCGACCAATACCGGCGAGCCAAAATTGCGATACTCGGACAGGCTGTACAAGGCCATGCGCGTGAATTTTTGGTGCCGCTCATCCCATGTCAACTCGGGCAATTGCGCTTGCGCGCGCGCTTCTTGCAAGCCTTCCCACAACGCGCCTTCGAGCAAACGCACGATGGATGTGGCAATTTTATCACGCTCTTGCGCAGAGACCGTGGACTCGATTTGCTGCCCCAAGGCTTCCAGCCCACCGTTGGCATACGCATCCAAGGTTTTCAACACCCCACGCACCATTTCCTCGGCAGGTACGTTGGAGTTAACATAACGCGTCGCGTAGCGTTGGGCAATTTTCATGCGCATCTGTGGATCGGCCAGCGCCGCGCGTAAACGCATAAAGTCATCTACGCCCATATTGTCATCCGCCGGAATGCGGAAGTAGCTGAAATCCTGCTCCAGACTATCGCGCTGTGCGCTGATAATCACCGGCACACCATCAATATCCACCGGCGAAGCGTATTGAATATACTCCGACGCATTGCCACTGTCGTCACGCAACACATAAGTCACGCTCGGACCAAAATTCTGAAATTCTTTTTTCTCGCCGGTCGGACGCATGGCGTGACTGAACATATCTTGGGTGGTTGGGCTGGTGGCCTCATTGATGGGGAAAACGTTGATCGGCTTGAACTCACGCCACTCAAGGGTGTAATTTTTATTATTGAACGGAAACTCGCTTTGCCCGCCGACTTTGGCATCCAGCGCCTTACTCTCGCCATGCGCGCCAAACAGCGGATGCACCTTCAAATGCATCATGGTCTCATTCGCGTCAAAGCTGGCCTGATACAGCGCCACGCCTTTGTAGCGCAGAGGATGATTCACGCTGATGGTTTGGCTGAACTGCTCACCCGTTTCTTTGTCCTGCACCGTCACTTCAGAGGCAAAATGTTTGGGCATGCCGGTACTGTAATATTCAACTATGAATTTGTCCAAACGCACCCAAAACGGCAAATCCTGCAACAAAAATGAGTTTTGACCATACGGCAATTCGACGAAATCCGCCGCCTGCCCTTCGGGAATACGCACCGTACCGCGATAGCTCAAAGTCGCGTCCGACAGCACGCCACTGGCGGGTACGTCCTTGTACGTCGTCGCATTCGCCAACGGTTTTTTACCCATGAACAAAACCTGCGCGCGAATCGACAGCTCCGAATCCATCAGCCCGCCCAGACAAATCACCACAATCGCCAGATGCGTGAAAATATAGCCCAAGCGGTTAAACCGGCCACGTTTGGCCGCAAAGTACACACGCTTTTGACCATCCGCCTGCGTTTGACTGGCGCGCACCTGATAACCCAAGCGCTCGAATAATTGTGCCATGCGCATGGTCAGCGTATCGACATCCTGCCCCGTCTGCCACTGCGCATGTTCCTTCATATGGCGCAGGCTGTTGGTACGATTGTGCAGTTTGAAACTGCGCATGTCGTGCAGCATTTTGGGCGTATTGCGAATCAAGCAAATACTGGTAGAAGCCAGCAAAAACACCAGCATCGCCATGAACCACGCTTGATTGTACACATCGTGCAAGCCCAAGACCGCGAACACGCCTGCCCAAAAACCGCCGAATTGATCAACGTAGCTCAAACGGCTTTCATTCTGTTTGATGATCGTGCCAATCGCACTGGCAATGGCCACCACCGTCAAAATACTGACGGCAAAACGCATGGAGCCGATGAAATCCCACAAACGTGAGGCAAACGAGGGGACGGATGATTGAGAACGGTTTGAGCTCATTAAAACACTGTACTTATTGGGTATAAAAGGGAAACAGCAGGACGAGTATTTCGACGGTAGTATTGTCTCACTAAAACCTGAAGCAACGCTGACATGCCGTTATTCAGCCAAGCAAAACCATGAGAGGCGCTTTAGCCATAAAAAAACGGGCAGTCGAAACCGCCCGTCATTGTAGCTTGCCACACGCGAAAAATTGTGTAGTTAATCAGTAGGTCGTGAATGCGCCGTGATGATTCAGCGCAATACACCAATGATTAACGCACACCCGCCATATAATCAGCCACCGCTTTGATTTCCGCATCGGTCAGACGCTTGGCGATATCCTGCATTTGGTTTTGCGGGCTATTGGTACGCACGTCTTCACGGAATGCTTTTAATTGAACCACCGCATAGTCCGCGAACTGACCAGAAACATGTGGGTATTTATTCGGAATACCTGAACCTGTTGGGCTGTGGCAGCCTGCACATGCCGGTACACCTTTGCTCACAATACCGCCGGTGTAAATGCGTTTACCCAAATTGGAGCTGGCTGGATCGGCGTTGCTCGCGCTCGCTGGAACGAGTTTTTGCGTGTTGAACCACAAAGCCAAGCTTTTCACGTCGTTATCAAATTGTTTCGGATCTTTGGACAACAATTCTACCTGAGCTTTCATGGTAGAAATCGTAGACTCCCCCTTATCATTCAGCATATTGCCACGCAACGGCTCTTTCGCGCCTTCGGCCACTTTAAAATCATGCATTTGTTTTTCCAAATACGCCATGTGTTGGCCAGCCAATTTCGGTTGTAATGGCACAACGCTGTTGCCATCGGCATTGTGGCACGCCGCGCACAGACCTTCGGCAATTTTCTTACCGCGTTCAACGCCCACAGGCATATTTTGTACTTGGTCAATGGAGAACGGCGCTGCGACAGCCGCTGGTGCTGCCTCTGCAACCGCAGGTGCAGGCGCTGCAGCAGGAGTTGCCGCCGGAGCTGGTGCAGTGGCTTGTTGAGCAATGGCTACACCTGAAATCACAGCAACGATGCCTACTGTGGCCAACAAATATGCGTAAGAACGTTTCATAATTAGATCCATACTAAAGAGAAAGGTGGGACGGCGATGGGCATAGACGAATTTTTTGCGGATTGTATGTGATGAATGATCCGCGGCTTTATCCGCCATGATTTGTACAAAATTGCCGTTTTGTTCATTTGGCATTGTACAATAGAGCCGCCAAGAAACCAACAAATATCCTTAAGGAAACACGAAACAACCCAAACCAGTCTGAGTTCTGAGCAAAAAATAGTCAGAACGCGACGCAGGATAGGGGTCGTAGTCGTTCTACGAAGCCCCTATACTGCAACAAAGTTCTGGGTATTTTTTGCCAGAACCCGATGGGCTGGCGATTGGCGTGCGATTAACTGCGTTGTGACGCTGGTCTATGGAATGACCATAGACTGCGCGCCACGCCTTGTTACTCATCACGCCAATCAGCCAGCTCAGACGGTAGGGGTTGTTTCGTGTTTCCTTAATTCCTACATGGATACTGGCTACATTGCCCCGCATTGTCATCAATTTCCATTATCTGAAAGTTTTTTCATGTCGATTTTGCACCACAGTCAGTTTTTTACCACAGTGAATCACTATCAAGATTTACCGAGTGCGCCGTATCCCGAGGTGGCCTTCGCGGGACGCTCGAACGCGGGCAAATCCAGTGCCATTAATGTGCTGTGCAACCAAAAGCGTCTGGCATTCTCCAGTAATACCCCCGGTCGCACGCAACATATCAATTATTTTACGGTGGGGCGGCGCGGTGAAACCTACGGCTACTTGGTCGATTTGCCCGGTTACGGCTATGCGCAAACCCCGCTGTCAGTCAAGGAGCATTGGAATCGCCTGCTGTCGCGCTATTTGCAAGAGCGCGATCAGCTCAAGGGTTTAGTTCTGATGGTGGACATCCGTCGCGGCTTGACGGAATTGGACGTGCAAATGATACAATGGTTCGTGCCTTTGGCGCGGCCGATTCATGTGCTACTCACCAAATGCGACAAATTGACGCGCAATGACGCAAACAAAACGCTATTTGCCGTGCGCAAACAGCTCCAAGAATTGGCAGGTGACTGGGGGACGGTGCAACTATTCTCCTCTACCAATCGTGTGGGACTGGAGCAGGCAGGCGAAATCATTGGGCAGTGGATTATGCACGCACGACCAGAACCCAACGAATCCGACGCAAGTGCATCGAATAACGCCGAGACGAATTGACCACACAAAACACAGCCGTATTGGTTCGCACAAGCTTGAGCGCTCTTGAGTTTAGAGAAACCATCCCAATCTGACAGAGCAACCCAATATCAATTAAAATCACACTCGAAATACTACCCACTAGGATAAATCATGGTTCCTCATCTCCGCACCGCCCTGAGCGGCCCGCTTCCTGAACTCGAAAAGCTGCTGCTGGACTCAACCCCAATGATTGAACGCTGGTTCCGTCTGGAGTGGCAAGAGCACACGCCGCCGTTTTACAGCTCGGTTGACGTGCGCAATGCCGGCTTTAAAGCCGCACCCGTGGACACCAACTTGTTCCCCGGCGGCTTTAACAATCTGGCCGAAGAAATGTTCCCGCTGGCGACGCAAGCCGCGATGGCCGCGATTGAAAAATACTGCCCCGACGCCAAAAACCTGCTGATCGTTCCCGAAAAGCACACGCGCAATCAGTTCTACCTGCAAAACGTCGCGCAACTTTCTAAAATCATGCGCCTGACCGGCCTGAACGTGCGCCTCGGCTCGCTTTCGCCCGAAATCACCGAGCCAACCACGTTGGAATTGGCCAATGGCGAAACCCTCACGCTCGAACCTTTGGAGCGCAATGGCCGCCGCCTGACCGTGGGCAATGGCTCGTTTGACCCCTGCACGATTTTGCTCAATAACGATCTGTCCAGCGGTCAACCGCTGATTCTCGAAAACATCCGCGAGCAGCATTTATTACCGCCGTTACACGCCGGCTGGACCGTGCGCCGCAAATCCGCACATTTCACCGCCTACGACGAAGTAGCGAAAAAATTCGGTAAATTCCTCGGTATTGATCCGTGGCTCATCAACGCCTACCACACCAATCTCAAAGGTGTGGATTTCCACGAGCGCGTGGGCGAGGATGAGTTAGCGAGCGCCGTTGAAGCCACATTGAAAAAAATCACCAAAAAATACAAAGAATACGGCATCAAAGACGATCCATTCGTCATCGTCAAAGCCGACGCCGGTACCTACGGCATGGGCATCATGACTGTGCGCTCGCCTGATGACATTCGCGCCCTCAACCGCAAACAACGCAACAAAATGGCGGTTATCAAAGAAGGGCTTGAAGTACAAGACATCCTGATTCAAGAGGGCGTTCCAACCATCGAGCGCTGGGATGGCCACATGGCCGAGCCGGTCGTCTACATGATTGATCGCTATGTCGTCGGCGGTTTTTACCGCGTTAATTCCGAAAAAGGCCACGATGAGAATCTCAACTCATCGGGTATGCGTTTTGAGCCACTGTCCTTCATCCCAGAGTCCGAGCACGACCCTGAGGACAGCAATACCCTGTACAACCGCTTTTACCAAGCGGGCGTAGTTGGGCGTCTGGCCATGCTCGCCTCATCGTTGGAGTTAGAACGTACCGACCCTGAGCGCGAAGACATTTAACCCAGCCATCATTCCCGCGCAAGCGGGAATGTCGTTTTTCGCCTATCATTCATACCATCGCACCCCATTGCATACGATTGCGTATTATTATTGTGCATCAACCATTCAGACCAGACATCATGGATATTCTCTTCATCGCCGACCCGCTTGAAAAATTCAAAATCCACAAAGAAACCACCTACGCCATGATGCGCAGTGCACAGACGCGCGGACACCGGATTTGGGCATGTTTGGCAAACGATCTGCGCTCGGATGGCGCGATACGCGCACACGCGCAACGCATCGAATTGATAGACCCCGCGTCACAAACGCACTGGTACAACGTCATGGAGCAAAGTGAGCAAGCATTGTCCAAATACGACGCCGTCATCATGCGCAAAGACCCGCCGTTTGACGTCAACTACGTCACCGACACATGGCTACTGGACGCCGCAGTGCGTCAAGGCGCGACCGTATTCAATTCACCATCGGCCATTCGCAACCACTCCGAAAAAGTGTCAATTTTAGAATTTCCCGAACTCACCGCGCCGACGCTGATCGCCAGCGACAAAGCCAGTTTCCAACGCTTTCATGCCGAACACCACGACATCATTCTCAAGCCGTTGGACGGCATGGGCGGCGCTGGTGTCTTTCGCGTGACCGAAAACGGCATGAACCTCGGCTCCGTGGTTGAAGTCCTGAGCGAAAACGGCACGCGCCCGATCATGGGACAAAAATTCCTACCCGAAATCGCACAAGGCGACAAACGCATCCTCATCATCGGCGGACAAATCGTGCCCTACGCGCTCGCCCGCATTCCACAAAACGGCGAAGTCCGTGGCAATATGGCCGCAGGCGGCAAAGCCGTTGCGCAAACCATGACCGACGCCGACTGGCGCATTGCCAATACACTCGCACCGATTCTGTGGCAGCGCGGCATTCTGCTCGCTGGATTGGACGTGATCGGCGAATGCCTGACCGAAATCAACGTCACCAGCCCGACGGGTTTTCAAGAGATTTACAATCAAACGGGGTTTGATGTGGCGGGATTGTTTATTGAGACACTGGAGCACTGCGCAGGGTAACGCAGTCCAATGCCGAATCAGTCTGTGCTATCAAACCGCTGCGCCCACCAACCATGCGCCCCCGCGCCGACAAAAATCGCCGCCAGCACCACCAGCATATGCCAGTTGCCCGTCCCCAGTCCTGCGAACGCAGGCGCAGGACACACGCCGCAAATGCCCCAACCAAGGCCAAACAACACACCGCCGAGCACCGTTTGGCGGCTCAATTGAAACGGCCGCGATTCGAACGCATCACCCGACACTGAGTTTGCACACCAGCGCGGAACCAGTTGAAACACCAGCAGATTCACGCCAAAGGCCACGCCCAAAACCAATAACAAACCGAGGTCATTCAGGGTTAAAAACGCCAGCACAGTTTCAGGCCGGATCATGCTCGAATACGCCAAGCCAAAACCAAACAGCACGCCACTCAGCAAAGTCCAAAACACCTTCATCACATCACCGCCTTCATCAACAGAGCCGTCACAATAGCGGTGCTCAAAAATACCGCCACCATCAACATGGAACCAACGGACAACGAGGCCATACCACAAATCCCGTGCCCCGACGTACAACCACCGCCCAAACGCGCGCCAAAGCCGACCAACAAACCTCCGACGATCAAACGCCCCATTGACACCTGCGAGCCCTCGACCGGCAAGCCGAGCGCGACATACAGCACGCCGCCCAGCAGCATACCGAGTGCATAAATCACCCGCCAGTTGCGCGAGCCGCGTAAAGATGATTGTTGGAAAAAAGGCAATCGCGAGAACCACGACCATGTGGCACTGAACACCGTGCTGGCGCCACCAAGCCGACCGGTGGTGACGAACAACAACGCCACCCCGACGCCGATGCTCAAGCCACCAACGAGATAACGTTCAAAACCATAAGGGAAAAATTCATACCACATACGCGCCTCACATCACACAAAGGAGCGCAGGCTATCACACTTTAGCGATGGCAATCAATCCACAACGCGTATCTGCCCACCGCAAACCGTGGCGACGCACGGATTCAAACCCATCGCATAGCTCAAATTCGCAGGCCGTTCAATGTCCCACAGCGCGAAATCCGCCGCATAACCCACGCGCAACTGCCCGACCGATTCGTGCAAACCGAGCGCGCGTGCGGCGTGGCAAGTTACACCGGCGAGCGCCTCCTGCGGCGTGAGTTTAAACAGCGTACACGCCATATTCATCGCCAGCAAAATCGAGGTCAGCGGCGACGTCCCTGGATTACAGTCGGTTGACACCGCCAGCGGCACGCCTGCCGTGCGTAAAGCTTCAATCGGCGGCAACTGCGTTTCGCGCAAAAAGTAAAATGCGCCGGGCAATAACACCGCGACCGTACCTGCCTGCGCCATCGCCGCTACACCGGCCTCGCTCAAAAACTCCAAATGATCGGCGGACAAACCACCGTAGCGCGCCACCAGCGCCGCGCCACCCTGATCCGACAACTGCTCGGCGTGCAATTTCACCGGCAAACCGTATGCGCGCGCCGCGGCAAACACCCGCTCGGTTTGCGCCGCCGAAAAGCCAATGCGTTCACAAAACGCATCCACCGCATCAACCAAACCCATGCTGACCAATTCGGGCAACATCGTGTCCACAATGTGCGTGATGTACGCATCCGCATCACCGTCAAACTCTGGCGGCACAGCGTGCGCGCCGAGAAACGTGGTGCATACGCGCACGCCACATTCCGCGCCGATGCGCCGCGCGACGCGCAGCATTTTCGCCTCGTCTTCCAGCGTCAAACCATAGCCCGATTTGATTTCCAGCGTGGTCACACCCTCGCTTAACAAGCGTTGCACCCGAGGCAAACTCTGCGTGAACAAAGCGACCTCATCAGCCAATCGCGTCGCGCGCACCGTCGAGCGAATCCCGCCGCCCTGACGCGCAATTTCCTCATACGCCACACCGTTTAAGCGCGCTTCAAACTCATGACTGCGATTACCCGCGTAGACAATATGCGTGTGGCAATCAATCAAACCCGGCGTGATCCACGCGCCGTGCGCATCATGCTCCGTCTGCGCCTGCCAACCCGCTGGCAAATCCGCCTGCGCACCGAGCCATGCAATCCGTCCGTCACGCACCGCCAAAGCACCGTGCTCAATCACGCCATATTCACCGCCGACCATCGTCGCCAGATGGGCATTAAGCCAAATTGCATCCCATTGATGTTCACTCATCATTGCGCTCCAAATGTGCAACTAATTGTGTCACTAAGCGTGCCACTAAGCGTGCAACTAAGCGCGCCGCAACCCGTGCTGTATGCCCATCGACATCAAACTCAGGATTAAATTCTGCCCAATCCGCCACGCGCAATTTCCCCGACGCACACACCCGATCCAGCACTGCCTCCACCACCGACAAAGGCACACCCAAAGCCGATGGCGCACTCACGCCGGGCGCAACCGATGCTGGCAAAACATCCATATCGATGGTCAAATACAGCGCGTCCAGCGGCGCGATAAACGCATCCACCTGCGCCAAAATCTGCGGCAAATCCTGCTCGCGCATCTGCTCATCCAAGCGCCAATCCACGCCCAAATCACGCGCCCGCGCAAACAGCGCCGACGTATTCGCAAACTCACTCACGCCCAAACACAGATACCGAAAATCCCAACCGCGCCGCGTGCATTCGTTCGCAATCTGTAAAAACGGCGTACCCGACGACGCACGCTCATCGAGCCGCAAATCAAAATGCGCATCCAGATTAACGATGCCGATTTTTGGTTTGCATTCAGCGTCACGCCCCAAATAATCGGCCAAACCGCAAAAGCTCGCATACGCGATTTCATGCCCGCCGCCCAAACCGACAGGAAACACCCCTTGCGCCAAAAGCTGGGTGATTTTTGCCGCAAATGCCGCCTGCGCAGACTCCAACGCATCCGCGTCGCACCGCACATCACCCGCATCCCACAGTGCACTATGCGGCGCACCATGAGGCGCACCATGCGGTACAGACACTGGAATATTGGCCAAAAAACGCCGCACTTGCGTTGGCGCAAAACGCGCGCCGATGCGCCCGTGATTGCGCTGTACGCCCGCGTCACACGCAAAACCCAGCAAGGCCACGCCTTGACTGTGCTCGCTCAATGGCGCAATGCGCTGATGCCAACGCGCACCCAGTTCACCTTCAAGCGCATCCACACGTCCCTGCCAAACCGACATATCCACGGTGTTTTTCATCCATCATCCTCTGCTGAGTTATCCCCTGCGATGCTACACATCGGCGAACAGTCGCGCACAATGCGCCACCAAATCACCGTTCAAGACCAACATTTTCGCCGCCTCAATGTCGGGCGCAAACAAGCGATCTTCGCCATAGCGTGTCACCTGCGTGCGCAACAGCGCGTGCGCCTGCTCCAAGCACTCCGAACTGCGCAACGGACGGTGAAAATCAATGCCCTGCGCCGCTGCGAGCAGTTCGATACCGACGATGGTCGCGGTGTTGTGCGCCATGTCGTACAGACGCCGCCCCGCGAACGTCGCCATGCTGACGTGATCCTCTTGATTGGCCGAGGTTGGCAAACTGTCCACGCTCGCCGGATGCGCCAACGATTTATTTTCTGAGGCCAACGCCGCCGCCGTCACATGCGCGATCATGAAGCCCGAATTGACCCCCGGATTATCCACCAAAAAGGCGGGCAAACCCGACAATGTCGCGTCGATGAGCAACGCCATGCGCCGTTCGGACAATGCGCCGATTTCCGCAATCGCCAATGCCAAATTATCCGCCGCAAACGCCACCGGCTCGGCGTGAAAATTACCACCCGAGAGCACATTCACCTCATCCTGATCGCGGAAAATCAACGGATTGTCGGTCACCGCATTCGCCTCGATCAACAAGGTACGCGCCGAATTGTGAATCAAGTCCAAGCACGCGCCCATCACCTGCGGTTGGCAACGCAGACTGTACGGGTCCTGCACGCGGTCGTCTTCCTCCACATGCGAGCGGCGGATTTCGCTGTCCGTGAGCAGTGTGCGATACAGTCGCGCACTGGTGATTTGCCCCGACTGTCCGCGTACTTCATGAATGCGCGGATCAAACGGCGCATCGCTGCCTTTGGCCGCATCTATCGCCATCGCACCCACCACCACGCCCGCCTGATACAGACGCTCGGCCATGAACAAACCTTGCAAGGCCAGCGCGGTCGATACCTGCGTGCCGTTAATCAATGCCAAGCCCTCTTTCGCCGCCAGCACCACCGGCGTGATGCCCGCCTGCGCCAGTGCGGTTTTCGCATCCAGCCGTTCACCGTTGACCAGCACCTGCCCTTCACCCATAATCGCCAGCGTCATGTGCGACAGCGGCGCGAGGTCACCCGACGCGCCGACCGAGCCTTTGGCCGGAATCAGCGGCGTGATGCCCGCGTTAAACACCGCAATCATGGTGTCGATCACCTCCGCGCGTATGCCCGAATAGCCACGCGCGAGGCTGGCGATTTTCATCAATACGATCAATCGCACCACCGCAGGCGAGAGCGCATCGCCCGTGCCAACCGAATGCGAGAGAATCAAATTGCGTTGCAACTGCGCCAATTGCTCGGCGGGAATGCGTTTTTTCGCCAACAGGCCAAAGCCCGTATTGATGCCGTAGGCCGCGACGTCGCGCGCCAAAACCTGCTCAATCGCCTGCGCCGAAGCGTGAATCGCGTCGTAGGCCGCGTCTGCCAAGCGAATCTGCACCGGTTGTTGCCACACTTGGCGCAATTCGTCTAAAGTCATCTGGCCGGGGCGAATCGTGAGGGTGTGTTCTGTGTGTTGACTATTTTGATTGTTTTGATTCATGTCAAAAATCCTTTGTTTTATCTTCTTTTATTTAATCATCGGCAAATTCAAACCATTGCGTTGCGCACAGGCAATCGCGCTGTCGTAACCCGCATCCGCATGACGCATCACGCCCGAGCCGCAGTCGTTGACCAACACGCGCGCGAGGCGTTGCGCCGCCGCGTCCGTACCATCGGCGACAATCACCACGCCGGAATGCTGCGAGTAGCCCATGCCAACACCGCCGCCATGATGCAGCGACACCCACGTTGCACCGCCCGCAGTATTGAGCAGCGCATTGAGCAGTGGCCAGTCGGACACAGCGTCTGTGCCATCTTTCATGCTTTCAGTTTCGCGATTCGGCGAGGCAACCGAGCCGGTGTCCAGATGATCGCGGCCAATCACAATCGGCGCTTTGAGTTCGCCATTTTTCACCATTTCGTTAAACGCCAGTCCGGCGATGTGGCGCTCGCCCAAACCGAGCCAGCAAATGCGCGCGGGCAAACCTTGGAACGCGATGCGCTCTTTCGCCATGTCCAGCCAGTGATGCACGGATTTATTCTCAGGGAACAGCTCTTTGATTTTCGCATCGGTTTTGTAAATATCCTCAGGATCGCCGGATAAGGCGACCCAGCGGAACGGCCCTTTGCCTTCGCAGAACAGCGGGCGAATGTACGCGGGGACGAAGCCGGGGAAATCAAACGCGTTGCGCACGCCTTGATCGAAAGCGACTTGGCGAATGTTATTGCCATAATCCACCGTCGGAATGCCCATCGCGTGAAAATCCAGCATGGCTTGAACGTGTTGTGCGCAGGATTGCGCCGCCGCCTCGGTCAAGCGCGCGTGCTGCGCATGATCGCTCTGTGCCGCTTTCCACTGCGCGACCGTCCAGCCAACGGGCAAATAGCCGTTGATCAAATCGTGCGCGGAAGTTTGATCCGTGACCAAATCGGGTTTGATGCCACTGTTTTGTGCACGTTTGACCAACTCGGGCAAAATCTCCGCCGCATTGCCCAGCAAACCGATGGACACCGCGTCACCGCGCGCGCAGTGGTATTTCACCAATTCCAGCGCCTCGTCCAAATCCTTCGCTTGTTTGTCCAAATAGCGTGTGCGCAGACGGAAATCGATGCTGCTTTGTTGACATTCAATATTCAACGACACCGCGCCCGCCAAAGTCGCCGCCAGCGGCTGTGCGCCGCCCATGCCGCCCAAACCAGCGGTCAAAATCCAGCGCCCTGTCCAGTCACCGTTGAAATGTTGCCGCCCTGCCTCGACGAAGGTCTCATACGTCCCCTGTACAATGCCCTGCGAGCCGATGTAAATCCAGCTACCAGCGGTCATTTGCCCGTACATGAACAAACCCTTGCGATCCAGTTCGTTGAAGTGTTCCCAATTCGCCCATTTTGGCACGAGGTTGGAGTTCGCCAGCAACACACGCGGCGCATCGGCGTGGGTTTTAAATACGCCCACCGGTTTGCCCGACTGCACCAGCAAGGTTTCGTCTTCATTCAAATTTTTTAATGTGTCCAAAATCGTGTCGTAGCACGCCCAATCCCGCGCGGCGCGGCCAATGCCGCCGTACACCACCAAGTGCTGTGGATTCTCCGCGACCTCTGCGTCCAAGTTATTTTGAATCATGCGATACGCCGCCTCGGTCAGCCAATTTTTACAATGCAGCTCTGTGCCGCGTGGTGCGCGGATCACCCGCGTGGTATCCAAACGTGGATCGTGGAAGGTATTGGTGCTTGATGTGTTCACGGTGTGCTCCTGTTTTTATGATGGTGGATGGTTGAAAAACTCAGCGATAAAACTAATTTGTATAGACAACTTTAATCATGTTTTTATCAGATGTCAATACTTATTTCCCCGCGCGCGCAGACAATTTTGTACAATGTCGATGCAATCGTCACAGCAGAAAACCCCAATGAATACGCCCAACACTCGCACGCCCGCATTTCAACGCATCAAAAATTTAATCTTAGAATCCATCCAAACCGGCGTTTGGAAGCAAGGGCAAGCCATTCCCGCCGAATTAACGCTGGCCAAGCAGTTCGGCGTCTCACGTATGACCGTGAACCGCGCCATGCGAGAGCTGACGCAGGAGCAAGTACTCACCCGCGTGCAAGGCTCCGGCACATTTGTCGCGCAACAAAAATACCAAACCACGCTGGTCGAGATCAACAGCATCGCCAAAGAAATCCGCGCGCGCGGTCATGCGCACCGCAGTGAATTATTTTTATTAGAAAAGATTAAAGCGAGCGAATCACTCGCGCTGACGTTTCAGGTCGCGCCAAACACCTACCTGTTTCACTCGGTCATCGTCCATTTTGAAAATGACGAACCGATACAGGTCGAAGAGCGCTGGGTCAATCCGAGAGTCGCACCCGAATACCTGCAACAAGACTTTTCGCGCACCACGCCGAACGAATATTTACTCACAAACGTCCCGCTACAATCAGGCGAATACACCGTCGAAGCCCTGCCCGCACCCGAAGCCATCGCCGAAATGCTGCACATCAAAAAGCATGACGCGTGCTTGGTACTACAACGCAAAACCCTGTCGATGAACCAAGTCGCTACGCTGGTGACCATGTGGCATCCGGGCGCGCGTTATCAGTTTTCGGGGAAAATTTAGTGAGCATATTTTGTCGGATACAAGTATCCGACCTACTCTAATCCAGCACAACGACTAATACGAAGTTCGCCCATCCGTCGCTGTAATGCAAATGAACGCTATTCTTTTTAGGTCGGTTTGCTGTCTGAGCGTTTGCTTGCAAACGCGAGTTTCAAACCGACCTGCCCAAGCGTTCATTGTTTTGCATAACCGCGAACTTGATTTTTTTAGTTACGACCGCTTCGCTTAACTTTTACTACGTAAAAGTTAGTCTTCACTGAAACTTCGTTTTGAATCCTTTTTGTATCAAGACACAATCACTTTGTATGCAAAGTGATTGCGGCGCAGGCTAACATTGCATAGCAATGTTAAGCGTCAGCGGCCGTAGCCAAAAAATGCCCCGCGGCGGAGAGCGGTATATTCACCCTCATCGTCTATGACTTGAGAGAGTCACACCCATGCGAAACATTCACTCTAGCCTACGGCTAAAGCGCCCGAGCGGATTGAGGCTGTCTTGACAACATCATAAAGTTTAATCCCCCAAAAACCCGATCAACTCCGCCAAATGCCCGCCAAAATCACTCATCGAATGGTCGCCCTCTGGCACGATGATCTGCCGTGCGGCGGCAAGGTGGCGAATCATTTGCTGCGAATCGAGCACTTCATCGGCCAATCCGATCAGCACGAGAAATTGCTCTGGTCGGCTTAAACTCGGCGTGTAGTAGGGTTTGAGTTGATCGACATAATGACCGTTGCTCTCGGTGTCGAGCTGGTCAATTTCATAGCGCGCATGGTTGTCCTTGGTTTCCAAATCCACCCACGGCGTGATCGCAGGATTAATCAGCCCACAGCGCAAGCCGAATTTCTCCGCCAAATGCAGCGCATAAAAACCACCCAACGACGAACCGCACACCGCAGTGATCGCATGCTGCGCAATTAACGCCTCGCACAGTTGAATGGATTCGAGCGGTGAGATGGGCAACTGCGGCATAATCGGCGCATTCAGGCCATGCGCGGCACAATAATCCGCCACAGCCAGCGCCTTATCCGACTGCGGTGACGAGCGAAACCCGTGTAAATACAGTAACCCCACACACCCTCCCAGCCCAAATGGGCAATGGTTATTCATTGATTAATTTGCTGATTATTTACCTGAGCGCAATTTTTTCAGTTGATCTTTGTGCGCCAATGCCTGCGCGCGTGATTCGCGTGCGCTTTGTGCGCGCGCCTCCAGCAAGGTGGTTTTGACGTAATCAATATGACTTTGCGCGGCGCTGATGGCGCCCGCTGAATTATGCTCGGCAACCGCATCGTAAATCGCTTGATGCTGGGCGCGCAGTTGCTTTTTGTCACCACCGGCGCTGAACATATTGGCCAAATTTTTCTGTGTGTGGCGGTGAAGCATCGCCAGCAAACTGCTGGAGAGGTGGCCAAACAGCACATTGTGGCTGGCTTCGGCCACGGCTTGGTGAAAGCCGACATCGGCTTCGGATTGTTGCACCACATTTTCGCTTTGCGCCGCCACATCCATCAGCTCCAAACAGCCGCGAATACGCTCTAAGTCTGTTTCGGTCGCGCGTTCAGCGGCCAGTCCAGCCATCACACCCTCAAATGCGCGGCGAAATTCGAGCACGTCCAGCTCCATGTAGTCGTGACGCGACAGCAGATTTTGCCACAATGACAAAAAATCCGAATGCAACTGCTCGGACACATAGTGACCACCGCCGTGCCGCGTTTCGATCAGATTGCGCGCGGCCAAAGTGCTCAATGCGCCGCGCACACTCGGGCGCGACACGCCGTAATCCTCAGCCAATTGCCGCTCCGAGGGCAGGCGCTCGCCGACGGCGTACACGCCGTCTAAAATCAGTTGCTCCAAACTCTGAGCCACTTGCTCAGACAGTTTGGTCGAGTGAATCCGAGGCATTTGGGAAGCCATACGATAACGAAGCCTTTATCAAAATAGTCTGGCGATGCAACCGCGACAGCACATGTTGCACCGCACATATCGTTGCCATTATAGTTTTTCACAGCGTTTGTATAAAGCCCTAAATTGCGCCTCATCCAAACTCAATCAATGACCGAGCATGAGCTGATACACACAATTTCACCTTAATCGACATAAAACAGTTGACCACAGGGGTAAAAGTTTTGTACAGTGTCATTCACGCTTGATAATTGGTATTACCAATTTACCATAAAAACCAAAAATATCATTATTGATCTGCCATTTGTACGAACGCATCCGTTCAACAGAATGGACAGAGCGATGATGAATAGATGAATCAACCCGAGCGATGACAGGAGACAACATGAGCATGGACACCAACAGTGCCGTGAGCAAACCAACGCACCCGAGCGATGTGTACCTTTTTGGTACCTGCGTATTGGACATTTTCATGCCCGAAGCTGGCATGGACGCGGTGACACTGCTCGAATCATTGGGCATCCGAGTTCATTACCCACAAGCACAAAGCTGCTGCGGGCAACCGGCCTACACGTCGGGACACCCGAAGGAAGCCTTCGAGGTGGCGCGCGAGCAACTGCATCTGTTTAACCAACCGTGGCCGATCATCGTGCCTTCCGGCTCCTGCGGCGGCATGATGAAACACCACTGGCCGACGCTGTTTGCCGACAGTGAATACGCGCAGACAGCGAATGATGTCGCCGCCCGCGTGGTGGAATTTTCACAATTTTTATGGCATAACTTGCATTATCGCCCGAGCGATACCGGCGCACCGGCGAAGGTCGCCGTGCACACCAGTTGCACCGCACGTCGCGAAATGAATGTGCATGAAACCAGCTGGGCGCTGGTGGATCAACTGAGCCATGTCACACGCGTGGTTCACGATCATGAAAGCGAATGTTGCGGCTTCGGCGGCACATTTTCGATGAAGCACCCGAATATTTCCGGCGCAATGGTCAGTGATAAAGTCGCGGCGCTCAAAGCCAGCGAAGCAGTCGAAATTATCAGCGCCGACGCGGGCTGTATGCTCAATATCGGCGGCAAAATCGCCAAAGACGAGCCGAATATGCCGCGCCCGAAACATCTGGCAACCTTTTTGGCTGAGCGCACAGGCTTAAAAACTACAGGCTTGAAAAAAGCGGGAGAACGCTCATGAGCCGAAACGACAGCCCACTCAGCCGCGAACGTATTTTTGCCAAGCTCAACGCCGCACAACGCGCCGCCATGCCCGAACCCGACACCGCCGAATACTACGCGCAGGCCACACCAAAATGGGCGGACGAGATTGAGCGCATCAAGCATTGGGCGCGCACCATGCGCCGTTTCAAAGCCGAAATTCACTGGGTGCATGAGCAGAATTGGAGCGAAGCCTTATGCGCGGTCATGCGCGAGAAGCAAATCGCCCATATCGTGCTGCCACTGGCCACCGCACACGGGCGCAACGCGCAAACGAGTATTCAAGCACAACTGCCCGACACACAGATCAGCGCGTTTGATCGAAGCATTGACGAATGGAAAGACGCGTTATTCGAGCAGGTGGACGCCGGTTTTACGGACATTCGCGCAGGCATTGCGCAGACTGGCACATTGATTTTATGCCCCGATCCGCAGCAGCCGCGCAGCATGAGTTTGGTTCCGCCGATTCACATCGCGCTGTTTGACACAACCACACTGCACGATGATTTTTTCAGCGCCATGCACGCGCTTCGATTGGCTGACGATATGCCGAGCAATGTCGTACTGATTTCCAGCCCGTCAAAAACCTCCGATATCCAATTAACCTTGGCATTCGGCGCACACGGCCCGCGCGACTTGGTGGTTTTGGCAAAATTACCGGCGCATATTGCCCTTGCTGACGTGGAGGAAACCGTATGAAAGCCCAAACCATCCATTTTCACCCGAAAAGCGAAACATTCAAAGCCAACGCCAGCGATGCCCTCGCCGATGCGCCTTTACGCAAAAGTCTGCGCACCGCGATGGATGGCTTGATGGCCAAACGCAAAGCCGTACTGAGCAACGACGACGAGTTGCGCCAATTGCGCGATTTATGCGAACACATCCGTCAACGTTCCCTCGCGCAATTGCCTGAGTTACTGACCCAATTGGAAACCAATTTAACGCGCCTTGGCGTGCAGGTGCATTGGGCAGAAACCACCGAGCAGGCGTGCGCGATCATCCACGAAATCATGCTGGATAAAAACGGCACGCTGATGGTCAAAGGCAAGTCCATGGTCAGCGAAGAAATCGAGCTGAATCACTACCTTGCCGAACGCGGTATCGAAGCCATCGAAAGCGATATGGGCGAATACATCGTACAGATGGCCGGTGAAAAGCCCACGCACATCGTCATGCCCGCCATACACAAGACCAAAGAGCAAATCAGCACCCTATTTCACGAACACCTGAACACCGCCGAAACCCACGATGTGGACGAATTGATCCAAATCGGTCGCCACGCGCTGCGCGGTGTGTACCGCCGCGCCGATGTCGGGCTATCGGGCGTGAACTTTGCCGTCGCCGAAACCGGCACGCTGTGCTTGGTCGAAAACGAAGGTAACGGGCGTCTGTCCACCACCATTCCGCCGGTACACATTGCCATCACGGGGATTGAAAAAGTCGTGGCGAAACTCTCCGATGTCGTGCCGCTGTACAGCCTGCTCACGCGCAGCGCAGTCGGTTTGGACATCACCACCTATTTCAACCTCATCACCGGTCCGCGTCGTGCGGGCGAGCTGGACGGCCCGCAGGAAATGCACTTGGTACTGCTCGACAACGGGCGCACGCAAGCCTACGCCGACGAGCAACTGCGCAAAACCCTGCAATGCATCCGCTGTGGCGCGTGCATGAACCACTGCCCCGTGTACAGTCGCATCGGTGGCGCGGCCTACGGCACGACCTATCCAGGGCCAATCGGTGAAATCATCTCGCCACACATGATGGGTTTGGAAGCGACCAAAGATTTACCCACCGCCTCCAGCCTGTGCGGCGCGTGTGGCGAAGTCTGCCCTGTGCGTATTCCGATTCCCGAGTTGCTGATTCGTCTGCGCACCGAAGCACAGCGCGCGCCGGATGAATCGGTTGAACACAGCCTGCGTGGACAAGGTGCGGCGCACAGTCTGAGCGAGCAAATGGCGTGGCGCGCATTCACAGGGGTTTTTGGCAACCGCACGACCTACAAACTATTTGGCTGGGCAGCGACCCGTTTTCGCGCGCTGACACCGAGCCAAAAAGCGTGGACGCAAAACCACTCGCCGCTCAAACCGGCCAAGAAAACCCTGCATCAACTCATGATGGAGAAGCAAAACGATTAATTCCTACAATGAAACAGCAGGTAAATCTTTGATTCTAATCATAAAAAGAATTGAGGGGGTGCGTCGAGCCATGACCCAAATCACACAATTGTCCAACCGACGCATCCCCATCAATCTGCGCTGAAACAATAACTACCGCAGCGCAGTCACACAGCCACAATAAGCAAAAATGTTGCGGCAGTTTTTAACAATACTTCTTTCCATCTTGAAGGAGACACATGATGCAAACTTGGTTGCAGAACTACACGGCCGTCGGCGATAGCCTGTGGTTGACCGCAATGGTGGCTGTATTACCCATTGTATTTTTCTTTGTCGCACTGGCATTATTGCGCCTAAAAGGGCATGTTGCCGGATTTTTCACCCTGCTGATTGCGCTCGGTGTGGCCATTTTTGGCTACAAAATGCCGGTCGGCATGGCGATTTCATCCGCTCTGTATGGCTTTGCTTACGGCTTGTGGCCAATCGCATGGATCATCATCACCGCCGTATTTTTGTACAAAATCACCGTAAAAACCGGACAGTTTGACGTGATCCGCGCGTCGGTGATTTCGATTACCGAAGACCAACGGCTGCAAATGCTGCTGGTGGGTTTCTCCTTCGGCGCGTTTCTCGAAGGTGCAGCGGGTTTCGGCGCACCCGTCGCCATCACCGGCGCATTGCTGGTCGGCTTGGGGTTTAATCCATTGTACGCCGCAGGTTTGTGCCTGATTGCCAATACCGCACCTGTGGCCTTTGGCGCGATGGGCATTCCGATCACGGTCGCGGGTCAAGTATCGGGCTTGGATCCGTACCACATCGGTCAATTGGCCGGTCGTCAGTTGCCGATTTTGTCCGTGGTCGTGCCATTCTGGTTGGTCGCGATGATGGACGGTATGCGTGGCATTCGCCAAACATGGCCGGCGATTTTGGTGGCGGGCGTATCGTTTGCGATCACCCAGTTTTTGACTGCCAACTTCATCGGCCCAGAATTGCCCGACGTGACGTCCGCATTGGTCAGCTTGATTTGCTTGTCATTGTTCTTGAAAAAATGGCAGCCAAAAGAAATTTTCACCTTCGACGGCATGCGCAAACCCACCGCGCGCGCGCAATCCGGTCACAGCTTGGGCGCCGTTATCAAAGCGTGGTCGCCGTTCGCCATCCTGACCGTGTTTGTCACCATCTGGACGATCAAACCGTTCCAAGCGTTTTTGGACAGCTTCAGCACGTTTAAATTCGCGTGGCCGGGCTTGGACAAATTGGTACTCAAAGCAGCGCCCATCGTTGCCGCGCCCAAACCCTACGAAGCCGTGTATAAATTGAACCTGCTCGGCGCTGTCGGTACCGCCATTTTGCTGGCCGCCATCGTCTCGATCATCATTTTGAAAATGAAACCAGCCGATGCGCTCAAAACCTTTGGCGAAACCTTGAAAGAATTGCGCTTCCCGATTTTATCCATCGGCTTGGTTTTGGCATTCGCCTTCGTTGCCAACTACTCCGGTTTGTCTTCGACATTGGCGCTGGTTTTGGCTGGTACAGGCGTGGCATTCCCGTTCTTCTCGCCGTTCCTCGGCTGGTTGGGCGTATTCTTGACCGGTTCGGACACCTCGTCTAATGCGCTGTTCGGCTCGTTGCAAGCCTCCACCGCGCACCAAATCGGTATTGACCCGAACCTCACCGTCGCAGCCAACACCACCGGCGGCGTAACCGGCAAAATGATTTCACCGCAGTCCATCGCGGTCGCATGTGCCGCAGTGGGCTTGGCAGGCAAAGAGTCGAACCTGTTCCGCTTCACGGTCAAACACAGCCTGATTTTGTGTACCATCGTCGGCATCATGACCACATTGCAAGCCTACGTTTTGCCGTGGACATTGCATTTGTTTACTAAATAAGTAGCTAAACACACAAAGCGAAGGGGCTGAATCATTCAGCCCCTTTTTTATCGCCATGCTCAATTAAATTGTAGGTCGGATACTTGTATCCGACACAAACGCCACACAACTGTTTGCACAATATGAAGACAACTCGCGAACGACAAGCCATTTATTCCGTTTGCTATTCCGTTTGCCTGATGTGTGGATTCATTCAATTGCCCATGCACTGTGTCGGATACAAGTATCCGACCTACGGCTGCATCGATAGATAAATAGAAGGGGCTGAAATTTCAGCCCCTTCTATTTATCATTGACATTCAATTAAGCTCAGGCCAGCGCATCCAATAATTTTTGATGCACACCGCCAAAACCACCATTGCTCATGACCAGCACATGATCGCCCGCTTGCGCCTGCGCTTTGACCGCATTGACCAATTCGCCCAGATCGCTGAATGCACGCGCTTTGTCACCGAGCGGCGAGAGTGATTCGGCCAAATCCCAGCCGAGCGCACTGCTGCCTTCGGTCGCGCCGTAGCCAAACACGAGGTCTGCGTCGCGCAATGAGTCGGGCAATTGCGCTTTCATCACGCCGAGTTTCATGGTGTTGGAACGTGGTTCGAGCACCGCCAAAATTCGCGCCGAGCCGACGCGTTTGCGCAGTCCTGCAACCGTCGTCGTAATCGCGGTCGGGTGGTGCGCAAAATCATCGTACACGGTGATACCGTTGACTACGCCTTTGATCTCCATGCGGCGTTTGGGCATGAGGTAACGTGAAAGCGAATCTATCGCGGTTTTTGGCTCAACCCCGACATGACGCGCGGCGGCGATGGCCGCAAGCGCATTCAGACGATTGTGCGCACCGGTTACGTCCCACTGCACGCGGCCTTGTAGTTGCCCCTCGAACAATACATCAAAACTATCGTCATCACCCACTTGGGCGATTTGCCAATCGGCCGCCACATTTACATCCGCAAAGCGCGCAATCGGCGTCCACGCGCCTTTGGCCAGCGTTTCGTCCAATGCGGCTTCATGCGCATTCGACACGATCAAACCATTGTGCGGAATCGTGCGCACGAGGTGGTGAAATTGCATTTGAATCGCGGCCAAATCAGGGAAAATATCGGCGTGGTCAAACTCAAGGTTGTTCAAAATCGCGGTGCGCGGGCGGTAATGCACAAATTTACTGCGCTTATCAAAAAATGCGGTGTCGTACTCGTCCGCCTCAATCACGAAAAACGGATCGTCGGTCAAACGCGCGGAAATGCCAAAGTTATTCGGCACACCACCGATCAAAAAGCCCGGATTCAGTCCCGCGTCTTCGAGCAACCACGCGAGCATCGAGCTGGTGGTGGTTTTGCCGTGTGTGCCCGCCACCGCGAGCACCCATTTATCACGCAAAACATTTTCACCCAACCATTGCGGGCCAGAAATATACGGTAAACCCTGATCGAGAATCGCTTCCATCAACGGATTGCCACGTGAGACGACGTTACCGATCACAAACACATCGGGCTTCAAATCGATCTGCGCGGCATCAAAACCGCTGATGAGTTCAATGCCCTGTTCCTCCAGTTGCGTGCTCATCGGCGGGTAAACATTGGCGTCACAGCCAGTCACTTTGTAGCCAGCCTGTTTGGCAATCGCGGCGATGCCGCCCATGAATGTGCCGCAGATACCGAGGATGTGGATGTGTTTTTGCATGGTATTTTATGTGCTGTGGTTCGTATTGGAAAATGCGTATTGTAGCTGAAAAAATCCTCGCCAAGCCGTGCGACAGGCGTTTAGACCGTTATTTAGCCACAAAAATCGCCATAAAAAAGCAAACCTAAGTTTGCTTTTACCGAGCGAGCCATGAGCCGAACCATGAGTTGAGCCATGAATCATTTTGCCGCAATCTGGTTCAATCGCGCCAATGCCGCGCGATACTCAGCCTCCAGCTGATCGACCAATTGCGCAGTGGGCAGAATGTCATCAATCACCGCAACGCCTTGCCCCACGCCCCAGATGTCTTTCCACGCTTTCGCGGCGGTGTTGCCGCCCGAGCCGAAATTCATTTTTGACTTATCCGCTTCGGGCAAATGATCAGGGTCTAAACCGGCGGCGACGATGCTCTGGCGCAGGTAATTACCATGCACACCGGTGAATAAATTGGTGTAAATCACGTCCGATGCGCTGGCCTCGGTGATGCCGTTTTTGTACGCTTCGGATGCGTTCGCCTCGGTGGTGGCGATAAAGCGCGTGCCCATATACGCCAAATCCGCACCCATCGCCTGCGCCGCGAGTACGGCGGAGCCGTTGGCAATGCTGCCGGACAAAATAATCAAGCCATCGTAAAACGCGCGTATTTCACCCACGAGCGCAAACGGGCTGAGCGTACCCGCATGTCCGCCTGCACCTGCGGCAACGAGAATCAAGCCGTCCACGCCGGCTTCAATCGCTTTTTTTGCATGGCGCGCGTTAATCACGTCGTGCAGCACAATCCCGCCGTAAGCGTGTGCGCCGTCCACCAATTCTTTCGGCGGCGCTTGCAAGCTGGTGATGAAAATCGGTACTTGATGTGTCAGACACACGGCAATGTCCTCGGCCAAACGCGCGTTCGACGGATGCACGATTTGATTCACCGCAAATGGCGCGGGATTGCCACCCGCCGCGCGATCCGCTGCCAACTCGGTTTCGATGTCGGTCAACCACGCGTCCAATGCACCGTCGCCGCGCGCATTGAGCGCAGGGAATGAACCGACAATGCCCGCTTGACACTGCGCTTTGACCAAATCGGGGGTTGATACGATGAACATCGGCGAACCGATGATCGGTAAACGCAGATTGGATAAAGCTTGAGGCAAGCCCATGGAGTCTCCTTGTATGAACGGTTGTGGCATCACGAACGCCGTCGATTTTTTAGAACGTGCGTTCGCGGATTATAAACATAGGGATTGAGCTGCTCAACACTATTTCATTTAATTTTTTCTGGTTATTTTTTCATATTATAAAATCAACGTTCGTAAAATGAAAAACACCTTGCGCGTATTGTCACACTCGCCTAAAATAAGGCATGTACAATAAAGCACTTGCGCAATGGCTCGTCCCGTTTGCAGCAAGCCATAGAACGAGACCATCAGACAAGGCTCATCAATTAGGAGTGCATCATGACCGCTTCACAATCCGAAATTAAAAAAGATTATATCGACGTTGATCCGCAGGAGACGCAAGAGTGGATTTCCGCGCTGGACAATGTCATTGACCATCACGGCTCGGAACGCACGGCCTATTTGATTGACCAGCAGATTGCGCATGCGCGTACCAACGGCGTATTGCAAGCATTTCACACCGAAACACCGTATATCAACACCATCAGCGTCGAGCATCAACCCGCACTGCCGGGCGATCAGGCGATTGAGCATAAAATCCGCTCGTATGTGCGTTGGAACGCGATGGCAATGGTATTGCGCGCGAACAAAACCACCAATGTCGGCGGTCACATCGCCTCGTTTCAATCGGCGGCCACGCTGTACGAAGTCGGCTTCAGTCATTTTTGGCGCGCACCATCAGCCGAGCACGGCGGTGATTTGATTTTTGTACAAGGTCACTCCGCGCCCGGCGTGTATTCACGCGCATTTTTACTCGGTCGCCTGACCGAAGGACAATTGGTCAATTTCCGCCAAGAGGTTGACGGCAAAGGCATTTCATCCTACCCACATCCGTGGCTGATGCCTGATTTTTGGCAATTCCCGACGGTGTCGATGGGTTTGGGGCCGATCATGGCGATTTACCAAGCGCGCTTTATGAAATACCTCGACAGCCGCAAATTGATCGAGGCCAAAGACCGCAAAGTATGGGCGTTTTTAGGTGATGGCGAAACCGACGAACCCGAATCACTCGGCGCGATCGGCATGGCGGGACGCGAAAAGCTCAACAACCTCGTATTCGTCATCAACTGTAATTTGCAACGTCTGGACGGCCCAGTCCGTGGCAATGGCAAAATTATCCAAGAGCTCGAATCCGAATTCCGTGGCTCCGGCTGGAACGTCATCAAAGTCGTTTGGGGACGCAAATGGGACGCGCTGTTTGCCCGTGACAAAAAAGGTCTGCTGGTCAAACGCTTGGGCGAAATGGTCGATGGCGAATTCCAAACCATGCGCGCCAAAAATGCACAATACATCCGCGATACCTTGTTCAACACCCCTGAATTGAAAGAACTCATCGCCGATTGGGACGACGACGACATCTGGGCGCTCAACCGTGGCGGGCATGATCCGTTTAAAATTTACGCCGCATTCAAAGCCGCCAGCGAATCAACTGAGCGTCCAACTGTGATTCTCGCCCACACCATCAAAGGCTACGGCATGGGCGGCTCAGGCGAAGCGCAAAACTCCACGCACCAACAGAAAAAAATGCACATCGACGACGTGCGCAATTTCCGTGATCGTTTCGCCATTCCCGTGTCCGACGAAGATTTAGAAAAATTACCGTTCGTCACCTTCCCCGAAGGCTCGCCCGAATTGGAATACATGCGCAATGCGCGTCTGAAACTCGGCGGCTATCTACCACAACGTCGCCAAAAATCCGATGAATCGCTCATCACGCCCGAGTTAGGTGCGTTTGACTCATTCCTCAAAGCCACCGAAGAAGGCCGTGAAATCTCCACCACCATGGCGTTTGTCCGCATCCTCGGTCATTTGCTCAAAGACAAAAACCTCAAAGACCGCATCGTGCCGATTGTTCCTGACGAATCGCGCACCTTTGGTATGGAAGGTTTGTTCCGTCAGCTGGGTATTTGGAATCAAGAAGGTCAAAAATACCTGCCGCAAGACCACGAACAACTCATGTTCTACAAAGAATCCACCACCGGTCAAGTATTGCAAGAAGGCATCAACGAAGCCGGCGCTATGTCCGACTGGATTGCCGCCGCAACCTCATACTCGACGCACAATGTACCGATGATTCCGTTCTTCATCCTCTACTCGATGTTCGGTTTCCAACGTGTGGGCGATCTATGCTGGGCAGCGGGCGATATGCGCGCGCGCGGCTTCATCCTCGGTGGTACGGCCGGTCGCACCACATTGAATGGTGAAGGTTTGCAACACGAAGATGGCCACAGCCTGCTGCTCTCATCTACTGTACCAAACTGCGTATCCTACGACCCGACGTTCTCCTACGAGCTGGCCGTGATTATGCAAGACGGTTTGCGCCGCATGTACCGCGAGCAAGAAGACGTGTACTACTACATTACCGTGATGAACGAAAACTACGCACATCCGGCCATGCCTGCGGGCGTTGAACAAGACATCATCAAAGGGATGTATTTGTTCAAAACCGGTGCTCATTCAGCGAAGAAAGTCCGCTTGATCGGCGCGGGAACGATTTTCAACGAAGTGATCGCCGCCGCGCAATTGCTCAAAGACGACTGGGGTGTGGACGCCGATTTGTACTCCGCACCGAGCTTCACCGAATTGGCACGCGAAGGTTACGCCGTTGAGCGCGAGAATATGCTACACCCAACCGCACCACGCAAACTCTCGCACGTCGAAACTTTATTGCAAGACTCCGACACGCCAGTGATCGCCGCGACCGACTATATGCGCGCCGTTGCCGAACAAATTCGCGCATTCGTCCCATCGCGCTACACCGTATTGGGCACGGACGGTTTTGGGCGTTCGGACACGCGCGAGCAACTGCGCTCATTCTTTGAAGTCAACCGCTATTGGATCACTGTTGCCGCGCTCAAATCACTCGCGGATGATGGTGTGATTGCCTACGAAGAAGTCGCCCAAGCCATTGCCAAATACAATTTGGACGTGAACAAACCCGCGCCGTGGACTGTGTAAACATCGACAATAAAGAGGAAAAACCATGAGTCAAATCATCGAAGTCAAAGTCCCCGATATTGGCGACTATAAAAACATCCCCGTGATTGAAGTCTACGTCAAGGTTGGTGACACCATCGCTGTCGAAGACACCCTCGTCACGCTCGAATCCGACAAAGCCACGCTGGACGCGCCTTCGTCACACGCAGGCGTCGTTAAGGAAATCAAAGTCGCTGTCGGCGACAAAATCTCCGAAGGCTCCGTTGTGGTATTGCTCGAAGCCGCCGAAGCGACAGAAAAACCTGCCGAAGCACCGGCGGTAAAACCCGCCGAACCAGCAGCAACGCCAGCACCGCAGCCAGCAACCCAAGCGGCCGCGCCTGTAGAAACTGCCCCAGTGGCAAATGTAACTGCGGCAAACGCAGCGGCAAATGTAGCGCCCGCAGCCAAAGCCGACACGCCCGCCTACCCCGCGCAATCGTTATCGAAAAACACCTATGCCTCGCCTTCCGTGCGGCAGTTTGCGCGCGAATTGGATGTGAATTTGGACAACGTCGCCGGCACAGGCCCGAAAAACCGTATCACGCAGGACGATGTCCGCGCGTACATCAAAGCGGTGATGAATGGCGCCGCTGCCTGTCCAACGCCGAATGTCGCTCAATCAGCGCCATCGCTTGGCGGCGGTTTGGATTTACTGCCGTGGCCGCAAATTGACTTTAGCAAATTCGGCGACATCGACGTTCAGCCTTTGTCACGCATCAAGAAAATTTCAGGACAAAACCTCTCGCGCAACTGGGTCATGATTCCACATGTGACCAATAACGAAATCGCCGACGTCACCGATTTAGAAGCGTTCCGCGTGCAACTGAACAAAGAATACGAGAAGCAAGGTGTGAAATTCACCATGCTCGCATTCATCATCAAAGCCTGCGTGCAAGCATTGAAAAAATTCCCTGAGTTCAACGCCTCGCTCGATGGCGACAACTTGGTTTATAAAAAATACTTCAATATCGGCTTTGCCGCCGACACGCCAAATGGCTTGGTTGTGCCTGTGGTCAAAGACGCGGACAAAAAATCCATCAGCGAAATCGCCGTGGAAATGTCCGCACTCGCGCAAAGCGCGCGCGAAGGCAAACTCAAGCCAACCAATATGCAAGGCGGCTGCTTCTCGATTTCGTCATTGGGCGGCATCGGCGGCACATCATTCACCCCGATCATCAACGCACCCGAAGTCGCCATCCTCGGCGTATCACGCTCGTCGATGCAACCGGTTTGGAACGGCTCTGAATTCGTGCCGCGCTTGATGTGTCCGCTGTCCTTATCCTACGATCACCGCGTGATTGACGGTGCAGCGGCGGCGCGATTCAATGCGTATCTGGCGGCATTATTGGCTGATTTTCGTCGTGCATTGATTTAAGGAGATCGCCATGAAGGTATTGAGCCAAATCGCCATCGCCTCAGTCTTTTCGGCCATGAGTTTGTCTGCATGGGCGGACAACTGCGACGCCACACGCAATACGTTTGATGAATTTTATTGTAAAGACAAGCTGTATTTACAAGCCGATAAAGACCTGAACACCGCCTATGGTGCGCTGATGCAGGCGTTGCCCAGCAACGCACGCGCCACCCTCAAATCCACGCAACTGGAATGGATGCGCCAACGCGACAGTCAATGTATCGAAGAGCGCGCCGACGAAATTCTATTATTGGTCAATTGCCGTCTGAATCGCACCATTGAGCAAACCAATTTTCTGAATGACCGTTTGCGCGAATGCAAAAGCACAGGTTGCCAACCCAGCCGTTTAAGAGGTAATTGAACATGAGCCAACTCATCGACATCAAAGTCCCCGACATCGGCGACTACAAAAATATCCCCGTCATCGAAATTTACATCAAAGTCGGTGACACCATCGCCGTTGAAGACACATTGGTCACGCTCGAATCGGACAAAGCCACGCTGGACGTACCATCCTCACACGCAGGTGTGGTGAAAGAATTGAAAGTCAAAGTCGGCGATAAAATTTCTGAAGGCTCGGTGGTCGTGGTACTCGAAGCCACAGAAACCGCCGACAGCAACGCCAACACCAGCGCCAACAGCAATGCAGACAGTAAACCCGCGCAATCGGCACCTGCACAAGCCGCGCCAACTGAGCAGAAAGCTGCCGCTGCCTCAACACCGGTCGTGGCAGCCCCAACAATCGCTACCGACAACTACACCGGTAACGTTGATGTCACTTGCGAAATGTTGGTACTCGGCGCAGGTCCCGGCGGTTACTCCGCCGCCTTCCGCGCGGCCGATTTGGGCATGGATACGGTATTGGTGGAGCGCTATGGCACTTTAGGCGGTACATGCCTGAACGTCGGCTGTATTCCATCCAAAGCATTATTGCATTCGGTCACGCTGATGGAGGAAGCCCTCGCCATGAGTGCGCACGGCATCACTTTTGACAAACCACAGATCAATATTGACAAGCTGCGCGATTACAAAGACGGCGTCGTCGGTAAACTCACCACCGGCTTATCGGCTATGGCGAAAATGCGCAAAGTCAATGTCGTGCAAGGCGTCGGTCAATTCATCGACCCGCATCATCTGCAAGTCACCGCAGCCGACGGCACGCAAAAAGTCGTGCGCTTTGAAAAAGCCATCATCGCCGCCGGTTCGCGAGTCGTGAAACTGCCGTTCATTGCCGAAGAAACCTACGCCGACCCGCGCATTGTTGACTCAACCGGCGCGCTGACCTTGCCGTTCATCCCGCAAAAAATGTTAATCATCGGCGGCGGCATCATCGGTCTGGAAATGGCCTCGGTATACTCCGCACTCGGCGCGCAGATTGACATCGTTGAAATGATGGGCGGACTGATGCAAGGCGCGGATCGCGACCTCGTCAAAGTGTGGCAAAAATACAATGCGCACCGATTTGACAACGTTTATGTCCATAGCAAAACCGTGGCGGTCGAGGCCAAAGACGACGGCATCCACGTCACCTTTGCCAAAGCCAACGAGCAATCCACCGCGCCGACCGAGCCGCAACGCTACGATCTGGTACTGGTTGCGGTGGGTCGCGCGCCGAACGGATTACTGATCGGCGCGGATAAAACCGGCGTCGCCGTTACCGAGCGCGGCTTCATCAACGTTGATGCGCAAATGCGCACCAATGTACCGCACATTTTCGCCATCGGCGATATCGTCGGTCAACCGATGCTCGCGCACAAAGCCGTACACGAAGCACACGTTGCCGCCGAAGCCGCACACGGCGAAAAAGCCTACTTTGATGCGCGTCAAATTCCATCCGTCGCCTACACCGACCCCGAAGTCGCATGGGCAGGTGTGACCGAAGAACAAGCCATTGAACAAGGTTTGAATTTCGGCAAAGCCGTATTCCCGTGGCAAGCCTCTGGCCGCGCGATTGCCAACGGGCGTGATGAAGGCTTCACCAAGCTGATTTTTGACAATGACACTGGCCGCATTCTCGGTGGCGCCATCGTCGGCACCGGCGCGGGCGATCTGATTTCCGAAGTCTGCCTCGCGATTGAAATGGGCGCGGATGCGGTGGACATCGGCAAAACCATCCACCCACATCCGACGCTGGGTGAATCGGTCGGTATGGCGGCCGAAGCATTCAAAGGCGTGTGTACCGATTTACCACCACAACGCAAAAAATAAGGGCTTTGCCTCATAAAAAATGCCACCAGATTCGGTGGCATTTTTATCACTGTAGGTATTGGTATTGAGACTATTGAGACATTAGTTTTTGCAATCGCCCTTCCAATGCCATTTGATAATGGTGCCATCCTCAACTTCGAATACCGTGTAGCATTTAGTGTAAGTGTTGTAAGCTGGTCGCCCCGGATCATATCGATCATTACATCCGAGCACCTGACCAAGTCCATTAAACACACATTCTTGCCAAGCACTTGGCGGAACTTCCGGATGATAATAAGTGGTTTCAGCTTGGTAACTGACCTCAAAATGCCCCTCGCTGATTTGATCCACCTTAACTGGCGAGCCCCATTGATGGAGCAGGGTATCAGCATCTTCACCAATCCATGTGTTCAGCGTTTCAATATAACGCGTGGCCGAGCGCGCTTGGGCTGGCGCCATAAGCATAACTAACGCAACGCCCAAAAAGACCGTGAGCCAGTATTTCAGCATGACCCGCTCCCGCCATCAAAATTAGTTTAATGAATGTGACGTAACGATACCGCGCTTATTGAACTTGACAATCAGGCTTTTCTCCACGGATTGATCGGATTTATTACTGGCACTGCCCAAACGCCCTGCTGCCAACATTCCTCCGGCAGCTACGGCTCCCGTCGAGACATCACCATACGCAACCCCTACAGCTGCACCTGTCGCCGCGTTCTTCGCGTCTTCTGCATCCAATGATCGAAATAGGTTGCCACTGCGTGTTTTAGATAAAACATACACATAGGTTTCGCCCGATTTGGTTTTCTTAATATTTTGTGGCTGACCATACATCGCCACCACTTCGTCCTTGGTGGTCTTACCGACAACCAACTTCTCACGCACCGTGGTTTTGGTTTCATCTTTGAGCGCCGTCGCACCGTGGGTGGCGCAGCCTGCCACGGCCATCGTGGCACACATCAAAATCGTCATCAATACATTGCGTTTCATATTTAGCCCCCAATCAAAATTCACTATGGGTATTGATACCCAAACCGTACCCAACCACTTCAATGATTATATAGACCAACGCTTATGGAGAGATTGCGCTGATAGCTCTATACCGACGTTCATTGTATACAACGACATACAAATAGGCAATGCGCATTGAAGTGGTATACGCGGGTGTGTGGTTCGCACTCACCGCACTCACCGCACTCGGCGTAAATCATCGACCAATTGCAACAAATGCGTCTCGCCCAAGGTGCTCCAGACATTGTACAAACAGTTTTGTCCAGCCACGTGTAAATACGCCAAATAAGTTGGCCCAGTACCGCCCTCCAAGCCATAACTCATGCGACTACCATCCGACCAACGTTGTTGCTTCGGCCACTGATACTCATCGCCGCCCTTGCTCAAGGAAACGCCAGTGCCTGCTACGCCGTACGCACCACGGCGATTTGGCAAATCATAAGCCACGGCCCAGCCACCCGCAAACTCGGCGCGACGCGCCTTTGCCTCAGGGCGTACCGCTTGGCCATGCTCCGGTACAACCAATAAAGCGCAGTGCGCGCGATTTTTTGCCTTCGCCCATTCGGACAAATACACCGCAGGGATTTGATCTCGCCCCACAAACCACCGCCATGGCGGCGGCTGTGCAGAGGTGTCGCGCACCTCGGGCTGAACACGCGTCGGTTCGGTGGTGTTGTGTGCCTCAGCGGTGTGTCTTGGAGTACCACAAGCAGACAGCGCAGTAATTGCGCAAACGGTCGCAAACAACATAATTGGTGAGTGAATATTCATCGTCAATCCTTCGCAATAATGTGTCTTCGGTTTAGCCAGCGCCAAACCAACAGCGTTTATCCAACAACAATGTCATGCCGACTGAGTTGGTAGGGATATAGTAACCAATTTATGTTTGTATGTGTGACTGCGTAGACCGAGGATTCACGCACACGCCCTATTTGCCGCAAAATTCATGCTCTGAACTCAAGACAACTAAACCAATTGCGCATGACTCCATTGATTGTCGCTGGCGAATGCTGACCAGCGCTTGTTCACCACGGACTTGGCGTCCAGCAGGCGCAGGACTTCATCGGCGATGGATTGGCTCAATTCGAGATGAGTGGAAAAGCCAACGCAGGAGGCATTGATTTCGCCGAGAATATATTTGTCAGCGCCATTGGCATGATCGGTGTCGAGGATGAAATCTGCCGTCCAAATCAAGGGTAAATCGTAGTCGCCCAGTCGCTCGCGCAATTCAGGAAGCGAGCGTTTGATGGTTTCGACCAACTCCGGCCACTGGACGGGCTGATCGTAGCGGTATTGCGCACCGGAAAATAGGGTTGCAGAAAATGCGTCGGGGGTATCAGCGGGTTTTTTGTGCACGATATTGATGACTTGATCGCGGAGCATGAGTACGCGGATTTCGCCCTCTTTGATGCGTGGCAAAAAGGGCATATCGAGCAACATGCCGTTGGCACCTTCGAGATAGCGGATACAAAATTCGAGAAATTCTTGCAAGGATTTTTCTTCGATATGATTGTCTTTGGCTTCAGTTAACTTAAGTCGCGCTGAGAGTGGAATGTCGTGCTCATATTGCTCAGGGTTCAGAACCTCGACACGCCAGATACCTTCACCAGTCGAACCACGGTTTTGCTTGAGCACGCGCACACCGTGCTTCAGCGTTTTGGGTAACTGCTCTTTGAGCGTGTCAAAATCGTAGTAGGTGTAAACGTCAGCCGGTACCAAATGAGTACCTTTCAGCTGTTCAATCGCACTTTTCGCACCATAGGATATCATCGCGTCGGGGTGCGGTAGCCCCTTGATGCCCTGACTGACCAGCTCGCGTAGCATTTGAAAATAGCCAATTTCACTGCCCAAATTACCCGGATTGACCCGACTGATGTAGGCATCGGCTTGTTTGAGCGTGTGCCGATAGATTTCACCGCGATTGCTATCATCGTAAAAGATAATTTCAGCACTCCAGCCACGCTCTTTGAGCGCATCGATAATGGCTTTAGAATCCTTGCGAAAGCCAAACTCGCCTTTGTCCGTACCACCACGCGCCTCAAAAATAACCACATGATTTTTCATCCGTTGCTCCTTGAAAGAACATTCAGAGGAAAAATATAATCAGTTTTTATGACCCAAGCATGACAGATGACATGCGTGTCATACAATTACGGCAGACACGCGAACGCGCTTAGCCTGCATACGCAATCAAGCCAATCGCGCACAGAGCCAGCACGATGCCCGCTTTTTGCCAAAGATTCGTGCGCTCCTTGAGCAGCCCAATCGCCAGCGCAATGGTGAACAGCGGGTACAGCGAAATCAGCACGCTGATGATTGAGACAAACGCCCCCTGAAACGCATAATACATCGCCACATTCGCCACCACATCGAGTACGCCAACCACTGCCGCATACCGCAGCACCGACGCATCATGCGACATGCGCACATGACCGAAACGCAGAGCGATCAGTAGCGTCACCACAGACGCCACGGCTTTGCCTGCAAACATCGGCCATAGACCGGACTGGGTTACGCCGATTTGATGAATCAAAATGAAGCTCAAGGCAAACGCAACACCCGTGCCAACGGTGAACAGCAAAACGCGCCTATTCAAGCGTTTTGGCTGCTCGCTGGCCAACAAATGCGGCGCAGGATGATTCGCCTCCTGACTGATGAGCACAATCGCCACCGTCGCGAAAACAATGCCCGCCAGCACACTGCCGCTCAAATGCTCACCGGTCGCCAAACCAAACAGCACCGGAATCAACGCCGCCAGCACCGAAGTGATGGGCGAGACCACGCTCATGGTTCCCTCGGCCAGCGCGGTGAAAAACCACCAGCCGGCCAATGCCGACGTCAGGCCGGAGGCCGCGCCAAAGGCAATCGCGCGCGTATCCCAACTGCCGCCGATCAGCCACGATAACAGCAGCAAAACCAACGCCGATACCGGAAACGCCCACAAAACCACTTGCAACGCCGGATGTCGGCGTGCGGCCAAACCACCGACAAAATCACTCACGCCATACGCGGCGGCGGAAACCAGTGCCAAAATTAAATTCATGGATTCAAGCCTTATTGAGGAAACACGGAACAATCCCTATCTCGTCGCGTTCTGACTGTTTTTTCTCAGAGCTCAGACGGCTTGGGGGACTCCATGTTTCCTTTATATTCGGTTAACTATAGGGAGCATCACAATACATCAATCCGCGCGCGGGCTGGCAAATTTTGCCCAAAATTTCAGCCAGTGTTGTACCATTCACGCACCAAGTGGTTCAGAAAACGCCCGTACACCGTTTTGCCGCCGTTTTGCCGCCGTCCTTCACCAGCCATCATCCAATTCCATTATGTCTGTAGCCGTTCCTCCCGACGCGATCGCCCAAACAACGCGCAAAATCATTCATTTCGACGCCGACTGCTTTTACGCTGCCGTGGAAATGCGTGACGATCCGTCTTTGCGCGGCAAGCCAATCGCCGTGGGTGGAACGACCGCGCAGCGCGGCGTGATCGCGACCTGCAACTACGAAGCGCGTGCATTCGGCGTGCGCTCGGCGTTGCCGACGCGACGAGCGTTGGAATTATGTCCGCACTTGATTCTGCTCAAGCCGGACTTTGTACGCTATCGCGCGGCGTCGCAGGCCATTTTTCGCATATACCGTGAATACTCTGATCTGATTGAGCCGCTCTCACTGGATGAGGCGTATGTGGATGTGAGCGCTTGCTCCGCGCATCGCGGCAGTGCGACGCTGATCGCGCAGGCGATTCGCGCGCGAGTGCGCGAGGAAACGGGCTTGACGGTGTCCGCGGGCGTCGCACCGAATAAATTTTTAGCGAAAATTGCCAGCGACTGGCGCAAACCGGATGGCTTATTCGTCATTCGCCCGCAGGATGTGGATGCGTTTGTGCGTAAACTGCCAGTGGAAAAATTATTTGGTGTCGGCCCGCGCACGGCGGAAAAAATGCACCGTTTGCGTCTATTCACCTGCGCCGATATACGCGAGCGCGATTTGCCTTTCCTGATTGCACAGTTTGGCAAACTCGGCTCGTCTTTGTATCAAGCGGCGCGAGGCATTGACCCACGCGCCGTACACCCGCAGCGCCTGCGTAAGTCCATCAGCGTCGAAACCACATTCGCGCATGATTTGCATGGTTTTGCGGATGCGACCACGCCATTGGGCGAGCTACACGCCGATTTATTAAGGCGGATTGAACGCCACCGCGCGGAGCATTTGGTTCAAAAAACTTTTGTCAAACTGCGCATGGCGAATTTTAAAATTCACACGCTGGAGATGAACAGCCATGATCTGTCGCGCACGCATTTTGAACAACTGCTCGCCAGCCTGTGCCAAAAGCATGTCGGTGCGATTCGCCTGCTGGGTGTGGGCGTGCGTTTACGCGAGCCGGACGGCGCGGCGCAGTTGGATTTGTTAGGCACATAACGGTCATGGACAGACACCAACGATCAAAGCAAGCATACCATTCAACCTGCCATTTTTGGCCATTTTTGAAGTAGGGCTTTATGTTAGAATGAACTTAGCCCTTTGAATTGATAGACATTTTTTCAATCGCCAAAGGCGCTGAAAGTGCGTTGCGTGCTCCTTCCAACGTGTGTCAAACCACCTCAGAAAGGATTCATCATGCCTGCTACAGTCAAATCAGAACACGACCTCGTACAAGAGAAAGAACGCTTGATCGCGGACATCCAACAATTATTAACCGATGCTCAAGGTATACTCACCGATGCGAGCGAACATGCGGACGATCATGTGAGCCGACTGCGCGCAAAGTTATCCGACAATATGGACAAAGTCAAAGACTCGCTGCATTCGGCCAAACAGCACACGCGCAAAAAAGCACGCGAAGCGGCTGATGTGACCGACGAATATGTACACGCCAATCCGTGGCAATCGGTCGGTGTCGCCACAGCAGTCGGCTTTTTGCTCGGCTTACTGGTTTCCCGACGCTAAGGCTGTCACGCCAAAATCATCCATGCGCATATAAGGCTACAACCTGATGTGCGCCCAGCGATCAATAGGAGCAGTCCTTGGCACAATCCACAGAATCCGATCAGGCTCGCGATCACGCGGCAAACGGCGGCACAACCTCTGCGCTTGAGTCCTTCATCTCAAAGGTCAGCGCTTTGTTGCTCAACCGCGTCGAGCTACTATTGCTGGAAGCCCGCTCAGCCAAGCACACGGTTTGGGCGAGCGTGATTTTGAGTCTATTGGGCGTGTTGTCGGTATTCATGGCCTCGCTGTTCACCCTGCTGTTGATTATATTGGTGGCGCCGGAGTCATGGCGCATTTACTTGCTCGGCGGTCTCGCATTGTTTTTCGTGCTGTTCGCCTTGCTCGCTTTTGGGTGGGTGCGCCGCGCGGTTCGCACACCGTGGTTTGGATCCAGCATGGGCGCTGTTAAAGATGATTGGCAAACCTTAACCACGCAACAAGCACCGATTCAAACAACGGAGCGCCAATCAGCGCAGGAGCGCGTCCATGAATAAAACGGAACTGAACGCACGCAAACAGCGGCTGCTATTGGAAGGGGAAGTTTTGCGCCTGCAACTGCTCAAGGATAAATTGCAGTTTCAGCAAACGCTGCGCACCAGCCGCGCGGATGGCGTGCTCAATATTCGAAGCGCGCGTGGCATACGACGCCTTCTGAGCCAAGGCTGGCTCAATCAGCCTCAAATTTTGAACGGGATTCTGTTGCTGTTAACGCGCTGGCTACCCGGCAAACGCAAAAATGTGCTTGCTCGATTGCTCGTGCCGCTACTGCGTGGTCTGATTGTGCTGAATGCCTTCAGAAAATCCAAGGCGCGGCCGTAAACAAACGGTTGCCGCACCTTATGCTGTAGCACGCGTGGTCGCTTTTGATGCGAGCGCATCGCCGCGAATACCCGCATAGCTCGGCGCATTCGCCTCGTTTTCAAACGTCACATATTCATAGTTCGCTTCATCGGCCAACACCGCGCGAATCAGCACATTATTCAATGCGTGCCCTGATTTGTACGCCGTATACGCGCCCAAAATCGGCGCGCCGATCACATACAAATCGCCAATCGCGTCCAGAATTTTGTGTTTGACGAACTCGTCGTTATAACGCAGTCCTTCGGGATTGAGGATTTTGTATTCATCCAGCACAATCGCGTTGGCCAAATTGCCACCCTGCGCCAAACCCAAGCCGCGCAAAGCCTCAACATCCTGAATGAAGCCAAAGGTGCGCGCGCGCGAAATCTGCCGCACATAGGCGTCGCCAGTGAAATCAATCTCGCAGTGCGTACCCGTGTCGTCAATCGCCGGATGATGAAACTCGATATCGAACAACGCTTTAAAGCCAAAATACGGGTCGAGGCGCGCACGCTTGTCGCCCTCAGTCACTTCCACCGACTGCTTGATACGGATGAAGCGGCGCAGTTCATCCTGCGCGACCAAACCAACACTGCTAATCAAATACACAAAGCTGGTGGCGCTGCCATCCATGATCGGGATTTCCGGCGCATTGACCTCGATAATCACGTTGTCTACGCCCAATCCAGCCAGCGCCGACATCAAATGCTCGATGGTCAAAACCCGCGCCGCCGGATTATCGGGATGTGCCAAAGTGGTCGCCATACGCGTGTCGATGACGTGCTCTGGCCGACAGGTAATGTCCAATTCAGCAGCTACGTCCGTGCGCCGAAACACCACGCCGGTGTTGACCGGCGCAGGTTTGAGCGTCAGCGTCACCTTGCGCCCCGAGTGCAGGCCGATACCGGTGGTTTCAATGGTTTGCGCAATGGTTTTTTGCAAAATCGCGTGTTGTGTGATTGACATAATCATTCCTGTAATGGTGCTGAGCGCACAGCAGATTCTATGAACATAATGATACCGCAAAAAAACAAACCCCATCGCCGTTCAGGCTATGGGGTGAAGTGCTACCAAAGCATTATTTATAATCAGAAATCGTTTGAATCAGCTCAAGCTGATCGAATGGAACAGAAACAGACACGGAGCACGCCACCCATGCGACATCAAGACACCGAGCTGCCCGCACAATCGGGGTGAAGGGGACACCACGACCATACGGACGCTCTGCGCCTTACTCAGCACGCATCAGCGGCATAGCTGTGCGCGATTTAGTCCGCTTGACGACGCAAGAATGCCGGTACGTCCAAATCTTCAAAGAACGCATCGCCATTAACCGTACGCTGTTGCGCTACTTGCGGTTCGCGCTGACGCGCCCAAGTCGGTACGTCTAACTCGTTGTAGTCACCAAAGGTCGGAATGCTCGCACGACGTGGCGCGGGTTCGGCCACCGCTTGCGCAGTCGGTTGTACCCAGCCATTGACCGCTGACGGTGCAACTGCCGCAGGCGCTGTATTGGCATAAGCCGCCGCTTGAATCGACGCGAGGTCTTCTACGGGTGCTTGAAACGCAGGCGCTGTCGCTACCGGTGCGCTGTGCAACACGCGCGTGCCAACGTTATCGGTTTCGACCGCGCGCGCGCCACCCAAACCCGTTGCGACCACGGTCACACGCAATTTATCGCCCAAGCTGTCGTCATACACGAAACCGTAAATCACGGTGGCGTCGTCAGACGCATTTTCACGGATGATGCTGACCACTTGACGGGTTTCACGCGCTTTCAAGGTGTCGTGTGACGCGGAGATATTGATCAAAATACCACGCGCGCCGGCCAAGTTGACGCCATCGAGCAACGGGCTAGCAACGGCTTCTTCCGCCGCAATACGTGCGCGATCCGCGCCTGATGCAGTCGCTGTACCCATCATCGCGCGACCTTGTTCGCCCATCACGGTTTTCACGTCGTTAAAGTCGACATTGATGTGGCCATCGACGTTGATGATTTCGGCGATACCGGCAACGGCGTTGTTCAACACGTCGTCAGCGGCTTCAAATGCCTCTTCCATGCTGATGTCATCGCCCAAAATTTGCTCAAGTTTTTCGTTCAAAATGATGATGAGCGAATCCACTTGTTGTTCCAATTGGCGCAAGCCTTCTTCGGCCACGCGCATACGACGTGGGCCTTCGTATTCAAATGGTTTGGATACGACCGCCACGGTCAAAATACCCAATTCTTTCGCCACTTCCGCGATCACCGGTGCCGCGCCTGTGCCTGTACCGCCACCCATACCGGCGGTGATGAACACCATATTGGCGTCGCGCAGCATATCGGCAATGCGTTCGCGGTTTTCTTCTGCCGCCGCGCGACCGACTTCTGGTTTCGCGCCCGCGCCCAAGCCAGACTCACCCAACTGCAATTTGTGCATGGTGGTCGCGTGGCGCAATGCTTGCGCATCGGTATTGGCGCAGATAAATTCAACGCCTTGCACGCCTTTGGCGATCATGTGTTGAATCGCATTACCACCTGCGCCGCCCACACCCACCACTTTGATGACTGTGCCTTCTGGTGCTTCATTTAACATTTCAAAGCTCATGGTTTTCCCCTTTAAAGTATTCCGTTGCCGGAATGTGATACATAATTAATACTGCTTAAAACTCAACTCCGCATGAATGATCGTCAGAATGTTTTGACAAACCAATCGCGCATGACTTTCAAAATCGAACGCTTCGTGCCATCGTTCGCTGATGATTTTTCCGCTGCTTTTTTGCGCATCGCGCCACCACGCTGATCGCTCAAACGCGCTTCGACCTCGCCGCGCTTTTCACGCGCCGACATCAGCAGACCCACCACGGTTGAGTAACGCGGGTTGCACACGATATCGGCCAAATTGCCGTCGTACATCGGCTGGGCAATGCGCACCGGCTTCATAAACACTTCCTCGGCCAACTCGGTCACGCCGGGCAACAAGCTCGTGCCGCCGGTCAAAACCACGCCCGAAGCGATTAAATGTTCAAAACCGGCTTCTTGCAAATTGCGCTGAACCAGTACGAATAATTCTTCCAAACGCGGTTCAATCACCGCCGCCAAAGATTGACGTTTCACGCGGCGCGCCACGCGATCGCCCACACCCGGAATTTCCACTACGCTTTCGGACGGAACCATGCCTTGTTTGGCCACGCCATAGCGCAATTTCAATTCTTCGGCCTCCGCCGTCGGCGTGCGCAAGGCCATCGCGATGTCGTTGGTCACTTGGTCGCCCGCAATCGGAATCACCGCTGTGTGGCGAATCGCGCCATCGACGAAAACAGCAATGTCGGTCGTGCCGCCACCGATATCGACCAAGGCCACGCCGATGTCCTGCTCGTCTTGGGTCAAGGTTGCGGTACTGGAGGCCAATGGTTGCAAGCGCAAATCAGACACTTCCAAACCACAGCGACGAATACATTTGACGATATTTTGTGCCGCCGAAACCGAACCGGTGATGATGTGTACTTTGACTTCCAAACGCATACCGGTCATGCCAATTGGCGTGCGGATGCCGTCTTGGTCATTGACTTTGTATTCCTGCGGCAGTACATGCAAAATTTGCTGATCTGCTGGAATGCTGACCGCACGCGCGGTATCGAGCACACGTTCAATGTCGTTTTGCGTGATTTCGGTGTCTTTCACCGCAACCATGCCGCTGGAATTGAAGCTGTGAATATGGCTGCCCGCGATGCCGGTGCACACACTGCGCACGGTGAAGCCAGCGCGCAGCTCGGCTTCCTTAATCGCGTACTGAATGGTTTGAATCGTTTCCTCGATATTCACCACCATACCGCGCTTCATCCCGCGCGACGGATGGTGACCGATGCCGATGACATTGAATCCATTGTTCGGCAAAACTTCGGCAATCATGGCCACCACTTTTGATGTGCCAATATCCAACGCCACAATTAAATCTTTAGTCGGTTCGCTCATAGTTTTCCACCTGTGTTAATCATCGTCTCTGTGTTCACGCGATGCAATTTTTCGGAACGCATCGCAAATCCGTTGGGGTAGCGCAGGTCAATGTAGCCGCCTGCTTCCCCGATATTGTCTTTCACAAAATCACCTGATTTGATCAAGCGCTGTACCCGCTCTTCAATCACCGTCGGCGTATCCGCACGCCCCATCTCAATCACCAAGCCATTGCTCAGCGCCACTTGCCAGCTATAGCGTTGCGACAGGCTGACTTTTTTCACTGACCATCCCAACGGCGCCAACCACTGCTGTAGCAACGGCAATTCTTGCGCCACCAAACCAGCCGCCTCGTCCGGCCCCTCGGTCTCGATCAACTTGGCGCGCGCATCATCACTCACCTGCGCGTGGAATAGTTGTCCCTCAGGGCTAAGGTAGCGGTCTTTCCAAATCGCCAGCGGTTGATGCGCCGCAATGCTGACCTCGATTTCATGCGGCCACACGCGGCGAATCGATGTGCTTTTGACCCAAGAGAGTTGCTGCAAGCTGTCCTGCACTTGGTACAAATTCATCGAGAAAAAACCACCAGCCAAGCCATGATCCAAATTGCTCTGAATCAAATCATGCGTTTGCTTCTGATCCAACTGCTGCACATCACCGACAAAACGAAACTGATTGATCGAAAAGTACGGCCGCTGGAGCAACCAACCCACGCCGGCGACGAACAGCAAGGCACATGCCGCCCACACCATCATGCGGGTGACTGCTTGCATCAAATCGAGATCGTCCCAAAACGCTTGCATACCAGACTACCTTGCCTTATTTATTCCGTTCAGGTGTGCGCTGTACATGCAAACGCGCATCTGCCAAAATCGCCAAAACCAACTCTTCGTAACTCATACCCGCCGCACGCGCCGCCATCGGCACCAGCGAATGATCGGTCATACCCGGCGCTGTATTCATTTCCAACAAAAACGGCTCTTGATCGCTGTCACGAATCAACACTTCACCACGCCCCCAACCCGCACAACCGAGCGCGCGATAGGCCTGTACAAACATCTCCTGAATGCGCTGAGTCAGCGCATCCGGTAACTGAGCTGGGCAAATATATTGCGTATCGTTCGACAAATATTTGTGCTCAAAATCGTAATTGCCATCCGGTGCTTTGATTTCCACCAGTGGCAAGGCATGCGCACCGTTGCTCGAACCCAGTATCGCGCAGGTGACTTCGCGCCCTTCGATACACTGCTCAATCAAAGCATGTGTGTCGTAGCGCCATGCCAATTCACACGCGGCCTGTAATTGATCGGCAGACGACACTTTCCCCGCGCCGACCGTAGAGCCTTCCAGCGGCGGTTTGACGAACAGCGGTAAACCCAGTTGCGCCACAATCGCATCCACATCCACTGCCTCGCCACGCGAAAGTACGACGTATTTCGGCGTTTGCAAACCGTGTTGCAACCAAATTTGCTTGGTGCGCACTTTATCCATCGCCAAGCTGCTGGCCAACACACCACTGCCGGTGTACGGAATGCCGAGCAATTCCAGCGCGCCTTGCACCGTGCCATCTTCGCCAAAGCGACCATGCAAAATAATGAATGCGCGGTCAAAGCCTTCACGCTTGAGGTCAAACAACTCACGCTCTTGGGTATCGAACAAATGCGCATCCACGCCCTGTTTCACCAACGCCGCGTGCACCATCGTGCCTGATTTGAGCGACACTTCGCGCTCGGCGGAAATCCCGCCGTACAGCACCGCCACTTTGCCCAATTGTTTCACATCGATATTCGCCATTTCATCTCTCCACAATCAGGCTTGGCCCAATAATTCCAGCGTTTTCGCCGCCACACCGCCGATCGAACCCGCGCCCATGGTGATGACCACATCGCCATTCTGTACATAATCGGCAATCGCCTGCGGCATCTGCGCCACCTGCTCGACAAACACCGGCTCAACCTTGCCCGCGACACGCAACGCGCGCGTCAATGCACGACCATCCGCCGCGACAATTGCCGGCTCTCCCGCCGCGTACACCTCGGTCAAAAGCACACCGTCCGCGCCCGAGAGCACGCTCACAAAATCTTCAAAACAGTCACGCGTGCGGGTGTAGCGGTGCGGCTGAAACGCCAACACAATGCGCTGATTCGGAAATGCGCCGCGCGCCGCGCTCAAAGTCGCCGCCATTTCCACCGGATGATGGCCGTAGTCGTCAATCAAGGTAAATTCGCCACCGCCACGGGCTTCAGAAACTTTAACCTGACCGTAACGTTGGAAACGACGTCCCACACCGTTGAACTCCGCCAAAGCTTTCAAAATCGCTTCGTCCGACACATCCACTTCCGTACCGACCGCAATCGCGGCCAAGGCGTTGCGCACATTGTGCAAACCGGGTAAATTCAGCGTCACGTCCAACACCGGCAAGTCCTCACCAAAGCCCGTGCGGCTCACTTTAAAACGCATTTGCCCATTCGCATCCACCACGTCATACGCGCGCACCTGCGCGTCCTCACTCAGACCATAGCTAATGACTGTTTTTTGCAAATTTGGCACGATTTCGCGCACATTCGCATCATCAATGCACACCACCGCCGCGCCGTAGAACGGAATACTGCGGGTGAAGGCAACAAATGCGTCTTTCAATTTATTAAAGTCGTGCCCATAGGTATCCATGTGGTCTTGATCGATATTGGTAATCACCGCGATCACTACCGACAAATGCAGGAACGACGCATCCGATTCATCCGCCTCAGCCACGATATAGTCGCCTTGCCCCAAGCGTGCATTCACACCCGCACTGGTCAGTTTGCCACCGATCACAAAGGTCGGATCCAAGCCACCTTCGCCCATCACGCTGGCGACCAATGATGTCGTCGTCGTTTTCCCATGTGTCCCTGCAATCCCAATACCGCTGCGAAAGCGCATCAATTCGGCCAACATCACCGCGCGTGGCACCACAGGAATTTTGCGCTCGCGTGCCGCGACTAATTCGGGGTTGTCCTCGGCAATAGCGGTGGAAACGACGAGCACATCGGCTTTTTGTGCATTTTCTGCTGCATGACCGATATGGACATTCGCGCCCAAACTGCGCAAGCGTTTCACATTCGCACTCTCAGCCGCATCCGAGCCGGACACGTGGTAACCCAAATTCAAAAGCACCTCGGCGATGCCGCTCATACCCGCGCCACCAATACCGACAAAATGAATGTTTTTAATGTTGTGTTTCATAAACTGCTTTCATTGTCTTTTTTATTCAAACATCGCTATAAACGTTTTTAATACCCGCAACTTGCAAACAGATTTTCGCCACATCCGCCGTCGCATTGGGCTTGGCCACCGTGCGTGCATTCGTCGCCTGTCGGCTCAATTGTTCGCGGTTCAAACCGCGCAACAGCTCTGCCAAATGCGCCGGCGTCAATTCGGTTTGCGGCAACAATTGCCCCGCACCCGCATCAACCAATAATTGTGCGTTCGCAGTTTGATGATCGTCCACTGCCGCCGGAAACGGCACCATAATGCTCGGCACGCCCGCCGCTGCCAATTCGGATACCGTCATCGCACCGGCGCGGCAAATCAGCAGATCCACCTCAGCGTACAAGGCCGCCATGTCGTCCACGAATGGCACGCACTGCGCCTGCACACCGGCCTCTTGATAATTGCGACGCAGTGTATCAATCAATTTTTCACCCGCCTGATGCACCACATCAGGGCGCTCGTTCTCGTTTAATAACGCCAGTGCCTTTGGCACGTTTTCGTTCAACGCCTGCGCACCCAAACTGCCGCCGATCACCGCCAATTTCAGCGTGCCAGAGCGTGTGGCAAAGCGCGCTTGCGGTTCAGGCAAATCCGCAATCACGCTTTTCACCGGATTACCGACCCATTCACCGCCCTCAAATACATTCGGAAAGCCAGTCAAAATCCGGCTGGCCATTTTTGCCAATAATTTATTCGACATGCCGGCAATCGAATTTTGCTCATGCAATACAATCGGAATGCCGGTCAATTTCGCGGTCAAACCACCTGGCACGGTGATGTAGCCGCCCATACCGAGCACCACATGCGGACGCACTTTTTGCAGCACTTTGCGCGTCTGTGCAATCGCTTTGAGCAATTTAAACGGCGCCAGCGCCAAGGTTTTCACGCCCTTGCCACGAACACCGCTGAAGTCCACGCTGTTAAATTCATAACCATATTTCGGCACGAGACGCGCCTCCATCGAGTCCGCCGCGCCACCGAGCCACGATACTTTGTGCCCCGCATCAACCAAAGTCTGCGCTACCGCCAAACCGGGCATGATGTGACCGCCGGTACCGCCGGCCATAATCAAAATCGTCCGAGGTCGTTGTGTTGTCTTCGTGGTACTCATACCGGTTCTCCACGTTTCAAGCGTCGATTCTCATAATCCACACGCAAAACAAATGCCATTGCCAAGCAGTTGAACAGCAAAGCGCTACCGCCGTAGCTGATGAACGGCAGAGTTAGCCCCTTGGTCGGCAACATCCCCATATTCACACCCATATTGATAAACCCTTGCACGCCAAGCCAAATACCCACGCCTTGCGTTGCCAGCGCTTGAAAATTGCGCTCAAACGCCATGGACTCGCGCGCCACCATAAAAATTTTTCGCACCAACACCACAAACGCCACAATCACCACCCAAACGCCGAGCAAACCAAACTCTTCACCAACCACCGCCATGATGAAGTCGGTATGCGCCTCGGGCAGGTAAAACATTTTTTGCACCGAGCTACCCAAACCCTGCCCCCACAGCTCACCGCGACCAAAAGCAATCAATGACTGAGTCAACTGATACGCGCCGTTTTGCGCATTCTCATCCTTCCACGGATCCAAATAGGCAAAAATCCGTCGCGCACGCCACGGCGTCACGATCACCAGCGCCGCAAACGCCGCCACCATGCTGGCAAACAACGCGCCGAACACTTTAAAATTCACGCCGCCCAAGAAAATCACGCCCATGGTAATCACCGCGATCACCATCAGCGCACCCATGTCCGGCTCCAGCAGCAACAAAATCGACACCAAACCGAGCACCACGATCATTGGCAAAACGCCTTTATTGAACACGCGCAGATCCTGATTTTTGCGCACACAATAATCCGCCACATAAATACACGCCGCCAACTTCATCATCTCGGATGGCTGAAAATTCATAAAGCCCAAAGGCAACCAGCGCCGCGCACCGTTCACACGCAAACCCACATGCGGAACCAGCACGATAATCAATAAAAACAGCGCAATCAAAAACATCACCGGCGCGAGTTTTTGCCAATTGGCACTGCTCACGTTAAACGCAAAAATCGCTGCACCAAAACCCACTGCCAAGCTCAAACCATGCCGAATAAAAAAGTGATAACGCGAATAATTGTGAAACTTCGGCGAATCCGGCAAAGCAATGCTGGCCGAATACACCATAATCAAGCCAAAAAACATCAACAATATCGGAATCCACAGCAACACCGGATCGACCTCTTGCCAAGCCTGCGTGCGCAAACGACGGACGCGATGCTCATAGCCATCACTCCGTTGTTCTGCCCGTCGCTCCAAGCCCAACACATCCAATATCCGCATAATGCTTATCCCCAAACACCGGCGTGATACTTAAACCACCACGCCCCTATCATTTACTTTTACCGTACCGGTTTAAACCTGACCGCAATCCTGCGCCCACTCACGCACCGCCGTGACAAACACCTCGGCGCGGTGCGCGTAATTTTTAAACATATCCAAGCTCGCACACGCCGGCGAAAGCAACACAGCCTGACCGCTCTGCGCACTCTGCGCCGCATAGCGGGTGGCGGCTTCGAGAGTCTCGAATTGCTGCATCGCCACGCCCGTGTCCTGCCACGCCTGCGCAATCGCCTCGGCATCTTTGCCAATCAGGCACACGCTGCGCACATGGGCTTTGACCGCCTCAGTCATCGGCGTGAAATCCTGCCCCTTACCGTCACCACCGGCGATCAACACGATGGGCTGACCCAATCCTTCAATCGCCGCCAGCGTCGCACCGACGTTCGTGCCTTTGGAATCGTCATAAAAATCCACACCGTTGACATTCTGAATCCACTGCACGCGGTGCGGCTCACCGGCATAATCGCGCAAACCATGCAGCAATTTCGCCAGCGGCAAATCAATTGCGCGACACAGCGCCAGCGCTGCCAATGCGTTCATCGCATTGTGACGCCCGCGAATGCGCAGAGCATCGGTTGGCATCAGGCGTTGCACGCTGATCGGCGTAGCCACTTCCGCTTGACCGCGTTTTTTCTTCTCCACGCCGCTCTCATCCGCCAGCGCGACACTGAGCCATTCCATCGTTGCCGCGCTGTGTTTGCCTTCACGCCACAGGCCGTATTGCCCTACGGCGGTCGGCACATTCACGCCAAAACTCAGCACGCGCGCATTCGGCTTGGCCATCGCATTCACAGCCGCATCATCGCGGTTCAGCACTTGTACCGTGTCCGCACCGAAAATCTGCGCCTTGGCCTGCGTGTATTCCGCCATGTCGGCGTGCCAGTCCAAATGATCCTGCGACAGGTTCAATACCGTCGCTGCATCTGGATTAAAGCCAATGGCGTTGCTTTGCGCGAACTGCAATTGGAAACTCGACAACTCCAGCACCCATACCTGCGGCAGCGCGTCCTGCTCCAACGCATCGCACAGCGCGTCCAGCATGGACGGGCTGATATTGCCCGCCGCGATCACGCTCACGCCCGCCGCGTGACACAAATGACGGGTCAACGAGGTCACGGTGGTTTTGCCATTGGTACCCGTCACCGCCAGCACCTTCGGCGCGTAAGCGTTCTGTCCATTCAACTCGTGCAATGCTCGGGTAAATACCGCCAGTTCGCCCAATACCGCAATGCCGCGCGCATTCGCCTGCGCAATAATCGTTTTGAGTGGCTCGGCGTGCGGGCTCAAGCCCGGACTGAGCAGCACTTCGCCCACGCCATCCAAATAATCCGCCGAAAAATCACCGCAATGCACGGTCACATCGGGATAACGCTGTGCAAACGCAGGCAAAGCCGCCGGAGATTGGCGCGAATCGTACACAGACACCGGCGCAGCCGTGCGCGTCGCGTAGCGCACCATCGCCACGCCCGACTCACCCAAACCGATCACCAACTGCTTTTGTGTCATTGTCTTATGCCCCAACTCAATACATCACTCAATTAACGCAGTTTCAAACTGGCCAAACCGATCAATACCAACATCATGGTGATGATCCAAAAGCGCACCACGACCTGCGTTTCGCGCCAACCTTTTTGCTCAAAATGATGGTGCAGCGGCGCCATCAATAAAATCCGTTTGCCGACGCCATAGCGTTTTTTGGTGTATTTGAAATAAATCACCTGCAAAGCCACCGACAGCGTTTCCACCACAAACACACCACCCATAATGAACAACACCAATTCCTGACGCACAATCACCGCAATCGTACCGAGCGCACCACCGAGTGCCAACGCGCCCACGTCACCCATGAACACCTGCGCTGGATAAGCGTTGAACCACAAAAAGGCCAAGCCCGCACCGGCCATCGCCGCGCAGAATACCAACACCTCGCCCGCGCCTTTGATGTGCGGCAGGAGCAAATAACGCGAGTAATTGAAATTGCCTTCCACATAGGCAAAAATCCCCAGCGCCACACCGACCATCACCGTCGGCATAATTGCCAAACCATCCAAACCGTCGGTCAGATTGACCGCATTACTCGTACCCACAATCACGAAGTAGGACAAAATCATGAAGCCGAATACACCCAGCGGCATACTCACGGTTTTGAAAAACGGCACGATCAAATCCGCCTTATTCGGTAGCGGCATGGTCATACCGCTTTTGAGCCATTCCCAAAACAGGCCAAAGGTTTGCAACTCTGACCCTGCGGACACCGAAAACGCCAAACCGACCGCCGCGATCACACCGATGATGGTTTGCCACATATATTTTTCGCGGCTGGGCATACCATTTGGATCGCGGTTCACGATTTTGCGATAATCATCCGCCCAACCGACCCAGCCAAAGCCCATCGTCACCAGCATCAAAATCCAAATAAAACGGTTGGACAAATCCGCCCACAGCAAGACCGAAATACCAATGGCGATCAAAATCAAGGCGCCGCCCATAGTCGGTGTGCCCTGTTTGACCAAATGCGTTTGTGGCCCGTCGGTGCGTACTGCTTGACCGAATTTCATCTCCGCCAGACGACGAATCACGCGCGGCCCTGCCACCCAACCGATAATCAAAGCCGTGCCCATCGCCAGCAATGCACGCAAAGTCAGGTAATTGAACACCGCGAAAAACCGCAGTTCCGGTGACAATTGTGAGAGCCATTTGGCTAATTCCAGTAGCATGTGTGTTCCTTTTTAAACTTTTTTCAAACTTTATTGTTCTGTTGTTTCCGGCAAACTGCTTGCTTGAGCCGCCTGCGCTTGATTCATTTCCAGCAAGGCATCCACCACGCGCTCCATCCCCATAAACCGTGAACCTTTGACCAAAATCGTGTTGGCACCACTCTGAATGTGCGCGCGCACCACATCGGCCATCGCCGTCACGTCGTCAAAATGCTGCGCGCCCACGCCAAACGCCTGCGTCGCCTGACGCATCATTTCGCCCGTCGCCAACAATACATTCACACCGTGTTGCGCCGCATGTGCGCCGATCTCGGCGTGGAAAGCCTCACCGTCATCGCCCACTTCACCCATATCGCCGAGCACCAAAATTTTCCGCCCCGCCGCGTTGGCTAACACATCAATCGCCGCCAATACCGAGTCAGGATTGGCGTTGTAGGTGTCGTCAATCAAAATCACGCTCTCACCCAAAGCCGCCAAACGGTGCGTTTGCAAGCGACCCTTGGCCGGTACGAAATTCGCCAAACCTTTGGCCACCGCATCCAGAGGTACGCCCATCGCGGTAGCGGCGGCGCACGCCGCCAAGGCGTTGTGTACATTGTGCACACCCGGAATATTGATCTGCGTGGTGCATTGCCCCATCGGTGTGACCAACTGCACAGTGGAGGCGTACAAGCCCAATTCGTAGCGCGCGCTATAGGCCGCGTGCGCTGCTGGATTCAGGCTAAATTCATGCGTCGCAACACCGCGCGCCTGCGCACGTTCACGCCAGATCGCGGCGTAGGTGTCATCGGCAGGGAACACCACCGCGCCGCCCTCAACCACGCTGTCAATCACATCGGCGTGCTCGTAAGCAACGGCTTCAACGGTCTGCATGAATTCTTGATGCTCGCGTTGGGCATTATTGATAATCGCTACGGTCGGCGCGACGATCGGCGCCAATTGTGCGGTTTCGCCCGGATGATTCATCCCCAATTCAATCACCGCCGCACGGTGGCTTTTGTTCATCTCCAGCAAAGTCAGTGGCAAGCCGATGTCGTTATTCAGATTGCCGCGCGTCGCCAGATAAGCGTCGTCAAACGCGGCGCGCATAATCGCCGACAGCATTTCTTTCACCGTGGTTTTGCCATTACTGCCCGTCACCACAGCGACCGGCACGTCAAATTGTGAGCGCCAACTTTTCGCCAAATCCTGCAAAGCTCGATGCGTGTCATCCACGATGATGTGCGGAATCGCAAAACCTTCCGGCACGCGCTCGGCCAATACGGCGGCGACTTGCCCCAGTTGCAATTTCGGCAAAAAGTCGTGCGCATCGAAACGCTCGCCTTTGAGCGCGATCAATAAATCGGTCGGCTGCATGGTGCGCGTGTCAATCGACACCCGCTTGAAACTGATGTGCTGACCATTGATGTCGCATGAACCCATTTGCTCGTCGGCGGTTTCTGCTGGTTCAGGAGCAGCACTCTTATTTGCCTCAGCCACCTCATTCACTATGGGCGCAGGCGTTGCGTTGCGCCACACGTTCAATGCCTCTTGCGCTTGTACCAAATCAGAATACGGATGTTTCACGCCCTGCACATCTTGGTACGGCTCATGTCCTTTACCGGCAATCAAGATCACATCAGCCACATCAGCGCGCGCCACCGTTTGATTGATCGCGCTTGGACGATGTACTTCCGACTGCACGCGTTCATTCATAGTCATTCCTGCCAAAATATCGCGCACGATTGCTTCCGGCTCTTCGGTGCGCGGATTGTCCGAGGTCACGACCACGCGGTCAGCGATTTTTTGCGCAATGGCGCCCATTTGCGGGCGCTTGCCCGGATCACGGTCACCACCGCAACCAAATACGCAGGTCAATTGGCCACCGCGTTGATGGGCAATCGGCAACAGCGCCGTCAAGGTTTTTTCCAAGGCATCCGGCGTGTGCGCAAAATCGACCACCACCAGCGGCTCGCCGTCACCGCCAAAGCGTTGCATCCGACCGGGCGCGGCGGCAATATCGGCGCAATCGGCCACGCATTCGGCCAAATTCAAGCCCAACGCCAGACACACGCCCAGCACGCCGAGCGTATTCATGACATTGAACTCACCGACCAAACGCGAACGCACCTGATGCGCGACGCCATCGGTAGTCAAGGTGAACTGGGTCAATGCGCCGGATTGGTCAATCTCGCTCGCGTGTAAATAGTGTTTCACGCCATCAGGCTGCGGGTTCAAACCGTAACCAATCACGCGCACGCCGTATTGTTTGGCGATCTGCGCGTAGCGCAGACCCACTTCGTCGTCGGTATTGATGACGGCGGTTTTGAGCGTGTTCCAAGTAAACAGGTGCGCTTTAGCAGCTTCGTAGCTCGCCATATCGCCGTGATAGTCCAAATGGTCACGCGACAGATTGGTGAACAGCGCCACTTCATACGCGACGCCATTCACGCGCCCTTGTTCCAAAGCGTGTGAGGACACTTCCATCGCCATTGCTTTCGCGCCTTGCGCGCGCATATCGGCGAGGTAGCGGTGTACTTCAACCGCTTGCGGCGTGGTGAAGCCGGTTTCCTGCATCGCATCAGGGAAACCCACGCCCAGCGTGCCCATGATGCCGCACGGCAAATCATGTTTGGCTAAAATCTGCGCGAGCCATTGCGCGCTGGAGGTTTTGCCATTGGTGCCGGTAATCGCAATCATGCGCATGGCTTCCGACGGCTTGCCATAGTAGCTGTGGGCAATATGCCCCGCCAAAACATTGAGTTGCGGTACGGCGCGCGCAGGAATCGTGAGCGGCGGCATGGTTTTGCCGTCTTGCCACAGCACCGCGCCTGCGCCATTTTGCAGCGCCACGTCCACATAAGTGCGACCGTCATGTTTGTCGCTGTTGGACGAGCGCGGATCAAACGCGTAGGCAACGAAGGCGTCGCCCGCTTCGATCTTGCGACTGTCGCTGGACAGGTGTTTTTTCTGCTGCGCGTAGTTACCCAGCGCCGATAAAACGTGTGTTAGTACGGTCACTTGCTGTGCGCTGAGTTGATTGGCTCGGGTATTCATGGATTGGGTTTTCATTACATGGCCTCCTCGATACCACCGTCTTGATTGATCGAGGTTTTATACGGTGCATCCGGTGTGACCGACAAAGTACGCAAGGTTTCTGACACAATTTGGCTAAAAATCGGCGCCGCCACCACACCACCGTAGTGGCCGTTCGCCGCTGGATCGTCTACCATCACCGCCACGACAATGCGCGGCTCACTCACTGGCGCGAGACCGGCAAAGGTCGCGACGTATTTGTTTTTGTTGTAGCCATTGCCCTCAACTTTATAGGCGGTACCGGTTTTGCCCGCGACGGTATAGCCGATGACCTGCGCACGCGGCGCTGTACCGCCCGGCTCAGTCGCCATGTGCATCATGGTGCGCATTTCTTTGGCGGTTTCCGCAGAAAAAATCCGCTGACCGGGCACGGGATCAGGGCTGTCGCGTTTAATCAAGGTCAAGTCAATAATTTCGCCATCACGCGCAAACACGGTGTACGCATGCGTTAATTGCAACAGCGAAATCGCAATCCCGTGGCCATAGGACATGGTGGCTTGCTCAATCGGTTGCCAATTTTTATACGGGCGCAACAAACCGGCGGCCACACCGGGGAAGCCAATTTTGTACGGTTTGCCAAAGCCGAGCACCGTAAAGTTGTCCCACATCTCTTTCGGTTCGAGCATAAAGGCAATTTTGCTCGTGCCGATGTTTGAGGACTTTTGAATCACTTGTTGCACCGTTAGCGTCCCATTGGCGTGCGAATCGCTGATGGTGGCGTCGCCAATAGTCATTTTGCCGCCGCCGGTGGCAATCATGCTTTGCGGCTTGACCTTGCCTTTTTCCAGCGCAAGCGCGACGGTAAACGGCTTGAGCGTTGAACCCGGCTCAAAAATATCGGTCACGGCGCGGTTACGGATCAAGTCTCGATCCATATTTTTGCGCACATTCGGATCGTACGACGGATAGTTGGACAAAGCCAAAATCTCGCCCGTGCGCGTATCAATCACCATCGCCGAGGCGCTTTTCGCACGGTGGTAGTCAACCGCCTCACGCAAAGCGGTATGCACGATGTATTGCACGCGCGCGTCCAAAGACAAGTACACATCCTTGCCCGGATGCGCTTCGGTCATCACGCCTTCGTCCTCAATCACATTGCCCAAACGGTCACGCAGCACTTTGCGCGCGCCAGGCTGACCTTGGATTTCTGTGTCGTAAACGGCTTCCAGTCCCTCTTGGCCTTCACCTTCGATATTGGTAAACCCCGTTAAATGCGCAAAAACCGCAGCTTGCGGGTAATCTCGTTTGACTTCTTTTTGGCTGTATACGCCGGGGATTTTCATTTCTTTAATCTGATCGGCGATTTCTTGCGGCACTTGCCGCCGCAGATAAACAAAGCGCTTATCATCCCGCGACACTTTTTTGCGAATCTCAGTAACGCTGATTTCCAATAGTTTGGACAGCTGATTTTCCTGCGCCGCACTCATTTTGACTTCTTCGGGAATCACCCAAATGGCACGCGCTGGTACGTTTGAGGCCAAAACCACGCCATTGCGATCATAAATTTTGCCACGCGGCGCGGGGATTTCGAGTAAACGCGAGTAGCGCGCCTCGCCTTTGCCTTGCAAAAATTCGTTGTCCAATAATTGAACCTTAATCGCCCACAACGCCAATGACGCCAGCGCAAAGGTCAACACCGCCAACATCAGGGTTGAGCGCCATGCCTCTAAAGGAAAGCTGTTTTTGTTGCTTTTTGTCGGAGCGTTGGATGACCAGTTCATGGCTTGGCTCCCGCAACGACAGGAACCGCAGCGCCATCAGCCGCGTTGGCGGTATTGGACTTAGGCGTCATATAGTAGGTTACGCTCGGATCAACCCGCTGCATGTCCTGACGGCTGACCACTTCGGCGATTTTGTCATTTTTCGCCGCCGAAACCTGCTGAACCTGACGGGTGCTCCATTCGATCTGTAATTGCTGCTCATGCGCACGCGCTTGCTCAAGCTGCGTATTGAACACACGAGACTGATGGCGCACGTTGATCACCATCATTGCCATAACAATGACTGCGCTCAACAGGACGATGGAACTACGCCAGCTATACATTAATATTCAACCTTTTTTACTCAAATCACCCGAAGGTGTTCAACTCATCATGCTTCAGTTTTTTCCGCCACCCGCAGCATCGCCGAGCGCGCACGCGGATTGTGCAAAACTTCCTGCTCACTGGGCTTTTGCTTGCCCAGATCACGCAGCGCCAAAGTCGGCAACTGCGCATCGGTCAACGGCAAACGCGCCCAATCCTGCGAGTGCCGGCTGTGTTGCGCGATAAAGCGCTTCACCGGCCGATCTTCTAAGGAGTGAAAGCTAATCACCGCCATCCGCCCCTTTGGTTTGAGCAACGCCAACATCGCCGTTAATGCCGCATCCAAATCACCCAGCTCATCATTGACCGCAATGCGAATCGCCTGAAACGTGCGCGTAGCCGGATGCTGGCCTTTCTCAAACTTACGCACTTGACCGGCAACCACATTCGCCAAATCCAGCGTGGTTGCAAACGGTTGCTGCACCCGCCGCGCCACAATCGCCTTGGCAATCGGCTTGGCAAAACGCTCTTCGCCATAATCGCGAATCACGCGCACCAGCTCCGCTTCATCCACGCTGTTCAGCCACTGCGCCGCCGTCAGCCCGCGGGTATTGTCCATGCGCATGTCCAGCGGCCCATCTTGACGAAAGCTAAAACCCCTTTTAGCCTCGTCAATCTGCGGCGAGCTCACGCCCAAGTCCAACAAAATGCCATCCACACTGGCTGCCGACAAATGCGCCGACATGGTTTTAAAACTATCATGCACCACATGCACGCGCACATCGTTTTTGGCCAATTCCTGCGCGGTTTGAATCGCCCGCGGATCTTTGTCAAACACCCACAATTGACCGTTTTCACCCAACTGCGACAGGATCAAGCGCGAATGCCCACCGCGCCCAAACGTGCCATCAACGTACACCCCATCGGCCTGAATAGCCAAAGCGTCCACCGCCTCATTGAGTAAAACGGTGATATGCGTTTGCGTATCCATGAGGCGTCAGAAAGTGAAGTTCTGGATGATTTCTGGCTTTTCTCCCGCCAGTTTTTCATCCTCGATTTGCTCGCTCAACTGCGCATTCCAGATTTCAAAATGCGAGCCATTGCCAAGCAATTCAACGTTTTTATCCAACTGAGCTTTGGCGCGCAAAGCTGGCGGGATCAAAATACGCCCTGCGCCGTCCCAAGTGACCGGCTCGGCGTTGGAAAAATAAATCCGTCGCCAAACACTCAAAGCAGAAGGCCAAGTGACGATTTGCGCCGCCATTTTTTCCCAAACCGGCAAAGGCAATAGCAACAAGCACCCTTCAGGGCTGCGCGTAATGTACAATTGCCCCTCACACTCGGCCATGAGCGCGTCACGATGCTTGGCTGGAATCATCATCCGACCTTTGGCATCCAATGTGAGAGGAGAATTACCGATGTACACGTTTAACCCTTTAGCTGATTTGATGGCAGTTTTGGTCTAAACCGAAGGAGAATTTCTATTTTTTCCCACTAATAGACACTTTTTACCACGTTTTTCACAACTTTACGGCATGGCATCCATTCAGTCAAGCCAAATGTCGTTTTTCTCAATAAAGACAATGGGTTAGCACACTTTTTCTGGAAAAATCACAAAAATTTTTTGCATTAAAAACAAGGCACTACGGCAGGTTGTAAAAGTAAGCATTTAAGAAAAATATTTTTGCGCCAAACAGACGCACATTCTCAACCTTGCGCACACCACCCAACCCAGTTTCATAGAGCGTATCCATTCTGCATAACGGCTCTAAATACGCCGACGCCTTGATTATTGCCACAACGCCTCAAGATAAACGGTAAATCCATTCAAACAACGCATTGATACACAACGCACCGCCGCGACGCGTTACAATAGAACCATGAGCAAAACCAATACCTCCTCAAGCGTTGGCAACGCCAGCGCGCCCGCAAGCACTCTGAATCTGGCCGGTCAGTTTTTGATCGCCATGCCGAGCCTATCGGGCGACGTCTTTGAGCGCACGGTGGTGTATATTTGTGAGCATTCGGCCAGCGGCGCGCTGGGTTTGATCGTCAATCGCACCGCCGACGTCATGGTCTCAGAACTCTTGAATAAATTGACGACCGAAGACGGCGATATTCGCTACGTCCCTTCGACCCGCGCCGATCAAGCCGTCTTGCTCGGCGGCCCGGTACAAACCGAGCGCGGCTTCGTTCTGCACGCGCCGTTCCAGCAATACGCCTCGACCGTGCGCATCAGCGAACGCTTGGGTTTGACCAGCTCGCGCGATATTTTGGCCGATTGGGCGCAGGGGCAAGGCCCCAAACACATGCTGCTGGCCTTGGGCTACGCGGGCTGGAGCGCAGGGCAATTGGAAGAGGAATTATCGCGCAATGCGTGGCTGATCGCGCCAGCGGACGAGCATGTACTGTTTGAAACCTTGCCCAGCGAGAAATACAGCCAAGCCATACGTCTGCTGGGCATCACCGAAACCATGATCAGCGATACCGCCGGACACGCGTGATGAATACAGCGCACACCCTCATTGGCATTGATTACGGCTTAAAACGCATCGGCATCGCCATTGGCAACACGCTGACGCAGCACGCCGAACCGCTGGAAATCATCCCAAACACTGGATTTCCCAACGTCCTTGCGCGCCTGCAACGCCTGATTCAGGAATGGCAGGTCAATGCTTTGGTGCTTGGCCTGCCGCGCCATCCAGATGATACGGCACACGCCATGACGCAGGCCTGTGTGGATTTTCACACACAGTTATCGCAGGCGGTATCGCTACCGATTCATTGGGTGGATGAGCGTTATTCCTCCGCCGTTTTGCCCAACCATGCTCGCAAAAATGCCCGTGGTCAAACCCGTGCGGTGACACAAGATGACCGTGCGGCGGCGGTAATTTTGCAACAATATTTGGACGGATTAACGCATTCAGCGTGAATAAACCGCCGAACATTTATCCGCCACACACTGTATTTTTAGCCAAAAAATCAAATAGATAATATAAAATAGCGAACAGTTCCTCTTTTACGGTGTTTGCCATGTCCCATCTATCCGATTTTGACGCACCCAACTCCCACATCCCCGACGCAGAGCATTTATACGGTCAATTGTTCAAACAATTGCACGAGCTGTTTAGCCGCGCCGCACAGCCGCCTGCGCTGATCGGCATTCACCGTGGCGGCGCATGGTTGGCCGAACGTTTGCACCACGACTTGGGGTTAATCGAGCCGTTCGGCACGCTGGATATTTCTTTTTACCGCGACGACTACGCCACCAAAGGCATCAGTGCGAACATCAAAACCAGCGATGTTCCCTTTGAGATTGAAAACCGCGTGGTGGTGCTGTGCGATGATATTTTGAACAGTGGTCGCAGCGTGCGCGGCGCACTCAATGAATTATTTGAATTTGGCCGCCCTGCCAATGTCTTGCTGGCCGTATTGTACGACCGTGGCGGTCGCCAACTACCGATTGCCGCGCAAATTATGGGCGGTGCAGGCGAGTTCGACCCTGCTTACAAGCTGGTTTTGGAGCGCGACGCATCCAGCCGCTTCTGTTTCCGCATTCCCCGACGAATTGACCCCAGCGAACCATCCAAGGAGCTTTTATGACCGCTCAAAATCCCATCAGCCCACGCCAAGTACCGTGGGCTGATTTGCGCAACGCGCGTAATCCGCAATTAACCGCCGACGGACAATTGCAACATTTGCTCAGTTTAGAGGGCTTATCGCGCGAGATGCTCACGCACATCCTCGACACCGCCGAATCCTTTCTATCATTGAACGACCGCGATGTGAAAAAAGTCCCGCTGCTGCGTGGTAAATCGGTGTTCAATATTTTCTTTGAAAACTCCACCCGCACCCGCACCACCTTTGAAATCGCCGCCAAGCGCCTGTCCGCCGACGTCATCAACCTCAATATTGAGGCCTCATCCACCAGCAAGGGCGAAACCTTGCTCGATACGATGGACAACCTCGCCGCGATGCACGCCGATATGTTCGTCGTGCGCCACAACCAAAGCGGTGCGCCGTATCTAATGGCCGAACACCTGAATCAACTCGGACGCAAAGACATCCACATCATCAATGCGGGCGATGGTCGCCATTCGCACCCGACGCAGGGTTTGCTCGATATGTACACCATCCGCCACTACAAAAAAGACTTCACGCAACTGCGCGTAGCAATCGTCGGTGACATTCTGCATTCGCGCGTGGCTCGCTCCAACATCCACGCACTGACCACGCTCGGCGTGCCGGAAGTGCGCGTGATTGGCCCGCAAACCTTGTTGCCCGGCGGCTTACGCGAAATGGGCGCGCATGTCTATCACGACATGAACGAAGGTCTACGCGACGTGGACGTGGTCATCATGCTGCGCCTGCAACGCGAGCGGATGCACGGCGCGCTGTTGCCATCTGAAGCAGAATATTTCAAACACTATGGCCTGTCGCAAGACAAGCTCGCACTCGCGCACCCCGACTGCATCGTGATGCACCCAGGCCCGATCAATCGCGGCGTGGAAATCGCCTCCGACGTCGCCGATGGGCCGCAGGCGGTGATTTTGCCGCAGGTGAGTTTCGGCATAGCGATACGCATGGCCGTGATGGCAATTTTGGCAGGAGGCAAAGCATGAGCACCGCAGCACACACCGCATTAATCATTGAAAACGCCCGACTGGTGCATACCGCAGGCGCACAGCCACACACCGATACCCACAGCTCCACCATCTATGTGATGAACGGGCAAATCGTTGGGCTCAACCAAAAACCCGCTGATTTTCCCGAAAAAGCCGAGCGCCTTGACGCGCACAACCAATTGACGAGTTTCGCACTGGCCGATTTGGCCGTGCGCTTGAGCGAAAAAGGTGGCAATCGCAACGACGTCATGGCCGACGTCCTCCACGCCGCATTGCGGGGTGGCGTTGCCCACGTCGCCTGCCTGCCCGACGCCAACCCGATTTTGGACGAACCACGCTTAATCACCCAAATCAAGCGCCAAGCCGAATCGCTCGATTTGGCCGAAATTTATCCGCTGGGCGCGCTCACGCAAGAACTCAAAGGCGAACAATTGGCCGAAATGGCCACACTGGTGGAAAACGGCTGCGTCGCACTCAGCCAAGCCGACGAACCGATTCGCAACACACAGGTATTGCAACGCGCCCTCGCCTACGCCGCCAGCTTCGGCCTGCCCGTTTGGTTGCGCGCCAATGACAGCTTTTTAGGTGGCGGTTTCGCCGCCTCCGGCGCATACGCCTCACGTTTAGGTCTATCCGGCGTGCCCGTGGCCGCCGAATCCATCGCCCTGTTTACCCTATTTGAACTGCTACGCAGCATGGGCAAAAATGCGCCGAAAGTTCATATCTGCCGCATTTCCAGCGCGCGCGCCGTAGAACTCATCCGCGCCGCCAAGGCAGAAGGATTGAATATTACTTGCGACGTCAATATGCACCACCTGCACATGATTGACACCGACATGGGCTATTTCAACGCGCAAATGGTGTTCAACCCGCCGCTGCGCTCCTATGCGGATCGCACAGCTCTGTGCGCGGCGGTGCTGGACGGCACGATTGACGCCATCGTTTCAGACCACACCGCTGTCAACGCCGACGCAAAACATCTGCCGGTCGGCCAAACGCAAGCAGGCGCGGTCGGTGTGCAATGGTTGCTCAACAGCGTCCTGCATTTTGCCCAAGAAAACCACGCCGATGCCGCACAAGCCTTGCGCACCGTGATTGCCCAGCCATACGCAATTTTGGGCTTGAATGCGCCCGAATGGGTCAATGGCGCCGCGGCCAACTTCGTGATTTTCGACGACACCACGCATCAAGCCATTGACGAGGCATATATTCAAGGCCGACACCTCAATACACCGTGGCTCGGCTATGAATTGAGCGGCACGATTACACATGTGGTTCATCACGGGCGCGTGGTGTGATGACCACAGCCGCCGCCGCTTGGACAATATGGCATAATTGGTTTATCGTTCAAATCCTGCCCCGTAACCACTCATTAGCCACTCATTAGCCACTCATTAGCCACTCATTAACCACTCATTAGCCATTTATGTCACGCCGTAAATCCACCACATCTCATTTGGAAGAGCAAAACACCCTCGCCGTTCAAGTGGCGCGTTTGTACTACCACCAAGGTTTGACTTCCGACGAGGTGGCGCGCGAGTTGAATTTATCGCGCCCGAAAGTCAGCCGTCTGTTGACCTTTGCCAAACAAACCGGTCTGGTGGAAATTCACATCCATGATCCGCAGGCGCATCCTAAAAGCTTGGAAGCACAGCTCAAACAGCGTTATCCCTTCATCACGCCGCATGTGGTCAGCGTACCGATGGGCAGCAGCGAGGATGTCTGGCTGGAGCGCGTGGCGGTGGCAACGGCAAATTTGCTGAACGCACACTTGCGCCCACGGCAAGTGGTGGGCTTGGCGTGGGGAACCACGCTGGATGCGGTATCGCGGGCATTGACACCCAAAAGTATCGCCGATTTGACTTTTGTGCAGTTAAACGGCAGCGCCAATTCGATCAATTTTGTCAGCGGTTTTGTCGCTGACACCGTGGCGCGATTTGCGCAAAATTATGGCGCGCAGGCGCATCTGTTTCCTGTGCCGACATTCTTCGACGATCCACGCACGAAAAAAGCGATGTGGCGCGAGCGCAGCGTGGTGCATGTATTGGAATTACAGGCTCAGGCCGACGTGTTGATCTATTCGGTCGGTAGCGTGACCGCGCAAATCCCCAGCCACGTCTATGTGTCCGCTTATCTGGAGGACAGTGATTTGCAGGAGCTGAAACAAGCGGGTGCAGTGGGCGACATCGCCACAGTGTTTTACCGCGCCGATGGCAGTTTCGCGGACATTCCGTTTAATAAACGCTCCAGCGGCCCGAGTTTAGCGATCACGCGCAAGGTGAAATCGGCCATTTGCGTGGTCAGCGGTTTGGGTAAAGTATTCGCACTGCGTGGCGCGCTGGAAGGCCGTATGATGAATACCTTGGTCTTGGATGAAATCACGGCACATGCCTTGCTTTATGCTGATGACTAATTCACCCATCAGCTCATAAACAAAAGCCCTTATCGCGTGACAAGGGCTTTTTTATCGACCAAAATACATCACTGCAAAATATAGCCGTTAACCAATGCGCTGTATTCACGCACCTGCGCCTGTTGCCACGCCTCATCATAGCCCAACTCTTCGGCGATGATCGCGGCCACACGCGGCGCCATGTGCGCACTGGCACGGGCGTTGAGCAGTAGCGCACGCAGGCGACGCGCCAATACGTCTTCAACCGTGCGCGCTTGTTCCATACGCACCGCCCAGCGGACTTCAGCCTCGGTGTACGGCAATTCAGGATTCAAAACCTGCGTGGCGCCATCGAGTTTTTGAATCAGTGGCGCATCCGTGCCATAGACTTTCCAGTGTTCTTCAACCTCATCCATACTCCAGCCGTGCAGTTTCAATCCCTCGGTAATGCTTGGTTTGCCCTGCCATTTGACCAGACCTTCGGCCTGATTCACGGTATCTGCGCCCATGCGACGGTAGGTTGTCCATTTGCCACCGGTCAGAGTAATCAAGCCGCCTTCGCTGATGCGAATGACGTGATCGCGCGACAGCGCTTTGGTTTCGCCGCCTTCGGCTGCTTTGACCAGTGGGCGCAATCCGGCAAAGATACTTTGTACGTCTTGGCGTTTCGGCGCTGGATTGAGGTATTGCGCAGCGGTGCGCAGAATGAAGTCTATCTCTTCGTCCAATGCGCGCGGCTCCAGATCAACGTTCGGCACTGCGGTATCGGTCGTGCCGATCACCACATGATCGTGCCACGGCACGGCGAACAGCACGCGGCCGTCTTCGGTTTTCGGAATCATGATGGCGGCGTCACCCGGCAGGAATTTTTTATCGACAATGACGTGTACGCCTTGGCTCGGCGAGAGCATGGCTTTGGCCTGCGGGTTTTCCATGCGGCGAATGTCATCCACAAATACGCCGGTGGCATTGACCACGACTGAGGCGCGCGCCTCGATGGTTTCGCCCGTTTCGCTGTCGCGCAAGGTGACACCGGCGATTTTAGCGCCATCTTTGAGCAAGCCAACCACGGGCGCATAGTTCAGCGCCACACCACCCTGTTGCTCAAACGTGCGCAGCAAGGTGATTGCCAAGCGGCTGTCGTCAAACTGTCCGTCGTAGTACAGAATACCGCCTTTCAAGCCCTCTTGCTTCAAGGTCGGCGCATGGCGCAAGGCTTCGTCTTTACTGACGTAGCGACTGGATTTCAAGTTTAATTTGCCCGCCAGCATATCGTACATTTTCAAGCCAATGCCGTAGAACGGCGCCGCCCACCATTGGTATGCGGCAATCACAAATCCCATGTCATGCACCAAATGCGGCGCATTTTTTTTCAATAAACCGCGCTCATGCAGTGCTTCGCGCACCAGATGGACATTGCCCTGCGCCAAATAGCGCACGCCACCGTGTACCAGTTTGGTACTGCGGCTACTGGTACCTTTGGCGTAGTCGTGTGCTTCGACCAGCAAGGTGCGGTAACCACGACTGGCGGCCTCCAATGCAGTGCCCAATCCCGATGCGCCACCGCCAATCACAATCATGTCCCATGTTGGAGTCTCTTTAATTGATTGAATGATTTGTGCGCGTTTCATATTGCTTTCCTTTTTTATTGATTAACAAAAATTTCTGCCGCCGCAGCCTGCACTACGGCGGCCTTGACTTTATAACGGCTGTTCCCAATCCATACTGCGCTGCACGGCGCGTTTCCACGTCGCCATCAACGCCTGTCGCTCGTCCGCACTCATGTTCGGCTCAAAGCGACGATCCACTTGCCACTGGCTGGCGATTTCCGCCTGATCTTGCCAAAATCCCACGGCCAATCCCGCCAAATACGCCGCACCCAAAGCGGTGGTTTCGGTCACACGCGGACGAACGACCGGCACGCCGAGAATGTCCGCTTGGAACTGCATCATCGCATTATTGTTACTGGCGCCACCATCCACACGCAGTTCATGCAATGGCGTATGCGAATCCTGCTGCATACATTCGAGCAGTTGAGCGCTTTGGAACGCAATGCTGTCCATCGCCGCGCGCGCAATGTGCGCCGCAGTCGTACCGCGCGTGATACCGACAATCGTGCCACGCGCATAGCTGTCCCAGTACGGTGCGCCCAAGCCGACAAACGCCGGCACGAGGAATACGCCTTCGCTACTGTTCACCGTCGCCGCCAAGGTTTCCACCTCCGCGCTGTGACGAATAATGCCCAAACCATCACGTAGCCATTGCACCACCGCACCGCCGATAAACACGCTGCCTTCCAGCGCATATTCCATACGTTCACCCACCTTCCACGCCACCGTGGTCAGCAGTTTATTATTGCTCGGAACGGCCTCTGTGCCCGTATTGAGCAACATGAAGCAGCCCGTGCCATAGGTATTTTTCGCCAAACCACGTTGATGACACGCCTGCCCAAATGTCGCCGCCTGCTGATCGCCCGCAATACCCGCGATTTTCACGCGACTGCCGAGCAAACCTTCAACCGTTTCGCCGTACACCTCACTGCTGGCGCGCACTTCGGGCAACATACTGCGCGGCACATCCAAAATACCCAGCAATTCATCATCCCATTGCCCCGTATGAATATTGAACAACAAAGTGCGGCTCGCATTACTCACATCCGTAATGTGCAACGCACCGCCGGATAATTTGTACACCAGCCACGAATCAATCGTGCCGAAGGCCAATTCACCCGCATCAGCGCGCTGACGCGCACCTTCCACATGATCCAAAATCCACTTCACCTTCGTGCCGCTGAAATACGCATCCAGCACCAAACCCGTTTTTTGCTGAAAGGTATCGGCCAAACCTTGCTCGCGCAACTGATCGCACAGCGGCGCCGTGCGGCGATCCTGCCACACAATCGCATTGTGAATCGGCTGGCCGGTTGCACGATCCCACACCACCACCGTTTCACGCTGATTCGTAATCCCAATCGCCGCGATATTGCTTGCACGGATGTCCGCTTTGCTCAACGCCTCCAGCATCACACCGCTCTGCGTGCTCCAAATTTCATTCGCATCATGCTCAACCCAACCCGAATTCGGGAAAATTTGGCTGAATTCTTTTTGCGCGACCGCACGGATATTGCCCGAATGATCAAACACAATTGCACGGCTGCTGGTGGTGCCTTGATCCAAGGCCAAAACAAATTGCTCATTGCTATTCATCTCTAACTCCTTAAATTCATTAACTATTTCGATCAAACCGCCGCATTTGCACGCGCCTGAGCTGCTTTTGCCCGTTTCAACACATTACCAATCAAACCATCGTATACGAATGCACCAAGCAATGCACCCACAATCGGCCCAAGCACCGGCACAAGCCAAATACCAGAACCATCCGTCAAACCATTGTGCTTAAATCCCGCCACGACCGAGAACAAACGTGGCGCCAAATCACGCGCCGGATTAATCGCATAACCATGCATAGAACCCATAGAAATACCAATTGCCATCACCGCAAACGCCACTGCCAACGCAGTCCACGTCGTCCCCGAGCTATTATTGTTTTGATCACCGATTGCCAAAATCAATGCCATCAATAAAGCCGTACCAACCACCTGATCAATAAAACCCGGCCAAAAACCCGGAACAGCCGGAAAAGTCGAAAACACCCCTGCTGTATGATCCAAGGAAGGATCGAACTGCATCCACTTCGCATAATAAACCGCAAAAACAACAGCCGCGCCTAAAAAAGCCCCGATGAATTGCCCCGCCAAATAATGCGGTACCTTGCCCCAAGGGAAACGTTTTGTCGCCGCCAAAGCAACGGTGACCGCAGGATTCAAATGCGCACCGCTGACCCCAGCACTCACCATAATCCCCATCAACACCGCAAACCCCCAGCCCAAGGTAATATTCGTATAACCGCCAAACACAATCTGCCCCGGTATTTTAGGATCGGTACTGGCGAATAACACCACCGTCGCCACCACACCACAGCCGAAAATAATCAACACCATCGTTCCCAATAATTCGGCTAAAAACTCCTGCATTGCACTGAACTTCATCATCTACTCCTTTTGTGATTAACAAAAACAACGAAAAAGCGATTAATTACACATCGTCATTTATACGCTCGAATTGAACGTTCGTCAATTACAAAAGAACATTTGTTCATCACATTTTATAGAAAAACTGGGAAGAAATGTAAGATTTTTATTATGTTTCAATCCCAGTTCAACAAAAAACCACGCTATTGGAGCGTGGTTTTAGTTCAGATAAGCAACTGCCGTGTTA
>CAXYYC010000009.1:0-67953 GCA_964293815.1 uncultured Burkholderiaceae bacterium
ATTGTTATTATTGTAAAAGTTCTCTACTGTGATCGAGTCAGCGGTCCCTATGATCTTTAGCACCAAGTTATCGCCAGAGCGAAAAGCATCAATTTCCGATGGCAGAACCCCCGCCTTAAATGCGATTGTGCCGAACTTACCCGAATCATTGCCTAAGTAGTCTCTCGCGTCATAAGACGATTTGACAAGATCCGCACCATCTCCCCTACCAAACAGGTAGGTATCGTTACTGCCTTGACCGTAGTAGGTGTCATTCCCCGCCATGCCATTGAAGGTGTCTTGCCCCACTGTGCCATAAAACGTTTCACTACCCACATTACCCGTGAATGCTTTGTCATCCAATGTCTCTAAGTCCCAGACCGTCCCATCACTAAACGTCACTTGTTGAACCGGATTATAGGCATCTAAATGATTGTTACTGTTGTAAAAGTTCTCTACAGTGATCGAATCCGTTGTACCAATGACGCTCAATACCAAATTATCGCCTGAACGATAGACATCCAAATTTGCAGGGATGATACCCGATCCAAAACTAATGGTGTTGAATTTACCGGTACTACTCCCCAAGTAAGGGGTTGAATCATAGTAACTTTTAATTAGATCCGCGCCATCGCCTAAATTAAAGATATAGGTATTATTACCGAGACCTCCATTGATGGTATCATTACCCGCACCACCATTGATGGTATCATCACCCGCATACGCATTGATGATATCACTCGCTAAAGTACCATTTAAGTATTCACCATTACTAGTTCCTTCGATTGACATACCGATCTCCTTATTAAATAAACCACATAAATTATCTGTAATTTATCATAATTCAATCTAAATAAATAGTAAATTACATATCCATCCCGCCATTCACGCCAAGAACCTGACCCGTGATGTAATCGGCTTGATTGGATGCGAGGAACAGTACCGCATTGGCAACGTCTTGCGCCTGCCCGAGGCGTGCCAATGGAATTTGACTTTGCAGCGCCTCAATCGCGCCTTCGCCCATGGCTTGCGTCATGTCGGTGGCGATGAAGCCCGGCGCTACACAATTGACCGTAATGTTGCGTGAGCCGAGTTCTTTGGCCAATGCGCGGGTCATGGCTTCAACGCCGCCTTTGGCCGCTGCGTAGTTGGCTTGCCCCGGATTGCCCATTTTCGCCACGACCGAGCTGATGTTGATAATGCGACCGTTGCGCGCTTTCATCATACCGCGCATGACACCGCGCGAGAGGCGAAACACACCGCGTAGATTGGTGGCGATCACGTCGTCGAACTCTTCGTCTTTCATGCGCATGGTGATGTTGTCACGGGTGATACCGGCGTTGTTAACGAGAATGGCGATGGCGCCGACTTCTTTTTCAATCTGTGTCAGCACTGCGTCGGTTTGCTCGGCATCTGCGACGTTGAGCACCAAGCCACGGCATTTGGGGTTGATGGTTTGCAAATCTTGTTCAATCACTTGCGCGCCTGATGCTGAGGTGGCAGTACCAACGACGGTGGCGCCGTGGCGCGCCAAGGTTTGGGCAATTGCACGTCCAATGCCGCGTGATGCGCCGGTGACCAAGGCGATTTTTCCGTCTAAATTCTGTGTCGTCATGTCGTTCCTTTAAAGAGTTTTTTCGTCAAGAAGGCGATAAAAAACAGGGCGATTTACTCGCCCTGCGTGTGTATGTATTAGCTACTCAAGGCGCCGCGAATGGCGTTTAGGCTTTCTTGATTGACCAGTGCGTGACCCGTCAACCGCGCATCAATGCGTTTAGCAAGCCCCGCCAGTACTTTACCTGGGCCGCATTCGACCATATCGGTGACGCCCTGCTCGGCGATGAACTGTGCGCATTCGACCCAGCGCACGGGATGCCACGCTTGGCGCACCAGCGCGTCTTTGATCGCGGCGACGTCGTTTTGAACCAGCACATCGACGTTATTGACCACGGGAATTTCAGGTACGTTGAGGTGCAAATCTGCCAATGCCGCTTGGAGTTTTTCCGCCGCAGGTTGCAGCAGCGTGGAGTGAAATGGCGCAGACACGGGCAAGACCAACGCGCGCTTGGCGCCCGCCGCTTTGGCCAGTTCGCAGGCTTTTTCCACCGCGCCTTTGTGTCCGGCGATCACCACTTGACCGGGCGAGTTGAAATTCACTGCTTCGACGATTTCACCTGTCGCAGTTTGTGCGTCGGCGCAGACTTGTTTGACCACTGCGTCATCAATGCCGAGAATCGCCGCCATACCGCCAACACCGACCGGCACGGCATTTTGCATGGCTTCTGCACGCAGACGCACGAGCTTGACCGCATCGGTCAGGCTGATGACATTCGCCGCAGTCAATGCCGAGTATTCGCCCAAGCTGTGTCCGGCCATGATGTCGGGTTTCACGCCGCCTGCTTCGAGCCATGCACGGTAGAATGCAACCGATGCGGTAAGCATCACCGGTTGGGTGTTCACCGTCAGATTGAGGTCTTCGGCAGGGCCGTTTTGCATCATGCTGAGCAAATCCACACCGAGTGCGTCGGATGCTTCGATGATGGTGTTTTTCACTACGGACAAATCGATCATGTCGCTGAGCATGCCAACGGCTTGCGAGCCCTGACCGGGAAATACAAATGCTAATTTCATCTAAACTCCATTGTTTTGGTATGTTGGTCGCGTGAATGTTTAAAACTTCATCAACACCGAACCCCAAGTAAAGCCGCCGCCCACGCCTTGCATCAGGACGGTTTGACCTTTTTGAATACGCCCGTCGCGCACGGCGGTGTCCAGCGCCAATGGTACTGAAGCGGCGGATGTATTGCCGTGTTGATCGACGGTGATGATGGTTTTTTCGAGCGGATAGCCCAGACGTTTGCACGCGCTTTGGATGATGCGGATGTTCGCTTGGTGCGGGATGTACCAGTCGAGCTGTTCGATCGGCATATTGGCCGCGGCCAAGGTTTCTTCGGCGCACTCGGGCAACACGGTCACGGCGTTTTTGAACACGGCCTGTCCGTCCATTTTAATGCGCGGATCGCCCATGACTTGACCGCCGCGAATTTTTGCGTCGCCATACAGGATGTTTGCCAATTCACCATCCGAATGGATTTTGCAGGCCAAAATACCCGCTTCTTCAGACGCACGCACAACCACCGCACCCGCGCCATCGCCAAATAATACCGCTGTCGTGCGGTCTTCTTCATCCAGCACGTCGCTGATGGTTTCTGCGCCGATCACCAGCGCGGTTTTAATCTGTCCCGATTGAATCATCGAGTTGACCAAGGTTAATGCGTACACAAAACCGGTACAGGCCGCTTGCAAATCCATCGCTGCGGCATTTTTCGCGCCGAGCTTGGCTTGAACCAAACACGCTGCCGAGGGGAAAATCATGTCGGTTGTCGATGAGCCAATGACGATAAAGTCGATTTCCTCGGCATCGATTCCTGCCATTTCAAGCGCATTGCGCGCCGCGATTTCGGACAGCACACTAACTGGCTGATCGTCATTTGCCCAATAGCGCTGGGTAATGCCCGAGCGCTCGCGTATCCATTCATCGGACGTTTCTACACCCTTTGCTGCCATCCGCGCGACCAGTTGTTCGTTCGGAATCGGCTCGTTTGGCAAGCAACGCCCCGTGCCGATAATTTGTGCGTAAATGGGCTTGGTTTGGCTCATATTGTTCTCTCTATTTTAGAATCTAAATAAATTCGCACCCCAAGTAAATCCGCCACCGACACCTTGTATCAGCACCGTATGACCTTTTTGGATGCGACCATCCCGAACCGCAGTATCCAATGCCAACGGCACAGAGGCCGCCGACGTATTGCCGTGTTGATCCACCGTCACCACGACTTTGTCCAGCGGGAAATCCAATCGCTTCGCCGTGGCCTGAATGATGCGAATATTCGCCTGATGCGGAATCAGCCAGTCCAATTGCTCTGCGCTCATATTCGCCTCGGCCAAAACCTCCACAGCCACGTCGCCCAGCGCAGTCACGGCATTTTTAAACACCGCCTGCCCATCCATATACATATACGGATTGCCCACGACCTGACCATTTTGAATGGAACTGGAAACCTGCAAAATTGAATTCAATCGACCATTGGCATGAATTTTACTCGCCAAAATACCCGGTTCGTCCGAAGCAGATAATACCACCGCTCCCGCACCATCGCCAAATAAAACACAGGTAGAACGATCACGCCAATCCAACATACGCGAAAACACCTCTGCACCAACGACCAAGGCTTTTTTCGCCTGCCCCGCACGAATCATCGCATCCGCCGTGGTCAGCGCGTAGACAAAACCACTGCAAACCGCCTGCACATCAAATGCCGCGGCATTGTCCGCGCCGATTTTTGACTGCAAAATACACGCCGTGCTTGGAAAGGTCATATCCGGCGAGGTCGTCGCCACAATAATCAAATCGATGTCCAATGCGCCCACGCCCGCCATTTCCAAAGCAGACTGCGCGGCGAACATCGCCAAATCGCTACTGGTCTGATTCGGGCTGGCAATGTGTCGCTGCGCGATGCCGGTGCGCGAGCGTATCCACTCGTCCGACGTTTCCACGCCCTCTTTGGCCAAGCGCGTCGCCAATTCATCGTTGCTCACCGCTTCATTGGGTAAATAACTGCCAGTACCAATAATTTTTGAATACATGATTGCCTCGCAATGCGCACCACATGCCCATCATTTAGCCAGCGTGCGCAGATCATTTAAAGCCCCGATGCCTCGAACCAATCAAGGCGGGCGGGCTATTTCCGAGGAATATTGTACGCACAACCGAAGCATAAAACAAAACACGGTCGTTCGCTTTTTTACGCGATCAATTTCTATTTTTGAGTATTTTTATTGAATTGACGCCATTTGCGCTTATCTCTCACGCTATTAACTCGATCTTTGCGATTAACGCGCGGGTCAATTTTTAATGATCGATAGACTTCCACTCGATCCAAATCGTGCAAAATCGTGTCCAATGACCGACGATGACTGAAAATACCAACCATCAACTGCGCCAACGACCACTCTGGATGCGCGGCCAAAATTTCACTGCGCAGCAAAGCATCACGCACCGTCGCGCCCTCAAGCAAGGTTAACTCACGGCAAAACCATTGACGATCACTCTCGGCGTAGACCACACTGACCGAAATATTCGGCTTATCCATACAGCACCTTCGCCTGTTTCACAAAACCATCCATGAAGGTCTGCGCGATCACATTAAATACCGGTCCGATTGCCAAGGCAAACAACTTATTCGAAAACTCATAGTCCAAATCAAACACCACGCGCACACCCTGACCGTCATGAAGCGCCGAAGCCAAAGCAACCGGTTCGAACCGCCATTTACCAATCAAATGCTTAAACGGTCCATCACGAAAACGCATCTCCATCGCCGATGGCGGCGTGTTGCGATTCACCGTGCGAAACGACTGATTCAAACCGCGAAAAGCCATCTTGATCGTCACATCCATACTCGTATCCGTGCGATTGTGCATGGTCACACCACCGCACCACGGCAAAAATTTTGGATAATCCTCCACCCGCTCGACCAAATCATACATCTGGGCTTGAGAATACGGCAAAACAACGGTTTTATGAACACGAGGCATATTGCAAATTTGGTACAATGACCATAAATCAAAAGAAGCAGTCATTGTAACGAAAAACCACAGGGAACACCACAGGAGTGCCATGAGCATCGTCAGCAACAAAAAAGCCTACCACGACTACTTCATCGAAGAAAAATACGAAGCAGGCATCGTACTCGAAGGCTGGGAAGTCAAAGCCATACGAGCAGGACGAGTACAGCTCAAAGACACCTACGTCATCGTGCGTGACGGCGAACTATGGCTACTCGGCGGCCACATCAGCCCGCTGCTCACCGCCTCCACGCACGTTCGCCCCGACATGACGCGCACGCGCAAACTCCTACTCAAAGCCGACGAAATCAAACGCCTAATCGGCAAAGTCGAGCAGCGCGGCTTCACCCTCGTTCCACTCGATTTACACTACAAAAACGGCAAAATTAAATGCGAAATCGCCCTCGCGCGCGGTAAAGCGCAGCACGACAAGCGCCATTCCGAAAAAGAACGCGAATGGCAACGCGAAAAACAACGCGTCATGAGTCAAATCAACCACCGCGACTAAACAATTGACTCGGCGATTCATATACACAAAAAGCCCCCGCATCACGCACAAAATCGCTATAATAGCGTCCTCAATGGATATGCGCGGGTGTAGTTCAATGGTAGAACGAAAGCTTCCCAAGCTCTAAACGTGGGTTCGATTCCCATCACCCGCTCCAGCTTGGTGCCTATCCGTTGTACAATAGCAAAACGCAACAGAGAGGTGGATGAGTGGTTGAAGTCGCACGCCTGGAAAGCGTGTATACGTTCATAGCGTATCGAGGGTTCGAATCCCTTCCTCTCTGCCAGAAATCGTTTAAAAACAATTAGTTAAAATAAAAATTCATAAAAAAACCTCCTATATTGATAGGAGGTTTTTTATTGTACTCAGTGAAAATTACTGCGCTACGCGCTCGCTCGGCTCTGAAAACAAGGTTTTGGAGACCAGTCCACCACCCAACACCTTATACAAATCAGCGCGATTTTCAAGCAATGTTTGCTGCGTTTGTAACAAAGCCTGCTGAGAGGCGTAGCTGCTGCGCTCGGCATCGAGCAATTCGAGTGAACTGGAAACCCCCTGATCGAAACGCATTTTGACCAAACGATAGCGCTCGGCCGTGGCGTGATCGCTGCGCTGTTGCGCTGCATATTGTTGCCGTAAAGTTCTTCGTGCCACCAAAGCATCCGCCACATCCCGAAATGCCGATTGTACCGTTTGCTCGTACTGAGCCACAGCGATATGGGTGCGCACTTCTGCCAAATCAAGATTGGCTTTGTTTTGCCCCCAGCTAAAAATCGGCAAGGTGATTTGCGGCACGAAACTCCATGTGGCGTTACCACCAGTGAATAATCCACTCAACTCGGTACTGCCACTACCAACGCTACCGGTTAACGTAATTCGTGGGAAAAACGCGGCGCGCGCCGCGCCGATATTGGCATTGGCTGATTGCAAGGCGAATTCGGCTTGGCGCACATCGGGGCGCTGATACAGGATTTCGGATGGTAAACCGACCGGCAACTCGTTGTCCGTGAACTGCACTGTCAATGGCGCTTCGGCAGGCAAACTCTCAGGCAATGGCTGCCCGACCAATAGCGCCAATGCATTGCGCGCCTGATCGCGACTGCGCTCTGCGGCGGCGTAATCGGAGCGTGCGGCCTCAATCTGCGACACGGCGGTATCAACGTCAATCGCGGAAATCACACCGGCTTTGAATTTGAGATCGGTTAGGCGCTTACTTTCCTCGCGGGTTTTGAGCACCCGCTCGGACAGATTCATATTGGCCTGCGCACTGCGCTCGGCGAAATAGGCTTTGGCCACGCTGGCGATCAGGCTGATTTGCGTCGCATCGCGTGCCTGTTCCTGCGCGAAATATTGATTCAGCGCGGCATTCGACAGGCTTTTCACCCGACCGAATAAGTCCAATTCGAACGCAGTCACACCCAGCCCGACGTTGTACGATTCGGCAATATAACTGCGCCCAACGGTTCTCAAATCCTCGGCCACGCGTGCTTTTGTACCTGCGCCGGTCGCGCCGATGGCGGGTAAACGATCCGCCCGCGCGATGGCATACTGCGCACGTACAGCTTCTACATTCAGCGCCGCGACGCGCAGGTCTTTGTTATTGGCCAAAGCCAATTCGATCAATTGGCGCAAGCGTGCATCGGCGAAATATTCCTGCCAGCCCAAATTGCTCGCGGCAACAGCACCGGTTTGCGCCAAAGCGACATTCGTATTGGCCGAGGGAAAACTCGGCGCCACCATCACCGTCGGCTGCCGGTAGCTCGGCGCCATGGAGCAGGCCGACAGCATGACCACCAGCAGCGCGCCGGTAGACCAAGGTTTTAATCTATTCAGCATCATTTTCATCCTTACTCTTTTGCCTTATCCGCGTCTGACTTTGGCTCATCCGCGTGGTGCAAAGCTTCGCGTTCCTGCTCGCTCAATCCTGCCTCAGCGTCATGTACATACTGTTCCACCAAATCCGGTGTCATACCCGCCGCGACGGCGTGTTCGTGAAAACGCTCTTGCTGGCGTTGGGTATCTTTGAACCACGAACGCACCGCCGTGTAGAACATCGGTACGAAGAACACCGCCAAGCACGTCCCCATCAGCATGCCCCAAAATACGCTGGTACCGATGGCGCGCTGGCTCGCAGAGCTGGCGCCGCTGGAGAAATACAGCGGCACGACGCCCATGATGAACGCGAGCGAAGTCATGATGATCGGGCGGAAACGCAAATGCGCCGCCGCCAACGCCGCCTCGAAAGCGTTTTTACCCTGCGCTTGCAAATCTTTGGCAAACTCGACGATCAAAATCGCGTTTTTCGCCGACAGGCCGATCACGGTGACCAAACCGACTTGGAAATAAATATCATTCGACAAGCCTCGCCCCCAAGTGCCCAAAACCACACCGAGCAAACCCAGCGGCACGACCAAAATCACCGACAGCGGAATCGTCCAACTTTCGTACAACGCAGCCAAACACAAAAATACAGCCAAAATCGAGAACGCATACAAAATCGCGGATTGCGAGCCGGAAGCTTGCTCCTCTTTCGACTGACCGGTCCACTCAAAACCAAAGCCCTCCGGCAGTTTGGCCGCCAATTGCGCCATCTCCGCCATCGCCTCGCCACTGCTGTGACCGGCACTCGCGCTGCCGGTAATCGCCATAGACGGATAGCCGTTGTAGCGCACGGTCTGCATCGGTCCTGTGACCCACGAGGTCGTCACCATACTCGATAAAGGCACGGCCACGCCGCTGCTGTTGGTCACGGTGAGTTTCAAAATATCCTCAGGCTGCATTCGATCGCGCACATCCGCTTGCACGATCACCCGTTGCAGGCGACCGTTGTTCGGAAAGTCATTGACGTAGCTTGAACCCAAAGCGGTGGACAGCACATTGGCAATGCTGGCAAAACTCACGCCCTGCGCGCTGGCCGCATCACGGTTAATGTCCAGACGCAATTGCGGTGCATCCTCCATGCCATTCGGGCGAACCTGCGTCAATAGTTTGCTTTGGCTGGCCATACCGAGCAACTGATTGCGCGCCGCGAGCAAAGCCTCATGCCCTTTGCCACCACGATCCTGCAATTGGAAATTGAACCCCGAACTGCTGCCCAACTCGGGAATCGCCGGCGGCGTCAAGGCAAAAATAAAACCGTCGCGCACCTGCTGCATCATCGCGCCGGTGACCCGTCCTGCGACCGAAGTTGCATCCGAGCCTGCGGCTTTGCGCTCCGACCAGTCTTTGAGCGTGATAAAGCTCAGACCCATATTTTGCCCTTGCCCCGTGAAGCTAAAGCCCGCAATCGCCACCACATTTTCCACCTCGGGTTGCTTCATAGCGAACTGCTCCATGGTCTGAATGGTTTTGAGCGTGCGCTCCTGCGTCGCACCGGGCGGTAATTGAATACTCGCCAGCATATAACCCTGATCCTCGGTCGGTAAAAACGAGGTCGGCAAGCGCATCATCACAAACGCGGCAATCGCGATCAAAGCCACATACATCAACAATACCCGTGTGCCACGACGCAGCAGCCGCGCAACGCCGTTTTCATATTTTTTCGCGCCATGCGTGAATTTGCGATTGAACCAGCCGAAAAAGCCGGTTTTCTCATGGTGATCCTGCGTGATCGGCTTGAGCAGCGTCGCGCACAAGGCCGGGGTCAAAGACAGCGCCAAAAATGCCGAAAACGCAATCGACACCGCCATCACCACCGAGAACTGCCGATAAATATTCCCCGTCGCCCCCGAGAAAAACGCCATCGGAATAAACACCGCGATCAGCACCACGGTAATCCCGATCACCGCACCGGAGATTTGCGACATCGCCTTGCGCGTGGCCTGTAGCGGCGGCAGTTTTTCATCCGCCATAATCCGCTCGACGTTCTCCACCACCACAATCGCATCATCGACCACAATCCCGATCACCAGCACCATTGCGAACATCGACAACACATTGATCGACATCCCCAGCGCCTGCATCACCGCAAACGCACCGAGCAAAGCAATCGGTACAACGATGGTCGGAATCAGGGTATAGCGGATATTTTGCAGGAACAGCAACATCACGAGAAAGACCAAAACCATCGCCTCGGCCAAGGTTTTCACCACCTCTTCAATCGAAATGCCGACAAAGGTCGAGCTGTCATAGGGCGTATTCCAATGCACGCCCGCCGGGAAATACGGCTCCAAACTGCTTAATTTGGCTTTGACCAGTTTCGATGCGGCCAAGGCATTGCCATCGCTGGTCAATTGCACGCCGAGACCGACCGCCGGTTTGCCGTTCAAACGCGCCGAAGTCGCATATGCTTGCGAACCAAGCTCAACCCGCGCCACATCCTGCAAACGCACCACCGAACCATCGGTATTGGCACGCAGCACGATATTGTTAAACTGATCGACCGTTTTGAGCTGACCCGGAGCGGTGATCGTCGCGGAAATCGTTTGTCCTTGGCTATTCGGCAAATCGCCCAAACTGCCGGCCGAAACCTGCGCATTTTGCGCCGCAATCGCACTGGTGACATCGGTCGCGCTCAGATTCAGGCTGCGCAATTTGTCCGCATCGATCCACACACGCATGGCGCGCTCCGCACCAAACAGCGTGACGCCACCAATGCCTTCCAGACGTTGCAATTCAGGCTGAACATTGCGCGCCACATAGTCGCTCACCGCCGCCAGATCGGCATTCGGATCATCGGATGAAAACATCGCCACCATCAGGAAATTCGAGTTGGATTTCGCCACCTGAATACCGGTTTGCTTGACCGCGCTCGGTAAACGCGCCTCGGCGCGCGACAAGCGATTTTGCACATCCACCTGCGCCAAATCGCTGTTGGTACCGGTTTTGAAGGTCAAAGTCAGTGTGCCGACACCGTTGGACAAGGATGTAGCCTGCATATAATCCAAACCGTCCAGACCGTTCATCTCGCGCTCAATCACCGACATCACGCTGTCTTCCAAAGTCTGCGCGTCCGCACCGGCATAAACGGCGGTCAAGGTAATCGTGGGCGGCGCCACCTGCGGATACTGCGATACCGGCAGCATGCGAATCGAAACGATACCGGCGAGCATGATGAAGATCGCCACCACCCATGCAAAAATCGGGCGGTCAATAAAAAATTTTGCCATCACGCCCCCTTATGGTTTGGCCGATTCGGCGGGCTTAGTCGATTCGGCAGGCTTGGCCGAGTCATTTTTTTGCTCGCCCGCTGCCGCTGGCTGCGCATGGGCATCCGGCGCAGCAGTTTGTGCGGCGGGTTGTGCCTCGGCCTGCCACGGCTTGGTCTGAACCTTCTTCGAGCCGCTCATTTGTACCAACGCCATCCCGTCAACAATCACTTTATCGCCCGGGGTCAAGCCTCCGGTGACGACCCAATTCGTGCCTTGGTTTTGGCTGATGGTCACGGGACGCGGTGCAAATGTGCCGTCTTCGTTCGCCACCATGACGATGTCGCCGCTCGTGCCGCGCGTGACCGCTTGTTGCGGTACCAATACGGCGTTGTTCACCTGCGCTTGTGGAATTTTGACCTGAACAAACATACCCGGCATCAGCAAGCCGCCCGGATTCGGCACTTCGGCGCGCAAACTGACTTGACCGGTGTTTTCGTTGACGCTCAAATCGGTGAACAGCAAACGCCCCTTGATGCCATATTCGCTGCCATCGTCCAAAATAATGGTAACCGGCACATTGCCGTTGATCATCTCCAGCTTGCCTTCGCTCATCGCTTGGCGCAATTTCATCACTGTCGAGGCGGATTGGCTCAGATCTACGTACAGCGTGTCGGTCTGCTGAATCAAGGCCAATTGCGTACCGCCGGCTTGACTGACCAGCGCGCCTTCAGTCACCAAGGCTTTGCCAATGCGACCGGAAATCGGCGCCAAAACGCTGGCGTAGCCCACATTGATCTGTGCCGAGCGGATCGCTGCGTTGGCGCTTTGTATCTGTGCGCGCGCCAAACGCTCCTGCGCAATCGCTGCGTCGAACTCTTGTTTACTGATCGCATTGGCCTGAACCAGCGGACGATAGCGCGTCACATCCGCCGACGCTTTGGCCAAATTGGCCTGCGCCGTGGCCAAGCTGGCTCGTGCAGTTTCTAAATTCGTCAAATACGGCGCACTGTCGATTTGAAATAACGATTGACCGGCTTTGACCTCGCTGCCTTCGGTAAACAGGCGCTTTTTCACCACGCCGGTCGCCTGCGCAATCACCAGTGCTTCACGAATCGGCTGCAAGCGTCCGGTCAACTGACTGTCCAGCGTGACCGAAGGGGGCTCGCCGGCCAGTACGCTGACCATCGGCGCAGGAGGCGGTTGTGCACCGGCCTGATTGACATTTTTATTGGACGCGCTCAACCCAAAAGCGGCTACAGCCGCCAGCGCCAGCGCACCGGAGCGCCCCACACGGCGCATTTGATTATTTTTTTTCATGACCCCATCCATCCTATCAACTCCCCTACTCGCTTATGACGCTTCACGTCGCCATAGTCACACAAACCATTTCATGCAAGCCCGTATCAAACACTCAATCGCTGCGATAAACCCCGCCTCTGATTCATTTAAAGAACATTCACCATCTCTTTCCCTGCGTCAGAATATGTCGGGCTTGATTCCAACGCCCAATAGTCCGCATGAAGACTATGATAAACAAAACCGTTCGGACTTAGGCGCGAATTATACATACATTCACAATTGTATGTTAAATCTGTTTTGATGCGCATTTTGTGTTATCCTGCGCCACGATAACCCATCCGCATGTCATCATCATGATTATTTGTTCATTTTATGCGTAAAACCAAAGAAGAAGCCTATCAAACACGCTGCAATCTGCTCGACGCCGCACTGACCGTTTTTTACGAGCGTGGCGTGGCGCAAGCCTCATTGGACGAAATTGCCAAAGTTGCCGGCGTGACGCGCGGTGCGCTGTATTGGCATTTCAAAAATAAAGAGGATTTCTTCGAAGCGCTGTTCCAAATGCACTACGCTAATCTCGAACAGCAATTGGAGCAAGCAACTCACCCCAGTCAGGCAATTGACCCGCTGAGTTCGCTATTTGACAGCATCATCAACCATTTTGAAAGCTTGGTCAACGATCGCCATTTACAAAAGTTCAATACCATTTTGTACTATCGTTGTGAACAGACAGAGCGCAACCACAGCATTGTTGAATTGACCCGCCAATACCACCGTCGCTGGGATCTACTGCTCAACAACATCATCAACGAATGCAAACGCAAGCAGATTTTGGATCAAAGGCTCAACACCGAACGAGCCGTACTGCTGCTCATCTCAACCGCTTCGGGTTTGACCGCCAAATGGCTGGACAATCCGCAGGCATTTAATCTGTTGCAACACGCGCCGGCGATCATCCAAACCTGCTTTGATAATCTGAAAAACAGCCCGTATTTACGTGATGCCTCATGACAAACACGGTCCGAATGATGCAAAAATGCCGCACGCACTGTCAAAAAAGCGAAAATATGCGCTACCATGCGCGCACATTCACAAAAAAACCTAAAATACAGAATATGATTTAAATTAATGACACAACGTTATTAATAATACATCTCTTGTTCCAAGGTCGCGTCAAACGCATCCTGCCGACGAAGACCTATATTACCAATAGCACACAGAGCACAAACGATCATGAACCACTTCACTTGCCCGATCTGTTTTCACGAATTCCCACGCAATAGCGACGAAATGGGGCTTCGTCAATTCACCGGCCAAAACTGCCACGAATGCGGCCACCGCGCAACCGAAGATGAGGTCACCAAAGCCTCACGCACCGTAGCACGCTATATGCTCGCGCGCAGCATAGACCAAAATTAAGAAAACGCGGAATAAATATGTTTTTCAGATCAAGGATTTACATAGGTCGGCACACTTGACAGCATCCGCAATTTCAATATTTTGATTTTGCTCAAATTTTGTCAGAGCTTCCCTGACAAAATTTCCAATCCTAAGCACGGAAACAATAGGGTTTTACTTTTTCCATATTTCCTTAAGCCTCAGCCACATCAGCGCCACGGATGCCGCACCCACGCCTGTACGCTGGCGCGTTGCCATTGATGAATCGCGTACGCGCGCAGTGGCGCGGGTACATCATCACCGTGCGCCACCAACCGCATCAACATCATGGCCAAATCCGTATCGGCAATACAATATTCACCGAACAAATTTTGCGCCCCATCCGGTAACAAACGCGCCACGCCCGCCACCAATTTATCCACCGAGCGGCGCGCCTCATCCGACAGCGCCGTCCGTTGCGCGCCATAAAACACCACCTCGGTATCACGCTCCGCGCGAATCGGCAGAAAATCACTGCGCAACCACGCCTGTATCAGTCGCGCCGTCGCACGCTGCTGCGGGTTTTTCGGATAAATAGCATGATCAGGAAACAGATCCTCCAAATACTCCGTGATCGCCGAGGACTCGGACAACACAAAATCACCGTGAATCAAGGTCGGCACGCGCCGCGTCGTCGAAATCGCCACGTATTCAGGCGCATACTGCGCCCGCTGCGTCAAATCCACGGTATGCAATTCAAACGGCAAGCCCTTTTCCGTCAATGCGACGAATACCGACATCACATACGGACTGGCCAAATCCTGATCGGTGTATAAATGCAGCACATTGCCTGCGCCCTTGTCTGTCTCTGTAAATGCACTCATCACAACCTCCCGCTGTTATTCAACCGAACGAACACCACCAAAATCCGCCAACGCCGCCGTATCGTAGTGCGCCAATACGACATCCTCGGCCAGCGCCGCCTGCTCCCACGCCCGCATCTGCGGATGCGCGAGCATGGCGGCCAAATACGCACGCGACTCATCGCTCAATTGAGCATGTGCCGCCACGTTGTAACTATGAAAACGCCAAATCACCGGTGCAAACATCGCATCCGCCACTGAAAAAGCGCCAAACAAATATGGTTGCTCGCTGTGCGCGCCAAACTCGCGGCGCGCGTTTGTCCAGATTTCATTGATGCGCGCAATATCAAACGCCACTTCCGCCGACGGCACCACGCCATTCAAACGCATTTTAATATTCATGTCCATCGCGCTGCGCAGATTGCCAAAGCCCGAATGCATTTCCGCACTGACCGAGCGCGCTCGGGCGCGTGCCAGTCGATCTTGCGGCCACAAATGTCTGTCGGGAAATGTTTCAGCCAGAAATTCAGCAATCGCCAGCGTATCCCAGATTTGAAAGCCACTCTCGATATGCAAGCACGGAACCAAGCCATTTTGCGAATAACCACGGTGCAAATCGTTCGGCCCTCGACCCGCGACGCTACTCATCTGCTCGGTGAACGGCAGGTCAAAATGCTTCATGAGCAGCCACGGACGCAGTGACCATGACGAATAATTTTTGTTACCGATATACAATTTCATTGTTGCTCCTTTTATCTGCTTGTGAATATTATTTGTTAAAATCATCTTTAAATAAATCTGTAAAAATCCCGAATTACTATGAAATTAAGCGATTTTTACAGAATATTAATCAGTTTGAAAAACGCCGACAATCGATATTTTTTACGCTAATATGTGAATTAAATTGACATATAGAATGATTCACATGAGAAATCTCCCGCCACTGCCCGCGCTACGCGCCTTTGAATCCGCTGCTCGTCTGGGCAGCGTCACCCGCGCCGCCGAGGAATTGCATCTGACACACAGCGCGATTAGCCATCAAATCAAGCAACTGGAAGAATTGACCGGCACGCTGCTGTTTCAGCGAGAAGGCAAGCGCATCACACTCACGCCCGCCGGTCGCCAATACGCCTATCAAGTACGGCAATCCTTGCAACACATCGCGCAAGCCACGCAAAGCGTCACCCAGCATTCGCGTGACGACGTATTGCGCATTTCCCTATTGCCCTCATTCGCGACGCATTGGCTGATACCGCGTTTGGCTGATTGGTATAAAAAGCACCCGAATATCCAACTCGTATTGGATGCCAGCTTGGAAGTGATTGACTTTGAAACAGACACCGCCGATTGCGCGATTCGCATGGGCAATCTCACGCGCGACGGCACGAAGCAAGTGTTTCTGATGAAAGAATGGCAACTGCTGGTCGCGGGCAAAAATGATCCGCGCTACGATCTGGAGCAAAGCGTCGAAGCAGCCATGAGCAGCAGTGAATTTTTCATCAGCGTCAATGACCGTGGCGTTTGGGCGACGCAATACCACCATCGCCCAACAACCGCAGCCCCCACCTTAACCGTCAATGATTCCAACCTCGGACTGGCCGCTGCCGAACACAATATGTGCTTGCTGCTGACCCGTTGGTCAATCGCCGCCAACGCAATTCAAGCCGGTCGGCTCAAGCAAGTCACGCGCACATTGATGCCGCACGACAGCGCCTATCATCTGGTTTGGCCTGATCGCAGTAACAACGCTTACAAACTCAGCCTGTTTCAAGAATGGTTGACGGAACAATGCCAAATCTTTGAACATTATTCCGAGCAACGCATTCTACAACTGCAAGAGCGCTGAAAGCATACGGACAACGCCGAATTTCGGTACAATAACGCCTTCATTTAAAAAGGATTTATCACCATATGAGCCGCCAACCGAACACATTGGAAATCACACAATTAGAAGCCATCGTCATTGATGCATTGGACGACATGAAAGCCCAAGATGTCACCGTCCTAAATACCGAAAGTCTGACCGACGAATTTGACCGCGTGATTATCGCCACCGCGACCAGCAACCGCCAAACCCGCGCACTGGCAAACAACGTTCACGAAAAAGTGAAAGACAACGGCGGCGACGTCCTCTCCACCGAAGGCGAAGACACCGGCGAATGGGTACTGGTCGATTGCGGCGACATCGTGGTTCACATCATGCAAGCACCGATTCGCGCGTACTACAACCTCGAAGAACTCTGGGATCCGTCCAAGTGAACCTTGATCAGCGCGGTAAAGCCTCATCCATTGCAACACGCATCAAAAAATATCTCCATTCATGGCTGGGAACCGCGCTCTTAGTCATCCTTCTGCTCTGGGGCGTGAATGCGTGGCGCACGCGCGACGTCCCCAGCGTCGCCCCCGGATTCACCGCACCCATGCAGGATGGCAGCACCTTTAGCCTCAATCAATTCCGTCAGCAACACCCCAATCAACCGATTGCCCTGATTTTCTGGGCTGAATGGTGTCCCGTTTGCCGCACCGAAGAGCACAGCATCAATCGCCTGATTCAAGACAATCATCTGCTCATCGTTCCCATAGCCACGCAATCCGGCTCTGCCGACGAAGTTCGCCGCGTACTGAACGAACGCGGTCACGACTGGAATATGCTGATTGATGCGCAAGGTAGCTTGATGAATGCCTTCAGCTTGGTCGGCGTTCCTACTTTTTTAGTGATCGACGCCGACGGCAAAATCCGCCACATCCAAACCGGCTACACCACTGAAATCGGGATGCGCGCACGGATTTGGCTGAGTCGATTTTAAATAAATCGTACTATTCAATTATTGAGCCAAAATTCGCGCCACCGCCCACTGCGCCGCCGCCATACCAAAGCTCGCCGTCACCATCACCGATGAACCGAAACCCGCGCAGTTCAAACCTTGCGGCGCGGCCTGATTGGTTGCACAAGCAGCGTCATCCACACTCGGATAGCGCACAGCCTCGTCCGAATACAGCACCGGCACATTCATTTTCACCGGTGCTTTTTTCGGATTGCTTGGGTTGGATGTTCTGCTGGATGTTTTGTTGGACTGCAGCATTTTGCGCAACTGCTGACGGATTTTTGCCAAAATGGGGTCTTGAATACTCTGCGCCAAATCTGCCTGTACGATGCGCGTTGCGTCGGTTTTACCCCCCGCCGCGCCGCAGGTGAGCAGCGCCTGCCGACGTTGTTTACAAAAAACGATCATCGCCAGTTTGGCCTTCATCTGATCGGCGCAGTCCAGCACCACATCCGCCTGCTCGGGAATCAAATTTAACGTATCTTCGGCAATAAAATCATCGATCTCATGCACCACGCAAGTGGGATTGATGTGCGCGATGCGCTCACACAACGCGGTGATTTTTGCCTTCCCCAGATTATCCGTCGTCGCCTGCACCTGACGATTCACATTCGATTCGACCACATGATCGGCGTCAATCAAAGTCAGCGTGCCAACGCCACAACGCGCCAGCGCCTCAACTGCCCACGAGCCAACCCCGCCAACGCCGACCACGCACACATGCGCCTGCGCGAGGCGCTCGGTCGCGCCGTCCCCGTACAGGCGATTCATACCGGCGAAGCGGCGAGAGGATTCAGTGGTTTGGCTCATAAGATGTCATCAGGGTGGGCGTCATAAAACGCGTTCGGTATTGGGTTCAAAAGCGGCTCGTGGTATCATGGAACCCGAATCCGCTGTAAAAAATAATCATGCAAATCCTCGCTATTGTAGCCGTTTGCGTTATTTTTTTCTATTGGCCACTGAAACCCTCTATGCCATATATATCGAATCTGATTGAGAATGCTGCTTATGTCTGAACACACTTTGAGCGAAATTGAACACGCGAAACTAAACGGCGAAACCGCGCGCGTGAATTGGCACGAATTGCAACGCTTTTTTGCGCAAGGCGTGGTGTTGCATGTCGCCGAACGGCTGGACTTGATTGATGTTGCCACCCAAATGAGTCTGGATAACGTCACCGCGATCAAAGGCTGGTTTGACGCCGGAGAATTGACGCATGTGAGCGACCCACTCGCCGCACGCTGGTTTGCCGCCAACACCGAGCTGTGGACGGTGGTCGTCAAACCCTATATTTTGGTGCAGGAAACCAGCACACCTCAGCCCACCACCCATTAAAAACCTTTGCCAATGAGCCAGTACAACCACACCCCGCCCTTGTCAGCACCACGCATCTACCGCGTCGGCGGTGCGGTACGCGACGAACTCATGGGTTTGATGCCGAATGACGCCGACTACGTCGTAGTGGGCAGCACGCCTGAGGCCATGTTGGCACAGGGCTACACCGCTGTGGGCAAGGACTTTCCCGTATTTCTACACCCCGTGACCCACGACGAATATGCACTGGCGCGCACCGAGCGCAAAACCGCGCAAGGCTACAACGGCTTTGCCGTGCATTTCTCGCCCAACGTCACGCTGGAGGAAGACCTCGCGCGACGGGATTTAACCATTAACGCGATGGCGCGCGAAGTGCTGGATCGCAAGGACAATGACGGCAAGGACGAGTTAGGCGAATTGATCGACCCGTACAATGGTCAACAGGATTTACGCGAGCAAATATTGCGTCATGTTTCGCCCGCCTTTATCGAAGACCCCGTGCGCATCCTGCGTCTGGCGCGTTTTACCGCACGCTGGCCAGCGTTTACCGTCGCGCCCGAAACCATGCAACTGATGAAAAGCATGGTGCACAATGGCGAAACCGCCGCTCTCGTACCCGAGCGCATTTGGCAAGAAATCGCCCGTGGGCTGATGGAAAACACACCGTCGCGTATGTTTGAGATTCTGCGCGAATGTGGTCTGCTCGCACAATGGCTACCCGAAGTTGATGCGCTGTTCGGCGTACCGCAACGCGCAGATTATCACCCCGAAATCGACACCGGCATCCACGTCATGATGGTGATCGACTACGCCGCCAAACTGAATCTCAACCTCGAATCGCGCTACGCCGCACTGTGCCACGATCTGGGCAAAGGCAACACGCCTGCGGACGTTTTGCCTCGCCACACAGGGCACGAGGCACGCGGCGTGCCATTGGCCAAAGCCCTGTCGGAGCGGCTCAAAGTTCCGCGCGCCTGTGCCGACTACGCGCGGCTCATCACCTTTGAGCACACCAATTTTTACAAACTGAGTGAATTGCGACCCAGCACCGCGCTGAACATCATCAAGCGCTGCGACGGTTTACGCCGCCCCGAGCGTTTCCGCGACCTGCTGCACGCCTCGCTCGCCGACTCGCGCGGACGCGGTGGTGATTTCCCGAACCAACCCGCACTGTGGTACGACGCATGGTTGATGCTGCTCGATACCGTTTTAAGCGTGGATCAAGGTGCCATTGCCGCCGACCACGAAAACGAACCGGCGAATATTCCCAACGCCATTTTAGAAGCGCAGCTGCACGCCATCACGCCGGTGTTGCGCGCATGGCAAGCAAGCGTTTGCACCGCCACCACATAACCACATCAGGAGGAACCATGGCACGTACCCCATCGAATATGCTCGCACTGGACACAGCCGCACCCGACTTCGCACTGATTGAGCCAGCCAGCGGGCGCACCGTACGCCTCACCGATTTTGCTGGTCAACCGCTACTGGTTGCATTCATCTGCAACCACTGCCCCTTCGTCATCCACATCCAAGCGGCCTTTGCCCAAATGGCCGACGAATACCAACAGCGCGGTGTCGCTGTCGTCGCCATCAATTCAAATGACGTCGCCAACTACCCCGACGACAGCCCCGAAAAAATGATTGAAGCCGTGCATGAACATGGCTACCGCTTCCCCTATTTGTTCGACGAAACGCAAGCCGTCGCTCGCGCCTACGATGCCGCCTGCACGCCCGATTTTTACCTATTTGACGCGCAACATCGCCTGTATTACCGAGGTCAGTTTGACAACGCCCGCCCGGGCAATGACGAACTGGTCGATGGTGCGGACTTGCGCCAAGCTTTGGATGCGTTACTTGCGCAACAACCCGCACCAGAGACGCAAAAACCCTCGTTGGGCTGTAATATCAAGTGGAAGACCTCAACCGATTAATGAATGATGAGAAACAAAAAACGGCGAACTTTGGTTCGCCGTTTTGCTTCAACTCATCAAACGCTGTCTGATTTATTGATTTTTATTGCGTGTGCCACGATTGCTCGGACGCGGCGTTCGGGTTGGTCGTGCAGAACCGGCACCATCGTTCTGGCGACGTGCGCCATACGGTGAGCGCGATTTGCGTTGTACCGCAGTCCGTTCGCCGCCGTGTGCAGGATTTTGGGCGTCCTGCGTGCGTTGATTATGTTGGTTTCGATTGGTGCGGTTGCCCCGATTGCCGCGATCCGCTTCGGTCATCTCACCCGCCACTTGAGCACGCGAATTTTTATGGCGCGTTGCACCACCGGTTCGGTTCATCGGTGTACCTTCCACATGGGTGCGTAGGCTTTGCCCGCGTTGCGTTTTACCTCGCTGCGCCGTATTGCGTGGTTGATTGGTACGCTGTTGCGCACCTCGTTGCGCCCGATTTTGTCCTAAACCGCTTGACTGACGCGTTGCATCACCGCTACTTGCCGAGCCGCGTTTGGCATCGCCGGTGCGTGCGCCACGCGCACCGCGTACTTCGCGCCCAGTCAGTCCAGCATCGCGGTTGTGATCGACGCCAAATGCGCTCATCAGATGTGCGTCCTGCGGTACAGCTTCGCCATCGTTGTGCGCGTGTTTGTTTCGTTGTGCGCTACTCGCGGTGTTCAAGCCCAATTCGCGCATGAGTTGTAGCACTTGTGGTCGCTCCCATTCTTGCGAACGGCCTCGTTTGAGTTGGCTTGGTAAGATAATCGGGCCAAATCGCACGCGAATCAGGCGGCTGACGGTCAGGCCAATTGCCTCGAACATGCGTCGCACTTCGCGGTTACGTCCTTCGCTGATGACCACGCGTAACCAGCGGTTCGCGCCTTCGCCGCCCAAATGTTCCACCGTGGAGAAGCTGGCCAGACCATCTTCGAGTTCAATGCCGTTTTTCAATTGGTGCAATTGCGTATCAGTGACTTCACCCAACACGCGCACGGCGTATTCGCGCTCGTGCCCGTAACGCGGGTGCATCATGCGATTGGCAATATCGCCGGAGGTGGTGAGAATCAGCAGCCCTTCGGTGTTAAAGTCGAGCCGGCCAATTGCCAACCATTTACCTTTGCGTGTGAACGGCAGTTTGTCGAACACAGTTGGGCGGCCTTCTGGGTCGCTGTGGCTGACGATTTCGCCTGCGGGTTTGTGATAAATCACAATGCGCGGTACGGTTGGCGTGAGTTTTTTGCGCTGTAACAGCTTGCCGTTAATGCGTACTTGATCGTCATCGGTGATGCGCTGACCGACGTGCGCGGGCATGCCGTTGACCGACACGCGACCGGAGATAATTAATTCTTCCATATCGCGACGCGAGCCAATGCCTGCATCCGCCAGCACTTTTTGCAATTTAATCGTGCCGTCCAAATCCATATCGCTGTGCTCATGCTCGTGCTCGATGGTACCGAACTCTTCTCCCTCGAAAGCGGAATCAGCGTCCGGCGTGCTGACTGCTTTGCCTGTGTGTTGATTTTGCTTGCGCGCAGAGCGCACGCCTGCGCGGTATAGGCGCTGACCGGTGCGGGCTGGTTTATTGGCTTCGGATTTCTCTTGCCAGCCCCATTGTTCGGGCAGTGAATCGTCCTGCGACGGAGAATCTGCGGTGCGTTTGGACGTGGCTTGGGCTGTTACATCAGCCGATGCCTCGCGCTGAGTACGCTTGCGCACGCCGTGTTTACCACGCAATAGGGTACTTTTCTTTTTTGCGGGTTTGTGTTCTGTATCACTCATGGTGTTCATTCTGTATTCTGATGTTGCACATCGCTCAGTACGAGCATTTATGCAGCGGGGGGATTATTGTGTTGTTCCGCATCACTATTGTCTGTAGCGGCATCTTCTGCTGAATCGGATGGATTGGACTGCTCAGTTGAGGATATATTGATGTGCTGCGGCTCTGTGGCCGCATGGTTATCGACATCCATCTCTGGCACTAAGGTTTGAATCGATTCGGTCATTTGCTCTAATTGTTGCTCGTCTACCACGGCAACATCCGGCGGATTGGCTGTATCCATGCGTGACTCGGAGGCTTCCTGATCCTTGGGCGTGTCATTGGCTTCATGCGTGACGAGCTCTAATTGACCCGTGTCGCCATCCTCTTGTCCCAGCAACATGGGTAGTTCTTTTAAGGACAGCAAACCCAAATCATCTAAAAAATGTTTGGTCGTTGCCCATAGTGCCGGTCTACCGGGTACTTCCCGATGACCTACGGTATCAATCCAACCGCGCTCTTCGAGTGACTTGATGATTTGCGACGATACCGTCACGCCACGAATATCCTCTATATCACCGCGCGTGACTGGCTGACGATAGGCAATAATCGCCAAAGTTTCCAACACCGCGCGCGAGTATTGCGCCGGTTTTTCCGCGCGCAGTCGGTCAATATAGGGCAACACGTCTGCTGCTGTTTGAAAACGATAACCGGTCGCAACCTGCGTCAAATGTATTGCACGCTCCGACCAGTCGGCTTTGATTTCATCGAGCAGCAGTCGCAAGGTGTCATTGTTGATATCAATATTGAGTGCTGCCTTGATTTGCGCCAAGCTCATCGGCGCGTCGTGACTGAGGATCAGCGCTTCGGTAATGCGTTTGATTTCATTAGGTGTCATGAGGACTGCTCAATGGGTTGTAGCATCACGCTAAAATTCATCAATTGGGTAAACCCGCAATCGTAGGATTTATTGTATTTCAACCATTTGCTTAAACCTTGGCTCGCGCCAGAGTAAGCAACCGCATACAATCAAAAACAATGAAACTAAAAGAATAAATAAGAAGATGGTCAATCAAAACCAAAGAGATAGGACGGCGGGTTTTGACTATTGTCAATTTTTCGGGCTGTGTGCTGTGGTTGCGGGGGCAGGATTTGAACCTACGACCTTCGGGTTATGAGCCCGACGAGCTACCATGCTGCTCCACCCCGCGCCAGAAAAATAGTGTTGTTTTGGAAACAACGAGTTCGGTTGGCGGAAGCGGTGAGATTCGAACTCACGGAGGGCTCTCACCCTCGGCGGTTTTCAAGACCGCTGCATTCAACCGCTCTGCCACGCTTCCGTAACCAAGACGAGTATTGTAGTACTTTTTTGAACCACGCGCAAGCACTAATTCAATTTGATTCGTTCGATTCACAGGTTTTGCTGTAGCATATTCGACAAAAAAGCCCGCAGAATCGAATCTGTGGGCTTTTTGTATTAATTTGAGATACGGTAATCGTCAGATTTTTTTCATCACCAATGTGCCATTGGTACCGCCAAAACCAAAATTATTGCTCATGGCAATATCAATTTTTGCATCACGCGCCACATTGGCGCAGTAATCCAAATCACAGCCCTCACCCGGATTATCCAGATTAATGGTCGGTGGTGATTTTTGATGCGCCACAGCCAACGCGGTAAACACGGATTCCACGCCACCCGCACCACCCAGCAAATGGCCAGTCATGGATTTGGTCGAATTGACAATGGTCTTTGTCGCCGCGTCACCCAAGGTGCGTTTGATCGCAACGGTTTCAGCCACATCGCCCAGAGGCGTTGAGGTACCGTGCGCATTGATGTAATTCACCTGATCGGCACTCACACCCGCATCGCGCAAGGCATTGCGCATAGAACGCATTGCGCCGTCACCGTCTTCACATGGCGCGGTCATGTGGTACGCGTCGGCGCTCATACCGTAGCCAACAAGCTCGGCATAAATTGTTGCACCGCGTGCTTTGGCGTGCTCGTATTCCTCCAGCATCAATACGCCTGCACCTTCGCCCATTACAAAGCCATCGCGATCGGCATCCCACGGACGCGACGCACGCGCCGGCTCGTCATTACGAGTCGAGAGTGCGCGCATATTGGCAAAGCCAGCCATTGCCAGCGCAGAAATAGTGGACTCTGCGCCACCAGCCAGCATGGCGTCGGCATCGCCGTACTGAATCATGCGCATGGCTTCACCGATACAGTGCGTCCCCGTGGTACACGCCGTAACCACTGCCAAATTCGGACCCTTGAGACCATACATAATCGACATGTGGCCAGAAATCATATTGATGATTGAGCCGGGGATCAAAAACGGCGACACACGACGCGCACCTTTGCTGAACAAACTCTCGCAATTCGTTTCAATCAGAGGCAAACCGCCAATACCCGAACCAATAATTACGCCAATACGTTCCGCATTTTCTTCGGTAACATTAATCCCTGAGTCGCGGAAAGCCTGAATCCCTGCTGCCAAACCGTAATGAATAAAGGTGTCCATCGTGCGCGCTTCTTTTTGCCCGATGTATTCACTCACGTCAAAATTTTTCACTTCGCCGGCAATTTGGCTACTGATTGCACTGGCATCAAACTTGCTGATCGTCGCAATGCCTGACTGACCGGCAATCAGTTGATTCCATGTGCTGTTAACGTCATTGCCTAAGGGCGTCACCGCACCCAACCCCGTGATGACCACTCTGCGTTTACTCATAGCCTACCTCTTTGTTCCGCGTGCGGGTTGAAAAACAGCGCATTGCGTCTGTCTTGAATTACCGCCTTATATAATAAAAGAGACCTAACGGGTCTCTTTTATCGTGACACTTTAAAAACCGTCAAGTCGTTTGGACTTAATCAATTATTTAGAATGTGCTGTTACATAATCAATCGCTTGTTGAACGGTCGCGATTTTTTCTGCATCTTCATCAGGAATTTCGCATTCGAATTCGTCTTCCAAAGCCATCACCAACTCTACGGTATCCAAAGAGTCAGCACCCAAGTCTTGGGTAAAAGATGATTCGTTTTTGATTTCGGCTTCGTTCACACCCAATTGTTCAGCAACAATTTTACGGACGCGTTGTTCGATGTTTTCCATGTTCTCTCCATTGGTCGAAAAAATAAATCAGTTGATTTACTGCGCTATTGTAACAGCATTTTTTATGCCATTGACAAGTTTTCCTGCGTTTTTTAACGGCACGATCGTTCGTTTTTGCCCTATTTTACAAGAAGTTACGATCAATTATTTGCAGTAGCGTATTTTTAATACAATTTAATTAAACCATGCCAAAATCAATTCGTGTGAGCGATTTTGGCGCTAAATTCATTTAAAAATACTTATCCGCATTTATCTGCCAATAATTCTTGGCGAATTCAACCCAACTTAACCACTGTTGCGCAAACCAGCGGCCAGACCATTGATTGCAATGTGGATGCCATCTTGCACCGCCTCCGAGTGATCGCCCGCACGGTAGCGTTTGAGCAACTCCACTTGGAAATAGTTCAACGGGTCAAGGTATGGCAAACGGTTGCGCAGACTGCGTGCCAGCGTCTGATTGGTGGCTAACAACGCATTGTGCCCCGTCACGATGAACAGCGCATGTACGACGCGTTTCCATTCGGCGATGATGTCACCGAAAATGCGCTCGGCCAACGCCGCGTCCTCGACCAGCTCAGTGTAGCGTTTCGCGATTGCCATATCGGTTTTGGCAATCACCATATCCAGATTGGAAATCACCGATTGGAAAAACGGCCATTGTTGGTACATCTGGCGCAACTCTTCCCAGCGCGATTCATCCGCACCGACCCACTGCTCAATCGCCGAGCCGACGCCGTACCAGCCGGGCAACATCATGCGCGCCTGCGCCCATGAGAACACCCACGGAATCGCACGCAAATCCTCAATGCGCTGTGACGGTTTGCGCGATGAGGGGCGCGAACCGATATTCAGCTGCGAAATTTCATTGATCGGCGTGGCGGCACGGAAAAAATCGGTAAAGCCGTCGGTCTCATAGACCAATTGACGATAGGCTTTGAAACTCAAATCAGACATTTCGCTCATCGCGGTTTCAAAACGCGACCAGTCGCCAGTTTCGCCGACGTCATTCGCCACCGCCTCCATCGACGCAGCGACCAAGGTTTCCAAATTACGCAGTCCCATATCGGGGTCGGCGTATTTCGCACCAATGACTTCGCCCTGCTCCGTCAAGCGGATTTTGCCGGTCATACAGCCCGCCGGTTGCGCCAAAATCGCTTCATACGACGGCCCGCCGCCGCGACCCACCGAACCACCGCGCCCGTGAAAGAATGATACCTGCACTTGGGCATCATTCGCGGTTTGGATCAACGCCTGTTGCGCTTCATACAGCGACCAAATCGAGGTCAAAAAGCCGCCATCTTTGTTGCTGTCCGAGTAGCCGAGCATGATTTCCTGCTTGCGTTCGCGGCGATTGAGCCATTCGTTCACCAGATCGATACCGAACCAATCACGCATGATCTCAGGCGCCGCGCGCAAGTCTTCGATGGTTTCAAACAACGGCACGATACCGAGCGCACAACGTGGCTCCGGTTGGCTCGCCACCAAACCCGCTTCTTTGAGCAGCACCGCCAGCTCCAACATATCCGACACGCTGGTGGATTTGGAGATAATCGACTGCTCAATCAGGCGTGCGCCAAATTGCTCGCGCAGTACGCGCGCCTCATTAAAAATCGCCAGCTCGTCGCGCAGTAAATCGCTTTGAACAACCCACGGACTGCTCAACACGCGCGCAGAGTGCAGTTGCTCCAGCAATATTTGGCGGCGTTGCGCCTCGTCCAAGGCTTTGTAGTCAGCCACCAAACCAGCGCTTTTGAGCAGTTCGGCCACGCAGGATTCGTGAATATCGGAATTTTGGCGCAGGTCAATGGTCGCCAAGTGAAAGCCAAAAATATGCACCGCTTCGATCAACTGGTTCAAGCGCCCTTCGATCAAAGCCGCACTGTTATTCGCGCGCAACGAATCAGCCAATACCTGCAAATCCTGCGCAAATTCCTCTGCGCTCGCATACGGCGGCAGATTTTTGATGCGCGGCTCCGGTATCGCAATCATGTCGCACAGCGTCAACGCCGTTTTCGCCATGCGTCCGTACATACCAACGACTGCTTGACGATACGGCTCATACGAGCGGTGCTGCGAGTCGTCGCCCGACTGCTGCGCCAATTGGAGTAACGGCACGCTCATCGTGGTGATTTCGGACGACAGCGGCAACTCTTGCCCCAATGACAGCAGCTCATCCATATAGTGAGCAAACACCGTTTTCGCCTGCGCTTGAGCGCATTCACGCAAGGTTTGCGCGGTGACAAACGGATTGCCGTCACGGTCACCGCCAATCCACATGCCCATGGTCATTGGCAACAATTGTTGCACCTCAGGCTCGGCCATACCGAGTTGACGCGCCATTTTTTGATAGCGCAGAACCAGCGACGGAATGCGTTTCAAGAAAGTAATCGGGTAGTAGCTCACCGCATTGTTGATTTCGTCAATCACATGCAGTTTGGATTTGCGCAAAATCGCGGTTTGCCAAAAGGTTTTGACCAAGCGCTCAATATCCGCCAGCAACTCCTGCTCGGTTTCCTCATCCAACTGCGCCGCATCACGCAAGGACAAACGATGCGCCAATGCGCGCGTCAGATCCAAAATGGTTTTGCGTTGCACCTGCGTCGGGTGCGCGGTCAAAACCGGCACGACCATGACCCGCGACATCGCCTTGAGCGCGTCTTTGGCCGACACGCCACGCGCCTGCAAATTCGCCAACGAGCGCGCCAATGTCCCAACCTGCGGCTGCGCGCCCTGCAAACGGTAATAACGGCGGCGGCGAATCTGATGTACGTCTTCAGCAATATTGGCCAGTAGTGAAAACAGGCTAAATGCGCGAATCACGCGCAATGCCTGCGCATTGCCCAAGCGTTCGCACAAATCAACCGAGATTTTGCGTGCCTCGTGCGCCGCATTTTGCTCCTCAATCGAGCCGGATAAACCCGACTCGCTTTTACGAAAGCGTACCGCCGCCTGACGAATGGTCTCGGTGTGATCGAACGACTCATCGCCCGCATAGGTACGCACAGCATCGCCCAATATCCGCCCCAGCAGACGAATATCATTAATCAACGGCAACTCCTTCTCATCCGGCGTGATTTGAAACAATGGGGTCATGGGCAAAGACGACAAAGACATGGATTCCTCTCAAACAATCAAATAGACAAACACTGAATCATGTTCAGTTACAGACGCGCATAATTCGGCGCACAGTCTAACACGACTGCATCAGCGAACGATGATCCTTTTTTGCGCAACGCACATTCGCTTGGCGCGCACCAATAATTACCTCACCTCGTGCGCCACGCCATCGACGCGCAATAAATAACCACTCACCGCACATTCGGGATAAATGCCTTGCATCAGCGTGACGTATTCGCGCAGTTGCTGTTCATACGCCATCAGCGACACGGCATCCCAACCACTTTTATAGTCCAACACGCTGATTACCGAACCCGCACGCACCCAGCGATCCATGCGTTTGGTCTGACCATCCGCCGTGATTAGACTCATTTCGTTGTGCGCCTCATCATACTGACTCGGGTCAAACCATGCGCGCCATTCAGGATGATCGACAATGGTTTCGCACCACTGGCGCACCTGCTGTGCCTCAGACAAACTAATCGCGTAGCGCTCGCTCAACCATTCATCGTTCAATTCATGCGGCGGATTCGGCTGGCTGAACCATTCCAAAGCCTGATGCAGCACCAAACCCAAAGTGAGCGCATGGCTATCCTGCGCAAGCGGCAGCGCGGGTAATTGCCTGCTCAAGGCGGCTTCATCCGCTTCGATATCGCTGTACACATTCACAGGCACGGCGGCCTTCGACACCTCATTCTCAGCAACAACAGCAGAGTTCATCGCACACTCAGCCAACCACTGCGCCGCGTGTTCACGCCACAATTGCGGTTGATCGGGCAATACACCCGAAGCCGCCGGATCGAGGCTTTGAAGCGCGAGGAGCAACTGCTCAAACAGACCATTTTTCGCTGACGCAGTAGGCTTTTCGGCTTTGTTGTCCTCGGCATTTTCCGCATCCTGCTCATCGCCCAACTCCTGCGCCGCGCTGACCACCAGCATTTGCCGCGCGCGGGTCATGGCCACATAGCATTTATTGAAATGCTCCTGCTCATCCAGTGCTTTCGCCAGCGTGCGACGCTCACTGCGCCACGCGCCAATGCGCTCGCCTGTGCTCACCCATGACGCATGCGCAGGCGCAGAATCATCCGGATGCCAGTCGATCAGCCAGTAGTTCGTCGGTGTGCGCTCCGCCGAGGTTTTCATGTCAATCAAAAAGACAATCGGCGCTTCCAAACCTTTGGACGCATGCACGGTCAAAATCCGCACAGCATCGCGCATTCCGAGCGGTTCACTTTCCGATTGCCCATCCTGCGCGCGCGCCTGCGAGCGTTTGAGCGCATATAAAAAATCCGCCAAACTGGGGTAGCGCCCCATGTTCACATTCAACGCCAATTGCAAAAAACTCTGCAAATTCGCCTGAACCTGCGGATTGAGCCATGTCGGCACCACGCGCGCATACGCCTCAAAAATTCGCCCTTGCGCGTAAATGCGATCCAGCACATCATGCACCGGCAAGTACCCTGCGACCGCCTGCCACTGACTCAGCAAGGCAAAACTGTCGTGCCAATGCGCCTCGGTTTGCTCGCCCAACATCGCCAAGCGCCGTTGCCAAATCTGCCAATATGACAAACGCGGCAAACGTTCACCCGCCTCTTCATATTTTTGCGCCCACGCGCGCAATTCCAACAACTGCGCATCGGTTTTGCCCAACATCGGATTGCGCAGCACCTGCATCAACGCCCAATCATCATCCGCGCGCATCAGCCACTGCACCAGCGCCATTAAGTCCAAAGCCTCCAACGTATCGAGCAAACCGCCACGACGCGAGCTTTCAAACGGAATGTGCGCTTGGCGCAGCAGCCGCTCGTAGTTGACCAAATGCGTGCGCCCATAAATCAAAATCATCATGTCGCTGTAGCGCGCCGGACGGTGGCTGTGCGTCTGCTCATCCCACACCGGATAGCGCCCGACCAACTGCTCAATCGCCGCGACCAACTGCGCGCTTTCGCTGTCGCGGATGGTTTGTGCCACGACGTATTGCGGTTGCGCCAGCCAATCGCGCGGCGCGGTTTCAGCCTCGTCAACAGATGCTGTCGGCACTTGCGCCGCTGCCTCCAGTTCTGTATCCGACTCAGCTTTCGGCAAGCCCAGACAGGCGACATGACCAACGACTTTGCCTTTTTGCGACGTGCTGTGCGGGCTAAAATCCACCAAGGCACAATCAGGCTGTGTGAACATTTGATTCACCCAATCAATCACCGCTTGGCTATTGCGCCGCGTGAACTGCGTTTGCAACACCACCGCGTCGTACTGCGCGCGCAGTAACGCCTGCGCCTGATCGAACAAGCGCGCATCCGCACCGCGAAAACGGTAAATCGACTGCTTCACGTCACCGACCAAAAACACCTTCGGCTTCTCGCCGTCGCCCTGATACGCCGACAGCCAATCGTGGATGATGTGCCACTGCAAAGGATTGGTGTCCTGAAACTCATCGAATAACAAATGTTTGTAACGCGCATCCAACTGGATTTGCATGAACGCCGCCGTCGCCTCGTCGTGCAGCAGCTCAAAGCAACTGCGCGCCACATCAGCGAATTCGAGCTGATGGCTCAGGCGTTTTTGCGCACGGTCTATGCGCAACAGCGCATCCACGCATGGCCAAATATGTTCGTGCAGATGATAAGCTTTCAAATCCGCTTCGCGCGCGGCTTTGAGTGCAAACGCGTCATTAATCAATTCCCGCGCCGCTTCAAATTGTTCTTTATCAATGCGACCATCCAGACGTTTGAGCTGATCTTTGTCCAACTGAAATTTTTGCTTGCTCAAGGTATTGGACTGCGTTCTAAACGGATTGAGCGCCTGCCACAACGTCGCCGCATCACCGCTGTCCAAGGCATTTTGGATGCCCTGCGCGCGTTCAGCTTTCTCGGTTTTACCGGCAAACATCGCGCTCACAATGCTTCGCAACGCCCCGCCCGCTTCTCCAGACTCTCCAGCCTCATCGCTCGTCATCTCCTCGTACCACGCGCGCAAAATCCCTGCTTCGCCGTCATTCACATCAAAACCCGACTCCCACAGAATTTCCTCGCGCAGTCGTGCCAACGGCGGCTCGGGTGACGTGCCTTGCCACAGCTCGATTTCATTACCAAAATTCAAGGCGGCATTGAGCATATTCTGCGTGACAAATTCGCCCAACTGCCCAAGCAGTTGCAAATAATGTACCCGCACGCTCTGACCATCGACGCGATTAAATTGGCGGTAAAATTCATCCCAAACCGCTTGGCGCAAGGCATCATTATCCAACACCAGCGTCGCATCACGCGCCACACCCGAGCCCATTGGCGCGGCCTTGAGCAAACGATAAAACCACGCATCAAAGGTGTAGATCGGAATCTCCTGCCCCGAGCCAAGGATGCGGTCATACAGGCTGTGCGCCACGGGCAAGCGCTCACGAGCCGCCTGCTCGGACAAACCGCGCTCGGTCAACAAGGCCACAACCTGATCGGCTGAACCATCAGCCATCTCGCGCAACAGTTGCGCCACGCGGTCACGCATTTCCTGTGCCGCTTTTTTGGTGAAGGTGATTGCTAAAATCTGCTTCGGCTCAACCCCTTCGAGCAGCAAGCGAATGATGCGCGCGGTCAATAACCATGTCTTGCCACTGCCCGCGCAGGCGCGCACCACCACGCTGTGCGCTGGATTCAGCGCGGCATGGGTGAACGCCACGCCGTCAATCGGCTGTTCATTGTTAAAATACGCATTGAAGGAAGTATTGATGGGCGCACTCATGATGTGTCTCCCTGCGCCAACATCGGTGCGGCGTAATCCTTGCGGCACACCGCGCGATAATCGCAGTACACGCACGCGCTTTTTTCACCAAACGCCACCAACGGCGCACCCTGCGCCATCTGCGAAAACACCTGCTGCACCTGCTCGCGCAGTTGTCGTGCCTGCTGATGTATATGCGTCGCATCGCCCAAAATTGCTTCGGGCAAAGGCCGATCAGCGTGGCGATCAACGCCGACATAGCGTGCATCCACAACCTGCTCAGTTGATGATACCTCCGCCGCCGATTCAATCAGATTGATATAGAACGCCAACTGTGTGTCCTCATGCTTGCGAATGGCTTGTTGATAACCACGCACATTATTGGTTTTGTAATCAATCAGCGACCATTGGTATGTGCCACCCTCATCCAAACGTTCATCTACCTGATCAATCCGCCCACGCCAGTGTAATTCATGCACCGTGTGTCCTGACGCATCAACAATGCTTTGTGCGCGTGAGGCTTGCGGCATGTATTCGCTGTATTTAACCTGCCAACCCTCGCATTCGCGTGCCTGCCACCAGCGGACAAACGCAGCGGCGTAGCCATGAAACTGCTGCTGTACCGCCCAATAGCGCGGATTATCAGCGCACAGCGGCAGTAAATATTCGTCCACCGTTTGCGCCAACACGCTCAAATCCTGCTCCGGCGCAGCGGCATCGCGCCGCCGATGAAAACGCTCCACCACGCTGTGCCACAAATTGCCTTTGTCACTTGGGCTGATCTCGTCGCTCGGCCACTCGCTCGGCGCCGTCTGCAACACTTTTTTCGCATGGTATTGGTATGGGCAAGCGGCCAAATTGGTCACATCCGTAGCGGAAATTTGCCGTGGTAAATGATGTGCCACGGCAACTGCACTGCGCGGCTGTACCTGCGGCACAACGGTCTGTTCCATACGCTCGGCGTCCATCATTTCACCGCCCTGCGCACGCATATACTGCTGTAGCCACGGGCTGAGTGCATTCGGCGCGCCGTCTTTTTGTGCCGCATAGCTGGCGCACACCTGCGCATTAAGCGCGAAAATATCCAACAGCGCGGTGCGCATCTGCCGCTGTTTGTCCTGTACGGTCGGCAAACCCAAATCCTGCCGAACCGTCCAATTGAGCAAACCCGAATCCACCTCCACGCCGGGCAAATTGGCCGCATCCGCACCGAGCAACCACACCGCATCAAATGCGCGCAAGCGCGTATTGCCCAGCGGCAATAAAATCACCTCCTCGGCGGTTTGCACCAAATCACTGCACAAACTCGGCGGGCGATAAGTCAGCCGCTCAACCTCGCTATTCATCAGGCGCAACAATGTCGCAAAACTCAGCGGCGCGTCGTTCCCCACCCACGACCAGCGACGCAACAATTCACACCACAGTTGACCCGCGTTGTCCTGCTCCAGCGCCGACCACAGACCAAACTGCTTCGCCCACTCCATCAAGTCCTGCGCCCACACCGACAGCGTACGCGGCGTTTGCCAACGGCGCTGTTGGCTGTTCGCCTGTTCCAGCAAATCATGCACATCAACGTAAGCCGTCTCGATCTGCGTCGCGCTCAAATCAGCGATTGGCTTCGCGTGCGCGCGTTCATACGACAAAGCGCCGAGCCAATCGTCCCAAGTGCGCCAAACGCGCGTCTGCTGAAAATGCCGTTGCCGATCAGCCAGCGCATACAGCACGGCCAAAGCCGCCGCTTTGCGCTCGCTCGACCAATACGCCAGCACCATCGGATGCGTCAACCACTGCATCAAATCCTTGGCCAACACCGCTTCGTGGAGCAATTGCAAACCATTCAACCACGCGCTCGCCGCACGCGATGTGGACAACAGCCAGCCGGTATCATCACGAATATCCACGCCCACGCGCCGCAACAACGCCCAGACGCGCCGACTCACCTGTCGATCCAGCGCCACCAGTGCGATTTGACGTAAACCCTGCTCACGCCAACGCAATACCTGCCGCACGATGGTTTGCGCTTCGTCCTCCAAATTGTGCGCACGGAAAAATTGAATGTTTGTCGCCGTTGCCGACACAGCACGCACCTCATGATCCGCACAATCACCCGACCAGCGTGGCGCCAGTTCCCCTGCAATGCGCGTAATCGCGGCCTGTCGTTGTTGACCCACGCGCACCTGCACCGCCTGAATGTCCAACACAAACACCCGCGTGCCTTGCGCATATTGATGCCAAAAATGCGTCTCATGCGCCGTCCACGGTCGGTTGCGCAGCACCCAAACGCAGTCGTAAGGGCGCTGGGCGCGCTGACACATCTGCTGCAACACCGCCAAATAGCGCACCACTGGCGTTTGCTTATCCACATCGGCTTGCCAACAATGCAATAAAATCGCCAGCTCCTGCTGCGCGATGCGGTGCGTCTGTCGTTGATACACCGAGGCAATCGCCTGCTCCACCGCATTTTTCACCCACAGCACATCACGACCGGCGAGCAAATGAATGCTCAACTCATCCGACATCGTGATCAACTGCCGCGCCAAGCCCAGCAAATCATCACTGTGCTCAATATTCTGCCCCAATGCTTCGCGCAACACCTGCGCCTGCGGCAATACCTGCATCCAAGTGAGCATACGCTCAGTGTCGTGCGCATCCCAATCCTCGGCGCCGTTGGCTTTCGCCCAATCCATCAGCGTCATCATCGGCGGCATCAGCGTGGCTTGCTGCGTCGCACGCGCGTGCGACGCCCATGCCGCACGATAGGCGAGAATCATCGAATTATCGGGAACAATGAACAGCTGTCGTTGTAATGGCGCGCCGCCTGCCTGCGCCACCTGTGCCACCATGAGCGCCACCACCTCATGCCAAAACGTTGGCGAAAAGCTCGTCGCAACGAACTGCACCGCCGTGTCTACATCGGCGGTGACAGCGGCATTATCGCCGCGATTGTGACTATCGTGGCTATCGTCATTGAATAAATCAGCTTGTGTGGGCATGAACAGTGTATTCGGGGGTTAGAGTCAAAATGAACCGCCCTATTATAATCGCCTTCTGCCGATCAAATGCCCCAAAATCGGCCACTAACTGGCCAACTAACTGGTTAAGCAATCAGTCATCAGCGCAGCCATTGCGCCATCAATCATGCGCCTCAAAATGACCAAACACCCGATCCGGCATCCACGCAAAATGCCGCATATCATTTTGGCGCGTGGTGACAAAGCCAACATGACCACCATTATCGGTGTAACACAGGGTCACGCCTTTGCCGACCTCGTTCGCAGTGGCCAAACTGTGCGCGGGGACAATCGGGTCATTGGCGGTATTCAAAATCAAGGTGGGTACGGCAATACCGCCCATGAATTGTTTGGACGAGGATTTTTGCCAATAGTCCTCAGCGTCTTTAAATCCATGCAACGGCGCAGTGAAATCGTTGTCCACGTCGAAAAAATTACGCGCGGCGCGCACCTGCGCCACGGTCATGGGTAAATCGGGAAATTGGTCGAGTTTCAGCAGAGCTTTTTGTTTGAGCGTGCCGAGAAAGTTGCGCATATACACGCGCTGATTAAAGCCGCGTTGTAGCGCAATCGCACCCGCTTTAAGGTCATGCGGCGCACAAATACTCACACCCGACTTGACCCATTTTCCTGCCTCGGCGCCATTCTCGCCCAACCATTTGAGCAAGGCATTGCCACCCAAAGACACGCCAGCGACGTGCAACTGCGCAGTTGGGAAACGTTGCGCCATGCGTTTCACCACCCAGTCGATTTCTGCGCTAAAGCCCGAGTGGTACATCACGCGCTGGCGATTGATCTCACCGCTGCATGAACGCCAATGCACCACCACGCCGCTCCAGCCTTTACTCTGCGCCATACGCATCAACGCTTTGGCATACGAGCTTTTGCTCGAACCTTCCAAACCGTGAAACAAAATGATGAATTTTTGACCAGCTTGCGTTGCCGACGCCAGATTGACCCAATCCAAATCAATGAAATCGTCATCGGGCGTAGCCCAACGCTCGCGCATATAACTTGGCATATCAAATGGCAAAATCACCGGCAAAATAGTTTGAACGTGGGCATTATTGGCCCACCAAGCCGGACGAAACATACCTTGATGCCGTTGCACAATCGCTCCCGTGTTTTCTAAATTTAAATCGTACACACCGTAACAATCCGATGCTCCAGTTCCGCCGCGAAACTCGGCGCAACCAGTTGCGGACTGTACACCACAAAAACGTCTTCCAAACGCTCGCCCAGCGTCACAATACGCGCACTGCGCAATTTGATATTCATCTCATGAAAAATATACGAAATGCTGTACAGCACACCCGGTCGGTCAGTCGCCGTGAGTTTGAGTACATACTCATCATTGCCCACAGGCATGAGCGACATGCTCGGTTTGATTGGAAAATTACGCGAGCGCGAGGTCAGACGACCCAAATTCGGCGCACGCAATTCGTTGGTTTTTTGCAGGCTCTCGCTCATCTGCGCATTAAATTCGGCCAAAAATGCCTCATCCACCGTGACGCTCTCCGGCAAAGTCACCTGAAAGGTATCCAACGCCATGCCCTGCGCACTGGTGTAAATGGTCGCGTCAAAAATCGAGTAGCCGCGCTGCTGAATCACGGCACAAATACGCGCGAATAAATCCGGCTTGTCCGCGCTATAGACCATCAATTGTACGCTGTTGCCATCGTCGTTCAGCACATAATGCTGTGACGCCACCAACACCGCCTGATTAAATTGCAATGACTGCGACTCCGCTGCCAAAATCTGTGCCGTATGCCACGCGATGGTCGCCGCATCGTGGCGAATGAAATATTCGGAATTGAAATGCCGCCACAGCATGTCTATCTGCACGAGAAACTCTTTGCTCGCGCGTGGAGAATTCAGCAGCAAAGCACGGCTTTCCTCTTGACGTTGCTTGATGATGGTCGCGCGCGGATGTTGACTTTTTCCCTCCAGAACATGCATGGTCGCACGATACAAATCGGCCAGCAATTTATCCTTCCACGCATTCCAGACCTTTGGACTGGTACCGCGAATATCCGCCACCGTTAGCAGATACAAAGCACGCAGGCGTTCTGGCGTTTTTACCTTTTTAGCAAAACGCAGGATAACATCGGGATCGGACAAATCCTCTTTTTGCGCAAACTGCGACATCGTCAAATGCTCGGCGACCAAAAAACTAACCAACGATGTTTGCGATTTATTCAAACCATGCTGTTTGGCAAAACGAATGACCTCGACCTCACCCAACTCCGAATGATCGCCGCCGCGCCCTTTGGCAATATCGTGGTACAGACCCGCGATATACATCAACCACGGTTTACCAAACTCCGCCATAACCTGATTGGCCAGCTCGTGTTGATGCAAATGCTCCTGCAAGGTAAACCGACGTAGATTGCGCATCACCGTTAGGATGTGCTGATCCACCGTATAAATATGAAACAAGTCGTGCTGCATTTGCCCAATAATGCGGCGAAACACCGGTAAATAGCGCCCCAAAATCCCCATCTGATGCATCAAACGCAAGGTATGCGTGATGCCGCTGGGCAGTTTCAAAATACGCAAAAACCTCTGTCGATTTTTCAAATCACGACGAAACGCCGGCGTGATCAGCTCACGCGATTTGAGCACCGCATCCCACAGCCGCGAGGTGCAGCCGGTCAAGCCAGAACGCGAGCCGAACACATAAAACACATCGAGCAGTAAATGCGGCTTGCGCACAAACACATCATCGCGTGTGATGTCCAACTCGTGATTCACCTCGACAAACTCGGGAAAACCTTTGATTTTATGCACCCTGCGTGGCGTGTCCTGCGGCGCCATGTATTCGTCAAATTTTTGCAAAAACAAACTCATGCGCACCGAATTGACCCGCGCTGCGATGTAATATTTTTGCATCAACAGCTCGCTCGCCAACTTGCCATCGTCATCGCTCAGGCCAAACGCCTGCGCCAGCGATGTTTGCAAATCGAACAACAAACGATTTTCCGGACGCCGTGTGAGGATGTGCAAATGCGCGCGGATCGCCAACAGCAATGTTTCACATTTCACAATCAAGCGCGCTTGCTTTTGATTGAGCCAGCCGATTTCGTGCAAATCCTCCCACGATTGCGCCAAATGCGCTGCTTTGGACAACCACAGCATCAAATGCAAATCCCGCAAACCGCCGGGCGACTCTTTACAGTTCGGCTCCAGACTAAACGGCGTTTCCTCAAAACGTGAATAACGCGCACGCATTTCCGCGACCTTATTGCGCCAAAATGCCTGCATATCAAAGTTCGCAAAAAACCGGTGTGAAAACACCTCAAACAGCGTCTGACCGCCCGCCAAAAAGCGCGCTTCCAAAACCGCCGTTTCTGAGGCCAAATCCTCATGACAAAACGCCAAGCACTCGCTGACCGTGCGCACACTGTGGCTCGGCGCCAAGCCCATATCCCAGAGCGAGCCAAGCCAGCCCTCCACCGCCGTATTGATTTTTAAACGCTGCACCTCAGAGAGCTGTGCATCATCCAATAACACCAGCAAATCCACATCCGAATTGGGCAACAAATCCCCACGCCCATAACCGCCGACTGCAGCCAAACAGACATAAGGCCGTACATCTGCCGGTACATGTTCATCAATATGCGCATACCATGCCTCTTGCACCGTCTGATCGGTCAATGCAGTCAAGCCGCGAATCAGTCGACGAATCGCACGTGTCGGGACACTGGCACAATACTGATTGATTAATTGCTGACGAGCCAGCGAATAAGCGGAAGTGGTTTTCAAAACGTGCTCCTATCAAAAATTATGAGCAACCATGAAAAATTATGCGGTTTTTTTTCGACCGAACTCAGCCAACAACACCAAAGCCACGCCAATAAAAATCGCCGAATCGGCCAAATTAAACGCGGGCCAATGCACATCCTGCCAGTGAAAATCCAGAAAATCCACCACCATACCAATGCGCACTCGATCAATCATATTGCCCAAGGCGCCGCCTGCAATCATCGCAAAGCCCATGTTTTGCAAGGTTTTCTCACGGCTTTGATAAATTTGAATGATAAAAAACACCGCCGCCGCCAAAGCCAAAACAGTGAAAAACCAACGTTGCCAACCGTCATGATCGGCCAAAAAACTGAATGCCGCACCCGGATTGTAGGTCAGACCCAAATTAAAAAATGACGTCACCGGCTCAAACTGATGCAGCGCATATTTCGCCTCGACCGCGAATTTACTGATTTGATCCAGCGCAATCACCAAAGCAATCACCGCGTAATAACGCGCCATACCCGCTTTTTGTATCATCGTATTCTCCCAAAAACCATAGGGGCAAACGTTGCGCCCTATCGATTATCGTTTCACTATTTAATCGTTCAAAATAGCAAAGAAACTAAAAAATACACCGTCATTCCCGCGCAAGCGGGAATCCAGAAGTTCTAATAAACGGTTTTAGAATCACAATTGGATTCCCGCTTGCGCGGGAATGACGGCGTTTCGTTTAATGTGTTCACCTGACACCATCGTCAATAGAGATGAAACACTGATTCGCGATCAAGGTGTTTCAAGCAAACTGCCGCTGCTCGCCCGCACCAAACAGATTGCTCACGCAACGCGCGCACAGCGTCGGATGATCGGCGTTTTGCCCAACGTCCACAGTGACATGCCAACAACGTTCGCATTTTTGCCCCTGAGCCAATTCAACGGTCACATTCGCCTCACCAGTCCCAACCTGCGCACCCGAGGTAATTAACACGAATTTCAAATCATTGCCTAAACGCGCCAATAAAGCCGCATCCGCCTCAGGCGCGCTGATGCGCACATTCGCCTGCAAAGCCGAACCAATTTGCTCCGCGCCACGCGCATCTTCCAGCGCTTTGTTCACGTCGTCACGCAGTTGACGAATACGCGCCCAATCGCGCAACAATTGTTCTGCATTCGCAGGGGTCGGAATGTTATGATACAACTCGGTGAAAATCGTCTCGTCCGCCGCGCAACCGGTCAAAATCGGCCACGCTTCTTCCGCTGTGAAACTCAAAATCGGCGCCATCACGCGCACCAATGACTGCGTGATATGCCACAGCGCCGTTTGCGCACTGCGACGCGCCGGTGAATTGGGCGCGCTGGTGTACAAACGGTCTTTCAAAATATCCAGATAGAAACCGCCCAAATCCTCGGAGCAGAAAATCTGCATTTTCGCTACCAGCGGGTGAAATTCGTATTTTTCCGCGTGCGTGAGCAATTCCGCCTGCCACTGCGCGGTTTTCGCCAACGCGTAGCGGTCGATTTCGAGCAACTCATCCACATTCATCAATTGGCTGGCCGCATCAAAATCGGACAAATTCGCCAGCAAGAAACGCAAGGTATTGCGAATGCGGCGATAGCCTTCGGACACACGTTTTAAAATTTCATCCGAGATCGACAATTCGCCCGAGTAGTCCGTCGCCGCAACCCACAAGCGGATGATTTCCGCGCCCATTTTATTGGCCACGGTTTGCGGTGCGACGATATTGCCGACCGATTTACTCATTTTGCGCCCTTGACCATCGACCACGAAACCGTGGGTCAACAGCGCATCATACGGCGCACGTCCGTCCAGCATCGAACCAGTCAACAAGGATGAATGGAACCAGCCGCGATGTTGATCCGAACCTTCGAGGTACAAATCAGCCGGCCATTTCAGCGAGGCCGCGTGTGAGCCGCGCAATACATGAAAATGCGTCGTACCCGAGTCAAACCACACGTCCAGTGTGTCTTTGTTTTTCACATAGTCGCCAGCATCGGCGCCTAAAAATTCGTTGATGTCCAAGGTTTGCCACGCTTCAATGCCGTTGGCCTCGACCAATTGCGCGACGCGTTCGAGCAATTCCGGCGTATTCGGATGCAGTTGTCCCGTCACTTTATGCAGGAAAAACGGCATCGGCACGCCCCACTGACGTTGACGCGAGAGCGTCCAATCAGGGCGATTGGCAATCATGCTGTGCAAACGTGCTTTGCCCCAAGCAGGGAAAAACTGCGTCGCCTCAACGCCTTTGAGTGCCGTTTCGCGCAGGCTCTCGCCATTCACGGGTTTATCCATTGAGGCAAACCATTGTGTCGTTGCGCGGTAAATCAGCGGCGTTTTGTGACGCCAGCAGTGCATATAGCTGTGCGGCGTGTTCACGACTTTAAACAAAGCGCCGACTTCCTGTAATTTTTCGACAATCAACGGATTGGCTTTCCAGATGTGCATGCCGCCAAAGAACGGCAAGTTATCGGCATACACGCCATTTGCCAAAACCGGCGTGAGAATATCGTCATTGCTCAAGCCGTGCGACGTGCAGGAGATAAAGTCATCCACGCCATACGCCGGTGCAGAATGCACAATCCCCGTACCCGAATCGGTGGTGACGTATTCGGCCAAATAAGTGGGTGAGAGACGGCGATAGCCTGCATCCGCCTCATAAAATGGGTGCGCAAACGCGATGTTTTCAAGCTTTGCCCCCAATGTGGTCGCGACGATGTCACCTTTCAGACCATAACGCTCCAAGCAGCCCGCAACCAGATCTTTTGCCAAAATCAATTGGCCTGTATCCGTATTTACCAGCGCGTACTCAACCTCAGGATGCACGTTCAGCGCCTGATTCGATGGAATGGTCCACGGCGTCGTCGTCCAAATGATGATGTACCCTTTTTGCGCGACCGGCGTGCCAAACGCCGCGCTCAGCTTGTCATGCTCGGCAAAAGCAAAACCGACGTCAATCGCCGGATCGGTTTTGTCCTGATACTCAACTTCCGCCTCAGCCAGCGCTGATTCACAGTCAAAACACCAGTTCACCGGTTTTAAGCCGCGATAAACATAACCTTTTTCTAAAATTTTGCCCAGCGCGCGGATTTCGTTCGCCTCGTTGGAAAAATTCATGGTTTTGTACGGATTGTCCCATTCGCCCAAAACGCCCAAACGCATGAAATCGATTTTTTGCGATTCGATTTGTTCGGCGGCGTAAGCGCGGGATTTTTCCTGTACTTCGCGCGTGGGCAAGCCGCGCCCGTGGATCGACTCGATTTTATTCTCGATTGGCATACCGTGGCAGTCCCAGCCCGGCACATACGGCGCGTCAAAGCCTGCCATGGTGCGCGATTTGACGATGATGTCTTTCAGAATCTTATTGACCGCGTGACCGATGTGAATATCACCGTTGGCATACGGCGGGCCATCGTGCAGAATGAATTTCGGACGATTTTGCTCAGCCGCAACTTGACGGATTTTTTCGTAGCGTTTTTCAGCTTGCCATTGCGCAACCCACTGCGGTTCGCGTTTGGCCAGATCACCACGCATCGGGAACGGCGTGTCCAAAAGATTAACAGGGTAAACGTTTTTATTGCTCATGCGATTTTTCTAAAAAGAGGATATTCGGTAAACGCGCTATTTTACCCGAAAACGACACAATCTCGGTATCTTTAGGCGAGTTCCGGTGATTTTAACGCCTCAAAGTGAAGGGCAAATTATTAAGCACTTGACGTCACCCTATCCATCCATTTGGGTAAAATGAGTACGCTTTTAACAATGAACACTCAAAAAGCTGTTTTGCCCAAATTCACACAATCACCAAGGAAAATAATCATGTTACTCAAAAAATTCTCTTTATCGAAAGCCACATCAATGCTGTGTCTCGCCGGAGCGGTGTCATTGACCATGCTCGCGCCATCCGCCTCTATGGCAAAAGAACCGGCGATTCAACAAAAAACCATTCAGTTCAAAAAAGGCGCGACCAGCCTAAAAATCAACGGCAAAATCAAAGGCTATCAAACCATTGACTACAAAGTAACCGCAGCGGCCAATCAATCAATGACGGTCACTCTCAACTCAAAAAATCCTTCGCTGTACTTCAATATCATCGCACCAAGCGCGTCTGACGAAGCCATTTTCATCGGATCAACTTCGGGCAACACCTACAAAGACTACTTACCTGAAAGCGGCACTTACACCATTCGCGTCTACTTGATGCGCAATGCCGCCCGCCGTGGCGAAGTGGCGCCATTCACATTGAACACACGCATTGTCAATTAACCTCAAACTGCGACAAAAAAGGCGTTCCATTCATCTGAAACGCCTTTTTTAGTTGGCTACGCGAGGCTACATCACCTCATGCGTGTTCAGCGAAATAGATACAGCATGCGTCAATATCGGCTTCAATCGCACTAATCAAGTCATCAAAACTATCGAATTTTTCCTCATCGCGAATTTTATGCAATAGTGACACACACGCCATCTGCCCGTACACCGACTGGTTAAAATCCAGCAAATGCACCTCGCACCAGCATTGACCATTGCTATCCACGCTCGGACGCGTGCCAATACTCGCCGCACCCTGAATCACCTGATCCGGCACACCCGACAAGCGCACGGTGACGGCATACACCCCCTGCGTCGCCAACTGCGCTGGCATTTTTAGATTGATGGTCGGAATGCCAATTGTGCGCCCCAGTTGCTTACCGCGAATGACATGCCCTGACAAGGTTAACGAGTGACCCAGCAGTTGAACCGCCTTTTTCAGCTCGCCTTTGGCCAAAAATCCGCGAATGGTTGAGCTGGACACGCGCACATCATCGTGCAACACCGAATGCAGATTTTGCAATTCGTAGCCGTATTGGCTTTGTAGCTCGTGCAACAAGGCAAAATCGCCCTGACGTTGCGCACCAAAACGAAAATCATCGCCCACCATCAGTAGCTTGGCATTCAACGCATGATGCAAAATGCTCTGCACAAAGGTCTCGGCAGGCATATTTGCCAATGCCGTGTCAAATGGCAAAATCACCACTTGCTCAACGCCCAAACGCTTCAACGCCATGATTTTATCGCGTAACGGCATAATCTGCGTGGGCAAAGGCGCGTCGCGGTGTTGCGCAAAATACGCCTTCGGATTGGGCGCAAAGGTCACGACGGTCGGCACCAAGCCACGCTCCTTGGCCAATACAACCAGATTGCGCAATACTGCGGCATGTCCAAGGTGCACGCCATCAAAATTGCCAATGGTAACTGCGCTGGCTTGAGGCAAACGCGAAGGTCGGTAAAAAATATTCATATATCTAATTAATCACTCAATGTGGGCATAATGATTTCAGTTGGCTTATATTCGGGGGATAAAATATCGTGTTGCGCATCATACCACGCGGAACGAATTCCCAATAAAGACTGCACAACGACATCCATCCAATCACTACGAAAATCTCGCTGAGCGTATTGCGCAGGATACTGTTCTGGCCAAAATTCATTCACCCATAACCACATGGGAATACTGAATCCACTCAACTCTTGCTGTGTATGGCCACTGAAATTTCGATGATGCCCCACTTCCTGACCATGATCTGAGAAAAAAAGCACACCAACAGGACGATCGGGACGTAGCTCATAAACCGTTGTCAGCAGTTGAGATAATACTTGCGACTCGCAAAAAATCGCGTTGTCATACTCATTCCGCGCTAACTTAACATGTGGCAACCGATTCTCTGTTTTTAACTGAATCGCCACTTCATCATCTGCATCATTAAAAGGAGCGACGCCGACAGGGCAACGCTGCTGATAATAAAAATGCTGTCCCATTAAATGAACCACGATAAACTCACGCACATCTTTTCTTTGCTGTAATCGCTCGCGTAATACCGGCAGTAACTCAATATCGGTACTGCTGCTATCGCGCCAGTTACCATGATTGATAAAACGTGCATAATCGGTGCGTTGAGCCAATGCTTCAAACCAACCTTCTTGTGCTGTTTGATTAGATAACCACGCTGTTTTGAACCCAGCTACTTTCGCCAGTTGAGTGATCGCGGGAGTGTTACGCCACAAATCGGGCTGTTCTTTCGTTGCGGGAGTTAAGGCTTTAGTTAAACTGGGCAAAGTAAATGCATCGCTGGACCAAGCATGATCGAACAACCACGCACGCCCTGACAAATTAGCCAAAGTGTCGGCCAAAGGCACTGTGGTATCGCGTGCATAACCATACAAACCCCAATTGTTTCTATTACCACTTTCACCGACAATCAAGATTACAGTACGCGGCGAAGAATCCGCAATCTGTAAACCCCACTGAGCACTTTGCGCATCGACCTGATTCATTTGCTGATTAACCTCGGCGATACCTTTTTGTGCTTCCCAGTGCATTTGCATCAAAACTGGCCAGCGCGCAATCGGATTTTGACGCAACATGGTTGGATTAAAACCAACGACTACAACCAACAATATCATCCCAACCGTCGCGACCTTTGAATAGCGTACAGATTGGAAATCCAAAAAAAACCATAAAAAGCCACCACAGGCAATCACAAACGAAGCAAAGGCCGTACTCAACAAGACAGATCGCCAATGTTCACGAACAAACTCCATACTTTCTCGAGAATTGGTATTAGCCAGAGCCTCGACCAGTAAACTGGCGGTCGGAGTAGAGCCAAAAAAACCACGAACAACCCCTTGAACACCCATATCAATGGCAAACAAAACTGTCAGTCCTAACAAAAACCACGGAATCCAGCGCGTTTGTCGCCAGGCACTCAATCCGACAATCCCTGCGCCACACATCAGAAGCCACCAGCCAGCCAACTTTGCCGCGGTGCGCCAACTTAATAAACCGCTGATATTCGCCAACATACAAAAGAGCAGTCCAAACAAAAGACTGCTCAAAAGAGCGACGCGCGATCGTTTTAACCGTACGTTTTTCGTTGATCTTGATAACTCAAACATGACCGATTATTTTCATAATTTGTGATTCTTCTGCATAAACGACATCACTCTTTATATATCCTCTTTACGCATATGCGGGAACAACAGCACATCGCGGATATTCGGACTATCGGTCAAAAGCATCATCAGACGGTCAATCCCAATACCGCAGCCACCCGTCGGCGGCATACCGTATTCGAGTGCGCGGATATAATCGGCATCATAGTACATCGCCTCATCATCACCCGCGTCTTTCGCCGCGACTTGCGCCATAAAGCGCGCCGCTTGGTCTTCGGGGTCGTTCAACTCAGAAAAGCCGTTGGCAATTTCGCGTCCCGTCATAAACAATTCAAAACGCTCGGTAATGCCCGCCACAGTATCGGATGCGCGCGCCAATGGCGAAACTTCCACCGGATAATCGATAATGAACGTCGGATTCCACAGCAGATGCTCGGCGACTTCTTCAAACAGCATCAATTGCAACGCGCCCAAACCAGCGTTTTTCACCTGCGGATCATCCATCGTTACACCGTGTTTGCGCAGTTCGCCACGCAGAAAGTCAACATCCTCAAACGGTGAACCAATGTACTCTGGCGCGTATTTTTCAATCGCTTGGATGATGGTCAAACGGTCAAACGGCTGGGATAAATCCAACACTTTGCCTTGGTAATTCAGTACTGCATTGCCCGTCGCACGCACGGCGACATCGCGCAGCAATTGCTCGGTGTAGTCCATTAACCAGCGGTAGTCGGTATAGGCCGCGTAGAACTCCATCATGGTAAATTCAGGATTGTGGCGCGGCGAGACGCCTTCGTTACGGAAGTTGCGGTTAATTTCAAACACGCGCTCAAAGCCGCCGACCACCAAGCGTTTCAAATACAATTCAGGCGCAATGCGCAGGAACATTTGCATGTCCAGCGCATTGTGGTGCGTGGTGAATGGCTTGGCCGAGGCGCCGCCCGGAATGGGGTGCAGCATCGGCGTTTCTACCTCCATAAAGCCGTTTTCCACCATAAAATCGCGCACGGCGTTCATCGCTTTGGTACGCTTCACGAAGGTCTCGCGTGTTTCCGGCGAGACGATCAGATCGACGTAGCGCTGGCGGTATTTCAACTCTTGATCGGCCAGACCGTGGAATTTATCCGGCAAAGGACGCAGAGATTTGCTGAGCAGACGCAATTTCGCGCAGCGCACGGACAATTCACCGTGTTGGGTTTTGAACAATGTACCTTCGGCGGCAATGATGTCGCCCATGTCCCAGTGTTTGAATGCCGCGTGTACGTCTTCGCCCACGCCTTTGTCGTTGATGTAAAACTGAATTTGACCCGTGCCGTCCTGAACGGTGGCGAAACTCGCTTTGCCCATTACACGCTTGAGCATCATGCGGCCAGCGATAGAAACGCTGATATTTTGCGCTTCGAGTTCTTCGCGCGTGGTGTCGGCGTATTGCTCTTGTAGATTTTGGGCGCGTTGCGCCGGTACGAAATCATTCGGGAAGGCCACGCCTTGCTCGCGCAAAGCGGCCAATTTACTGCGACGCTCGGCCATAATCGCGTTTTCATCGCGTTCTTCGATCATGCCTACGGGCGTATTGGATTGGTGTTCAGTCATTTTATATGGTCATTGTGTTAAAAAATGCGTCGCGCTGAGTCACGCAAACGCCCATGAATCATTATTGTGATTCCAGAAGTGCTTTTTGAGCCGGATTGGGCTTACCGAGCCAGACCGTTTTTTTGTTTAACTGCGCCATGCCATAAATTTCACGGGTTGGCGGATTAAACAGTATGACGAGGTGATTGTCACCACAATCGCGGATTTTACAGGTGTTGAGCAATACCCAATTTACGCCCTCTTGCGGCAAAACACGGCATGGTGCCGACGGCCCCGCGCCATGTCGCACCCATGCAGGCATGGGTACATTGGAGCGGGCGAACAGTTGGCGCACTGACGCGCGGAATTTTGGATTGCGATTCCAGTCGTGGTAATAGCTCTGTTCAACGTCGTGCTGCGTGAGTGTATCGAAATTGGTAATCGGCGCGGCCTGCGCCAATGACGACATGCCCAAACTGAGCACGCTCGCGGTAACTAATGCGACACTGATGTGTTTAATCGAATGGTTGACGTTCATATCACACCCCCTGTTTTAAACTCGCCTCGATGAATGCGTCCAAGTCGCCATCCAGCACTTTTTGTGTGGCGGAAATTTCGACATTAGTGCGCAGGTCTTTAATACGGCTGTTATCCAGTACATACGAGCGGATTTGATGTCCCCAACCCACATCAGACTTACTCGCTTCGAGTTTGTCCTGCTCGGATTGGCGTTTGCGCAATTCCACCTCGTATAAGCGTGATTTTAACATCGACATGGCTTCGGCACGATTTTTGTGCTGCGAGCGGTCATTTTGACATTGCACGACGGTATTGGTCGGAATGTGTGTGATACGCACCGCAGAGTCGGTTTTATTAATGTGCTGACCGCCCGCACCGGACGCGCGGTAGGTGTCAATGCGCAAATCCGCCGGATTGATTTCCACCTCAATCGAGTCGTCCACCTCAGGGTAGACGAAAATCGAGGCGAACGAGGTGTGGCGGCCGCCGGATGAGTCGAATGGTGATTTACGCACGAGACGATGCACACCGGTTTCGGTACGCAACATGCCGTAGGCGTATTCACCATCGATTTTCAAGCTGGCGGATTTGATGCCCGCCACATCACCGGGTGATTCCTCAAGAATCTCAACTTTAAAGTCTTTGCGCTCACAATAGCGCACATATTGGCGCAGCAACATACTCGCCCAATCGCACGCCTCGGTACCGCCCGCACCGGCTTGGATGTCCAAAAAGCACGGTTGCGGATCCAGCGGGTTGGAGAACATGCGGCGAAACTCCATTTGTCCAACCTCTTCGTCCAAGGCATGAACATCGGCTTCGAGCACTTCCATCGTGCCCACGTCATCTTCCATCTGCGCCAGTTCGAACAGCTCTGCCGTGTCTTTTTGATGCGCTTTCAGGCGATCCAGTTGTACCACCGTGCCTTCGAGCAATTTTTTCTCACGACCCAAATCCTGCGCACGTTTGGAATCATTCCAAACGTTCGGGTCTTCCAGTTCCGCGTTAACTACGACCAGACGATCTGCTTTTTCAGCGTAGTCAAAGATACCCCCATAGCGCTTCGATGCGCTCTTGCAGTTCGGTCAATTGGTTGGATAGGGCGTTGATGCGTTCGATTTCCATGTTTTGTGTACTTTATAAATTCTGATAAGCCCCTGTTTTTTCAGGGAAACGTGCATTATAAAAGCTTGAAGCGGAAATTGCCACCTTTCATGCTAAAATCTGGGGCATTTGAAACCGATATGCGGCATTTGACAAACTTTTGACACATCGCTCCGCAATCGCGGTTTCGCCTCAAAGGATTTTTATGCAATCGCTCTGGATGCTCGCCGCATCTTTTTTCTTTTCGCTCATGGGTGTGAGCATCAAACTGGCCTCGGCACATCATAATTTGGCTGAAATCGTTTTGGCTCGCGGGATTCCAAGCGTGTTATTTTTATCTGGCTTTGCCTTGTATCGCGGGCTGGATCTATGGGGACGGCATTTACGTGTCCATGCGGTGCGCAATGTCAGCGGGGTGACCTCGATGTGGATGGGATTTTATTCCATGCTGCACCTGCCTTTGGGTTTGGCAACGACTTTGAATTACACGTCTCCGCTTTTTTTGGCGGCATTTGTACTGTACACGGGTTATTTTGCGGGCATTTTTCGTGAGCAATGGTTGCGTTTCGGCGCGGTGATTTTGGGTTTTGTCGGCGTAATGTTAATTTTTAACCCATTTTCTGAAACCCAGCTCAATCATTTTGCGATTTTGGTCGGCTTGGCTTGCGGCGCACTGGCGGCGGTCGCGTACATGACGGTGCGCAGTCTGGGACAACTGGGTGAACCGGAGTGGCGCACGGTGATGCTGTTCTCTATGTCCATCACGATCACCGGCATCATCGGCGTTGCGCTTTTGGGCTTTTCCGCAGGCACATCTTGGCAATCATGGTTGGCGTTGCTGGGCATTGGGATTTTCGGTATGTTCGCGCAACTGTGCATGACGCGCGCGTTTGGCTCGGGGCATCCGATGCTCACCGCGACCTTGCAATACAGTACGATTATTTTTGCTACGTTTTGGGGCGAATGGTTCTGGAGCGAGCGCATCAGTCTGTCCGGATTTTTGGGCATGAGCTTGATTGTCATCGCGGGTCTGACCGCCACGTTATATAGTCTGAAACACAAACAGTGAGGATAAGTATATGAAAACGTTCACCAATATCATCAACGCCCATGATTTACACGCTTTGCCAAGCGCCCAAACCCTCATCATTGATGTGCGCCACAGTCTGGCCGATTTCTCGGTGGGGCAAAAAGCGTATGCGCAATCGCACATCCCGAATGCGCATTTTCTCAACATGGAAACTGATTTATCCGGTGCGAAAACAGGACGCAATGGCCGCCATCCACTGCCCGATTGGGATCAATTGACCGAAAAATTACGTAGCATGGGCATGAATCACGACACACAAGTCGTCGCCTATGATGACGCAGGCGGCATGATGGCGGCGCGGGTTTGGTGGCTGCTACGAGCGCTCGGGCACACAGCGGTGGCGGTATTGGACGGTGGCATTGGCGCGTGGGAGCGGGCGGGCTTTGCGCTCACCAGCGACGTGCCAACGATTGCCGCTCAAGGCGATTTTCAACGCGGTACGTCTTTGATGCGCGTGTTGACCGCAGAGCAAGTGCGCAATCATTTGGACTGTGCCGAACAAATCCTCGTCGATGCGCGCTCGCCTGAACGCTATCGTGGCGAAGCCGAACCGATAGACCCGATCGCGGGGCACATCCCCAGTGCGCTGAATCATTTTTGCGCTGACAATCTGCAAGCAGACGCCACTTTTAAACCCGCCGATGAATTACACGCGCAATGGTTGGCTTGCTTGGGTGACGATGCCGCCGAGCAGATGGATCGTGTGGTGCATTACTGCGGCTCGGGCATCACAGCCAGCCACAATTTGCTGTCCATGCACATTGCGGGCTTGGATGTATCGACAGCAGGTGCGGGGCTGTACGCCGGTTCGTGGTCGGAATGGATTGCCGACGAGCAACGCCCGCGCGAACCGAGTTGATTATTTTTTCAAATTAAAACGAATATCAAAGCGATATCGGTACGCAATCGGCTGACCACCGCGCGTTGCGGGCGTAAATCGGTATTGATGCAGCACGGTTTCGTATGCCGAGCGATCCAAGCGCGCGTAACCACTGCCTTTGACCACATCAACAGATGAAGCGCGTCCGTCCGGCTCAACCATGACGGATAAAGTCACCACACCTTGCTCACCATTGTCTTGTGAAAAAGCAGGGTACGGTGGCTGTGGATTGTGTAAATGCCCGCCAATATGTGTGGGTAAGATCAATGCTGTATTGGCTGAATTTGTCGCTGAATTTGTTGCCGAATTCGTCGCTGAATTTACTCCCGAACGTTGATTAGTCGAACTCAATGCGCTCGCCATCGTATCACCCTGTGTCTGCTCATTTGGGTTGATGGTTGGGTTGATGGCGGAAGTTATCGTCGGATTTTTAGCCACTGTAGGCAAACGCTCCGATTCAGCGGACGGATGGTATTTTAGCCCGTCCACTGCATTATTCTGCGCCTGCTTGCTCTGCGGTTCGGACAGCTGGCTCACCGATGCGCCGCGTGAATCGTTCTCAGATTGGCTCGTTTCTGGTGGCGCTTCGGAGCTGAAAAGCTGTGTCGCAACCCATCGCGGTGGTTCAATATAGCCCTGACGAATCAAGGCGAAAATCACGCCCACATGAATGAGCGTGATGAGCACAAGCGTATTACGCCAACGTTTTGAAACCATGCGATGCGAATTCATACGATGCAAAACCATGCGATATCAATTTATGCAATACCCCTCGGATAGCGCGTACCATTAGAATTTCGCATTGAGTTTCAGCCAAAACTGACGTCCAGGCTCGTTGATGCGGTAGCCGGTCAAACCTGCGTTGGCCACGTCATACGCGGTGGATTTATTGATATGCTCGCTGTAGGCACGGTCAAACAGATTGTCCACGCCCAAATTCACAGTTACATTTTTGTTCATCTTCCAGCCTGCATTGATGGAGACCACACCATAACCGGCGCTGGCTGTATTCAAATCCTGACCGATGATGTTGCCTTGCCCCGGCGCAATGCGGTTTTGTCGTGCCACAGCGCGGAACAATACGGCAGCGGAGAATGTACCGTCGTCGTAACCGAGTGTGGTTTTCGACTCCAGCGGTGGGGTTTGTGCCAAAGCGATGCCGTCGGTGGTATTTTTGCCGCGCGTGTAGGCGAGGCTCTGACCAATTTTCCAGCTTGGCGCGAAATGCCACGTCAATTCGGCTTCGCCGCCCCAGCGCGTGGCATCGATGTTGCGCGCTTTGGGCATGGTGTTATTGTCCACGAGAATGAAGTCATCAATGCGGCTGCCGAATAGAGACAGGGATGCGGACACATTGTCATTTCGATAAATGACGCCTGCGTCTAATTGTTTATTGGTTTCTTTGTTCAGTTTGAAACTACGAACGCGCTCCCAAAAGTCTGGCGCACGTTCGCCCACGCCCACACCGGCGTAAGACGTCCACGCACCATCACGTCGCTCGAAACGCACAAAACCCGAATTAAGTCGATACGTTTGTTTTTCCCACTGTGTGCCTTTGACCGTGGCATAGTTAACGTATTTTTCTTGGTACGTTGCGTCTGTTGTGTCGTGACGATAGCCTGCGACGATGCGATTTTTATCATTCATCAGCCAAGTGCCTTCGGCGTACACACCCAAATTGCGGAAAGCTTGGTCTTTTTGACGTGGTGCGGCTTGATAATAAGCATTCGCCAATTGAGCCGTCATCATACCTGGGGTATAGCGCAAGGTATGTTGGTCATCCATCCAGTCCAGCCCCACTTTGGCTTGTACTTTGTCAAAGCCCAAACTCGCTTCCAGACGCGCTGTGTCCGTTTCACGGTCGGGGTTGCTGGCCATTTTCATGCCTTTATTGGCGCGCAGCGTGTAGTTATCCATCACATGATCCACATAGCTGTGACCGTATTGCGCTTTCAATTCGGTCAGCCACGGCGTGAGGTCGCGGCGCGCGATTTTCACATTCCACGCATCGCGGTCAAATTTGATTCCATCCATTGTGCGGTCGGCATACGCGGCATGACCACGACTGCGGTCGTAACTCGCTTCGATCAGGGTTTTTTCATCGGGGGTGATGCCCACTTGTACATTTTGACTATTGCGCGAATAGGCGGAATGCACTTCTTTACCATTGCCATCTGCGTAGTTGTCCGCTTCGTTATTGACCAAATTCAAGCGTGCATAGCCGTATTTCCAGCCCGCAGTCAAACCGCCATACACATCGAAACGCCCTGCACTGCCCGCAGTCAAGCTACCGTCAAAGTTCAAACCCGGCTCAGTGAATTTCGGCGTATCGCGCACGAATTGTACCGAGCCAGTAATCAATCCCGGGCCTTGCGTGACCGACTGTGGGCCTTTGGTAATGATGACGTCATCGTAGTTCTCAGGATAAATGTACGCTGTCGGTGGATCCATACGTCCGCCACAACCACCAAACAAGTGGTGATCGTCGGCGGTGATCGCCAAACGCGAGCCACCCAAGCCACGGAACAGCGGATCGCCGTCAATCCCGCCTTTGCGAATCACGGTCATGTTCGGTACGGTTTTGAGCAAAGACGCGCCATCCGGCACGGGTAAGGGCTGGATGGGTGCTTTCGGATTGATTTTCGCCAAATTGGGCTTCACGGTGGGTGTCGAGGTCACCACCACTTCTTCCAAAACCGCTTCGCCCACCGCTTTTGCTTGCTCGGTTTCCTGCCCATACACAGACATACTCAGCACAGACATACTCAGCACGGTCAAAACCATCGCGGCGATGGGCCTGAGGTGGTATTGTTTTGAGCGGTATTGTTTTGAGCGGTGTTGTGTCGGGCGGGTAGATGTGCGGAGCGATGTTTGAGTTTTTTGCATCATGGATTCTCTTTCAAAAGTGAATAAAATATGAATCCATTTTAGAAGCATGGTTTTTTTAGGTAAATAAGCAAATCCATTAATCCTTAAAATTCACACACTTAGTGCATTAATCAAATAATAATGATTCTTGTTAAAAATAATTTTTAGGGTTTTTGGGGTGGATTTTTGCGTGTTCAAAAGCGACCAAAAACCGCAAAAGTGGCGTATTTTTGACAGACAAAACTGTTGCAGTCACACAACGAATATGCGTCAAAAAACAAAAGCCCTAAATCATTTAGGGCTTTACTGAGGACTTTTCAGCCACCTTTTCGGTCAAAAAATGATTACGGATGCGCGCAAACCGCCAATGTTTCGCGCAAAATGCCTTCATCTACCGACTGTATCTGCGCCTGACCGAGGCCGTTGAGTAAGACAAATTGGATATTGCCCGCCGTGCTTTTTTTATCCAGACGCATCATTTGAATCATCTCGTCCACGCCCAAGCGTGGCGGTGTCGTCGGTAAACCGGCCGCTTCGGTCAAAGCACGCAATCGCTCAACCTCAGCCGAGCTCATTTGCCCCAAGCGCTGCGATAAATCCGCCGCTAAAACCATACCTGCGCCAACGGCCTCGCCGTGCAGCCAGTTGCCATAGCCCATGCCCGCCTCAATCGCGTGACCAAAGGTATGGCCAAAGTTGAGAATCGCGCGCAGACCGGATTCGCGCTCGTCCTGCGCCACGACTTCGGCTTTAATTTCGCACGAACGCACGATGGCGTGTGTGAGCGCCGCCGCATCACGCGCGCGCAACGCGGGCATGTTTTGCTCCAACCATGCGAAATAATCGGCATCATAAATCGCGCCGTGCTTGATGATCTCTGCCAAACCTGCTGAGAGTTCGCGTTCGGGCAAAGTGTTGAGCGTATTGATGTCGGCCAAAACCAATTGTGGCTGGTAAAACGCGCCGATCATGTTTTTGCCCAGCGAATGATTGATGCCGGTTTTTCCGCCCACCGATGAATCGACCTGCGACAGCAGGGTCGTCGGTGCTTGGATAAACGGCACACCGCGCATATAGCTCGCCGCCGCGAATCCGGCCATATCGCCCACCACGCCACCGCCGAGCGCAATGACCGTGGTTTTGCGATCGCATTGGTTCGAGAGCAGTGCGTCAAAAATGCTGTTGAGCGTTTCGAGATTTTTATACGCTTCACCGTCGGGCAATTCGTGGACATACACGGTTTTACCCAGAGCGCGCACAGTTTGCGCCATTTGCTCGGCGTACAGCGGCGCGACAGTGGTGTTGCTGACGATCAAAACGGTTTTGCCTTTAATCGCTTGTTGCAAAGCCTGCGCATGGCACAAGGCATTCGGTTCGATGATAATCGGGTAGCTGCGCTCGCCCAGTTCAACGGTGATGGTACTCATAATGAATCATTCGTAATTAAAAAATACATGACAGTGGTGTCTGAGCGCATGTGCCAAGTGCATTATCACTCATTCGATTCGCTCGATGTATGCTGTGGCTCATTCTGCTCGGCCACCTGCGCACTGAGTTTCAAGGTCAGTTGTGCAATGATGTCGGCGACCACACGGGTCACATGCCCCGAGCCGGTTTTCACCACGATATCGGCCAAGGATTCGTAAATCGGGTGGCGCTTTTGGTACAGCTCGGTCAAGGTCGCCATCGGATCGGCGGTTTGCAACAACGGGCGATTGCGGTCATAGCGCGTGCGGTTGTACAAACGCTCGGGCGTCGTGGACAGATATACAATCCAGCCGCTGTTTTTCAATGCTTGCTGATTCGCCTCGCGCAGTACCGCGCCGCCGCCTGTCCCTAAAACCACAGGGCGTTTGGCACATAACTCCGCAATCATGCGTTGCTCACGCTCGCGAAAGCCGGATTCGCCCTCAATCTCGAAAATCGTCGGAATACTCGCGCCAGTGCGATGCACGATTTCTTCGTCCGAGTCGTAAAAATCCCGCCCCAAGGTACGCGCCAGCATTTTGCCCGCAGTCGATTTGCCCGCACCCATCAGCCCAATCAGGTAAATATTGGGCGCTTGCCCAAGCAGGACTTTTTGTGCGGGACTGATGGCGATGCTGGTTTTGTAGTGTTTCGGCGTCATTGAGAAGATCGTTGTGGTCGCGTTGGGTTTATTCGTCAATTGTCACAGTACCGGACTTTGCGGGCAAAATATTACCACGCGCGTCCAAAAGATGCGGCGTTAAAAAAATCAGCAGCTCGTTTTTATTGATTGAGCGCGTGGTGGTTTTGAATAAATTACCCAGCAGCGGAATGTCGCCGAGGAGTGGAACCTTATCCACTGCTTTGCGGTTGTCTTCCTGATAAATGCCGCCGATGACCAGCGTGCCGCCATTATCTATGGTGACTTGGGTCTTAACGTGTTTGGTATTGATCGCGTAGCCTTCATTGGTACGCGCTCCAACGCTGTCCTTGGTCACGTCCACATCCAACATAACCTCACCGTTCGGCGCAATTTGCGGCGTGACTTCAAGTTTCAGATTGGCTTTGCGAAACGACACGCTGGTTGCACCAGAGCTGGTGGCCTGCTGGTACGGAATTTCCGTGCCTTGCTCAATAATGGCTTTGACATTGTTGCTGGTAACCACGCGCGGATTCGAGATCATTTTGCCTTTGCCGTCCGTTTCAAGCGCGCTGATTTCTAAATTGATGAAACGGCTCATGCTGGAGTTGAACAAACTGACCGCAAAGCTGGCCGGATCAACGCCGCCGGCGCTGACCAAAGCGGGAAAGTTAATCATGCCGTTCCCACCAGTCGGCGCAACGCCCAAGCCAACAGTACCCGAGGTTTGCCCGCTCAACTGCGTCACGCTGGCGGTATTGCCACCAAAGATTGCGCCGCTGCTGGGACTACGCACAGGAATCTGAATCGGCAAATCAATGTATTCACCCGAACCGTTTGGGTCCAATACCCGCTCATAGCCACGGCGGTATTGGGTGCGGCTCATGTCGTTGAATCCGAGTTTGACCCCCAATGTCCGCGAAAAAGAGTCTTCTGCCTCGACAATTCGCGCTTCGATCAGCACCTGTTCTTGCGAATACCGTTGTCTCGGCATCTGGTCATTGACCGCATCAACACCCGCATAGGCATTGGACACAACTTCATTACCGCGCACATAAATGGCGCCGCCGAGTTGCTCAGTGTGCAGATTCTTCGCTCGCACAATCACGTCCAAGGCCTCTTGCCAACTGGCTTGTTTCAAATTCAAAGTAATCGTACCGCCGACCGATTCATCGGTCACGACATTAACGCCTGCTGTTTCGCCAAGCAATTGCAGTAAAGCACGCACGGGAATGTCCTGAAAGGCAAAATCCATGCGTTTTTCGTTGGCCTTCACTGCCCCCGCACTCGAACCAGCACTTGTACCTGTGGAAACATTCACCACCAAGCCCTCAACGGCCTGCGCCTGCGCGCCGAGCACCGGCAACCATGCGGCAAACGTGCTCATACAGATGAATTTGAGCGCGCGTTGCACAGAGTATTGCGAATGCTGTTTGACATGATGTGGCACATGATGTCGCCACTGGGTCGCCTGCTGTTGTATCTTATTTTTCATAGTGAACCGTTTGACCATTGATTAATACCTGCATTTTTGTTGCATCAAATTGCAGCACACGCCACTGCCCGCGCCCAATGCGCGTATTCGGCTCAACGCGATACACGCGCTCGCCCACACGCACCAGCCCGAACCGCTCCAACCCTGTCGTCATCATGCCCACATATTGGATTTGCTTGGCATCGGCTTGGCTCAAATCGGGCGTGGTTTCCACCGTTGCCTCGCTAAACTGCGGCGCTTGATTCAATACGCCGCTGTTATTCGTACCCAAATCATACCAATTGCTCTGAGGCTGTTGTGTGGTTGACCTCTGTTCGGCTAAGGGGTTTCCGCCCTTGTTTTTAGGTGAATCGCGTAAATTGGTAAATACTTGCTCTGCGATGTCTTGCTCCAAGCCAACGCTACGCACCAATCGACGATCCAAATTTTGTAACTGCTGGCTCAGACGGCTGTTTTCGGATTGTCCTTGAGTCGTGCGCACCTGCTTCACCTCTTGGGCAAGCCATTGTTTCGCTTGCTCAGGCGACTGCGGAATACCATCCGTGCTTCCCCACAGCATCTGCGACCATGACAACTGACTTGGCGCAGTCACTGACTTTGGCTGATCGCAAGCAAATAGGGCCAAGCACAGCGACATCAGGGCAACGTGACTGCACACTCCGCGCCACCGGCCTTGCCATTGCATGATGCTCTTTGCGAACACGGCACTATTTCGTCTCATTGCGCCCTGCCTTCTCGGAGTTTTCTTTGAAACACCACAATTTTACCGACCAACGCACCTGATCCGACCTCACTGGCTCCAGCTCAGACGATACAATGCCCAACCATTCATCATGCAAGCCCAAATCCGAGGCAAACGCCAATATATCGGCATAAGTACCTTGCACCGAGAGATTCAACACCGCCGTTTGATTCAGCCAATCCATTGAATATTTAGGTATCTCGCGATGAAACACGCGGGCATTTTCTTTCACCGCATAGTCAATATCATCGGCGAACGCTTTGCGCTCCGCCTCTGACGACGCCTGTACTTTCAGTGATACGGCACTCAAATGACGCTCGCGTGTCAACGTGAGTAAATTCGCCAACCACTGAGTCTCTTCATCAACTCGGATCAAACGAGCAGGCGGCGCCAGCTCCAAAACATCCGGTGGCATCGCGAACGCCTGCCGAATCTGTTGTTGCGTTGATTGAATACGCGCCAACTCCGTTTGCAAGTCTTTCACGCGCGGCCACACCAACATCGCCAACAAGCCCACCAATAACGCCACACTCAACAAAGCCAAAATCCAACGGCGGACCGCATTCGGCCAATGCGCCATTTGCGCCATATCCAAGTCACGCCAGTGCAACTGTTGCCCCAAATACTGCTTCATGGCGTCTCCCACAACCGGCTGATGAATGAACGCTTCTCCCGATCAGCACTGGGCGCGACGTCCTCAACCTTGACCGGCTCCGTCGCTAAAATCCAACGATGCACCGGATCAACGCCCTCAATACGCATGGAAAAACGCCACCACTTTTGCCCCGCCACATTGACCTCTGTCACATCACCGATACTCAAGGGTGGCGTCGGATAGCGCGCCTGAATCTGCTCTGCCAGCGCCTCGATGGCTGCGCTGTCCTGAGCCACACCATCCAATAATAAATGACGCCCCACCACTTTCGCAGACAACCAACGCACCCGTCCCTGCTGCATCCATTGTGGCAATTCGCCCATCCAATCAAGCTCACCCGCCACCATTTGCCGTAAAAATCGCGGCATCTGATTAATCGAAACATCCGCTACTTCACGCTGCTGTTTGAACTGCGCCCATTCGCTTTCTAAAACCTGATGCGACCTGACCGCCTGATTCAATCGCCAATTGACCCACATCCACGAGGCCAAAGTCAGCGCCGTGACCAGTAGCAGAGCGAACACAATTTCCAAAACAAAACGCCGAACCGGCTGAACCACTTGACCATCAGGCCACAAATTCAATAGCCTCATGGATTCACCTGCCCTGCCAAAAGCCACACGGCCGCCAAGCCATTGGCCGGCGCAACTGCCAAGGGTGCTGTATGCCCTGATGCAGCCACATTGTCCTCAGCCAAGCGAAATGGCAGGCCAAAACGCGATTGCAACGAAACAATTGCCTCAGCCCAATTGACCGCCCTGCCCGTCACATAAACGCTGTTCAAATCACGCCAAACATGCTGCCCTAACCAAGTCGTCACATACTGCTCCAACAAATCACCCACAAAGCGCGAGGGAAAACGCACCCCAGACTCCGAAGAGGTCTCATCACCACTGTGGTAGACAAAGCCGATGCGCGCGGACTCCTGCTCGGTCAAAACGTGGTAAAAAGAACGCACGCGACCATCAGACTCAATCAGCCAAAAAGCCAAGCCCTCAGACTCAATGCGGCACACCGCCACTGGCCGATCCTCAGCCGCACGCGCTTGGTATGCCAGCCCCCAAACCTGCGGTTCAGGGCAGACCCATTTCAATCGCCAATCACTATCGACAAACACCCGATGAATTGACGCCACATCCGCCTGAGGCGCCACGGCCAAAAGCACCGTCATCAGACGTTTTTCACTACCGACGCTCTGCACCGCCCAATCATAAAATACCTCGGTCTGATTCAAACCCAGCGTCTGGGTAATATAGCGACCCATTTGATACGACAACTCCTCCGCATCCAAACCCATTGGCAAACTGACTTCATGCAGCTGCAACCATTGTGTCGGCAACAGCAACGCCACCAGCCCCGAGCGCGCAATACGCCTTGGCAACAGCGGCAACAAAACCCGCGCCAGCGCCTCAGGTTCCGCCAAACGCCCGTCTTTAAATGCTTGCGGCACCGAGCAAGACCCCTGCGTTAGCATCCGTGCGCCTTGGCGCACGACATAACGCACCTCTTGATTCACCAAAGTCAGTGCCAATATCGGCGGGCGCATCCCCAACCAAAATCGCACTTTTTGCCAAATCATAAGCCTGCTCCCAAATATCGCATTCAATTAAAAATACTTATTAATCAGCTTGTTACAGAAAAACTCCACGATCAATTCGTACAATGACCAGCGTCTTTTTCCACACAGTCAAAAGATTCGGCGCTTTTCTCCACAAACAAACTGTGAAAGTATACAATAAGCGACCTTATTGAATCATAGAAATACGGCCTTGCGCCGTTCTAAAAAATACTTATGAGTACAGAAAATACCACTCCCAACCCAGCCAACTCCGGTTGGAATGTCGGCCATATCCTCAAAACGTTATTGCTTTGGGGGCTGTTTGCCGCCGTGGGTGCAGCCATTGCCGTCACCATTGCGGTGGTTATCGCGTGGCGTCAATTACCCTCAATTGATGCGCTCAAGGACTACAAACCGCGCATGGCCATGCAAATTTACAGTGCAGACGGCGAAATGATTGGTGAGTTTGGTGAAGAGCGCCGCAAGCCAGTCAACATCAACGAAGTCCCTGACCACCTGAAAAAAGCCCTGTTGGCGATTGAAGACGCGCGCTTTTATGAACATGACGGTGTGGATTACTACGGTCTGGCGCGCGCATTTGTCAACAATCTGATTCCCGGCGGTGGCAAACAAGGCGCTTCCACCATCACCCAGCAGTTGGCAAAAAACTTCTTTTTGACCAGCGAGCGCACCTACACGCGTAAATTTTACGAAGCCTTAATGGCGAAAAAAATCGAGCAGAATCTGAGCAAAGACGAAATTCTCGAACGCTACATGAACCACATTTATCTGGGTGAGCGCGCCTACGGTTTTGCCGCCGCCGCTGATATCTACTTCAACAAAGACATCAAAAATTTGACCTTGGCCGAATCGGCGATGCTCGCCACACTGCCCCAAGCGCCCAGCAGCAACAACCCCGCCAAAAACCGCAAACGCGCCGACGAGCGTCAACGCTACGTTTTGGAACGCATGCTGGAGTTAAACTACATCAGCAAAGCGCAGTACGATCAAGCGCGCGCCGAAGTGGTCAAAGTTGCCGACACCAAAATGGCGATTCGCAACACCAACTACTCGGTACACGCCGAATACGTCGCGGAAATGGCGCGTATGCTGATGTTTGACCGCTACAAAGACACGGCCTACACCGAAGGCTTGAAAGTCTACACCACCATTCGCAGTAAAGAGCAAAACGCCGCATACGAAGCCGTGCGCAAAGCGGTATTTGCCTACGATCGCAAATACGGCTATCGCGGTGCGGAAGATCACTACGAACTCCCTACCGCACCTGAAGAGCGCAAAAAGAAATTGGCGGAAATTTTCAGCAAACACCCAGATTTTGATAAACTGCGCACCGCCGTGGTTACCTCAATCTCTGGCGGCGTGATGAAAGCCGTCTTATCGGACGGAGTGGCTATTGAAATCTCCGGCGCCAATTTGGGTCCCGCACAAAAACTATTGGGCGCTACCAGCAAAAAAGGCATTCGCAATGGCGCCGTCGTGCGTGTGGTGGAAACCAATGATGGCGACAACTACAAAATTTCACAAGCGCCGGCGGTGCAAGCCTCATTCGTCGCCATGGATCCCAACGACGGCGCCATTCGCGCGCTGGTCGGTGGTTTTGATTTCGACCTGAGTAAATTCAACCACATCACGCAAGGCTATCGCCAGCCCGGTTCGACCATCAAGCCGTTTATTTACTCGGCCGCGATGCAAAAGAATGGCATGAACCCAAACTCCATCGTCAACGACGCGGAAATTCAGGTTGGCTCATGGAAACCGAAGAATGCCGATGGTCGCTATATGGGACCCATTCCATTATCGACCGCCTTGGCGTCCTCACGCAATATGGTGTCCATTCGCTTACTGCAAAGCATTGGCAATGACTACTTCCGTAGCTATGCCGAGCGTTTTGGTTTTGAAGGCAACCGCATTGACAAATACCTGACCGTCGCACTCGGTGCGATTGAGGCGACACCGTACCAAATCGTCGGCGCATACGGCGCGTTTGCCAACGGCGGCTATCGTGTTGACCCCTACCTCATCACCAAAGTAGTGGATCGCGATGGCAACACGATTTTGCAAGCGCAACCACGCAAAGCAGGCGATGAGAAAAACCGCATCATCACCAAAGAAAACGCCGCGATGGTGGACTCCCTGCTCAAGGGCGTGGTGCGCGGCGGTACCGCGCGCGCGGCGCAAGCGCTCGGACGCTCGGACATCGCCGGCAAAACGGGTACCACCAATGACTCGGTGGACGCATGGTTCGCCGGCTATCAGCCGAATTTGGTTGGGGTTGCATGGATGGGTTTTGACACCGGTAATAAATCCTTGGGTGAGGGCGAATTTGGTGGCGGTCTGGCCTTACCGATTTGGATGGACTACATGCGCGTGGCCTTGCAAGGTAAGAAAATCGAAAACCGTGAATCCTCGTGGGGTGCAGGCACAGGCAATATCTTGGGTGGCGGCGCACCAGTTCAACGCAATCCAACCGATCCGAGCCTGACCATTGATGGTCAACCGGCACCGCCGATCGAGGAACTCTCCGTTGACCCGAGCGCAGTGCCATTGCCTGGCTCGGAAGCGCGTCAATCCTCAGAGAAAACCAACGAAGCCGACGTTAAAGCCGCTTCAGAGAAAAAACTCAAGGATCTGATTGAGCAATCGACCGAGCAGCCCGCCAAACCGCGTGTCTCTCGTGAGTCCGACAACTAAAGATCGGTAAACGGTTTCATATATAGATTTACCGAAAAGAGTCAATCAATCAGAGGGAAAGCGGGTCAATTGACCCGCTTTTTTCATGCAATTCGTTTACAATTGGCGTATCTATTTCTTACTTAAAAAATCAAAAATAAGCACTTCTATGCCATTACGTACCGATTATCAGCCCTACCCCTTTACGATCACACAAACGCATTTGTCGTTTCACTTAAACGCACAAACCACCACTATCACCCATCGGATTTCCTTTGAACGCAAAGATGCCGAGTCAAAGAGCGATCTGGTTTTGAACGGTGAACAGATCCAACTATTATCCGTCGCCCTCAACGAAACACCGCTGACACCGGCGCAATACAGCCTTACCGACACAACTCTGACCCTACACCATACGCCCGAACGCGGTGAATTGACCATCACCACCACCTGTCAACCAAGCACCAACACCAGTCTGTCCGGCCTGTTCGCCACCGGCGAGCACCTGATGACGCAGTGCGAGGCCGAGGGTTTTCGCCGCATCAGCTACTTCCCTGACCGCCCCGATGTATTGACGGTTTATACCGTTGAATTGCTCGCGGACAAAAGCGTGTATCCGGTGTTGTTGGCCAATGGTAATTTGCTGGAAAGTGTGGATTTGGACAACGGCTGGCACAAAACCGTGTGGCATGACCCGTTCCCCAAACCCTCGTATTTATTCGCCATCGTCGCCGGCAAACTGGCACACATCGAGGAAACCGTTGAACACAACGGCCAAAGCAAATTACTGCAAGTCTACGTCGAGCCGCACGATTTGCCCAAAGCACAATTTGCCATGGACAGCCTGAAAGCCTCAATGCAGTGGGACTTGCAACGCTATGGTCTGCCGCTGGATTTGGAACGCTTCATGATCGTTGCCACCGCGGATTTCAATATGGGTGCGATGGAAAACAAAGGGCTGAATATTTTCAACAGCAAATATGTGCTGGCGCACCCCGAAACCGCGACCGACAGTGATTTTGAAGGCGTCGAAGCCGTGGTCGGGCACGAATATTTCCACAACTGGACGGGCAACCGCGTGACCTGCCAAGACTGGTTCCAACTGAGCCTGAAAGAAGGCTTGACCGTCTACCGCGACCAAGAATTCTCCGCCGACCAAGCCGCGCAAGGTCTGTCCGAATCAGCCGCCGCCTCCGCACGCGCGGTGCAACGCATCGCCAACGTCAATACCCTACGCTCGGCGCAATTTGCCGAAGACGCAGGCCCCATGGCGCACCCGATTCGCCCGAATGAATACGAAGAGATTAACAATTTCTACACCATGACGGTGTATGAAAAAGGCGCTGAGGTCGTGCGTATGTACGAGGCTTTGCTCGGGCGCGATGGCTTTCGCAAAGGCATGGATCTGTATTTTGCGCGCCATGATGGTCAAGCAGTCACCTGCGACGATTTTCGTGGGGCGATGGCGGATGCGAACGATGTCGATTTGAGCCAATTTGCCCGCTGGTATGAGCAGGCAGGCACACCACAGGTTCAGGCGCGCGGTCAATACGATGCCGCCAGCCAAACCTACACCCTGACCCTGACCCAAGACAACCCGCCGGTGGGAATTGAACTCGATCAAGCCGATTTACACAAACCGCCCTTGCTCATTCCCATCACTTTGGGCTTGTTGGCTGGCGTTCAGACTGAGCAACACCACCTCGGGCAAAGCCTCGCGCTGGATGAGTCCGGCGCATTGAGCACAACGGTACAGTTGAGCGAACGCGAGCAAAGTTTCACCTTCCACAATATCTCATGCGCGCCGATTCCATCGCTGAACCGCAACTTCAGCGCACCCATTGAAATGCGCTATGACTACAGCGACGCCGAACTGCTCATCCTCCTGCGCCACGACACCGACGCGTTCAATCGTTGGGATGCGGCGCAACAACTGTTCACCCGCGTAATTCTCGGGGCTTTGGATGCGCCTGATTCCGCACATCTGGATACCAAGTTGATTGACACGTTGGAACACATTTTGCTGGATGCACATTTGAGTCCGTCGTACAAAGCGCAATTACTCAGCCTGCCGAATTTCGCCACACTGGCACAAAAAGTACAGCAGACGCAAGCGCTCGACCCACAAAAACTGTTCGCCGCGCGCCAAGCCGTTAGCCGCGTGCTGGTGCATAGTTTAGGCTACTACTGGTCAGATATTTATGTGCAGTTGAACGATGGCGCAACCTATCGCTACGATGGCGAATCCGCAGGCAAACGCAGTTTGAAAAATTTAGCCTTGGCGTATTGGGCCAAATCCCGCGAGCGCAAGGGCGACGCATGGCGCGCCGTACGCCATCAATACCAAAACAGCGACAATATGACCGATCGCATTGCCGCATTGAACATCGCCATTGAGTATTTCCACGATGACAACGTCGGCGCCGACGCACTGATGAGCGATTTTTACCAGCGTTATCAAGACGAAGCACTGGTCATCGACAAATGGTTCAGCGCACAAGCCACGCGCACGACGGGCGATTTTGCGCAGATGCAGACGAATATACACGCGCTCATGGCACATCCGGCGTTCGTCAACCCGAACCCGAACCGCCTGCGCTCATTGATTTTCGCTTTTTGCAATATGAATCCGCACCACTTTCATCAAGCCGATGGCGCTGGTTATCAATTCTGGGCCGATCAGGTATTGGCAACGGATGCGAAAAACCCGCAACTGGCCTCGCGTTTGGCGCGCACCTGCGAGAACTGGCGTTTATTTGCCGAGCCGTATCAAGGCCAAATGAAGCACGCTTTACAACACATCGCCGCCGCGCCGAATCTATCGGATGACGTTGGAGAAATTGTGCGCAAGGCGCTGCATTTGCCCCATTGAGCAAACGCGCGAACCGAGCGAACTGAGCCACCCCATTGAGAGACTGAATACAACCGTAGGAATCCAAACACAGCCATACCAACCGATTTTTTACTTTATAGAAAGAGCACCATGAAACGCAAATCCCTATCGCGTTATCTGATTGAACAGCAACGCGAATTCAACAACATTCCCAACGATTTACGACTGTTACTCGAAGTCGTCTCGCGCGCGTGTAAACTCATCAGCCGATCCATTTCCAAAGGCGCATTGGGTGAAGTGTTAGGTACAGCAGGCAGCGAAAACGTCCAAGGAGAAGCGCAAAAAAAACTGGACGTATTGTCCAACGAAATCTTGCTCGAAGCGAACGAATGGGGCGGTCACCTTGCCGGTATGGCTTCGGAAGAAATGGAAACCATTTACGAAATTCCGAATCGTTTCCCACAAGGCGAATATTTACTGGTATTCGATCCGCTGGATGGCTCGTCCAACATCGACATCAACTCACCGGTTGGCACGATTTTCTCTGTATTGAAAAAAATCGACAATGACCAAGCGGTTGAAGAGGATGACTTCTTGCAACCCGGTCGCGATCAAGTCGCAGCCGGTTACGCGATCTACGGTTCTCAAACCTTGATGGTATTGACCACCGGACACGGCACACACTGTTTCACACTCGATCCCGAATTGGGCTCATGGATTTTGACCCATGAAAACATGCAAATTCCGAAGAGTACCGCCGAATACGCCATCAACAGCTCAAACCAACGCTTCTGGTATCCGCCGGTACAACGCTACATGAGCGAATTGCAAGCCGGCGACACCGGCCCACTCGGCAAACACTACAATATGCGCTGGGTCGCCGCAATGGCTGCCGATATTCACCGCATTTTGACGCGCGGCGGCATCTTCATGTACCCGGGCGACCAACGTACGGGCAAGCACAGCGGCCACATTCGACTGCTGTACGAAGCCAGCCCAATGGCGATGATTGTGGAACAAGCCGGCGGCTTGGCAACCAACGGCGTGGAGAACATCCTCGATTTGGAACCAGAATCCCTGCACCAGCGCGTGCCGGTATTTTTGGGTTCAGCCGAAGAGGTTCAACGTGTCACCGAATACCACAAAAACGCGTAAGGCCAGAAACACTGAAACGGCGTTGTTTTAAAAGCCAAATATGAGCCAATCTCAGCGGATTGGCTCATTTATTTTTGACACAATCCACGCAAACCACCCGACTCAAACCTGGGCAGTTATCCGAGATAAATTCAAGAGTTGACTTAAGAAGGCTTGCGTTTCCTGAGATAGAGGGATAAAACCTCATTGTGAGATTTAAAAATCCGAGGAAGTGCACCATTGTTCTCGTTCCCGCTCTCTTGCATGAGAACGAGAATCTCGGAATGTCATATCCACGAAGTCGAACTTCGTCGCTGTAATGCTAATGAACGCTGTCGTTTAATTGGCGGTTTGCTGTCTGAGCGTTTGGGACAAACGCGAGTTTCAAACCGCCCTTATATCAGCGTTCATTGATTTGCATTACCGCGTACTTGATTTTTTTGAATCCTTTTTGTATCAAGACAAAAAG
>CAXYYC010000010.1:0-65102 GCA_964293815.1 uncultured Burkholderiaceae bacterium
GGAAACACGGAACAACCCAAACCAGTCTGAGTTCTGAGCAAAAAACATTCAGAACACGACGCAGAATAGGGGTCGTAGTCATTCATCGCACGAATTGCGACAGCCCTATACTGCAACAAAGTTCTGGGTGTTTTTTGCCAGAACCCGACGGGCTGGCGCTTGGCGTGTGATTAACTGCGTTGTGACGCTTGTCTATGGAATGACCATAGACTGCGCGCCACGTCTTGTTACTCATCACGCCAATCAGCCAGCTCAGACGGTAGGGGTTATTCCGTGTTTCCTTAATAAGACACAGTTAAGCAATTAGGGAAGGCTGTAGCACAGACGTATTCGGATACACTGGCGCACTGATGATTTGACTGACTCAAAAAAGGAGACCCCATGGCACATACTTGGCTGATTCTCGCCGGTTTATTACTGATTGCCGAATTGCTCTCCGGTACTTTTTATCTATTGATGCTGGCCATCGCGGCTTTTGGCGCATGGCTATCTATGAAGATGGGCGTGGATTTTCTGACACAAACCATCGTCTTTCTCATTGGCGCAGCGATTTTGACGGTACTCACGCGCCGCTATCGCTATCGCATCAATGCCCGCAACCGCCCCAACCTCGCAGAGAATCTGGACGCCGGTGAAATCATCACCGTCCATGACTGGGATAATGGCATCGGACGCACGCATTACCGTGGCACGCAATGGGCAGTTCAGCTGGAAAGCGACGATCACGATCACGCGCCACTGACCGACGGCTCATACCGAATTGTCCGTCTGGATGGCACACGCATTCGGGTCGAACGTTTATAGACTCAAGGAACATGCGATGATTACCTCAAGTGATTGAGTTCTGTTATCCATGTCATTCATGTTTTCATACCCGTACCGCCAAACCATCTGAAGCAATAACAACTCAGTCTTTGGCGCTTGTTTTCAACCCTTCATCCACTTTTTAACAAAGGACTCACATGGAATTTTCTTTACCGCTTATTATTTTGATTCTCGCCATCGTCTTTGTCACGCAAGCCGTTAAAGTCGTGCCACAACAAAGCGCATGGGTACTCGAACGCTTTGGTAAATACAACCGTACCCTGTTACCCGGCTTGAACATCATTGTGCCCTTTGTTGACCGCGTGGCTTACCGCCACTCGCTCAAGGAAATTCCGATGGATGTACCGAGCCAAGTCTGTATTACCCGCGACAACACGCAATTGCAAGTAGACGGCGTGATTTATTTCCAAGTCACCGACCCGATGAAAGCCTCCTACGGCTCGTCCAACTTTGTATTCGCCATCACCCAGTTGGCGCAAACCAGCCTGCGTAGCGTGATTGGTAAACTCGAACTGGATCGCACCTTTGAAGAACGCGAAATGATTAACACGCAAGTGGTCAGCGCCTTGGACGAAGCCGCCGCCAACTGGGGCGTGAAAGTATTGCGCTACGAAATCAAAGACTTGGTACCACCGGCAGAAATCCTGCGCGCAATGCAGGCGCAAATCACCGCCGAGCGTGAAAAACGTGCGCTGATCGCCGCCTCTGAAGGTCGCAAGCAAGAGCAGATCAATATCGCCACTGGTGAACGCGAAGCCTCCATCGCCCGCTCCGAAGGTGAAAAGCAAGCCGCGATCAACCGCGCGCAAGGTGAAGCCGCCGCGATTTTATCGATTGCCGAAGCGAACGCCACTGCCGTGCGCCAGATTGGTGAAGCGACTCAAGCCGATGGCGGTATGAACGCCGTTAACCTAAAAGTTGCCGAACAATACGTCGCCGCATTCCAAAACATGGCGAAAAACAGCAATACCCTCGTCGTACCGGCCAATATGGGCGACTTGTCCACCCTCGTTACCGGCGCGATGAAGATCATCGAAAGCCAAAAGAAATAAATGAACCCCGCCTCAGCACTACCGTGTTCCCACGGCTGCGAGCGCAATTGAGCACTAACTCGGGCTGGGAAACCAGCCCATTCTTTTTTCAGGAGAAAAATCATGAAAACACCAGTAAAACCTCTGATATCCGGCTTAGCCATCGCTGCTTTGGCCGCATTAGGCACACTAAGCGCCTGCACCAGCACGCCAACAGCAGGCGCACCGAGCACAGCACCCAAAGTTGTCATCATTCCGGTACCGGTACCGACACCAACTCCAAAAATACCTGATACGCATACCACGCGCAACAGCGTGGACTGGGCGGGTTATTACACCGGCACAATCCCGTGTGCAAGTTGCGAAGGCATTCAAGTCTGGTTGAATTTAACCGAAGCGGGCAAAAATACCCGTTACAGCTTGGTCGAAAACTATTTGGGCAAAAAAGGCGGCGCATTTAACAGCTCAGGCAATGCCATTTGGCGCGCCAATGGCTCGGTCATCGACTTAAAAGGCAAAGACGAAAACCGCGCCTTATTCATTGGCGAGAATTTCGCTGAGTTCCTCGCCGAAGGGAAAAACCGCGCCACAGGCCAATCCAATTACACCCTGCGCAAACAAGACAACTTCACCGGCCAAAACTGGCAACTACTGGTTGACCCACAAAACGTCCGAACCGAACGCAAAAACGGCATCAACTTCGTGCGCTTTCCCGCCCTGCTGAACAGCAAAAAAGTCGAGCAAGGCGGCCATCGTTCATTGACCGCAAACTATGTGATTAACTGCACCAAGAAACAATACGATATGCCAACGGTCAAATACTATGCACAACCCTTTGCCACCGGCGCATTGATATACCAAACCAATCGCAATAGCGGCAACTGGCTACCAACCAAAAATGATGGTGTTTTACGCCAAGCAGCCGAAAAATACTGCCCATAAACCCAAAAATAGGGAGCCAATCAGAGAAACATTCACGCCCTGATTGGCCTCCCATTGTGCATAAAAATTTCATTAGAAAATCGCCCAAGCCACCACAAAACAGCTACAATGCCACCGTCGCAAAGCCACATACTGCGACCCATCACTTATAACCCACTGCTATGACATCCGCTATGTCGGCTTGCTCATATTAAGTACATCACTTGAAAAAGGATACATCATGGCATCAATCAATAAAGTCATTCTCGTTGGCAACCTCGGACGTGACCCTGAAGTACGCTACACCCCTGACAACAACGCCATCACCAACATCTCCATCGCCACCACCGACCGCTACAAAGACAAAAACACCGGTGAGCAAAAAGAAATCACCGAATGGCACCGCGTGGTGTTTTTCAATCGTTTAGCCGAAATCGCAGGCGAATACCTGAAAAAAGGCTCGCAAGTCTACATCGAAGGCCGTCTGCGCACCCGCAAATGGACCGACCAATCGGGCGTGGAAAAATACACCACCGAAATCATCGCCGATCAAATGCAAATGCTCGGTAGCCGCAACAGCAGCGGCGGCGGTGTGGCCTATGACGACAGCTATGGCGCGCCAGCAGCCCCAGCCGCTCCGGCACGCGCACCTGCTGCAAAAAAACCGGTGGATGATTTGGAAGACGATATTCCGTTTTAAATCCCGTACCCATCCAAAAACTCTCTCATGAATCATGCAGAGAGTTTTTTTATACCCCATCATCGATTCACACAAAAAATCCCAGCCTGCAGAAAAAGCATTTCGGTACATCCATGCGCCGCCTCCAAGCCCAAAAAGCCACGAGCATCGCAAACCTGCCAACATTAAGCCTGCCAACATTATCGCGCTGAACATCACATTCAAAAAAATCGATAACACACTGAATTTAATGCACATTCATGAAAAAATGGCCACTTCTCAGCAGGAACCACTTAATTAGCCTACAATGTCAACCCAACACTGAAATGACGTGTTGTTGCTCATAGTTACTGTTATATGTATGGTATCACTACCATGATTCACATAAACAAAGTCTATTTTTTAAAAGGAGATTCACATGAAAAAAGTATTACTGACTTCCGTTTTGATCGGCGCATTGGCATTACAAGGTTGTGCAACGGGCAATATGAATCCTCCTGGCTCCGCTGCCTCAGCAGGCATTGGTGCGCTCGCCGGTGCAGCCGCTGGCGCCATCATTGGCTCAACCACAGGTAGCGACAAAGTCGGTCGTGATGCAGCCATTGGCGCGGCAGTCGGCGCATTGGGCGGCTATGTTTGGAACAACCAAATGGAAAAACAACGCGCAGCGATGGAAACTGCCACTGCCGGTACAGGCATTGACGTGACCCGCACCGCAGACAATCAATTGAAGATGGAAATTCCGGCTGACGCAGGCTTTGCCGTCAATCAAGCAACGATTCAACCACGCTTACAAACCGTGTTGAATACCTTTGCAACCACATTAAACGCCAACCAAACCACTTTGGTTCGCGTTGTCGGCCATACAGACAACACAGGTACTGACGCAATCAACTACCCGCTGTCACAACGCCGCGCGGACAGCACTCGTAATTATTTGGTGGCTAAAGGCGTGAGCGCCAGCCGCTTCACCACCGAAGGTAAAGGCTCAACCCAGCCAATCGCCAGCAACGCGACTGAAGCAGGTCGTGCAGAAAACCGTCGTGTTGAAGTCTACGTCGGTCAGCCTGCAGCACAATAATTTATACACCTCTTTCTGCATCTCAGCCCCGTGTTTGTACGGGGCTTTTTGTTGCAGAACGACCATTCTTTTTTAATAAAATCCGAATAAATATAAAAATATTTCGTTAAAACAAAATTAGACAGTTAATTTTAATAAAATATGTAGAAAAATAATCAACCACATAAGTGCATGGGTGTTAGCATTAGCGCCCTGCTCTCGTATATCGACACATTCAGCAATCCGCCTGATAACCATTGCAAGAGCATGGAAACCAAAATACCAATAATACTTGTCACATCCACAAAGGAGAATGCATCCATGCAGACGCTTCATAACATCATCAACAGCATCAACGACGTCCTCTGGGGCTATGTGCTCATTTATCTGCTGCTTGCTGTGGGAATCTATTTCACCGTGCGCTTTGGCTTTGTCCAATTTCGCGCGATGAAACGCGCAACGCAGGTCACGTTTGCCAAACCCGAAGATCCGAATCAGATCAGTTCATTTCAGGCATTCGCCACCGGTTTGGCCAGCCGCGTCGGCACAGGTAATATCGCTGGCGTCGCCACCGCCATCAGCATTGGCGGGCCGGGTGCGGTGTTTTGGATGTGGGTAACGGCATGGTTGGGCATGGCCTCGGCCTTTGTCGAAGCGACTTTGGCACAGATTTTCAAAGTCAAAAACGAGGATGGCACTTATCGCGGTGGTCCGGCGTATTACATTCAGCAAGGTTTGGGTTCGCGTCCATTGGGCATTGCTTTTGCCTTGAGTTTATTGCTGGCGTTTGGTCTGGTGTTTAATGCGGTACAAAGCAATTCGATCAGTGATGCGCTGTACACTGGTTTTGGCTTGGACAAAACCATGACCGGCATCATCACAGTCGCCATGTCAGGCGCAGTCATTTTCGGCGGTGCCAAACGGATTGGTAAAGTCGCGGAAATTCTCGTACCGGTGATGGCAATTGCGTATTTGCTGGTTGCCATCTACGCATTAGTTATGAATTTTTCACACTTACCCGGCGTAATTGCCACCATTTTGACGCACGCATTCACGGGTGAAGCGGCTATGGGCGGTGCGGCAGGTGCGGGCATGAAAAAAGCGATGGAAATGGGGATTAAACGCGGTTTGTTCTCGAACGAAGCCGGTATGGGTTCTGCACCGAATGCCGCCGCTTCAGCCTCAACGCCTCACCCTGTGAACCAAGGTTTGTTACAAATGCTCGGCGTATTTATCGACACCATCGTGATTTGTACCGCCACCGCATTCATCATCTTGCTGTCGAACGCATACGTCCCCGGCAGTGGTGCGAAAGGCGCGGCCTTGACCCAAGCGGCGGTGGATTACCACATGGGTGGCAAAGGCGGCGCGGCATTTATGGGCATTGCGGTGTTCTTATTTGCCTTCACCTCGATCATCGGTAACTATGCCTACGCGGAAAGTAACATCAAATTCATCAAAGAAAACAAAACCGTGGTGATGATTTTCCGCCTGATGGTACTGGGCATGGTGATGTTCGGTGCGACGGGTAGTTTGCCACTGGTCTGGGATATGGCCGATGCGTCGATGGGCTTTATGGCGCTGATTAACTTGGTGGCGATTTTACTGCTGTCCAAATATGCGATTGCCGCATGGAAAGACTACAGCGCACAGCTCAAATCTGGCTCGGATAATCCTGTCTTCAAAAGCAAAAATATCGCCGGTTTGAGCGAAAAATTGCAACAAGATAGCTGGAAATAATGGCTTTGTGCGGCTGACGGCTGTTCAATGAAAAGAGTTGCTTTGTGCAACTCTTTTTTATATCCCGACACCACGAAACCATAAAATCGGTATGATGTCATCAACCAACCCTCAGGAAGGAGCGCATGATGAAGGCATCTCGCCTATTACCCCTACTGATGTTGCTGTCCATACCGCTGATGGCGCACGCAAAACCAAAACATCGAGACTATCCGGCCAAGGTGTATCGAGGCGTCGCGCATCCAGTTACCATCGATCAACACACCAGACATTTTAAAACTCAATTTATGAACACCAACGGTCAAGCGATTAATTTTGCCGGACATTACGTCATCAACGAGTTTGCCTGTGGTACCGATGCCTGTACCGCATTGCTATGGGTGGATGTCAAAACGGGTAAAGGCCGCTTTTTCGAGCCGCGTACCTTTACCGGTTGTTACTCTGGTGATGAATATATTTCGCCAGAATTTCACTACCGAGCCAACAGCCGACTGTTCATTGCGATTGGTAAACCAGAAGGTAGCTCCAACGATCATGCGCAATGCCAAATTCACTATTATGTGGCGCACAACGGCATGCTAAAACTGCTTGAAACTGCACCATTTACCACGGCCCCTCTCGAATAATTACCCCAAAAGTAGATACCCTATAAAAAACAGGCTTGATATTCAAGCCTGTTTTTTCGTTCAGCCGTATTGTATTATCCCACCCACTTGCGCGCGTTTTGGAACAACTGCATCCACGGAGACGTGCTCAACTGCGCCCAATCCGCAGGTTTCCACGAGAATAGCTCATTACGGAACACTCGCTCAGGATGCGGCATCATAATCAAAACGCGGCCATCTGTGGTAGTGAAACCGTTCAAACCCAGCGGCGTGCCATTCGGATTCTGCGGATAGGTTTCTGTCGCTTGATGAGCGGCATTGACATAACGCAACGCCACTTTATTCTGCGCCTGCACCGCCGCCAAATCGGCCGCATCCGCGTAACTCGCGCGCCCTTCACCGTGGGAAATGACCACGGGCAGGACGCTACCGCTCATGCCTTGCAACAAAATCGATGGTGATTCGGTGATTTCCACCTGAACCAAACGTGCTTCGTACTGCTCGGAGGTGTTCCGAACGAATTTCGGCCAATGCGCCGCGCCCGGAATAAGGCTTTTCAAATTGCTCATCATTTGGCAACCGTTACACACACCCAAGCTGAACGTATCACTACGCGCGAAATATTCGGCAAACTGATCGCGTAAATTATCGTGGTACAAAATCGTTTTTGCCCAGCCTTCGCCTGCACCCAAAACGTCACCGTATGAGAAGCCGCCACACGCCGCCAGACCTTTCATATCTTGCAAATGCACACGCCCCGCGAGCAAATCGCTCATGTGTACATCCACCGCATCAAAGCCCGCCGCGGTGAATGCCGCCGCCATCTCGACGTGACCATTCACACCCTGTTCGCGCAAAATCGCTACTTTCGGCTTCGCGCCCAAACTCAAATACGGCGCAGAAACCGACGCATCCGGCGTGAAGGTTAATTTTGGCGTCAATGCTTCAGGCGCACGCGCGTACTCCTGCTCCACACACGCCGGATTGTCGCGCAGCTTGGCAATCTGGAACGAAGTTTCACACCACGCCGCATGCAGCACACTCAACGGCTGTTTGAATTTCGCTTCGCCGTCCTGCCACACCGAGAACTCAGCCTGCGCTTGCTCCGCAGCGATGACTTGCCCAACGATATGACTGTCCGCGCCCAAATGATGCGCACGCAATACGTCCATCACCGCGCCGGTATCGTCCTTGCGAATTTGAATCACCATGCCCAATTCTTCATTAAATAGGGCTTTTAACAGCGCTTCCTGACGCTGAACGGCAATTTGCACGCCGTTGATTTTGTAGTCGCCCGCATCGGCTGAGTTCGGGTCAACGGTGAGTAAATCCACGTTTAACGCCACCGATGTTTGCGCGGCAAACGCCATCTCAGCCGCCGCCGCAAACAGCCCGCCATCCGATTTGTCGTGATACGCCAGCGCCAAACCTTTCGCACGCAATTCTTGCAACGCCGCAAACGCATTTTTGAGCACCACCGCATCATCCAAATCCGGCACATCATCCACCGAGCCAACTTGACCGCTGACCTGAGCCAAAATCGACTGCGCCATGCGTTGTTTACCCTGCGCCATGTCAATGAGCAATAAACGTGAGGTTTCAGCCGTTTTTTGCAACTCAGGCGTGAGCGTTGCGTTCACATCGCTCACGGGCGCGAAGGCAGTGACGATCAACGATACCGGCGATTTGACGGTTTTGCTCGCTCCGTTATCCTGCCAAGTGGTTTTCATTGACAATGAATCTTTACCGACGGGAATCGAAATGCCCAACTCGGGGCACAGTTCCATGCCCACGGCTTTCACCGTATCGTACAGTTTCGCATCCTCACCGGCGACGCCACAGGCCGCCATCCAGTTGGCCGATAATTTGATTTGGCTGATGTTCTCAATCGGCGCAGCGGCAATATTCGTGATCGCTTCGGCAATCGCCATGCGACCGGAAGCTGGCGCATCCAGCACCGCCAGCGGCGTGCGCTCACCCATCGCCATCGCTTCGCCGAGCGTACCGACGTAATCGCGCAACGATACCGCGCAATCCGCTACAGGGATTTGATACGGGCCGACCAATTGGTCACGCGCAGTCAAACCACCCACCGTGCGATCGCCAATGGTAATCAGGAAATTTTTGTTCGCTACCGTCGGATGACGCAATACGTTCAGCGCGGTCTCGGTCAAATCCAAACCAACCACGTCCACAGGTGTGCTGTCCTGCGCCACACGCGCCACATCGCGCGTCATTTTTGGCGGTTTACCCAGCAATACCTCCATCGGCATTTGCACAGGGTCTTGCGGATTGCTCACGCCTTCACGGGTGTCCAAAACCTGCAATTGGCGCTCGGCAGTCGCCGTACCAATCACCGCAAATGGACAACGCTCACGTTCGCACATCTGCGCAAACAATGCCAAGTGCTCGGGCAAAATCGCCAATACATAGCGCTCCTGCGCCTCGTTGCTCCAAATTTCACGCGGCGACAGGCCGGATTCTTCCAATTGCACCTTCGCCAGATCAAAAATCGCGCCTTTTTTCGCACCATCGACGATTTCAGGGAAGGCATTGGAAATACCACCCGCACCGACGTCGTGGATCGACAGAATCGGATTATCCGCGCCCATTTGCCAGCAACGGTCAATGACCTCCTGCGCACGACGTTGAATTTCGGGATTACCGCGTTGTACCGAGTCAAAGTCCAATTTTGCGCTGTTCGCACCCGCGTTCATCGATGAGGCTGCGCCACCGCCCAGACCGATTTTCATACCCGGACCACCGAGTTGAATCAGCAATGCGCCTTCAGGCAAATCGCGTTTGCCAACGTGCGCCGCGTCGATATTGCCCATACCGCCCGCGATCATGATTGGCTTGTGGTAGCCGTACACTTCGTCGCCAACGACTTGCTCAAAGGTACGGAAATAACCAGTCAGATTCGGGCGACCAAATTCATTGTTAAACGCCGCGCCGCCAATCGGCCCTGCGAGCATGATTTGCAAGGGGCTGGCGGTGTGTTCGGGTTTACCATATTTTTGCTCCCACGGACGCGGCGCATCGGGCAAATGCAAATGGGACACGGTGAAACCGGTCAAGCCGGATTTTGGCTTACTGCCCTGTCCCGTTGCGCCCTCGTCACGAATCTCACCACCCGAGCCAGTCGCCGCACCCGCAAACGGCTCTATCGCCGTCGGGTGATTGTGCGTTTCCACCTTCATCAGCGTGTGCGTCAGCGCCTCATTCGCGCGATACACGCCCTGCGCATCGGGATAAAAACGCTGCACCACCGCGCCCTGCATCACCGCCGCATTGTCGTCATACGCCACCACGTCGCCTTCGGGGTGTAATTGGTGCGTGTTGCGAATCATTTTAAACAAGCTCAGCGGCTGTGTTTCGCCATCAATGATGAAGTCGGCATTGAAAATTTTATGACGGCAATGTTCCGAGTTCGCCTGCGCAAACATCATCAATTCCACGTCGGTCGGATCGCGTTGAACTTTTTGGTACGCATCCGCCAGATAATCCATCTCGTCCTCGGACAAGGCCAAACCCAACTCGGTATTCGCCTCAAGCAAGGCGGCTTTGCCTTGTTGCAACAAAGGCACGGTTTGCAACGGTTGATTCGGCAACTCCTGAAACAACTCATGCCCGTCATATTCGCCCGCAAACCACGATTCGGTCATACGGTCGTGCATATCGGTGGCGATAGCAGCCAAGTCATTATCAGACAAGGATTTTTGACCACCCAACAAGCCTTTACCCAGCACCAAACCGTACTCAATCCCGCGCTCAATGCGACGAATGTGCGTCAAACCCGCATTGTGCGCAATGTCGGTCGCCTTACTCGCCCACGGCGAAATCGTCCCAATGCGCGGCACAACCGTCAGCGTCACCTCGTCAAAAGCATTACTCTGATGCGCCTCACCATACGCCAGCAGACCGTTGAGCAGCTCCAAATCATGCGCAGACAAAGCCTCGTCCGACCAGACATAATGCACAAAACGCGACTGAATCCCCTGCACATTCGAGTGATGCGGGGTGATTTTATTCAATAGATTGGAAACACGAAAATCAGACAAAGCACGCGAGCCGTGCAACAGCGTAATCACAGACATGAGATTTCCTCAGAAATGCGGGTAAAAGGACAATTTGAACAGCCGTTATTATACGTTTTGTGGCCGTTTACCGCCTTGATTTTTAAAACCAACTTGATCAATTCTTATTTATCGCACACTACCGCGAAAACCAAAGCCCAATTATTACTTGGATGATGAGTAAAAGCGGTAACAGCCCATATAAATACGCAATCGAGAAAAAGAACAATAAGTAGTTATTGGACTCACTAAATCGCTCTGTTCCCAATACCCACCAAATTAACGGCGGAATACCTAATAAGCCCGCAGTCATAATCGGCCAGAAAATCTGTCGAATTCTATGCCATTTCGGCTCGCACTCCGTTCTCAATGCGCCGCTTCCCAATTCGCACCCACACCCACTTCTGCGACCAGTGGCACAGAGAGTTCTGCAACCTGCGCCATACACTCTGGAATCAAGTGTTTGAGTAAATCCGTTTCCGCAGTCGGTACTTCGAGCACGAGTTCGTCATGCACCTGCATGATGAGTTTCGCGCCGAGTTGGCGTTCATCCAGTTCGCGCTGTACGCGTATCATGGCCAGTTTGATGAGGTCAGCGGAGGTGCCTTGCATCGGTGCATTGATCGCGGCGCGTTCGGCGCCTTGGCGTTTGCCTTGATTGCGGTTGTGAATATCGGGCAGGTAGAGACGGCGACCAAAATGTGTTTGCACATAGCCGTGTTCGCGCGCGAATTGTTTGGTCGTTTCCATAAATTGCAGCACCGATGGGTATTGCACGAAGTATTGATCCATATATTGCTGCGCGGCGGTACGCGAAATGCCGAGGTTGTTGGCCAAGCCAAATGCGCTCATGCCGTAAATCAGGCCGAAGTTGATGACTTTGGCCATGCGCCGTTGATCGAACGAGACTTCTTTTAAATCTACGCCGAATATCTGTGCGGCAGTACGCGCGTGGACGTCTTCACTTTTTTGAAATGCGTCAAGCAATCCGGGGTCTTGCGAGAGGTGCGCGAGAATGCGCAGTTCGATCTGCGAGTAGTCGGCGGACATCATGACGCTGCCCTGCGGCGGGATGAAGGCGGTGCGAATCTTGCGCCCGAGTTCGGTTCGCACGGGGATGTTTTGTAAATTCGGTTCGTTCGACGACAGGCGACCGGTGACAGCAACGGCTTGCGCGTAGTTGGTATGCACGCGGCCAGTGCTCGGTTCGATCATGCTCGGCAGTGTGTCGGTATAGGTGGATTTGAGTTTGGACAGGCTGCGGTATTCGAGCATGGCTTTGGGCAGCGGGTAGTCTTCGGCAAGTTTTTGCAATACTTCTTCGTCGGTACTCGGCGCGCCTTTGCTGGTTTTTTTGACCACGGGCATACCGAGTTTTTCAAAGAATATTTCGCCGATTTGTTTCGGACTGTTCAAATTAAACGGTTGTCCGGCCAGCTCGTGTGCGGTTTTTTCCAGCGTCAATAGCGCTTGTCCCAAATGGTGCGATTGCGCGTGTAATTCGTGTACGTCGAGCAAAACACCGTTGCGTTCCATACGATACAGCACTTCGGCGGTGGGCAATTCGATGTGTTCGTAGACGTATTTCAGCCCCGCATCGGCGGAAATTTTCGGGTACAAAATGGCGTGCAGCGCCATGCACAGCGCCGCATCCTCAACCGCGTAAGTGGCTGCGCGAACGATATCAACTTGCGCGAAGGGAATCTGGCTCGCGCCTTTGCCACACAAATCTTCATAGGACAAGCTGGAAACATGCATATAGCGCGCGGCAATCGCATCAAGTCGATGCGGCGCCGTTGAGTCAATCACATAGGATTGCAGCAAAGTATCGTGCACCACGCCGCGTAAAGTCACGCCATGATTGGCGAAAATATGGCGATCGTATTTCAAGTGTTGGCCAATTTTATGCTGCGCAGCGTCTTCCAGCCACGGTTTGAGCGCCGCTAAAACGGTGTCTAAATCCAACTGCAACACAGACTGAGACTGTATGCCATCGTGCGCAACCGGCACATACCAGCCTGCGTCTCCTGCCACAGCAAAGGACAAGCCGACCAAGCGGGCTTTGAATGTGTTGAGCGATGTGGTTTCGGTATCGAGCGCAACCAGCGGCGCTTGAGTGATCTGCGTCAGCAGTTCATCCAGCAATTCAGGCGTGTTGACAATCGTGACTTTCGCCTGAAATGGTGTCAATTCGTGTGGCTGCGTGTTGTCCGAGCCACCAAAGCCCGCCGGTAAGCTCGCGGCTGCTGATGGTATTGATAAGGTTGATGAGTTCGATGTTGTGACTGCTGCTTGGTTCGGTTCAGGCGCAGCAAACAAATCATCGGTATGCGACGTCGCATTGGCTTTTTTTGCCGCAGTCGGCTCGATTGGCGCGCTGTCGTTGCTTTCGCCCAACTCTTTCAACCATGTTTTGAAACCCGCTCGGGTATAAATACTGTGTAATGCGCCGTGATCTGCGCCGTTGTAACGCACATTTTTCCAATCAGGCAACGACGGCGTGAGGTCTAAATCACGAACCACCGTGACCAGCCGTTTTGCCTGCGGAATCCAGTCCAGCGCGGCGCGCAGATTCTCCCCGACTTTACCTTTGACCGTGTCCGCCTGCGCAATGATGTTGTCCAATGTGCCGTATTCAGTCAGCCATTTCACCGCGGTTTTTGGCCCGACCTTGTCCACGCCGGGGACATTATCCACCGAGTCGCCCACCAAAGTCAGATAGTCAATCATGCGTTCGGGCGGCACGCCGAATTTGGCCGTCACGCCCGCTTCGTCCAGCGCATCACCGCTCATGGTGTTGAACCACAGCACCTCCGAATTGACCAATTGCGTTAAATCCTTGTCCCCTGTCGCCATCACGGTGCGCCAACCCGCTTGTTGCGCCCGTTCCGCCAACGTGCCAATCACATCGTCCGCCTCCACGCCATCCTGTATCACCACCGGCCAGCCAAGCGCACGGACGGCTTGCTCAATCGGCTCAATTTGCGCCACCAAGTCATCCGGCATTTTCGCGCGATTCGCCTTGTATTCAGGGTACCAATCATCGCGGAAGGTTTTGCCTTTCGCGTCAAACACGCACACCGCATGCTCGGTCGGGACGATATTGCGCAGGCGTTTCAGCATGGCAATCATGCCGTATAGCGCGCCGGTCGGCTCACCGGTCGGACTGCGCAAATCGGGCAAGCCGTGATAAGCGCGGTATAAAAAACTGGATCCGTCCACCACCAAAAGGGTTTGTTGCGGATGATCTAAAAATTTGCTCAGTGTACTCATAATCAAGGCACTCGTTTCAGGCGATCAAAAGGATACCCGAATCATACCGTAATCGCGTTAGACAGAATATGCTTTGCGCTATAATCGGCGCATCTGTACACGGAGATCGCCATGCACGCACCAACCACCGCCGAATTGAACCAAGCCTTTGCCATTGAGCAAAGCCACACGCAATTGCGTATCGAAAACGATATCGGCGAGTTTCCCATCATTCACCTGCGTAATGCCCATGCCGAAGCACGCATCAGCTTATACGGCGCACAAATTTTGCATTACAAGCCACACGACGCCGCGCACGACGTGCTGTTTCTCAGTGACAAAGCCATTTACCAATCGGGTAAAGCCATTCGCGGCGGTGCACCACTGTGCTGGCCGTGGTTTGGCGCCGATCCAGAGAATCAAGGTCGCCCCGCACACGGATTCGCACGCAACCGCCTGTGGCAACTGAATACAACAGAATCACTGAATGATGGCGCAACGCGCGTGGTGCTCCGATTAAACGATAGCCCCGACACACTGGCGCTCTGGCCGTACCATTTTCAACTCGAATTAGAGATTGTCGTCGGTAAAACACTCAAACTCAGCCTCAGCACCCATAATCTGAGTGACCAGCCGATGACCATTTCCCAAGCGATTCACACCTATTTCGCCGTGGCTGATATCGCGCAAACTGAAGTATATGGCTTAGAACAATTGCACTATGTGGATAAATCCAAAGCTGGACAAAATGCCCTGCGCACGCAAGACGGAAGTATCAAAGTGAAGCAAGAAGTTGACCGCATTTACCTCAATAGCCCGCGCGCGATCCAGATTCATGATCAGGCATGGCAACGATGCATTCGGATTAACAGCAGCGGTAGCCAATCGACCGTGGTGTGGAATCCGTGGATAGAGATTACAGCGAATATGATCGATTTGAATAACGACGATTACCAACGCTTTATTTGCGTTGAAACTGCTAATGTCACCAATGATACAGCCATCATTGCGCCCAATGCCAGCCATAGACTGACAACTGAATATACCGTTGAGGCACTGTCGTAGAACAACCAACTTAATCCATGATCAAGTGAATTCATTGCGGAACTATTAGCACATTGCGGAAAAATAAAAAACGGCTCACATCACTGTGAGCCGCTTCAAATCTGGTGGCCTGGGGCAGAATCGAACTGCCGACACGCGGATTTTCAATCCGCTGCTCTACCAACTGAGCTACCTGGCCATCTCTCTCGTTTTCTTGCGAAAAATCAAGAATTGAGATTATACAAGGCGTTTTATTTTTGGTCAATCATTCCGTGAAAATATTTTTACACGGAATGATTGTCACCTTGTTTATGCCAACGCGCCATTGCGGTTCATCGCCGCAACAAAGGCGAGGAAAGAGGCCGTCACGATGTTCGAATGTAAGCCCACGCCGTACGTTGGCGCTTGATCTGGATGCGCGACTTGCACATAGCAGACTGCCTCTTGCGAAGTATTGCCGACCTCTGGGTGAATGTCGTGTTGCGAGTATTGCGTCACCGAGAATTTCGTACCCAAAGTTTGATTCAATGCAGACGCGAATGCTGACAATGGACCATTGCCTTGACCCTTGATGACTTTTTCCTCACCGTTAATGACCATCGTTGCTGAGATGGTTTCCACACCATCTTGGTGCTCAATGCTGTGTTTGACGTAGCGTACCTTGTCGGACGGTTCAACGAAGGTTTTGGTGAACACGCCGTAGATTTGTTCGCTGGTCAGTTCTTTACCGGTTTCATCGGCCAAGACTTGCACCGCGCGCGCCACTTCGACTTGCAGCAAACGTGGCAGCTCAAAGCCGTAATCGCGTTCGAGCAAATAGGCCATGCCGCCCTTGCCTGACTGCGCATTCACACGAATCACCGCGTCATAGCCACGACCCAAATCGGCGGGGTCAATCGGCAGATACGGCACTTCCCACATCACAGGTTCGCCACCTGCGGCATTTTGGCGCTCTTTCTGACGGGTCAAGCCTTTTTTGATCGCGTCTTGATGTGAGCCTGAGAATGCGGTGAATACGAGCTCGCCCGCCCACGGATGACGCGGGCTGACCGGCAGTTGCGTGCATTCTTCGACCACTTGCACCACTTCCATGATATTGGAGAAATCGACACCTGGATGAATGCCTTGTGACCACAGATTAACCGCGAGGTTGGCCAAACAAACATTACCGGTGCGTTCGCCGTTACCAAACAAACAGCCTTCGACACGATCTGCACCGGCGAGCATACCAAGCTCGGCGCACGCCGTACCTGTGCCACGATCATTGTGGGGGTGCAGGCTAATCAGTACACTGTCGCGGTTCGGTAAATGTTTGTGGAAATATTCGACTTGGTCAGCGTAGACGTTGGGTGTAGAAACCTCAATCGTCGCGGGCAAATTGAAAATCATTTTGTTTTGTGGCGTCGCGCCCCAGCGCTCCATCACTGCCGCGCAAATTTCCACCGCGAAATCCGCCTCGGTCATGCTAAACGTTTCCGGCGAATATTCGAGTTTCCATTCGGTTTGCGGATATTGTTTGACCGCCGCTTTGATGTCGTCAACTGCTTTGAGCGCGAGATCAATGGTTTCTTGGCGATTTTTACCAAACACCACTTCGCGGAACAATGGACTGGTCGCGTTGTACACGTGGACAATCGCGGTTTTTGCACCCGCCATCGCTTCAACCGTACGGTTAATGAGGTCGGTACGTCCTTGCGTCAGTGCCTGAATCGTCACGCCATCGGGAATGCGATTTTCTTCGATCAGACGACGCACGAAGTCAAATTCAATCTGCGACGCAGAAGGGAAACCAATTTCGATTTCTTTGTAACCCAGACGTACCAGCAAATCCCACAAGCGCAGTTTTTTCTCAATATCCATCGGATCGATCAACGCTTGATTACCGTCGCGCAGATCGGTGGACAACCAGATGGGCGGCTGGGTCAATGTGTTGTTCGGCCATTGACGGTTTTCCAGTTTAATTTGCGGATATGGGCGGTACTTCTTTGCCGGGTCTAAAGTTCGAAATGTGTCGTTCATTTTGCACCTGTCTCTTGATTAAAAAATTTTGCAAACACCATAACAAAAAACCTCGGCACAGCGTTTGCTGAAAATTTGCCGAGGTTTGATTAACTTTGGATACTGAATGTTTCTGAGTGGTTTCCCTGTATCCTCAATTCGTACGCGCAAACAACGGCTGGCATCTTAGCAACAAAGAAGCCAGCAATCGCAACGAGAAGAGAGGGATAAAAAATTCAGTCATGCGCAAGACTATAACGTAAAAAAATTTATTCGTCAAATAGGAAATAAAATCAATGAAATCAGCTGATTGGTAAACGCCACACGACTACACATGCTCACGCAAAGTTGGATAAGCCGCTTTCAGATACACCACCATGGAAATCACCGTTAACGCGGCGGCGATGTAAATCAGCCATGTGCCAACCACGCGCGTATTGATGCCAAGCAAGACACCGTTATACAGCAACATCGGCAACGCCACCATCTGCACCGCCGTTTTCCATTTGCCCAATTGATTGACCGCTACCGCCGTACGCGCGCCGATGCTCGCCATCCATTCACGCAAAGCGGAAATCGTAATTTCACGCCCAATGATAATCAGGGCAATCAAACCATGCACGCGCTGATCGTGTACCAGCACAATCAAACACGCCGCGACCAATAATTTGTCCGCAACCGGATCAAGAAACGCGCCAAAGGCACTGGTTTGATCCCATTTGCGTGCCAAATAGCCATCTAACCAATCGGTCACGGCTGCCCCCACAAACAATATCGTGGCCAGCACATCGCGCATCATGGCGTAATTACTAAATGGCGCATAGTAAATCGCCACCAACAATGGAATAGCAATCACTCGCGCCCAAGTAAGCAAAATGGGGAAATTCATCGGCATAAACGCTTAACTTTCTGGTTAAATATAAAATGGATAAATAATTAAGGAAACACGGAATAATTGAATTTTAATCGCTTCGCCCGTCATCGTGTAACTGTTTGTAGATTTCTTGCGCTAATTTTTCCGAAATACCGTCAACTTGCGTCAAATCCTGCACACTGGCATTTTTCACACCGGCCAATCCGCCAAAACGTTTGAGCAAGGCCGAACGGCGTTTCGCCCCCACGCCTTCAACTTCTTCTAAACGCGACACATTGCGTGCTTTCGCGCGCGCCGCACGCATTCCCGTGATGGCGAAACGATGTGCTTCATCACGAATCTGCGCGATTAACATCAGCGCGGGCGAGAGTTTACCCAATTTCACTTCTGCTCGTCCATCGGCAAAGACCAAGGTTTCCAAACCAACCCGCCGCCCTTCACCTTTGGCCACGCCAACCAGCACGCCCAAATCCAATCCCAAACCTTCAAACACCTCACGCGCCACCGACAACTGCCCCTTGCCACCATCGACCAGCACCACGTCCGGCATGTGTTTGGCAAATTCGTCGTTGTCCTCGCGTTGCAACAGCGCGATTTTTTCGTAACGCCGCTGTAGCACCTGTTTCATCGCGGCATAGTCGTCGCCTGCGGTGATGTTTTTGATATTGTAGCGGCGATATTCATTATTCTGCATCGCGTGGTTGTGGTACACCACGCAGGAGGCTTGCGCCGCCTCGCCCGACGTGTGGCTGATGTCAAAACATTCGACGCGAAAATCTGACTTTTCTTCATCAGTCTCAAGCGTCATCTGTAAAACTTTGAGTAAATCCTCGGTGCGCGCCTTGGCGCTGGCGGATTCTTGTAGGCGCCGCATCAGTGCCAACTGCGCATTATTGAGCGCCATTTCCAACCAAATTTTGCGCTGCCCGCGTGGCTGTTTGACCCAAATCAATTGCCGTTCAATGCTCTCATGCAGTAATTCACGCACCATCACCGATGGTGAAATCGCGCTGATCACCACGCGCGGCGCGGCGCTACTCAGATAATGCTGGGTGATGAATGCGTCCAATACGTCTTGTTCCGTACAATCCTGCGTGTGCTGAGGGAAAAAGGCTTTGTCGCCCAAATGTCGGCCACCACGCACCATTGCCAAATTGACGCAGTAGCGCGCATCCGACTGCGCCACGGCAATAATATCGGCGTCGGTATCGTCACCGGTGGACTCCACGGCCTGCTGTTTCATCATACTGGACAGAGCCGCGATTTTGTCACGGTACAGCGCAGCGGATTCAAAATTTAATTCGCCTGCCGCGGTTTGCATTTTCGCCTGCAAATCATGCAACACCTCATCCGACTCGCCACGCAAAAATTTCACGCTGTCTGCCACATCCTCGGCATAGCGTTGCGCATCAATCAACCCAACGCACGGCGCGCTACAACGGTCGATCTGATACAGCATACACGGGCGCGAGCGATTGCGATAAACCGTTTCGTCGCAGGTACGCAAGCGAAATACCTTTTGCAACAGTTTGATGCTTTCTTTGACCGCATAGCCGTTGGGAAACGGCCCAAAATATTGATGCACTTTATCCACCGCACCACGGTAATAGACCATGCGCGGAAACTCATGCCGCGTCATTTTGAGAAACGGGTAGGATTTATCATCGCGAAACAAGATGTTGTAGCGCGGTGTGAGCGTCTTGATCAAATTATTTTCGAGCAATAACGCTTCTGTCTCGGTCCGCGTAACCGTAACATCCACACGCACCACTTTTTGCAACATCAGTACGATGCGAGGCGACAGCCCGACACGGTTTTGAAAATAGCTCGAAACGCGCTTTTTCAAATCCTTGGCCTTGCCCACATATAAAACCTCATCATTCACACCGATGTGACGATACACGCCGGGCAAATGCGGCAAAGAAGCCAGTAATTCACTCGGATCAAACGCCTGAACCTCGCTTAGTGGTTCGGTAGATGATGCCTTGGTTGGTTCGATTCTTGTCATAAAATCATTATTCAACGCAGGAGGGACGCAATCAAGGAAACACGGAACAACTCCAACTGTGGGTAACTCCGTGTTTTCTCAAGTATACCCTCCAATCATTCCTGTATAAACGGCATAAGCTGGGATATGACATAACGCCCATAACCCCGCGCCAAACCGTTTCTATATATTTTTATGTAACCGATTTCACGGCTATGATTGAAAATCTCGGTTTTACCCTAAATCTTTTGTGTTTTGAGCAACAAACGCCTGTATTTCCGCGCAAATCCCCTCCGAAAAGAAATTTCCTCAGTTAAAATGGCGACAAATTACAAATTTGTGACAAATATGAATTTGACATCAAATCAAGCTACATTTTTCTAACGTTTCACTTTACTCAACGAACCATTTACGAATAAAGGTTTTACCATGTTTAATCGTTTTATGCCAAAAGAAGGTAAATTCTTCACGCTCTTTAACCAACACGCCTCATTGATGACCGCAACGGCCAAAGAAATGGTGACATTGTTTCAAGACATCGAGAATTCAGAAGTACACATTCAAAGCATCCGTGAAAAAGAGAAGAAAGCCGATCGCTTGACCTACGAGACCGTTGATTTACTGCATAAAACCTTCATCACACCGCTGGATCGCGACGTCATTCTCAAACTCATGACCAATCTGGACGACGTGATTGATATGATGGAAGACGTTTCCGAATGCGTTTCATTGTATCACGTCACCCAAACTTCCGAAAATGCCCAAAAGCTCTGCGAGATTATTCTCGGCTGTTGCGAACGCCTTGAGCTGTCCGTGAACCATTTGGAAGACACCAAAAACACCACGGAAGTCATCCGCTTGGCCTCTGAAATTGAGCGCCTCGAATCCGAAGCCGATCGCGTGATGCGCACCGCGCTCTCGCGCCTGTTCCGCGAAGAAACCGACGCCATCAGCGTGGTCAAATACAAAGCCATTTACGAATTGCTCGAATCCATCACCGATAAATGCGAAGATGTCAGCAATATCATCCAAGGAATCATGGTTGAAAACGCGTAAGCGCCTCCATCCGTTTTCACTCAACCATTTTTCAGAGGTTAACTATGTCTAACTCGCTACACATCGGACTGGGCATGATGGTTTTTCTCATCGCTCTGGCGCTGATATTCGACTTCATGAACGGTTTTCACGACTCGGCGAACTCGATTGCCACCGTCGTTTCTACCGGCGTTCTGAAGCCACACCACGCAGTCATTATGGCTGCGACATTCAACTTCATCGCATTTTATGTTTTGCCGCATAAAGTCGCCGCCACCATCGGTAAGGGTATCGTTCAAGCCTCGGTGGTGGATCAATACGTCATTCTCGGTGCGTTGATGGGGGCAATTTTGTGGAATATCATTACTTGGTATTACGGCATTCCTTCCTCCTCATCACATGCCTTGATGGGCGGTCTGATTGGCGCCGCAGTTGCCAAAAGCGGTTTTAGCGTCCTCATTGCCGACAAAATTTTACAAACCGTTTTGTTCATTTTCTTATCACCTGCGTTGGGGCTGTTGTTCGGCTCGGCCTTGATGCTGATTGTCTCGTGGCTGTTTTTCCGAACGGCGCCGGCCAAAGTCGATCGCTGGTTCCGACGATTGCAATTGGTTTCTGCGGCGATGTACAGCTTGGGTCACGGCGGTAATGATGCGCAAAAAACCATGGGCATGATCTGGCTGATTCTATTGGCCGGTGGCGTATTGACCGCGAATGATCCACTGCCGCTGTGGGTTGGCTATTCATGTTTCACCGCTATTGCTTTGGGCACCATGTTCGGTGGCTGGCGCATCGTGAAAACCATGGGGCAAAAATTGGCCAAACTCAAACCAGTCAGTGGTTTCTGCGCAGAGACCGGCGGGGCTATTACCCTGTTTACCGCGACCGCAATGGGCGTTCCGGTCTCCACCACCCACACCATCACTGGTGCGATTTTGGGCGCAGGCTCCACCATGAAGGCCTCATCTGTACGCTGGGGTTTAGCGGGTAACATCGTGTGGGCATGGATTTTAACCATTCCCGCCTCGGCTTTTATGGCTGGGGTTTGCTGGGCGATTGCCGCAAAACTGCTGGGCTAAAATGCTCGTCAATATATCAATATATAAAAAAGCAAGTCTTAACGACTTGCTTTTTTATTGCCAAAACCACGTTGTCAGTGCGCTTGCTGACGCGCCATCTCAAATAAGCATACCGCTGTCGCCGCCGCCACGTTCAGTGATTCACCCAAGGCCATCGGAATGGTCAAACGCGCATCGGCCTGCGCCAATAAGACCTCGCTCAATCCTGCACCTTCATTGCCCATCAGCCACGCAATTGGCCGATTCAGGTCATGCGTATATATACTTTGCGTCGTGTGCGAACTGGTGGCGCAAACGTGGATATTAGCCTGTTTAAGTTGAGCAACAGCCGTCAGCAAATCAATGCGTTCGCGAATCGTCACACCAAAATGCGCGCCAACGCCGGCACGCAATACTTTGGCCGAATACGGATTAACACAGTGCTCACTCAGCCAAATCTCTTTCAATCCCGCAGCGGCACAACTGCGAATGATCGAACCCATATTACCGGGGTCTTGAATGCCGTCGAGCAACACCACGTTACCCGTAATCGCCTGCGTTGCCAACTCAGACGGAAGCCCAAATAACTGCGGTCGGCTGACCTCAAAAATTAAGGATACGCCTTGCTCCAAACTGCTGATGTCGCGAAATACCGCGTTGGCCAGTTCAATCACTGGCGTGCCATGCGCCGACACTGCGCGCAATAATTGCTGCACCTCGGCATTATCCATCGCCGAGCTACCGACCCACACACGCTTCATTGAAAGTGCCTCATTCTTTGCACTTTGATGCTTGAGCAACAATTGACAGGCATGCACGCCCTCAACCACCATCAGATCATCCGTGCGTTTGGGCTGATGAATCAAGCGTTTGAGGGCTTTGACCTGCGAATTGTCTTTGGATGAAATCAACATGTTATTTACTCTTAAATTGCAAGGTACGAACCGACGCGAAGCTCATACGGTGCTCTGGTGTCGCGCCGTGGCGCTGAAGCGCCTGTAAATGCGCCGCCGTCGGATAGCCTTTGTGTTGGTCAAAACCATACTCGGGATAAAGCGCATGTAGCCGCAGACAATCGGCGTCACGCGCTACTTTCGCCAGAATTGATGCGGCAGAAATGCACGCTTCTTTGGCATCGCCTTTAATCATCGCCTGACCGGCATAATGCGCCGCCGACAGACCTTTGGGATAATGATTGCCATCGACCCAAACCCAGTTGGGCTGAATGTTCAAAGCTTTGACCGCGCGCGTCATTGCCAACATGCTGGCCTGCAAAATATTCAATTCATCAATTTCCGCGACACTGGCGCTGGCCACCGCCCACGCAGCCGCTTGCGCGCGAATCTGCTCCGCTAAATATTCACGCCGTTTCGCACTCAGCTTTTTTGAGTCGGCCAAGCCCGCGATGGGTTCGGCCAAAATCACGGCGGCGGCAAATACCGCACCGGCCAAAGGCCCGCGCCCCGCCTCATCCACGCCGCAAATGATGCGCGTTTGAACGGTTGAATCCAATACAGAAGCCTCACTCGAAAACAGATCAATCTGCATCACGCCATCCATCACAGTTGTGTCGAGCGGCTTTGGCGACGCACATTCTCTATCGCCTGCGCGCACAAATTCGGCGTATCAGCGATCAGCGAATGATGCAAATCAAGCAAACGTTCGTGAATCGTCGCGTTCACCGCGTAGCGATTGACTTCATGCAGCAAGGCATCAGCCAAATGCTCGGCGGTCGCTTCGTCTTGCAAAATTTCGGGGATAAAGGATTCTTGCATGAGGATATTCGGCAGGCCAATCCACGGTTGCAAAGCCACTTTTGGGTAAATCTGCGCCGACAGCCATGAGGTTTTGTACGAAATAATCGACGGTTTTTTATACAAAGCGACCTCCAAACTGGCCGTACCGCTGGCAACGATGGTTGCATCTGCCGCCGCCATGACACTGCGCGCTTGTCCGTCAAACCAGCGTATCGATAGATTCGGCGCGCATTCGCGGGCAATTCGCTCCAATTCAGGGCGCAAATTAGCGTGTGCCACCGGAACCAAACATTGCACCTCCTGCGCTGTGCCTGCACGCTGCGCGATCAACTGCGCGGCTTTGAAAAAATTCGGCGCGTTGTAGCTGACTTCCGAAGCACGCGAACCGGGCAAAATCGCCAGACAAAAAGCTTCCTGTGACACGTTCAACAACGCTCGTGCCGCAGCGGTATCGGCCTGTAGCGGAATTTGCTCGGCAAATGGATGACCGACATAAGTCGCAGGAATGCCGGCCTCATCATAAATTTTTTGCTCAAAGGGGAAAATCAGCAGCATGTGATCCACCGCTTGGCGAATGGTTTCAATGCGTTTCGGACGCCACGCCCAAATCGATGGGCTGACATAGTGCATGGTCGGCACGCCTTTGGCACGCACGATTTTTTCCACACCCAGATTGAAATCAGGCGCATCAATGCCGATGAACACATCAGGACGCTGGCTGGTCACGCGTTCAATCAATTCGCGGCGCATTTTCAGGATGCGAGGCAGATGACGAATCGGTTCGAAATAACCGCGCACGGCCAAAGACTGCGATGGCCACCATGACTGCGCACCTTGCTTTTGCATGGCCTCGCCCACAATGCCCGCGCTGTTAACCCGTGCGTAGTTGGCCTGCGCCCCTTGCAGCAGCACCGCCGCCAACTGATCGCCCGAAGACTCTCCGGCCACCAAAACCAAGTTCACCGTTTCTGCGTACATGACACCCATTCATCTCAATATCAAAAATTCGGCGGGCACTGCCCGCCATTTTTACCATTTCTCACCACATCACGCCATCAGCCGCGTCATTTTATTTAAGCAATGCGTGACCCATTCACCCTCATCGGATAATGCCGCGATCAGAAATGCGTAAAAAGTCAGACATCAAATGCATCACCGCTGAATTAGCTGGGTCAGCCTGCGCCGCGACATCAATGGCCTCAACGGCCTGCTCGATGGTTAAATCTTGGCGGAACACCATTTTATACGCACGTTTGATCGCGGCAATTTGTTCTGGCGTATAACCACGACGTTTCAAACCTTCTGAGTTAATGCCAAAAGCCGCGCTCGGACTGCCGCCAATCATGACATACGGCGCCACATCCTTGAGCAAAATACTGCCGCCACCAATCATCGCATGCGCGCCAATTTTCACGAACTGATGCACGCCGCTCATGCCGCCAACAATCGCCCAATCCTGAATCTGCACATGTCCAGCAAACTGTGCATTACTGGCCAAAATGGTGTGATTACCCACGCGGCAATCGTGCGCCAAGTGTACATAACCCATGATCCAGTTATCATCGCCAATGCTGGTAATGCCTTCGTCTTGCGTTGTACCCAAATGAAAACTGCAAAACTCGCGAATCGTATTGCGATCACCAATCACCAATTGGGTCGGTTCGCCCGCATATTTTTTATCCTGCGGCACGCCGCCGAGTAAAATATGATGACCAATGATATTGTCTGCACCAATCGTGGCGTGGCCTTCGATAATCGTGTGCGCGCCGATCTGCGTCCCTGCACCGATGACCACATCCGGCCCGATCACGCTGTACGCACCGACGCTCACGTTCTCGGCCAATTGTGCTTTCGGATCAACTAACGCAGTTGCATGGATTTGTGTGCTCATAAATTAACCATTTACGTTTGAATTAAATGTTAGCCATTGGATGCGGGGGCTTCAATTCGGTAGGTGCAAATCAAATCAGCTTCTGCAGCAACCACGCCATCTACTTTCGCGCAGGTGGAAAAATACGCAAATGAGCGCGCCACCTTGGTCAAGCGTGACTCCAGCACCAATTGATCGCCCGGCTCAACTTGACGCTTGAAGCGAACATTATTCATGCCAACGAAATAATACATCGCATCTGGATGCAGCTCATTAACCCATAACAGAGCCGAAGCCTGCGCCAAAGCCTCCATAATCAGCACGCCCGGCATCACTGGACGCTTCGGGAAATGCCCCATGAAAAACGGTTCGTTCATGGTTACATTTTTAATGGCCAGCAAACGTTTTTGCGGCTCAACCTCAATCACCCGATCAACCAATAAAAAAGGATAGCGGTGTGGTAAGCGGCGCACCACTTCCGTAATATCGTAGCCTGAATCTGTCATACTCAACCCCATGTCTGCCTCTCAATACTTACTGATTTTCTGTATCTGATGAATGCTCAGATTTTCTTTCTAAACCACGAATCCGCTTGCGCAAATCCGCCAAATGACGAACCAACGAAGCATTTCGTTCCCATTCGCGATGTGTGCTGGTTGGGTAAACCCCTGTATATTGTCCTGCGACCGTTACATCCGAGGTAATTGCCGTGCCACCGGACACCACCGTGTGATCGGCGATGCTCAAATGACCGCCGAGCATGGCCGCCCCCCCAATCATACAGGACTTACCAATAATCGTGCTACCGGCAATGCCTGCACAGGCCGCAATCGCCGTATGCGCACCCACCACACAATTATGCGCAATCTGAACCAGATTATCAATTTTGACATCATCCTCAATCACGGTATCGGTTAGCGCACCCCGATCAATCGTGGTATTCGCACCGATTTCCACGTCATTGCCAATCATCACGCGGCCAACCTGAGGAATTTTTTGCCAACCATTCGGCGTCGGCGCAAAGCCAAAACCATCCGAACCAATCACTGCACCGGCATGGATGATGCAACGCTCGCCGATTTCACATCCCTGATAAATCGTAACGTTCGAATAGATTCGTGACCGCGCGCCAATGCGCACCTGCGCGCCCAAGCGCACGCCTGATTCGATCACCACGCCATCGCCAATCTGGGCGTCAGCCTCAATCACGACATACGCGCCAATCCGCACGTTTTGCCCGATCTGCGCCGTGTCGGCAATCACTGCTGTTGGGTGAATAGCGGTTGATTGCGGCGGTTGAGGCAGGTAACAACGCTGCGCCACCATCGCATACAAGGCATACGGCTGGCGACACACGGCAAATGTGGTCTGTACGCCGTTAAATGCCGGTTGGCTTTGCAACCATTCGTAATCGGCTTCGCTCAAAGCGATCACACTCGCTTGGCAATCCAATAGCTGCGTGCGCAGTTTGGCATTACTCAAAAAGGCGAACGCACCCGTTCCCGCCAGATTCAGCGGCGCGACATGCGTAACGCACACATCCTCCAGAGCCACGCCCTGCGCTAAATGCACCTGCGCCTGTACCGCTAAAAATAAATCAGCCAGTGCTTGTGGTTGAACCAACACTGGCTTGAATGAAGTGATCGTACTCATCTACCTGACTTTTCCGCATAAGCCATTGTGGCAACTAAGTAAGTAGCGAACAATGACTCACGCTTAAATTGCATTATTTCAAACGTTCCAATACGCGTTGGGTCATGTCGTATTGTGGCTTGATGTACACCGCTTCTTGTACCACCAGATCATAGCCATCTTTTTCCGCGAGGTCACGGATCACCGTATTGGCGTTTTTGAGCAAATCTTGTAGCAATTTATTTTGCGCTTGTGCCAATTCAGTTTCAAAAGCGGTACGTTCGGTGTCAAACGCTTCGACCGCTTTGCCAATATCAGCTTCGCGTTGCGCGCGCTGCTCATCAGTCAATTTCGGGAAATCTTTTTCATACACCTGTTGTTTATTGCGAATCTCTGCGGCCTTTTGCTCCAAACCGCGTTCTCGCGATTTGAAATTTTTATCCAAAGTCGCGCGCGCATTTTTCGCAGGCGCCGATTCGGCCAGCAGTCGATCCAAGCTCACATAGCCGACCTTGAAGTCCTGAGCCATAGCCGAAAAAGATGGTAGTGCCAAAGCCATTGCTAAACCAACTGCGACTTTTTGAGCTGCCCATTTATTCGTCCAAGTTCTTGCATTCATCACTTCCACCTTTATCATCATGTCCATCTATATATTAAACAGATACAGCCTGCATCATAGCAGATTAGAACGAGGTACCAATCTGGAATTGGAATCGTTGTTCTTCGTCACCCGCTTTTTTCTTGATCGGAATACCATAGCTGAATTTCAACGGGCCAATCGGCGATGCCCACAACAGCCCTAAACCTGCTGAATAGCGCATACCTTCGCTACCTGCCACATAGGCGCTGGATTTTTGATCCGCCCAGACACCAGCAGCATCAGCAAAGACAAACAAACGCGCTGCTTTGCTTTTAGTCATGCCTGGGAATGGAAATTGCAGTTCCAAATTCGCAATCGCGCGTTTGTTACCGCCAACGTAGTTATAACCGGTTTGCGTCGGGTCATTCGGATTCCGTGTTTCACGAGGACCGACGGTACTGCTGTCGTAGCCGCGAACCGAACCCAAACCACCGGCAAAGAAGCCATTGTAAAATGGATAAACCGAACTACCCAAACCTTTACCATAGTCAAACTGGGTATTCAACGCCAGAGTGAAACGCTTACTCAATGGCACATATTGTTGATACTGATACGACAGCGTGTAGTATTTCAGATCGCCAAACGGGGTAATGGAACCCAGCACTTTTTGGTATTGACCACGGCTCGGCATCACCACAGAGTCACGCGTATCGTAGCTCCAACCCAAGGTCATGGCGTAGGTCATGAAATGGTTTCTATTTTTGCCATATTTGCTCATGAAATCCAAATAGCCAACAGGACTTCTGGCTTGATCCAACTCAATTTTGTTGTACTCGGGATTCATACCTAAATACAAACGGTGGCGTTCGGTCAAAGGAATACCGTAGACCAAGTTCAAGCCTGCCGTGGTATAAATAGTTTCCGACAAATTCAGCTTCGATTGATCGGTTCGACGATAGTACGCGCCCACCGTTTGACTAATGCCATCTTTGGTAAAGTAGGGGTTGGTACTAGAGATGCTGATATTGCGCGATGATTTGCTGGTGTCAATCGCCACCGACAGTGATTGACCACTGCCCATAAAGTTGTTTTCGGTGATTGAACCAGACAAAGTGACTTTATCACTGGTGCTGTAGCCCAAGCCGAGTTTCAAGTCACCGGTTGGCAGCTCGTTCACACTGTAATTCACATCCACCTGATTATTCGTGCCTTGCACGGGAACCACTTCAACATCTACTTTGTCAAAATAGCCCAAACGGTCAATGCGGTCACGCGACAGGCGCACTTTCGCTCCGTCAAACAGGCCACTTTCCATCTGACGCACTTCGCGACGGATCACAAAGTCTTGCGTTCGGCTATTGCCGCTAATATTCACACGGCGCACATACACGCGCTCCATCGGATTAACCGCAATCACCACATCAACCGTATGATCGGCTGATGGTTTGGGTTGAACGTCTACCTGAGCCAATGCGTAGCCATCTTCACCCAAACGATCATGAATATTTTCGACAATTTTGCTGATTTTTTCGCGCGAATAGGCGCTGCCAATGCGGTATTTCAGTAGTTTTTCAATGTCCGCACGCGGTGTGCCTTTGGTATCGCCGACCAGCGACAAACTGCTGACACGGTACGGTTCGCCTTCTTTGACCGTTAAATTCAAATCCACGCCATTTTCTTTGGCCGATGGCGTCACGCGCACATCTGTGAAGTCAAAATCCAAATAGCCGCGATCATAGTAATACGCACGAATATTTTCCAAATCGGCTTTCAAACGCTCTTCAGAGTAAACGCTATCCTTGGTATACCACGAGAAGATACCGTTTTTGTCCATTTCCATCTGATTGCGAATGGTGTAGTCGGACACATGGGTATTACCATCAATTTTGATGCCGCGAATTTTTGTGCTTTTACCTTCGTCAACCTTGATGTTGACGATGACTTGATTGCGATCTTGTTTAATCACTTCGGTATTGACTGCGGCGGCGGTCAAACCAGAATCATGATAGGCTTGCATCAACTCGCCTTTGATTTGCTCCAATGCCGCCGGATTGTACGGCATCCCTTGGGCAAACCCTTTGGATTTAAGGGTTTCACGGAAGGCTTTTGCATCCAAACGTTTCATGCCGGTGATTTTAAATTCCGAGATCACCGGACGCTCGCTGAGCTTGATTTTCAATACCGATCCATTCAAATCAGCGCTGATGTTTTCGTACAAACCCGAGTCATATAGGGATTTTACGACCACGGCTTCAGAATCTTTGGAATGGGTGTCACCCACCTTAATTGGCAAAATATTAAATACCGTGGTCGGGTCGCTACGCTCCAAACCATCCACTGTGATGTCCGAGAGCACTGTACCCTTTTGAGCAGCCGCTTTAGCTGGCGCAGTGACGGCTTTTGCTTTGGTTTGCGGCGCGGTCACCGAGGTCTGTGCCCACGCAGGATTGGCCGCCAAAGCCCCCAACATGATGATGCCCATATATCCAGGGGTGAAACGCAGGGTATGTTGTTTTGCAGACATGTTATTCCTATTTTCCATATGAGTTAACGTCTTTTCGCTTTCTAAACCGATTGATGCGCCCCATTCACATTCGATCACGCAAACCAGTGCGCGTCATTGAATAATGCAATGCCCATCAATAATAGTAATAATAGAAAGCCTATTTTTTGTCCAACCACTAAAAACTGTTCTGGCAAAGGCCGCCCTCGGACGGCTTCTGCGGCGTAGTATACCAAATGACCGCCGTCTAATACAGGAATTGGCAATAAATTTAACGTGCCGAGGCTGACGGATAGTACGGCCAAAAAGCCGAGAAATTGTGTGAAACCGCCATGAGCGCTATTGCCTGCCTGCTTGGCGATCGTCACTGGCCCGCCAATGTTTTTCACACTCAAATGGCCTGTGACAATTTTATATAAACCCTTTAAATTCAAGCCAATTTGTTCTATCGTGGTATCCACGCCCAAATAAATTGCCTTGAACAACCCACGGTGTTCGGTCACCATCGGCACATCCGAGGCCACCTGTATGCCCACGCGCCCAACCGTAATCGGTGCTTGTCCGGGTTGATTCACCGGCAGCGTCTCAGCCTTCGGTGTGATTTCAGCAGAAAAAGTTTCGTTTTGGCGCTGAACCATCAAGGTCACCACGCGATCTGGGCTGGCATGAATGGCACTCAGAATCTGATTACCGCTGGTGCGAACGCCATTAACGCCAATCAAAACATCGCCCGCTTTTAACCCAGCCTGCTCAGCCGGAGAGCCAGCCACAACCTGACCAATCGGCGCATTTTTTTGATACAGCGCCAAGCCGACCTGCTCTTGCCAATTTTGTTGATCCAAACTGATTTGCGCCAAGGACAACGGTGAACTGGTGTGCTCATTACCCGCCGTATCGCGCCACTTCAGCGTGATGCTGCCTTGATCCAACAAAGTTTTAATGACCGACGTTTGAACGTCTGCATAGCTTTTAACCGGTTGCTGATTGATTTCGAGCACCGTATCACCGTCTTTGATACCGGTTTGCGCCAATACCGACTGCATACTCGGCGAGGACAGTACCGGCGCAGGCATACGCGCCGTACCATAATGCAGCCCCGCAAAGACTAAGGCGGCAAAAATTAAATTCACCAGCGGACCAGCCGCCACAATCGCCATGCGCTGCCACACTGAGCGCGAAGCGAAGCTCCCTGCGACGGCCTGTGACTGTGATTCTTTGGTCGCAATGCTGTATTCGCCGCGCATTTTGACATAGCCGCCCAGCGGAATGCTGGCAATGCAAAATTCAGTGCCTTCGCGATTTTTCCATGTATACAACGGCTTGCCAAAACCGACGGAGAATTTTTCAATCGCCACGCCCGCGCGTTTGGCCACCCAATAGTGCCCCCACTCGTGGATGGTCACCAGCACCAATATGGCGACTAAAAAGGAAAACAACTCGATCATAAAATATTCCTATCGCAGACCAAGCCAATGATTGACGTGGTTTGCCACTATTGAATTAAGGAAGTACGGATATACCCATGCGCCCATTCTCTAACCTGCGCATCAACGGCACAAACGGCCTCTAAACTGTTTGGCGCATCGGGACATAAGGCATTGAGTGCCTGCTCGTTGACCCGAGCAATGTCCAAAAAGGCGATTTTCTCGTCCAAAAAGGCCGCCACGGCCACTTCATTGCTCGCATTGAGCACAATCGAGGCCGCACCGCCCGCGTTGAGTGCGTCAAACGCCAAGCGCAAATTGGCAAATTTATGCAAATCTGGCTCAAAAAACGTCAGTTGCCCGACGCTGGCTAAGTTCAACAGATTCACGCCCGAACTCATCCGTGCCTGTTCTGGCGCGGCGTGTCCCAACGCATGGGCAATCGGTACACGCATATCGGGATTCCCCAGCTGCGCCAAACTCGAACCATCGACATAATCCACCAGTGAATGAATCACACTCTGCGGATGAATCACCACATGAATGCGCTCTGCCGGTACGCCAAACAGCCAATGCGCCTCAATGACCTCCAAGCCTTTATTCATCATGGTCGCGGAGTCCACCGAAATCTTCCGCCCCATTTGCCAACGCGGATGCGCACATGCCTGATCCGGCGTGATGTCACGCAACTGCTCCATCGGCGTATGCAAAAACGGTCCGCCCGACGCAGTCAGGGTCAAACTCGCGACACCGCGAGCATTCACACCGGTGATGGATTCGCCACACGGCGGCAAACATTGATACAGCGCGTTATGCTCGCTGTCAATCGGTAACAGCGTCGCACCATGCTCGGCGACCGCCTGCGTCATCAACGCACCGGCCATCACCAATGATTCTTTGTTCGCCAATAATAATTTTTTACCCGCGCGCGCCGCCGCCATCGTTGGCAGTAAACCCGCCGCACCGACAATCGCCGCCATCACCGTAGTCACTTCAGGCGCACTGGACACATCACACAGCGCTTGCACGCCGACCAAGACCTCGGTTTTACAACTGGTCTGCTGCAAACGCGCCCGCACATCCCGCGCCACTGATTCATCCAAGACCACGGCATATTTCGGCTGAAACTGCACGCACTGCTTCACCAACAATTCCGCCTGATGATTACCCGTCAGTGCAAATACCTCAAATTGCTCAGGATGACGCGCAACCACGTCCAAGGTTGAGCACCCAATCGAACCGGTCGCGCCCAATACCGTAATGACCTGTTTATTCATAAAACCCATTCAATTCCAAACGATTAACCACGGTGCATCGACAACCAACTGAGCAAAACGATCTGCAAAGGCAACACCGGCAAAATCGCATCAATCCGATCCAAAATCCCACCATGACCGGGTAAACTGGCACCGCTGTCCTTCACGCCCGCGCAACGTTTCAGCCACGACTCAAACAAATCACCGATAATACTCTGATAGGTCAAGAAAAACGCCATGATCAGCACCACGCTGACCGAAATGCGCAAATCGGCAAAACCATCCGGTTTAAGCCACAGCGCAATGACGGCCAAATAAATCGTCACGCCAACCCAAGCGCCCGCCGCGCCCTCAATCGTTTTACCTGGGCTGATGGATGGCGCCAGTTTGTGTTTACCCAACGCGCGACCCGTGAAATACGCGGCAATATCCGCGATCCAAACCACGGCCAACAAGCCGAGCAAAAACCAGCCTTCTTGCGGTGATTGGCGAATGTACAAAAAACACAAACCGGCAGGCAGCAGCACCAATGCGCCGCACAGCATCAATACCCAGTGATTGACCACTTTCCAGCCAAAATACAACCACAGCGGCACGATGAGCAGCCAAAAAGCCACCGAGACAAACATCACCATCGAAAACACCCAAGGATGATACCGATTGGCAAACGAAATCCACAGCAAAGCCAGCAAAACCGGCATCAGCATGACATACAACGCCTTCGGAATCTGCGGCAACTTGGCCAAATTTGCCCATTCCGCCGCCGCCCACGCCATCAAAATACCCACACCGGCAAACCACACACGGTTCGGTGCGAAAAACACCATGCCGGCAAAAACGAGCAGCATAATAATGGCGGTGATGATGCGTTCTTTAAGCATCTCGTCTCCAATAATTCTAAGGTTTCTGGTCAACTAAATAATCAGGCCAACTCCTTTGTCTATCCCTTAGCACGGGAGCCATCGGAATTGGCCGGTTGTATGAATCATTCGGTTTAGGCACTGATATTCTGCACCTGCGCACTGGTTCGACCGAAACGGCGTTCGCGCTGTTGGTACGAGCCGATCGCCTTAGCAAACTGCTCGCGGTCAAATTCCGGCCAATACACCGGCGTGAAATACAGCTCAGTATAAGCCAACTGCCACAGCAAGAAATTCGATACACGCGCCTCGCCGCCGGTGCGGATAAACAAATCCGGCTCCGGCAAATCGGATAACTGCAAATACGGGCGCAATTCGCTCTCTTCGACAAACGCATCAACCGCCGTGCCTTGACGCACACGCTCGGCCAACATTTGATTCATTGCATTCAAAATATCCCAACGACCACCGTAATTCGCACACACCGTCAGGGTCATGACCTCGCCATTCACCGTGGTATCGTGCGCTTGCTTAATCAAGCCCTGAATCGTCTGATCAAACGCCTCCAGCGCACCAATCACCCGCAAGCGAATACCATTATCCGCTAAGGCTTTGATTTCACGGCGCAAACTGCGCATAAACAGTTTCATCAAAAAAGATACTTCGGTCGGCGGACGACGCCAGTTTTCTGAACTGAATGCAAACAAGGTCAAATGACGCACGCCCATATCCACGCACGCGCGCACCACTTCACGCACCATTTGCACGCCGCGCTTGTGCCCCCAAACACGAGGTAAGCCGCGCGAGGTAGCCCAGCGACCATTGCCATCCATGATGATAGCGATGTGTTGCGGAATCTCGCCGACCTCAGGAACCGCTTGGGTACTGCTAACCGCTGAAATAGCTGAGGCTGGCGCGATGGATGAAGGGGACTGTGTACTCATAATATTTTCTGCTCAATAATCCAACGCAGTGTAACCACGCGGATGGGACATTGTGACAATGGATGTCGCTGACGCAAACTGTGCGCAAAACCTGACTCGCGCCAACGCGCAAGCCTCGTGCGCACCAGAGTGCTTAAACCGTCATGATGTCGGCTTCTTTTTGCGTCACCAGTTTGTCCACTTCCGCCACAAATTTATCGGTCATTTTTTGCACGTCATCCTGCGCACGACGCTCATCGTCCTCAGAGATGTCTTTGTCTTTCAACATTTTTTTCAGATGTTCGTTCGCGTCACGGCGGATATTACGCACGGCGATTTTGGCATTTTCGCCTTCGTGTTTGACCACTTTAACCAATTCTTTGCGGCGCTCTTCAGTCAAAGCCGGCATCGGCACACGAATCAAATCGCCCATAGACGCAGGATTCAGACCCAAATCAGACTCACGAATCGCCTTCTCAACCGGCGCGATCATATTCTTTTCCCACGGCTGCACGCCGATGGTGCGCGCGTCAATCAAGGTTAAATTGGCCACTTGTGACAACGGCGTTGGCGAACCGTAGTAATCAACGTGCACTTGATCGAGCAAACTTGGATGCGCGCGACCGGTGCGCACTTTGCTCAAATCATGCTTGAGCGACTCGATGGATTTTTGCATTTTTTGATCTGCTTGTTGCTTCACGTCAGAAACCGACATACATTACTCCTTGTATTTAAACTTGATCGTTGTGCTGGCATACGCCGATGATTTCCCTGAGTTTTTGGTAAGCATCATTTAGGCGTAAAAACTGTGTCATTTTACTTCATTTTTCAAATGGAAACGTTAGAAAAGCGCCCTCCAGCGGCGATAAAAAACGCGAGACTTTCGCCTCGCGTTGCGCTTTCCTTGGCACCAGAATTTAGAAAAATGCCTGAATCCCTGTCTGCGCACGCCCCAAAATCAAGGCGTGAATATCGTGCGTGCCTTCGTAGGTGTTGACCACTTCGAGATTGACCAAATGACGCGCCACGTTAAACTCATCCGAAATACCGTTGCCGCCGAGCATATCGCGCGCCAGACGCGCGACATCCAGCGCCTTACCGCACGAATTGCGCTTCATCATCGAGGTGATTTCCACCGCTGCCGTACCCGCCTCTTTCATGCGTCCCAGACGCAAGCAGCCTTGCAAGCCCAGCGTGATTTCAGTCTGCATATCCGCCAATTTCTTTTGAATCAATTGGTTAGCGGCCAAAGGACGACCAAACTGTTGACGATCGAGGACATATTGTCGTGCCGTGTGCCAGCAATTCGTCGCCGCGCCCAACGCACCCCATGCAATACCGTAGCGCGCCGAATTCAGACAGGTAAATGGTCCTTTTAAGCCACGCACATCAGGAAAGGCATTTTCAGCGGGGACAAATACTTCGTCCATTACGATTTCACCCGTAATGGAAGCGCGCAGGCCGACTTTGCCATGAATCGCAGGCGCAGACAGCCCTTTCATGCCTGTTTCGAGGACAAAACCGCGAATCTCGCCCGCATCGTCTTTCGCCCAAACCACAAAAACATCGGCAATCGGCGAATTGGTAATCCACATTTTATTACCGGTCAGCGAAAAACCGCCATCCACCGCACGCGCGCGCGTAATCATGCTGCCCGGATCAGAACCGTGGTTCGGTTCGGTCAAGCCAAAGCAACCAATCCATTCGCCGCTGGCTAATTTTGGCAAATACTTTTGTTTCTGCGCTTCAGTGCCAAACGTGGCAATCGGCAACATCACCAACGAGCTTTGCACACTCATCATGGAGCGATAACCCGAATCAACCTGCTCCACCGCGTAGGCGATCAGCCCGTAGCACACATCGTTCAAACCCGAACCACCGTACTGCGTATCAATGGTCGCACCGAGCAAGCCCAGTTCACCCATTTCCTTGAAAATCGCAGGATCGGTGGATTCATTGCGAAACGCATCACGCACACGCGGCGCGAGTTTTTCCTGCGCATACGCGGTCGCGGTGTCCAGCACCATGCGCTCTTCGTCAGAGAGTTGTTCGCGCAAAAGCAGAGGATCGTCCCAGATAAAGCTGGCTTTGGTGGTAGCAGTCATATAGGCCTTTTTCAACACGTTAGAAAAATGAAAATTGTATTTATCATCAGCCAAAATGCCCGCGAACGCAAGCACCACTTAAATCGACACATTCAACCACTGATGATGCCAACCCTCAAAATAGCGCGACATACTGCAACAGCAATTTTTCAATCCACGAGCGGATATTCAGCGGATGATCGGCTGTGCGCTTTTCCTGCGCCAATTGCTGGGTAAAAGCGTGTAATTTCAGCAAAAATCCGTGATCGTGCGTTTGGGTGAGTTTGTGTAATGCGGCTTGTGCCTTAGGGTAATAGCGCGGTGCAGCACCGTTTTGCGCCACAATCGCTAAATCGTACAACCAGCGTTGCAACCACGTCATCAGCGCGAGCATGTCAACCGTGCGTTGCTCTTCTCCGGCCAATCGCGCCTTGTTCGCATCACTGATGTGTTTGTCAAACGTGGCCGCCGTGCCCACCACGTCCAGACGCGCGCCTTGCGCGAGCACTTGTATCCATGTGTGCTGAATCGCAAAGTAATCGGTGTCGATCAATTCGGCCACGCGCATCACCGCGCCGTTTTCCTGTTGCACATATTCCGCCCAGTTCGGATTGGGCTTGAGCGCGTTCAAATACGCCAATGCAGCCTCAACTGATGGCGCGGGCGCGTTGACCAATTGACAGCGGCTAACGATGGTCGGCAATAATTGCCGCACATCGTGCGCCAGTAAAATAAATACGGTGTTCGCAGGCGGCTCTTCCAGCGTTTTCAGCAGCGCATTGGCCGCATTGCGATTGAGTTTATGCGCCGGATACAGCACCACCACGCGCTGACCGCCGCGATGACTGGTCTGATTGACCATATTATCCAGTGCGCGAATATCATCAATCGTGATTTCTTTGGACGGCTTTTCGGGGCGCAACTCCTCAATCGGATGCGCCGTATTCATGATGCTCGGACGCAGGACTCGATAATCGGGGTGGCTAAACGCGGCCAGCAAGTCACAAGCTGCGCACTGCCCGCACGCGTGATGCTCGGCGGTCGGCGTGTCGCACAACACACTGGCGGCCATCGCCTGCACCAATTGCTCACCGCCGGTATCCTCCGGCGCAATCACCAGATACGCATGTGCCGCGCGCGGGGAGTGCTGGCGCGCAACCCATTGCTGAAAAACCGTTTGGTGCCAACTCAATGGCGTGGGAACACTCTGCGTCATATCGTCTATCACTATTCAATCATCGCCAACTGCAAGTGTGGCCGCGCCACAATCGCCGCACGAATCTGTGCTTTCACCTCGTCCAACGAGCGCGTGCTATCGATCACCGCCATGCGTTGCGGTGCTTGTTCGGCGCGTTGCAGATAGGCGTCACGGGTGCGTTTAAAAAACTCAAACGACTCTTGCTCAAATTTATCCAAGCTTTCCTGCGTCTGCGCCGCGCGTTGGCTCACGCGCGTGCGTGCGACTTCCAACGGTACGTCGAATAGCAGCGTGAAATCCGGTTGCAAATCACCTTGCACCCAATATTCCAACTGCGTGATTTTATCAAATGCCACACCGCGCCCGCCGCCCTGATAGGCAAACGTCGCATCGGTGAAGCGATCAGAAATCACCACCTCGCCCCGCGCCAGCGCGGGCGCAATCACCTGCGCAATATGCTCACGCCGTGCGGCAAACATCAGCAAGGTTTCGGTTTCCAAATCCATGGTTTCATGCAGCAGTAACTCACGCAAACGCTCGCCCAACGGCGTACCGCCCGGCTCACGGGTCAATACGGTGGTGCGCTGTGCGGCAATTTGCTCGGCCAACCACGCCATCGCCGTGGATTTGCCCGCGCCATCCACACCCTCTACGGTGATGAATAAACCTTGTTTGCTCGAATCGTTCATGCTCATTGTTTCAAAATATATTTGCGTACCGCCGCATTGTGATCGGCCAAATTATTGGTGAACACACTGCTGCCATCACCCTTACCAACGAAAAACAGCACATCACTATCCGCTGGCAAAAATGCCGCGTTGAGCGAGGCTTGGCTCGCAGTGGCAATCGGCGTTGGTGGTAAACCACGGCGGGTGTAGGTGTTGTACGGCGTATCGGTGCGCATCATGACCGTGGTCAAATCGCCTTTGAACGCTTCTCCGACACCATAAATTACCGTCGGATCCGTCTGCAACGGCATCCCTTTTCTCATGCGATTGACGAACACCGCCGCGACCATCGGCCGATCAGCGTCCAAGCCCGTTTCCTTCTCCACGATGGAGGCCATAATCAGCGCTTCATACGGTGTGTTATACGGTAAATTCGGCGAATGCTTCGGCCACAATTCCGCTACTTTTTTGTTCAACAAATCATGCGCGCGCTTGAGTACGGTGGTTTCTTTTTCGCCCTTGCGGTACAAATAGGTATCGGGGAAAATCAGCCCTTCGATGCTTTTTGCATCCGTCGGCTCGGTGATACCGACCGCTTTGACCAAATCCGCATCATTCAAATCCTGCGCATCATGCTGTAAATCCGCTTTGGCGAACGCTTGCTTGATCTCGCGCCACGTCACGCCCTCGGCAATGCGGATGCGACGTTGCGTGATTTGCCCTTTGGACAGGCGCGTGAGTAATTGGCTCAACGTCGCTTTGCTGTCAAACTCGTATTCGCCCATTTTGTAATCATTGGAACGCATGGTCAGCCACGCCAACAATTTGACCTGAAAGGCACTGAGTTTGCCGCCATTAGCCTGCGAGATTTTGCCCAACTGATCGTATGCCGACTGCGCCGCCTCACCGCGCTCCAAGTAAATGCTCTGCGGCTCGGTCATCGTCGGCGCGATGGGCGCAGATAGGCGCATATTCGCCCAGATCGCAAAAATTATCAGCAGTACAGCCACGCCCAGTAAACGTTTGAACCATTTCATCGATATATCTACCTCATTGTTTGATCGCCCAAAGGGGATGTTTTATATGACAAGCCTCATTTTAAAGAACTTATCGCCTGCACATCGCGTTTTTCGAGATTTATTACACCGTCACCATCAACATGGCCTCATCGGGATGCAGCCAATGCGGCTGCTGTCGTATCGCGGCCAACCAGCGCGCGATATGCGGATAATCCAGCACATCCACATCAATTTGATCCAGCCAAAATAAATACGCCGCGCAACTGATATCAGCAATCGAAAAACCCGAAGAGACTAAATAGTCTGATCGCGACAAAGTACGATTCAAACTATCCAAATCAGCCAAAACGCGCCGACGCAGATAATCCAACACCGGCGCAGGCTGCGGCGACCAAAGCGTGGCAAAACGCAAATTCGGCACGCTAAAGCCAACCCGATTGGCCTCCCACGCCAACCACTCGACAATCGCCAGCCAATCCGCTTGCGTTGTACCGCACAACTTCTGCGTTTTCTGCGCCAAGTACTGCAAAATGGCGTTCGACTGGCACAAAGCGTGCGCCTCATCCAACAAAACCGGTACTTCGCCAAATTTGCTTGACTGCGCGAATAGCGCGCCGCGTTCGGCTGGAGGCAAAGTCAAATCGACCCAACGATACTCATGAGCAGTCTGCGTCAGCAATAAAAACAAACGCACTTTGTACGAATGCCCTGAATCAGTACTGCCGAATAAAGTCATTGTCATGGCGTGGTTCCGTATTGCAGCGCTTAATAATATTCAGCCCGATGTTCAACCCAACGTTAAATCTGACGCTCAACCGCCAGCGCCACGCCCATACCGCCACCGATACACAGTGAAGCCAAGCCTTTTTTCGCGTCGCGCTTGCCCATTTCGTGCAACAACGAGACCAAAATTCGACAGCCGGATGCGCCAATCGGATGACCGAGCGCAATCGCGCCGCCATTCACGTTGATCTTATCGGTGTTCCAACCCATTTCCTGATTCACTGCGGCAGCTTGTGCGGCGAATGCTTCGTTGATTTCCATCAAATCGACTTGCTCCGCAGTCCAACCGGCTTTGTCCAATGCCTTGCGCGACGCATATACTGGTCCCATGCCCATGATCGCAGGGTCAATTGCCGCACTGGCAAAAGCGGTGATCGTGGCCAAAGGCGTCAATCCCAATTCTTTCGCCTTATCCGCGCTCATGACCATCACCGCCGCCGCGCCGTCGTTGATGCCCGATGCGTTGCCTGCCGTGACCGTTCCGGCTTTATCAAAAGCGGGACGCAATGCGCTCAAACTCTCTGCATTGGTTTTGCGGTTGATGTATTCATCGGTATCAAATACCAACGGATCGCCTTTGCGCTGTGGAATCAGAACAGGGACGATTTCATTTTTGAATGCACCTGCATCTTGCGCCGCAATGGCTTTTTGCTGAGACGCCAGTGCAAAGGCGTCTTGCGCCTCACGGCTGATGGCGTATTTTTTCGCCACGTTTTCCGCCGTAATACCCATGTGGTAGTTATTGAACGCATCCCACAATCCGTCATTAATCATGGTGTCAACCAGCGCCGCATTGCCCATGCGGAATCCGTCGCGCGAGTTCGGTAATACATGCGCCGACGCACTCATATTCTCTTGCCCACCCGCAATGATGATGTCCGCGTCACCACAGGCAATCGCTTGTGCGGCAAGCATGACGGCTTTCAGCCCCGAGCCGCAGACTTTGTTGATGGTCATTGCGGACACGCTGTCAGGTAAACCGGCTTTAATCACCGCTTGGCGCGCGGGATTTTGCCCAGCACCAGCGGTGAGCACTTGCCCCAAAATCACTTCGTCAATAGCTTCGCCAGCCACGCCCGTTTCTGCCAAAAGCGCCTTAATTACGGTTGCGCCCAATTCTGGCGCAGAAACTTTTGCCAAAGAGCCGCCGAATTTACCAATCGCCGTGCGTTTCGCGGCGACAATTACTGCTTCTTTCATATAGACCTCACTTCATTAAAAATTTCATAATTTGATCAAATCGTTTGCCATACGGTGGCGCAAGCAATGCCGCCGCGCTCCAGCGGGCTTGATGAAACACGGGGCGCAATTTACTGAAGGTCAAAAAGCCTTCGTAGCCATGATAATGCCCCATACCGCTCGCCCCCACGCCGCCGAACGGCATATCGGTCTGCACCACGTGCAACAGTGTATCATTCACACTCACACCACCCGAAATGATGTATTTGAGTAAATAATCCAATTGCTTTTCATCATGGGTAAATGGATAAAAAGCCAACGGTCGCGGGCGAGCATTGATGTCCTCCACCACCTGCGACAATTCCGTATAGGCAATGATCGGTAAAATCGGGCCAAAAATTTCACGCGTCATCAGTTCAATATCATTCGGCGCATCCAGCACCAACTGCGGTGTGATTTTTCGCGTCGCCGCATCGGATGTTTCCCCATCAAATAACGGAATCACTCGCGCACCGGCGGCTTTCGCCTCATCCAGCGCGTGCGTAAGTCGCGCAAATGATTTGGCATCAATAATCGCCGTGTAATCCGTCGAATCTTTACCGCTATAGCGTTTTTGCACCACATCGCGCGCCATTTGCACAAAGGCATCGACTTTATGCGCGGGCACATACACATGATCGACCGTCACGCAGATTTGCCCCGCGTTCAAGCATTTGGCATACATGATGCGCTCGACCGCTGTTTTCAGGTCAAAATCATCCAATACGATTGCCGGCGATTTACCGCCCAACTCCAAAGTCACGGGACACAAATTCTGCGCCGCTGCCGCCATCACCGCGCTACCGGTTTGCCCAGACCCTGTGAAGATCAAGTGGTCAAACGGCTGTTTGGAAAATGCTTGCCCCGCGCCTTCTTCGCCGTCAATGAAACACAACTTCTCAGGCGGAAAGTATTTGCCCAATTGCTCGCTCAATAATCGTGTCAAATGCCGCGAATTTTCCGACATTTTAATCATGGCGCGATTACCTGCGCCAAAAATATTAATCAACGGACCCAACGACAAAAACAGTGGAAAATTCCACGGCACAATCACGCCCACCACACCGAGCGGCTGCGCCATCACCCGATTTTTTGCACCAAAAAAGCTTTTCAAATCCACGCCGCGACGTTGTGGCTTCATCCATGATTTCAAATGCTTTTTGACGTGCGCGATTTCATTGAGCGACGGTAAAATTTCTGACAACATCGTTTCGTGAAACGAGCGATTGCCAAAATCCTGATTGATCGCTTCGCAAATTGCCTGCTGCTGTTCACGCAAAAATTGCGCCAAATGATTTAGGTCTGCAATACGCTCATCATAACTCGGCACGGGGTATTTAAAATACGTTGCACGCTGTGCCAAAAAAGCCTGATGAATGCGCTGCTCAAGGTTTTGATCCATACTCATGTCCATGTCTCCAAATGACTCGACGCCATACAAGCATTTTCATGCTGTTTCGCCGAGGCGTTGGGTTGCGGTTTACAGAATTTATTTCAATAAAAAACACCGCTCAAAATTCTCCGACGTAATCCGCCCGATTTCCGCCAAACTGGTTTGCCGCATATCCGCAATCGCCTGCGCCACATGGCGCACATACGCCGGTTGGTTCTGCTGACCACGATGTGGAACCGGCGCCAAATACGGTGAATCGGTCTCAATCAACATTCGATCCAGCGGCACGAACTGCGCCGCTTCATGCACAATTTTAGCGTTTTTAAAACTCACAATACCCGAAAACGAAATATAAAAGCCCATGTCCAGCGCCTCACGCGCCATCGCCACATCCTCGGTAAAGCAATGCATCACCCCACCGATTTCACCCGCCTCCTCCTCACGCATAATGGCGATGGTGTCCTCCTTCGCATTGCGTGTATGGATAATCAGAGGCTTACGCGCTTGTTTCGCCGCCGCAATGTGCGTGCGAAAACGCTCACGCTGCCAATCCAGCGCATTGCCCTCGTTTTTCGTCCAATAGTAATCCAAACCCGTTTCACCTGTGGCAATCACTTTCGGATGCGCCAGCATAGTCAGCAACTCGTCTAACGTCGGCTGATGCGCATCGGCGTAATCAGGATGCGTACCGACCGAACCATAAATATGCGGATGCGCCTCAATAATCGTGCGAATCCGCTCCCAGTCGGTAATATCCACGCTGATCGCCAAAGCACGCTCAACCTGATTGGCGCGCATATTCTCCAACAGCTTAGGCAAATCGTTGTACAGGTCTGGAAAATCAATATGGCAATGGCTGTCTACAAACACGTTATGGCTCGCTAAAATGAATAATGGGGTGATGGTAAATCTGTGATTTTCGTTGCGTGAATTATTGCGTTGATAATTGCGTGGATTATACAAGCGATTGTCGCCCATCACATAAAAAAGAACGGTCATCCGAAAATGACCGTTCCATCACACGTCAACGTATTGAATACGTTTTAGTCAAACGTTTGCTCACTGCGTCGCCCGCTGTCCAACACATGTCCCATACCCGGACGGCTCACGATCAAGCTGTCTGGCGGCACAACCACGCTGGTGTCTTTGTTGGCGTACGGCAGTAGATGCAGTACATGGCGCATCGCATTCAGACGCGCGCGTTTTTTACAATCGGATTTGATCACGGTCCACGGTGCATCAGCGGTGTCGGTGTGGTAGAACATCGCTTCTTTGGCCACGGTGTATTGATCCCATTTATCCAATGAAGCCAAATCAACCGGCGAGAGCTTCCATTGTTTCAACGGGTGGTGTTTACGCTGCATAAAGCGACGGCGTTGTTCCACACGGCTAACCGAGAACCAGAATTTAATCAGGATGATGCCACTGCGTACCAAGTTGCGCTCAAATTCAGGACACTGGCGCATAAATTCAGAATACTCCGAATCACTACAGAATCCCATCACGCGCTCCACGCCCGCACGGTTGTACCATGAGCGGTCAAACAAGACGATTTCACCAGCACTTGGCAGATTTTGGATATAACGTTGGAAATACCATTGTGAGCGTTCACGATCGGTTGGTTTTTCCAAAGCGACCACGCGCGCGCCACGCGGATTCAAATGTTCCATCATGCGTTTAATCGTACCACCTTTACCTGCTGCGTCACGCCCCTCAAAAATAATCACAACTCGTTGGCCGGTTTCTTTGACCCAGTTTTGCAGTTTTAACAATTCCACTTGCAAACGGTATTTTTGTTCTTCATAGGTTTCGCGTTGCATACGATTTTTGTATGGATACGCGCCTTCGCGCCATTTTTCGGACAAGATGTCATCTGGATGACCTTGTTCTTTCAAGGCTTCTTTGCGCTCGGCAACCACTTGGCCGCGCAAAATGCGGTACATCATGGCTTTATCATCGGGCGACCATGTATCGACAATGCTTTTCACCGCATTGTGTGCAACGGCGTTTTTGTTTTTAGCCGTGCTGTTCGCAACGGCGTGTTTCACCATATCACTCACACCTTGCATTTGGCTGTGTGCACGATTTTGTTGACGCTCATTCAACTCAAGTTTCACTTGCGCCGGTAATGGTTTTTGTGCGGCTGGTTTGCGTGCCGTTCGTGTTGCCGCTGCTTTTACCGCAGGTTTTGCTGTAGGTGCTTTTGCCGCTACCGCACGAGTTGCCGTACGCGATGCGGTGCTGGATGTCGCACTGGATGTTGCACGAGTCGCCGGTTTTTTCGCCGCAGTGCTACGGGTGCTGACTGCTTTTTTCGGTGCAGTTTTTGCCGGTGTTTTTACTGTAGCGGTGGTTGCCGCTTTTGCAGCAGTCGCAGTAGTAACAGCGCGCGCTACGCGACGAACTGGCTTGGGCAAAACCGCTGCATTGGCATTGGCCTCTGTTGGCGTTGCTGCTGTATCGGATTTATTGCTTTGAGTTGCCATCTATTTCTCCTAACAAACTATGAAAATTGAACCACATACTGCAAATCATTATACGCCTAAGAACTGGGTGTACGCAAAAAACATTGTGCAAAGTGTGTATTGTTTTTCTGATGAATCAGACACATTGTATCAATATTGTTTCGTCACTATTGATACAAAACGGATGTAAAAATAGTAAGTAAAAATTCATTGATTTGACATCGCTATCATCAGTCACCTTAATGTACCAAACAAACCGACGCGACTATTTGGTTTCCAGTTTGGCAATATTCAATGCGAGACATTTGATGCCTACACCTGTGCCAAAATTAATGTACGCGCGTGAATCTTCACCGCTGCCTTCGAGTTTGACGATCACGCCGTCACCGAATTTTGCATGGCGCACCGACTGCCCCATGCGATAACCGAGCGTGGTGTTTTCCTTCGCTTTGTACGAGCCGAACGATGGCGCGCTGTTCTCGCGTTCAATCGCGGTTTGTTCCCATGCGCTGTATTGCGACACGCGCGGCGTGAGCCATTTCAAATGCTCTTCGGGCAGTTCATCCAGAAAGCGCGACTGGATGCCATAGCGTGTTTTGCCGTGCAGCATTCGATTGCGCGCCAAGCTCATATACAATTTGTTGCGCGCGCGCGTGATCGCAACGTACATCAAACGACGCTCTTCTTCCACACCATCGCTGTCACTCAAACTGTTTTCATGCGGAAATAAACCTTCCTCCAATCCGAGGATGAACACACTGTGAAACTCCAAACCTTTGGCGGCGTGTACGGTCATCAATTGCACTGCATCTTGACCCGCTTGCGCTTGATTGTCGCCCGCTTCCAAAGCAGCATGACTGAGGAATCCGGCCAACGGCGTGAGAATGCTCGCGTCCTCATTCGCACTGCTTGCCGTAACGTCGGTGGCATAGCCTTCAATCTGTGTGAATGCCGCCGCCGCTGTGACCAACTCATTCAAGTTATCGACACGATCCGCGCCCTCTTTGTCCGCTTTGTAATGCGCAATCAAACCGCTGTGTACGATGACGTGATCGACCAATTCAGGTAAGGACAAATGCTGCGTATCAAAACGCATTCCGTCAATCATACGATTGAACGCACCCAGCTTCGCACCCGCCGTTCCACTCATCGATGACACCGCCGAGAACAGTGAACATTGATGCGCGCGCGCCAAATCCTGTAGCTGCTCCAAGGTGCGCGAGCCAATGCCACGCGCCGGAAAATTCACCACGCGCGAGAACGAGGTATCGTCGTGCGGGTTATCAATCAGGCGCAAATACGCCAATGCGTGTTTGATTTCCGCGCGCTCAAAAAAGCGCAAACCGCCATACACCCGATATGGAATGCCCGCATTAAACAGCGCATGTTCGATCAAACGCGATTGCGCATTCGCCCGATACAGCACGGCAATCTCACTGCGCGTCACGCCGTTCGCAATCTGTGCCAAAATTTCATCCACCACAAATGCCGACTCGGTAAAGTCCGATTCCGCCTCATACACGCGCACCGCTTCGCCATGCCCGCGATCGGTCCACAACTCCTTGCCCAAGCGATTGCTGTTACCACGAATCAATGCATTCGCCGCGCCCAAAATGTGTCCGTATGAACGATAATTCTGCTCCAGTTTAATCACATTACCCTGTGCAAACTCCTGCTCAAACAAACGCATATTTTCCACGCGCGCGCCACGAAACGCATAGATCGACTGATCGTCGTCGCCCACCGCCATCACCGCAGTGTTTTTGCCAGTCAATAGTTTAAGCCATGCGTATTGCAAAGCATTGGTGTCCTGAAATTCATCAACTAAAATATGCGAAAAACGATTTTGATAATGCGTGCGTAGGGCTTCGTTATTACTCAACACCTCATACGAACGCAACAATAATTCAGGAAAATCCACCACACCTTCACGCTGACATTGCGCTTCGTAGGCCGCGAAAATCTCCTGCATCCGCCGCTGAAACGGATCACTCGCTTCGATGTCATGCGCGCGTAGACCCTCCTCTTTCGAGCCGTTGATGAAATATTGCACCTGCTTGGGTGGATAACGCTCGGTATCAATATTCATGCTTTTCAGCAAGCGTTTAAGCGCCGAGAGTTGATCCTGCGTATCCAAAATTTGAAAAGTAGAGGGCAAATTCGCATCGCGATAATGCGCGCGCAAAAAGCGATTGCACAGCCCGTGAAACGTCCCAACCCACATATGCCGCGTATTGATCGGAATCAAAGACGACAACCGCGTGGTCATCTCCTTGGCGGCCTTGTTCGTGAACGTCACTGCCAAAATCGACGCGGGTGAAGTCTGCCCCGTTTGGATCAGCCAACCCATGCGCGTGGTCAAGACGCGCGTTTTACCCGAGCCTGCACCCGCGAGGATCAGGATGGATTGATGCGGCAGCGTCACCGCTTCGAGCTGGGTGGGATTGAGCGAGGAGAGATTTTGGTCAAATACGGTCATGGTGTGCAACTTTGCTGAAATTCATTAAGCGTGCATTCTACCGTATCCACCATTTCAACGCGGTATTTCAATTCACGCTCTCTCCTAAAAGCCGATGGCCGAGGGAGGAGATAGCACAGTAAAAGCCGGTTGACTTCTCACTGTCAACAGCATCAAAGCACCCAAATGTAGGGAGTTGCAAATTGATCTGAGTCAGCATTGCTTAGGCAAAATACCTCTGCAAACCTTTTTATACAACCAACAATATCACCATCCAGAAATCATTGGATTTGGAGTGTCAGACAGCATTTATCAGACTAAGTACTGATCGTTCTATTGAATATGGCGCTAATTGAATCTAAACCTGCTAACCTATTTTATGATGGACGCATCATCCGCTTCAGGCTCAAACCGCAAACTCACCCCATTAATGCAATAACGCAAACCCGTCGTCTGCGGCGGCCCATCAGGAAACACATGCCCGAGATGTGCACCGCACTGGCTGCATACCACCTCGGTGCGAATCATCCCATGCGAAGTATCGCGGTGCTCTGCCACCACCTCATTCACCACCGGTGCATCAAAGCTCGGCCAACCACAACCCGCATTAAACTGATGCTCAGATTCAAACAATTTCGCATCACACACCACGCAATGATACGCACCATCGTGCCAACTCTCGGCGAACTCGCTCGTGAACGGTCGCTCCGTCCCCTTCTCCTGCGTCACCTGATACGCCAGTGGTGAAAGTTTTTGGCGTAACTTTTCAACAGTCATTTTTCCTTCCCCTCCAATCAATATAGCTCTGGTTTTATCAATCACCACAGTACTCATAACGGTTAAAATGCCGTCAACACCCTTTGAATATCACGTCAGGTATCCACATGTCTCATTCATTGTCCAAATACTACACCCAAATCAAACAACGATTCACTGATCTGAAATCCAATACAACTCACGTCAATATAGATTTATATGCAACGTCACTGACTTATTACAGCCTTTTGTGTTTTGTACCTATACTGACTTTAATTCTCAGTATTTTACAGTCTCTAAGTGTGGACAACGCCTTACACAGTATGATTAAAGAGTTTTTATTACCGATGGCAAACTCAGGTAAGGAAATCGGCGGTTATCTATTTGACTTTATTGGCAAAACTCAAAGCAGTTTTCTACACAATAGCGGTGTGGCTCTGTTTTGTTTAACTGCACTATTGTTACTAAAACAAGTAGAACAAGCGATTAACAGCATTTGGCAAGCCCAGCGCACTCGCTCAATATGGATGCAATTAATTCAATACAGTTTAATATTAATATTCGCCACCATCATTTTTGCGCTCGCATCATTTTTAAAGGACTTCAAGCATTCATTATTTGTACATACCCTCGCAGGCGGTTCGAAGCTCGCCTTGTATGCACTCATTACCGTAGTGGAAATCACCCGTTTCTGCATTTACGTCATCATCGTCGGATGGATTTATCAATGGACACCCGCCACCCGAGTACACAAAAAAGCCGCATTGGTTGGCGCGGCGACCTGCATTATTGTTCTCATTCCCGTCAGCCACCTATTTACACAACTAATCGCTTTAAATAACACCTATTCAGCACTATTTAATCAATTAGCCGCATTAATCATCGTGCTGCTATGGCTCAATTATCTATGGAAAGTGTTTTTATTTGGTTCTCTGGTTAGCTACCTAATCCAACAGCGACTGGACAAAAAACCAACATCTTGATCGAAACATAACTACGGCGCCAGACGGTCACGCAGCCACACACCATTTTCAAAACGATAGCGCAAACGGTCATGCAAGCGGCTCTTGCGCCCCTGCCAAAACTCCCAACGCTCAGGGATCAAACGATAACCGCCCCAATGCGGCGGACGTGGCGGATTGAGCATAAACTTCGCCCCATATTTCGCCGCCTCAGCGACCAACCACGCACGCCCCGAAATCGGCTGGCTTTGCGGACTGGCCCACGCGCCGATGCGACTATCCAACGGACGACTGTTGAAATACGCATCGCTTTCCTCATCCGATACTTTCTCCACTCGCCCCTCTATGCGCACCACGCGTTCCAACTCCACCCAGTGAAATTGCAAGGCCGCGAACGGATGCTCCGCCAGCTCCTGTCCTTTGCGACTCAGATAATTCGTGTACCACACAATCCCGCGCGCATCAAAATCCTTAATCAACACAATCCGCGTGCTCGGGCGACCATCCGCACCCACCGTCGCCAGCGTCATCGCGTTCGGCTCCAGCACCTCACTGTGCAACGCCTCATTAAACCACTGCTCAAACTGCGCAATCGGATCCGCGTGCGACGCCTCCTCCGACAACTCAGCGCGCTCATAACTTTTACGGATTTGGGAGATATCTTTACTCATGACAGACCACACATAATTTATTGCCATCCGGATCGCGAAAATACGCGCCGTAATAATGCACATGATACTCAGGACGCAAAGCGGGCGCACCTTCGCAAGTCCCACCCAAGTGCAATGCCAAGACATACACCTCATCTACCATCACTCGCGTGTTCACCATGAATGCAACCATTTGCCCATTACCCACCGCGTGTGCTTGCTGATTATGCGGTGAACCGATTAAAAACAAAGGCCGCGCCTGCGCCACACTCGTTTGCCAACCCGCCCACGGACGTGAATATTCGCAAAAGCGCTGCGGATGCCCCAAACATTCCATCAAAGGCTGATAAAAATGCAAAGCCCGCTCAAAGTCAGATACGCCTACGAATACATGTGAAAACATAATTCAACTTTCTATGTTGGATACAAGTATCCATAAACTGTAAGAAATCGGAGCGTTGTTTACACTTTTTCTATGGAAGTTGCTTGAATTTGTCGCTTAAAGGATTTTCCATCAATTTTTGGGATTGTCAAGGACTATGCGGCTTTGCCGTGAGTTTCTCATCCTTGACAACCCAAAAAATCGATGGTTTGGTCTGTAAGCGAAAAATTCAAAAGTGTAAATAACGCTCGGAAAAATTACACATAAACCAAGAATTAGCCTTCAATTCATCCACCGCGTTTAATACGAAGCTCGCCCATTCGTCGCTGTAACGCAAATGAACGTGCCATTTCATCGGTCGGTTTGCTGTCTGAGCGTTTGCCTGCAAACGCGAGTTTCAAACCGACCTAATCTTAAGCGTTCATTGCTTTGCGTTACCGCGAACTTGATTTTTTTGACTACTTTTTTGATCAAGCAAAAAAGTAGTCGCCTCGCGGCGGAGAGCGAAATACTTAATAAACATTCCTAAACCCGCGATTCGCTACGCTTATGGCGAGTCACACTACGAATTACATATTATTTTTTGCCAATTGCCAAAGCTGTTGTCCGTCTTTGTTTACCCAATGCCAGTTGCCATTCACAGCTCCGGGCTTTGCTTGCTCTGGGTGTTTTTCTGTAAAAATCTTCCCAGTAAGAGCTGATATTGCATACTCTTGGCCATCATAATCCCAGCGAATTGCATCGCTTTGCCCTATTTTTCCTGTAATCGTGGCCCTAAAATAGGGATTATTCTCAACAAATGAAACAAACTCCGGAAGACCATGCTTTAAATAAATTTTATCATTTGCCTTAATGAGGCCGTTTTCAACCAAAAACTTCATGGTTCTTTGAGCAACCTTCCTTGTCCCTTGAATCTGTTCCTCATCCTTTTTTTGTATTTCAATTAGATATTGTTTGGCCTCTTGCAAAGGAATAATCACCGTAGGCACTATGACCGACTGCCCCTCAAAACAGTATGGCGTTATTTTGATGCAAGTCATGTCTATACCACTTTGTCTTAGCCATAAAACTGTAGTAGTAATTTCTGTAGAAAAACCTTCAGAGCAAAGAATAATTCTTGGCTTCGATGATAATTCATAAAATTCATCCAATTCAACAAAGTTTTCTATTCGCTCCTTTGCCTCAGTAGGTTTAATCTGTTCACCACAATATTTTTCAGAGTAAGCAATAAAATAAGGAATAATCATATCAATGGTCATAGATGAAACCATCGCCGCATAGCGAATCGCTTGTAAATCCGCTAATCCCGCTGCTGAATCCCTTTTCAACTCAACTACGACTAAGTTACCTTCTGTATCAAGCGCAAGAATATCGAGGCGATCATTGCTATTGCTGAATCGATCAAACTCAATACTCAGAATCAGCAGTTTTTCTCCCAAAATTTCAGGGCATTTCCTAATCCATTCTTGAATATCTCGACGCTCCCACATATTCAACTCTCTAAATGTGCTCGCTGGAATCGCAGAGACATTGTGATTGTTTTTTGATATTGAATAAATCATGTTTAAACCCTCTATATCTATCATCAACTGCTTCAATTACCCCCAAACACTTCCCCAAGCACCTTCACTCCCGCGCGAATTTTCTCTTCCGGCACAGTGACAAACGCAAGGCGCATGGTATTGCGCACGGGTTCATTCGCGTAGAACGGCGTACCCGGCACATAGGCGATATTGCGTTCCAAGGCTTTTTTCAGCATGTCCTCTGCATCCATGCCTTCGGGCAATTCGAGCCAGAGGAACATCCCGCCCGCCGGTTGGTTCCATTTGACATTATTCGGCATGAATTCGGACAGTGCGCCGAGCATGGCCTGCGCTTGCGCGTGATACAGCGTGCGAATGGTCGGGATGTGTTCGTTCAAAAAGCCGTCTTTGACCACTTCGTACACGGCGCGCTGAGTCAGCGTCGCGGTATGTAGATCGGTGGCTTGTTTGACTTGTTCAAATTTTCGCGCGATTTCTTCAGGTGCGACGATGTAGCCCAGACGCAAGCCCGGCGCGAGGATTTTTGAGAATGAACCCATCTGAATCACGCGCTCGGGCATACGCGAGAGCAGCGATGGCGGCGGCGCGTTGGTGTACCAGAGTTCGCCATACGGGTCGTCTTCGATCACGAGCAGATCGAGTTCGCGCGCTTTGCTGACCAATGCTTGACGACGCGTTTCGGTCATCAGGCGACCGGTCGGATTCTGGAAGTTGGGCAAGGCGTAAAGGAATTTCGCACCTGCGGCTTGCTCAGCGGTGATTTGCTCGGCATCCAAGCCGTCTCCGTCCGAGGCGAGCGATACATATTTTGGGAAAAATAGGTCGAACGCTTGCAATGCGCCAAGGTAGGTTGGCGCTTCAACCAGTACTTTGTCACCTTCGTTGATGAATACTTTACCAATCAAATCAAGGGCTTGCTGTGAACCGGAAACGATGATGACCTGTTCGGGCTTAATGGCCGTACCGCTTTTGGATTTTTCCGCCGCGACCCATTCACGCAGGGGCGCGTAACCATCGGTGGTGGAGTATTGCAAGGCGGCTTGTGGCGCGTCTTTCAGTACTTTTTCAAACGCGGCTTTGAGCTGCTCGACGGGGAAGCTGGCATCTGAGGGCAATCCGCCTGCGAATGAGATGACTTCGGGGCGAGAGGTGACTTTGAGAATTTCACGGATGACGGAGCTTTTGATGGCGGTCGCGCGGGTTGAAAATAAGTTTTGAAGTGACATGATGGTGGACCTTTTGGCTAATATCAGTAGAAATCAGTAAAAATTGTGTCAATGATGTATATCGTTGCTGTGCAATCGTTATGTTACTTTAATTCATAATAACAATACAGTACCGATACAATTTTAATGATATGGTTGAAACTGTATTGTTCTGCGTGGCGGTACGGTAATTAATCTCACCCTCATGAGGGTAACAAAATTGGACGATGGTTCATATTGAGATGCTATATCAAAGAACTCCGTCATACCCGCGTGGGTTTAGTGGGTATCCATGCGTCAATCTAATTTTTGATCGAACACACCCAGTTAGAACTACGAACTGGATTCCCGCTTAAATCATGCGGGAATGACGACATGCTTTTTAGATAACCGTCATATCCATCAAATATATCTCTTTAAGCCAAATCAGATATTGACCCAACCCGATTCAAAGCAATTTCGACTCATCGTGCATTATTCCGCGGCATCCGCATCGCCATCCGCCAAACCCAGCATTTTCGCGGCTTGATCATTTTCCATCTGTTCCACTTTGCTCAAGGCACGGTTCATGACGCGAGTGCGCGTTTCGGCTTTGCCAATTTCGGAGGCGGCTTGATCAAGTTTTTGTTTGGTTTTGGCCAGTACATCGCCGAATTTGCCGAACTCGGTTTTGACCGCGCCGAGCACTTGCCAAACTTCGGAGGCGCGTTTTTCCATCGCCAGCGTTCTGAAACCCATGTGCAGGCTGTTGAGTAAAGCGGTCAATGTGGTCGGACCGGCAACAACGATGCGGTGTTCTCGTTGTAATTGATCCAGCAGTCCTGCTTCACGCGCGACTTCGGCGTATAGCCCTTCGGTGGGTAAAAACATGACCGCAAAATCGGTGGTGTACGGCGGTGCGACGTATTTTTCGTTGATGGTTTTGGCTTCGAGTTTGATTTGACGAAACAGATCCGCGCGCGCTTTGTCCAATGCGGCGGCGTCTGCGGTGTCCTGCGCTTCTTGCATCCGTTCGTATTGTTCTTTCGGGAATTTGGCGTCAATCGGCAACCAAACCACATCGTCCGCCGCTTCGCCGCGTCCGGGCAGCTTGATGGCGAACTCGACCATTTCGTTGCTGTTCGGCACGGTTTTGACGTTCGCCGCGTAGCGATCGGGGGTAAAGACGTTTTCAAGCAAATTGGCCAGCTGCATTTCGCCCCATGTGCCGCGTGATTTGACGTTGGTCAAGACACGCTTGAGATCGCCCACGCCGACGGCGAGATTTTGCATTTCGCCCAAACCACGATGCACTTGCTCCAGTCGGTCGGATACTTGTTTAAACGATTCGCCGAGGCGTTTTTCTAAAGTCGCGTGGAGTTTTTCGTCCACGGTGGTGCGCATTTCTTCGAGTTTTTTGGCATTGTTGGTCTCGATGGAGGACAGGCGTTGTTCGACATTTTCGCGCATGTGGTTCATGCGCCGTTCGGTGGTTTCATTCAGTTGTTGCAGTTGTTGCACCAACTGCGTGGTGGTCTGCGTGAGTTGGGTCAACAGCGTTTCGCGGGCGTTTTGCGCCTCGATGCTGTGGGTTTCACGCACGGATTTGAGTTCTTCTCCCATGAGTGTTTGGACACGAAACAGGCTTTGCCCCAGTTCGTCGCGCTGCTCGCGCGCCAGTACGCTGGTGTGCTCGCGCATCGCGGAGAGTTGTTGCGTGCCGTGTTCGAAATTTTTGTCAAAGCCGTCATCCAAACTTTGCGCCAGTTGACCTAATTGTTGTCCCAGTTGTTGCCCTGCTTGCTGTTGTAATATTTTTTGTTCGTGTAACTGTGCGCGTTGCTGCCCCGTCCGTGTGAAGACGAACAGCAACACAAACAGTACCAGTATCAGCAATACGATGGTCACGCCGAGCAAAATGGTGAAAAGTTGATTGTCCATGTGGTATTCGCTTCGTTGTTCGCTTAATTGCTCATCGAGTCGTCTTTAGCCAAAATCTGCACGTCGTACTGCGCCGATAGCTGTGCAAATTTCGCCGTCAAATCCGCCGGTTTGACGCCCAGCATGGGCATCTGCGGTTCACCTTCAAACGCATCAGGTTGATTGCGCATCCATTCGGCGGTGTTGTAAAAGGAGTTAATCAGTTTTTGAAACAATGCTTCAGGCACATCAATCTCACGCATAGCCTGCGCCATGCACACCACCCATTGATCGCGCTCCAGCGTGCCAATTTTAAAGGGTAAATGTCGGGCGCGCAGGCGCGGATGGCCGTATTTTTCAATGTATAACTGAGGCCCGCCGAGCCAACCGCTTAAAAACAGGTAGAGTTTTTCACGCGTCATTTCCAAACTTTCGTGATGTGTCGCGCGCAGATCGGCATACTTCGGCTCAATCTCCATCAGGTCGTAAAAATGTGTCACCAGTTTTTGTATGCGCGGTTCGCCGCCGATTAATTCATAGGGAGTGATTTCGCTATTGCTCGTATTCATATATGCTTGCTCGTGACTGTTTGTTCACATCTCATAAAACCCGATACCTTGATATCAATTTTATTGATATCCGGTATTTTTTGCCAAAAATTCGCATTCCGAACGCTTGGATACGGTCTGCGCACACCTTATTTTCCCTCAAAAAATGCTTCCTGAGTAGGATTTTGTACTCAAAGGCGTTGAGAAAATTCCGTGGAAATAGTCATAAAATTTCGTGTTCACTTCATTATTTTCAAGGCCATCTTTCCACACCATGCCGACTTCGAGCGCAGGAATCGGCTGTTGCAAGGTAATGGTCTCGATCCTTTTTCCCTCCAGCGACCACGGGCGATACATCATATCCGGCAGAATACTAATGCCCGCTCCGTGCGCCACCATGCTGCGTATGGCCTCGACGGAGGAGGTTCGGTATTTGATTTGCGGACGCATATTGCCCCAAAAATTCATGGTGCTGCGCTCATTGTCATCCATCGTCAAAAGGATATACGGATGATCTTGCAAATCTAAAAATGTCGGTTTGTCGTGCTTGAGCAGCTCATGATTGCCCGACACCCACAATCGGCGAATCGAGCTGATAAAGGTCTCAAATCGCAGCGACGTCTGGTGCAAATTGGAGGTCAGCAATAGACCGAAATCCAGCTCACCCGCAATCAATTTGCGCTCTATCGACATACGATCCAGCTCATGAATCGTGATGGTCAGCTTAGGATAGACGTGGTTGAGCTGGTATATGTGATAAGGCAGGAAAAACCCCATGACTGTGGGAGAAACGCCCAGACGCACGACGCCTTCGACCTCTCGATCGGGCAGATTGAGCTGATTGGCCTCGGTTAAAATTTGTAAAATTTGTTTGGCTTTGGGCAAGAATAATCGCCCCGCTTCGGTCAAACTGACGCCGCGTGTATTGCGCACAAAAACCTCTTGCCCCAAATGCAATTCAATTTCTTTGATGGCCATGGTGATCGCGGACTGTGAGATGTATAAGTCCTTGCCTGCTTGGGAAATCTGCCCTACTTCCGCGGCCACGACAAAATATCGTAACCGCCTGATTGTAAAACTCATTTTATCTCCTGCTGTTATTTTTTTGAGGTGTTATTTCACGAGTTCACAGTGCTTTTATCGTTCAGTTTTTCAAGTAAATATGATTTGAAAATCTGATGAAAAAGCATACTATCAAAAAAACAGATATCAAGTCATAAAAATTTAAATCTTTACTTGAATCCAAGCCCATTGTTAAAGTCGCGCCACGTTGAATATTTTTCGATCATGAGCGGAAAATGTTTGACCCCAGCAGTAGGCTCATTGCCACACCGAATCAGATTGAACGCTTCGGCGCATCAATGAATGTACGTCAAAATTTTTAAGGAAAGTGCTTGATTATTTAATCTACGTTCTATCAAAAAACCCAATGCTCACAAAGATACAAACAAAATTTAGGAGACAGCAATGGCTACAACTTTAAACTCGAATCCATCCGAGACAGCAGACCTCGACTTGGCCACGATCGCAATTCCCGAGAATATGCGTTCCGGCCGCAACTCGCTCACCATGGCTTGGTGGGGCGTGTGTAGTGCATTATTTTATATTTTCTTGGCCGCAACCTTGGCGATGGCTTTTGGCTCGGTCAATACCATCATCGGCATGGTGCTATCGGTGATTTGCTACGGCCTCATCAACGGCGTTTTGACACGCTACGCGATTCGTACCGGTTTATCGGTATCGTTGTTTTCGCGTATTTTGTTTGGTCGCGCTGGTGCGTTGTTGGCGACCTTGATTTTCTTCTTGACCGCGATTTATTACGCTGTATTTGAAGGCTCAATCATCGCGGTGGCCGCAACCAAAGTGATGCCCAATTTGTCTTATACGCTTGCCTGCGTCATCGTTGTGGCTTATAGCGTACCTTTGGTTTTCGGTAGCGTGCAGCACTGGCTGGATAAGCTCAACGGTGTGTTGTTACCGTTTTACATCATCGGTATTTTGCTGGCGGTGGGCATGACCATCCACACCTATGGCTATAGCAATGATTGGCTCAGTTTCACACCGAAAGGCGGCGCACCGGCCAATGGTTGGCTGTCGGTATTCATCGCTTATATGGGTGTTTGGGTTTTGATGATGTATACCTTTGATTTCGCTCGTTTTGGCGCGAAAGAGGATGCGGATTTTCACGCCAAAATTTCCTTTGGTATGCCGTTTTATATCATGACTTTTTTGATTAATGGCTTGATTGGGATTTTCCTCATCACTTCGGGCAAATTGGAAAGTGTTTCGGAAACAGGCGTGGTTGACCAGTTGTTGGTGGTTTTGGGCGGTTTTCTGGCTTTGTTGTTCATTTTAATCACGCAAACCCGTATCAACAGCGCAAATTTTTATTTGGCAACCATCAATATGCAGGCTTTTTTTGAGAAACTGCTCGGTGTACGTCTGAAAAAATGGATGTGGGCGGTGCTGGTCGGTCTGGTGGTTTTGGCGATGATGGCTTCAACGGATGTGTTCCACTATTTACTCACCGCTTTGAATTATCAGGGGATTTTTGTGACTGCGTGGGTGGGCGTTGCTTTGACTCATATTTTGTCCAAACGTTACGATGATTTGTTTCATGGCGAACTTCCGTACCATATGAATCAAGTGCCTAATTTTAACCCAGCCGGTTTGTCTGCATGGTTTGCAGGTGCTGCTGCCGGGCTGTTTTGCACGCTCTCAGGCGTCGCGGCGGCGTATTCACCGATGATTACCTTTGTTGTCTCAGTTGCGGTGTATTACTTGATGCTTCAGCAAGCGCGTCGTGAATGGTTCGCAACCGTTTGATTATTAAAAGAATGCTTTGTGGGCTTGCCCCACAAAGCCCCCAGTCCTCAGGAGGCTTATCATGAATAAAAATATTGATCCGATCACTTTAGCCGTCGTGCGCGGTGCATTGGAAACCACTCAGCGCGAAATGACCATGACGCTGGAAAAAACCGCTCGCTCAAGTGTGTTCAACGTCGCACACGATTACAGTAACGCGATTTTCAACCACCGCCCCGAAATGATTTTGCAAGGGCAAGACATCCCGATTCATCTGGGCGGTTTGATTCCGGCGATGAAATGCGTTGCCGACTTTTTTGGTGACGATATTCATGATGGCGACATTATTTACCACAATGATCCTGCCTATATGGGCAGCCACATTGTCGATTGCTGTATGTACAAGCCGGTTTTTTACAAGGGTCAACTGGTCTTTTGGACGGTTTGCAAAGGCCATGTCACCGACATCGGCGGCCCTGTACCGGCTGGTTACAACCCCGATGCCAAAGAAATTTACGCCGAAGGTTTGCGCATTCCACCGGTCAAATTATGGGACAAAGGCATTGCGCGAGAAGACGTCATCAACTTCATGCTGACCAATATGCGCTCACGCCGCGATCAAGAAGGTGATTTGCGTGCGCAATTGGGCGCAGTCAATATTGGCGCGCGCAATTTGATCGCATTGCTCGACAAATATGGCGTGGAAATGGTTCAAGCCTGCGTGGACGAATTACTCGACATGGCCGATCGCCACATGCGCCACCTCATCAAAGGCTTACCCGACGGAACTCATACCGCTTCGGCGAAATTGGAAGACGCCGGTCACGGCTTTGGCGAACTCATCATTGACGCAGAAGTCACCGTAGAAGGCGATGAATGCCGCATCAAAATCTCCAGCCCGCCACAACTGCCCTATTTCATCAACTCCTATGCCGGTAACTCCATCTCCGGCGTGTATTTAGGCTTGATGATGTTTGCACAAATCGACCCGCCGTACAACGAAGGTCTGTATCGCTGCATTACCGTTGACTTAGGTCCCAAAGGCACCTTATGCAACGCGCAAGAACCCGCCCCTCACGTCAACTCCACCACCACACCGATGGAAACGCTGGCCGATGCCGTGCGCTTGAGTTTAGAACAATTCGCACCAGAGCGCGCCGTTGGCTCATGGGGACACTCCAGCGGTGTCAACATCGCAGGCTTTGACAGCCGCAACAACGAAGAATACGTCACCATGGTACTCGCATCACTGATTTCCGGTGCGGGTGCGACCGCCTACATGGACGGCTGGAACTCATGCGGGCCGCAATGCTGCTTTGGCGCACTGTATTCAGGCGACATCGAAACCCTCGAATACTCCTACCCCATCCAAATCAATCGCTACGGATTGGTCAAAGACAGCGGCGGCGCAGGCAAATACCGTGGAGGCTGCGGCACGGTATGGGAAGTAGAACCAATCAACCACGAAATGACCGTCATCAGCTTCGGCGAAGGCCGTCACCACCCAAGCTTAGGGACAAACAACGCCGTCAGTGCCATGCCTGAACGAAAAGTCGGCAGTATCGAATTGAAAAATGGTGAAGAAGTCAGCGAAGTCATGAAGAAAAACGCCATCCTGACCATCAAAGAAGGACAACGCGTCTCCACCTCCAACCCAGGTGGTGGCGGCTGGGGACATCCATTTGACCGAGATCCGGCCGCCGTCACCAACGACGTCCGCAACGGCTATGTGTCCATCGACGCTGCACGCGTGGAATACGGCGTCGTCATCAACCCGAACGACTTCAGCGTAGACCAAGCAAGCACACAAACTTTACGATCAAATCGCATCTAAAACCTATTATCAAAAGGATTTATCATGAAAAAATACCGATTGGGCGTTGACGCAGGCGGCACATTTACAGACTTCGTACTCGCGGATCAAGGCGGAAATCTGCACCTATTCAAAGCCACCTCCACCCCCGAAGACGGAACCAAAGCCATTGCCGACGGCCTGAGCCAAATCGCCGAAGCCATGGATACCTCGATTGAAGATATTCTGAGCAACACCGATCTGTGCGTCAACGGCACCACCGTTGGTCTGAACGCATTGATTCAACACCGTGGCGCGAAAACCGGCCTAATCTGCACCGCCGGACACGAAGACTCCATCGAAATCCGACTGGGACATAAAGAAGAAGGCCACCGCTACGACGGGCAATACCCACCCGCACACATCCTCGTTGAGCGTCATCTACGCCGCCCGATACGCGAGCGCGTACTGGCCGATGGCACCATCAAAGTTCCACTCAATGAGGACGACGTGCGCCAAGCCTGTGCCTACTTCAAACAACAAGGCGTCGAAGCAGTCGCCGTCTCATTCCTTTGGTCCGTCGCTAACGAGCAAAACGAGCGTCGCGCCGCAGAAATCGTGCGCGAAATGCTCCCCGATGTCTATGTATCCGTAGGCTTGGAAGTCTATCCGCAGATGCGCGAATACACGCGCACTTCCACCACCATCACCAATGCCTACCTCGGCCCCGTGCTGGAGCGCTACGTCACAAAAATTGACAAATTTTTTCAAGACAAAGGCACCAAAGTACCCGTGCGCTACTACCAATCCAACGGTGGCATGGCCTCACGCGACGTCATGGTTTCGCGCGCTGTCAGCGCCATTAACTCAGGTCCGGCCTCCGCACCACAAGCCGCTCTGTACATAGGCAAACCGTTTGGCATCAACAACCTCATCACCGTAGACATGGGCGGAACCTCGTTTGACATGACCCTCACGCAAAACGGTGTCACCAACATCAACAAAGACATCGACTTTTTGCGCTACCGCATCGGCATTCCCATGATCCAAGTCGAAACACTCGGCGCAGGTGGTGGGTCAATCGCGTGGATTGACTCAATGGGTCTACTCAATGTCGGGCCACAAAGTGCGGGCGCATCGCCCGGACCGGTGTGCTACAAACGCGGCGGTACCGAACCCACCGTCACTGACGCTAACGTCGCATTGGGCTACCTGAACCAAGAATCCCTGCTCGGCGGTCGTTTAAAAATCGACAGCGCAGGTGCACGTTATTCCATCCAAGAGCATATTGCCAAGCCATTGGGTATTTCGGTCGAAAAAGCCGCCTACGGCATCTACAATATTGTCAATAACAATATGGTCAACGGCATTCGCCGCGTATCCATCGAGCGAGGCTATGACCCGCGCGACTTTGCACTGGTCGGCGCAGGCGGCGCAACTGGCTTGCACATCACCGCGTTGGCACACGATATTGGCATCACCACCGTGCTGGTTCCTAAATTGGCATCGGGGCTGTGCGCGTTTGGACAAATTTTATCCGATGTCAAATACAACTACATGGCCGCTTGCCCGATGCGTTTAGACGAGCGTGCGGATTTACAGCGCGTGGAGTCGCGTTTTGCTGAACTCGAACAAAACGCCAAAGACGCCCTCACCCGCGAAGGCATTGATGGCACTCAAGTGGTGATGAAACGCAGTCTGGATATGCGCTATGTCGGACAAGTGCATGAATGCTCGGTTGACATCGGCGACATGGTGATTAATGAAGCCAACATCAACCGCATTCGCGCCGCATTTGATACCCAGCACGAGCAATTATTCACCTACTGCGAGCCGCAAAGCATGGTAGAAATCGTCAATATCGAAAGCACGGTATACGGCAAAGTCGAGCGCCCTGCCGCACCCACTTTCGCCGAAGGCAAAGGCGCCGAAAACGCCATCAAGGCCTATCGCGACATGATTTTCTCCAACGATGGCGGCTTCATGAATACGCCGGTCTACGATGGTGAATTATTGGGTGCGGGTGACGAGTTGATCGGCCCTGCGGTGATTGAGGAAATCACCACCACCATTGTCATCAATCCGGGCTGGCACGCGCGATTGGACGTCAGTGGCACTTATGTACTGACAGACAGCCACTAAGAAACGGTATTTTTAAGCTTTAATTCATAACTCAATTAAACAACGATCTCTGGCTCATCACCCTCGATGAGCCAAGGATTGTTGCACCCGAAAATTAATCATAACGACCCAAATCACCCAAGCACACCATACCAAACACACGAAAGGACTACCATGGCAACGCACAACAACGCCCGATTCAACTGGGAAGACGTCTTACTTCTGAGCGATCAACTGAGCGATGAAGAACGCATGGTGTGGCATACCGCCACCGCCTATGCCCAAGAACAGCTCAAACCGCGCGTTTTGAACGCTTTTCGCAACGAAGCGACCGACCCAGATATTTTCAAAGAAATGGGCGAATTGGGATTACTCGGCGCAACCATTTCGCCCGAATACGGCGGATCAGGTTTGAACGACGTATGCTATGGCTTGATCGCCTACGCGGTCGAACAAGTGGACTCCGGCTACCGCTCCATGATGAGCGTACAAAGCTCTCTGGTCATGGTTCCCATCGAAGCGTTTGGCACAGAAGCACAAAAACAAAAATACCTGCCTCGATTGGCAACCGGCGAATGGATTGGCTGCTTTGGCCTGACCGAACCCAACCACGGTTCCGATCCGGCAGGAATGCAAAGCCGCGCACGTAAAGTCAACGGCGGCTACAGCCTGAGCGGTCAAAAAATGTGGATTACCAATTCACCCATCGCCGATGTTTTCGTGGTCTGGGCAAAAGACGACGCGGGTGATATTCGCGGCTTCATCCTCGAAAAAGGTTGGAAAGGCTTAAGCGCCCCTGCGATTCACGGCAAAGTCGGCTTACGCGCTTCCATCACCGGCGAAATCGTCCTGGATGAAGTATTTGTCCCCGAAGAAAACATCTTCCCTGAAATCAAAGGCTTACGCGGCCCATTCACCTGTCTGAACTCCGCGCGCTACGGCATTGCTTGGGGCGCACTGGGCGCGGCAACAGACTGCTGGCACACCGCACGGCAATACGTCCTTGATCGCACACAATTTGGCCGCCCGCTGGCCGCCAACCAACTGATTCAGAAAAAATTAGCCGATATGCAAACCGAAATCACCTTAGGCTTACAAGGTTGCTTACGTTTAGGTCGACTGAAAGAACAAGGCAAAGCCGCCGTCGAAATCACCTCGATGATGAAACGCAACTCATGCGGCAAGGCGCTGGACGTCGCACGCATGGCACGCGACATGCTCGGCGGCAACGGCATAGCCGACGAATTCGGCATAGCCCGCCACTTGGTCAATCTGGAGGTGGTCAACACCTACGAAGGCACACACGACATTCACGCGCTGATACTCGGACGCGCGCAAACAGGTATTCAAGCCTTTTTCTAAAACCATACATTCAATAGTAAGATTAGATATTAGACAAACCAAATTCGAAAGGAATCCCATGAGCAACGCATCCCTATTAGCCCGTAAGAACGCAGCAACCCCGCGTGGTGTTGGTGTGATGTGCGAATTCTACGCCGCACGCGCCGAGAACGCCGAGATTTGGGACATCGAAGGCAAACGCTACATCGACTTTGGTGGCGGTATTGCCGTGGTCAACACTGGCCATCGCCACCCGAAACAGATCGCCGCCATCGCCGAGCAGTTGAACCACTTCACCCATACCTGCTATCAAGTCGTGCCGTATGAATCCTATGTGCGCTTGGCCGAGCGTGTGAACGACACCGCACCGATTGCCGCAGCCACCAAGACCACCTTCTTCACCACCGGTGCGGAAGCCGTCGAGAACTCGATCAAGATCGCCCGTGCCTACACGGGTCGCTCTGGCGTGATCGCTTTCAGCGGTAGTTTCCACGGTCGCACCATGATGGGTTTGGCGCTCACCGGCAAAGTCGTGCCGTATAAAGCAGGCTTCGGTCCCTTCCCTGCGGAAGTGTTCCACGCGCCGTATCCGGTTGAACTGCATGGCGTGAGCACACAAGATTCGCTGGACGCCATCAACCATATCTTCAAATCCGACATCGATCCAGCACGCGTTGCCGCGATCATTCTCGAACCCGTACAAGGCGAAGGCGGCTTCTACGCCGCACCGGCTGAATTCATGCGCGGCCTGCGCCAGATTTGTGATGAACACGGCATCGTGCTGATTGCCGACGAGGTGCAAACCGGTTTTGGTCGTACCG